>NZ_JAOPKZ010000005.1 GCF_025519785.1 Staphylococcus marylandisciuri | reverse complement strand
AGGGAGCAGTGCCAGTCGAAGACCGAGGCTGAGACGGCACCCTAGGAAAGCGAGCCAATAATACGAAGTATGGAATATGAAGAAGCACTCAGATGAAATGAAATAAATCATCTGAGTGCTATTTTTTCTGGGATTTATGTCCCAGCCTCTTTCTCTCTAGTCAAAGACCATTATGTCCCAGCCTCTCTGTGTTGGGGCCCACCCCAACTTGCATAGCTTATTGAAACTGGTTTGCCAGTTTCTCTCTGTTGGGGCCCCACCCCAACTTGTATAGCTTGCGGAAACTGGTTTACCAGTTTCTCTTTGTTGGGGCCCCCTGCTCAAACCTCAAACACTTTTGTCCCGACCTCTTTCCAACTACAGGTTATTATTTTTCAGGTTGCATAACTTCGTCGATCAAGCCATAATTTTTAGCTTCATCTGCTGATAAGAAGTTATCACGATCTGTATCTTTTTCAATTTGTTCAATAGATTGTCCAGTACGTTCTGCTAAAATTTTATTTAATTTAGCACGCGTTTTTAAGATGTGGTTAGCTGCAATTTCAATTTCAGTTGCTTGTCCTTGTGCACCACCTAGAGGTTGATGAATCATTACTTCAGCGTTAGGCAATGCGAAACGCTTGCCTTTAGTACCTGCTGCAAGTAAGAAGGATCCCATAGAAGCAGCCATACCTACGCAAATCGTTTGTACATCAGGTTTAATGTGTTGAATCGTATCATAAATAGCAAATCCAGCAGATACACTACCACCTGGTGAATTAATATATAAATAAATATCTTTGTCAGCATCTTGAGCTTGTAAGAATAATAGTTGGGAGACGATTGAATTAGCAACGTTGTCATCAATCGCTGAACCTAACATAATAATACGGTCTTTCAATAAGCGTGAATAAATATCATACGCGCGCTCACCACGGTTTGTTGTTTCAATAACTGTAGGAATTAAATTCATACGTAATTGCCTCCTTGTTTCTAAATACTAAATTCATTTTAACCCAAAAGTCAAACATGGTCAAAAATATCAACCTATTTCTTTAATTGTTCATAAGTATTATATTGACCTACAACAGTAAGATTTGTAAACTAGTAGTGTTACTTATTTATTATCCCCTCGTAGTGTAATGGATAACACGTAAGATTCCGGTTCTTAAAATAGGGGTTCGATTCCCTTCGAGGGGGTTTATATCAGTAATTTAAACACTGTTTGGAATTAAAAACCCCGTATCTACGGGGTTATTTGTATTTTGACTATCAATAACACACTATATAAAACTAAATTTTAGGGACTTTTTAGGGACCCAAACAACAAAATACCCACCTAAGTTTTAGTACTCTGTAATTTTGGGAGCGGGACAGAAATCTAATTTGAATAAAAATATTTCGTAGTCCCACCCCGGCAAGGATGACTAGAAAAAAATCTTGATACAAGCGCATTTTTCAAATTAGTCATCTACTGCCAAGATGCTGAAAGAGGCTGGGATTTATGTCCCAGCCTCTTTCTCTCTAGTTAAAGACTTTTATGTCCCAGCCTCTGCATGGTGTATCTCAACCTTTATACTACACATAAATTTAGGTGATCGAGTATCTTTTCCAAGTTTTAGATAAAAAAATAGGACTGTCGCAATGACCGCCCCTTAATTATTATCAGAATACCTCTTTTACAATTAATCTTTCATGCCAGATCCATTCATTATGATTATTCCAACAAATCCGACACCAACCATCAATAATTTCAAAAACATAAATTAAAGTGCCTGGCACATATTCAGCTTGTCCGACGTCAAAACGATAATTAGCACGGCTGTCACCGTAACGAGTGGCAGATGTAGCGCCTAAACCATCAACTTTTGCATTAAAATAAGCACCTTTTGACCATTTTAAGTTATAAGGCGCTCTACTCCCGCTGACAATCTTAATAGCCCCGTTACCTGCCGCCTTATGTGATGGGGGGTTAATTTTATTAGCGATTTTAGATGCGATATTCTCATTTTTGTAATGAGGACGGATAAAATGCGTACATCCATAATAATTATCCCATCTTAATTTTGCAGGCGTATTTGCATTACCATCAAAGTTTTGTTCTAAAATCAAAAATTGATTTGTGTTACCACTATTATAAACTATACCAATATGCCCAAACTGTTTATAAATTCCAGTCCTAAATACCGCCACGTCACCTACTTGTGGGACAAATGAAGGTGTATTCTTATAAATTGTAGCCTTATTTTTAAAATCGTTATTAATCGCATCTTTAGCATTACCCCACATCCTAATGCCAAGCAACCAATAAATGTAATCGACAGCTAAGTCCATACATTGATATGCCCAATAACCATCAAAATCAATATATCTCCCTTCATACCACCGCAAACGACTTCTAGCTTCACTAAATGTTTTCAAAATAACTCACTCCTTAATATTTTTTTCGTGGTTGTTCGTATTCTAGCGCCTGATGACTGTCACCAATACCTTCTGTGGTCATGTCAACCACAACACCTAAACTAACAAGCAACGTAAGGACACTATTGATTATCTTTACTACCATATCAACTTGTTGCGCATAATTTAATCCCAACGCACCAGTTACGTTTGTAATAAAAATGGCTGCTGCTGAAACGATAGCCACCCAAAAACTTTTCTTTTTCACTCTAACTTTCCAATTAATCATTTAAGTACCTCCATAATTTTATTTTTTGTATTGATCATAAATAAAATATTCACCTTTTAATCCAATTGCTTTATACATCGCACTAATAATTTTCGCTTGCACTTTAGCCCAACTAATATCAGTAGCATATTGATGTGTACCTGGTTTTTTCGGATTCCAACGCATACGATAAAGTGTATTTTGTCCTACATCAAAATACCCTTTTCCAACAAACTCAGCGCCACCAATAATCGCTTTAGCTGGTGATGTCCATCCACGACTACGTGCAAACTCGATTGCGTTATTTGGATTGTTATCAAAAGCACCTATTCCAAAATAGTTATATACACCCGTTCTACCACTTGCAAAGAATGATGTACCATTACCGCTTTCTAAAAACGCATGTGCAATCAGATAAATTTCATTCACGCCGTACTTTTTACAACCGTCGGAAAACGCTTGACCTTGACTAGATAAAGTCCCCTTGCCCACAAGCAACTTGTTTAATTTATCGACTGAAATACCTTGATATTGGTTCAGTTTCAAAAATTGATAAACTTGCACATTATCGTTAAAAATTTGGTTAGTATTCATTGCTGCTCTAGTTTGATTTAAGCTGGCTGTATACCACGTCACGCCATTAGAGGTTTGTGGCTTTGGATTAAGGCTGAATTGAATATTTAAAGCTTGTTTTAAGCTGTAATTGCTAACGATCCTATCAATTTTACTGTCTTGCTTGTACTTAATGTTATTGCTAGGTTTTAACTCGCTAGGCACAAACTTTGTATTTTCTTTAACGACTGTTCTAATCTTTATTTTTTCTACAATGTCTTTTGGTTTATTATTCAACAACTTATCTTTGTCTTTAAATAGCTTAATTAGATTGCTGACTGCCTTCTGATAGTCTTTTGATGTAAAACTACCGGACTTCAAAGAATCTTTACCAGTGTGCAATTTGAACGTTCTCCACGCTTCATTATCGTCTATGCTAATCGTTTTAGAATCCATTTTTTTATTGTTAGCACTCAGTATTGACTTAGCTACGGATAAACACTCTATTTCATTCATCTTAAAATTATCACTTAATGCGTTTCTGGTTTCAGCGATAGATAATACAACAGCATTATTGTGTCCTTCAACATTTTGTTCTATTGGTCTACACGCCCAAACGTTTAATCTATCTACGTAAAAGTGTGGTATATCTTTTTCTTTCAAATCATGCCTGTATTTGTAAATATCATTAGTAGACAATGCTGTGTTTGCATTTTTAATAACAATCTTATTAGGTTTATTGTTATAGTTTTCTGACTTTGTAATGTAGTGTACAAAGTGATTCGCTTTTACTAGCTCTATTCGCGCAGTAGTAAACAAGATTTTTGTTACCACTTTATAAATAAACTTGTTCGATTCAGGTTTTTTTGACGGTTCAGGATCTTCAGGAACGGGCTTGCTTTGTGGTAGTGTAGGTGACGGTTTGGGTTCTGCTTTGTATGCCGGTCTAACAAAGTGTGTTACACCAAAATAACTATGTTTTACTTTAGCAGCAGGACTACCGTAATAAGCGTTAGAATTGTTCCAGTTTTGGTCTACACTGTAAAAATAGTCTTTTGTTGATGGACCAACAACTATTGCGGTATGCCCCCATGTATTCCAATTGTAGTTACCGCCTGTCCACACCGCTATATCACCCGATTTAGGCACAAAATTGGAAGTGTTTCTAAACACTTTAAACCCCGCCGGGTAACGATACCAAGCCATATCACGTGCGTTACCTGGTGTCTTAAAGCCCCAAAAACGATTAAAAATATAGTTTGGTAAATCCCAACATTGCCGCCCGTAATAACCATCTACATCGACACCACTGCCGATTAAATTTATTGCCCAGTCAGCCACCTCTTTTGCCGTTGGTTTACCCGTTTTAGGTAGTGTCATGACATCACTTCACTTTCAAAAAATAAGCCGACACGTAAAGTGCCGACTTATAAAATTATTTACATTTACGTTTGTATAAGCAACAAGCTAACCCATTAACGCATTGATAGATGCAGTAATAACAACAATCATAACGATTGTTACCAACGCCCAAATAGCGCCAATAAGCCACTTATTCAAAGCTAGCGTCTTACCCTCGTTATTTTGAGCAACTTCCACTTGCATCTGATAGCGTTCTTCAATACGATTTAAAATTTTAGTTTGCTCTAGATTTTCCTCGACAACTTTTTCTTGCTTGTCTTTAAGCTCTTTATGCGATTCTTGTAAATCTTTATGACCTTGACCATATTCTTGACGCAGCGTTACCACATGGGATGCTGTTTCGTTAGTCATTTGTTCGATAGCATCAACACGTTCAGTTAGATCAGCAATTTCTTGTTTAATTTTCTTTATCTCATCCAAACAAACACCGCCTTAATATATTCTGAGCGCTCTTAATAAATACCGTAAATTGCAGTAATATAAGCATCTGAGTCCACTGCTTGAGCATCATCCGTTGCTTTTAAAGTCTCTTTTAAAACGATATGTGTATCATCTTTAATTTGGATTACAACCTCATCCAAACGACCATTTTTATATATGTCATCAGAACTACGCATTCCGATGTTATTCATAAAAATAGTACTACCGTTGTTAGGAATGTTAACCAATTCAACTGCAAATCTATTAGTTGTATATACTACTTCAATCATCAATTTACCAAAATCATGACAATTACCGCTTAATGTTGCGGTTTGCCCTTTCGTAATTTTACCTGACCATAACTTAACAGGTAAAGATGATACCCAACGCCCGTGTAGTTTACCTTTATATTTTTCGATAGAATACCCTGCGCCAAGCATGGTCATCATACCGTTGTCAGCGTCTTTCATTACGGCTTCAATATAACCATTCTCATTGTTAGAATTGCGAGTCGGTACATTTTGCGTTGTACTGTTAAAATAGTACACTCCTGATTTTGTAATGTTAGCAACGTTTTGTAGAACACCAGGCTTAACGCCATTAACTTCATCCTTAATACGCTCTAATTCTTCAGTAGTTTTTTGTTTTAAAGTATCTATTTTTGAACTAATCGCATCAACATTTTTATTAACAGTATTGAGTGCCTCGTTAAATTCACCTTTTGTTAATAACTCACGTTCATTTGCAATAGATTGAATCAAATCTAGTTGCTGTTTTAATGCTTTAGCTAGAGTAGCATTTGCTTTCACTTGAGCTTCTGTAGCTGTTGCTTTAGTACCTAATTCTTCTAAATACGTATTAATTTTATCTTCTAATTCAGCTTTTTTTTGCTGATACTCTGTAAAATACGATTCGGAATTGATTCCAAATTCAACCATATTTTTAAGTACTTTAATTTTAACTTCTAGCGTTGAATCTGTTTGTTCGCCACGTTTCAGTTTGAAAAAGGCTTGTCTATATTCACCTTCCGCCGTACTTGCTTGATGTGGGAATGTATATCTAAATACGCCGTTTACTGGATCTAATACGATAGCCCCGCGTGTATCAATTATTTTTTCACCATCTGATTTAACACCCTCAAACACTGGTGTAAGGCCGTTTAAGTTGTATGGAGTGCCATTTGACCACACTGTAACTGTTACTGTTTTAAGTCCGCCGTCACCAACACGCGTGACTAAGTATTGTTGCTTTTCTTGTAGTGTACCTTGCTTAGTAATATCGTAAAATAAGTCTTGATTGACCATTTATAATTTCACCCCTCTTAACCGTAAAAATAGTAATAATTTTTGAGTAACTCATGTACTATAACCTCATGGCCCAATTCATTCGGATGCAAGCCATCAACCATACATTTAGCTCTAAATGCTGGATTGTATGGATCAATTAAATCCGTATGATATGCATCAAATACAGGTACATTCAACTCTGTACATGCAAGCACTTGTGCGTTTACGTACGCTTCTAAATCAAGCCCTAGACTATTCTGGTCGGTGTCTTTGCGGCGAATTGTGGTACCGTTGACAGGTAACTGACGGGTTGCAGTCATTACAATGATTTTAGCGTTAGTATTGTTAGATTTAATCAATTCTACTGTTTTATAAAACGCACCATAGAAGGTCTTTTCGTTAGTCTTACTCATTCCGATAGGCACGCCAGTGGAAGCGTTGTGTAACCAGTCGTCATCCGTGCCTTGAATAATGACTAAGTCCATATTTTTGATTTTTGAAGCTTGCTCATAAATAGAACTAGCTTTGACCATTGACATAGTAGCGCCACTAACCGCTTCATTCTGTACGGTAGCACCTAACTTTTCAGACAGGTATTTACCAAAATTCTTATTTGACTTACTGCCTTTTGCGACAGAATCGCCGATAATCCCAATCTTTCTAACACTTTTGATTGTCTTTGACTTTTTAACAAAATCAGGAAAGATTGTACCGTTTTCAGTCACAATAAATCTATCATCATTAGACGTCTTTTGTAATTGACTTTTAATTTGATTTAAATCAGCATCTAATCGAGATTTAAGCGATGTGTGCCGTTCTCCTTTTAAATCACTCAAACTCTTTTCATAACCCTCTGTAATTGCAAGGGGAGACATTTCAGGCAAGACAATCGCTCTGATTTCTTTTTGAAGCTGATCATATCGTTTAGTAAAAAGTTTATCAATCAAACTGTCCAAATATTTAATGCTCGTTTTACTTTTGATTTCGGGTAACTCTGTCAGTAACTTATCAATCTCTTTAAAGTTACTTTCGACATCTTTTTTAAAATCACGAAATACACTAGATAACTTTAACTTCATTTTCAAACCTCCTAAAATTCTAAAATTTCATGTAGTCGTATCTTGTTCGCTTTCGTACTAGAACTACTATTTTCAGCGACACCAACGAGATAAGTATCGTAAATATAGACAACTTTTATACAATGTTCAATTGTACTAGACGTAACATTTGTCGGTATCATTTCCGTTACTTTAGCTTCAGTGTGATTTGTATGATATTTAGGCACATATTGATAATGGTATAAATTATCTGATGCATCTAAACGCCAAACTAGCACAATCCCATTCGCACATTCAGATAACTTTTTAGATAATGTGACCCTTTGTGATTCAGTTGGCCATAAATTCACATTACGATTTAAAATTTGTGAGCTACTAGATGTACTAGACCCAGATGAACCTGATGAACCACCATTTACCGTTCCGGAAGGTTTAGAATTTGTGTTTAATTTATCTAATTTGGCTTTATCAGCAGGGCTCATTAAACCCGCTTTAGACGCTGTCGCATTTGTTAAAGTTGCAGGGTCAAATGGTCTTAAGCCATCTAGTTTAGTTTTATCTGCAGCGCTCATAATGCCTGACTTCGAAGTTGTCGCTTCCGTTAAAACAGATGGATCAAAGTTCTCTAATCCATCTAACTTGGTCTTATCCTCTTTCGACATTAATCCGTCAATTGTCGAACTAGCCTTACCTAAACCATCTACTCCTTGTATATGCGTTCTCGCATAGACCTCTTCGTCATTGTAAGTCATCGTTCTAATTTGTGTGATCGGCATTAATATTTACCTCCTTGTAAAAAATAGACCCAAGTTTACTTGAGCCTACGTCATTCAAATTATCTAATTTTATTTTGTCATCTTTTGACATTAAACCGTTTTTCGTTGTCGTAGCAACCGGCACCACATCAACATTTATGCCGTTGCCATCAAGTGCAGTGACAAACTTTTTTCCACCATCATTGCTAATAGCAATGCCTTGGTCAGGTGTAAAAACAGTGTTCAGCAACTTGTTTACAGACTTTATACCTTTCGAGTCAGCTTTTAGCGCATTACCCATGTCTAGTACATTATTAGCTGCTGACATAAACCCTTTTATTCTATCTTTTGCATCTCTGATGTCTGTAGAAATGCCACTAATACTGTTAGCAAGACTAACGCTATTACTGACTTTTGAATTGTATCTATCCTGCTTTTTATAATCTCCAAGCGTAGCTTTTTGATCAAATATATTATTGTTGATGTCGCGTTTTGTTTGTACTTCTACAATTCTAACCCAGTCAAAAACATCAATAATATCATCTTTAACAGGTACGTGATCACCAACAATCGGAACCGCTTCTGCATACTCTTCTTGCAAAGCGATGAAGTCTAACGTCAAGGAGGTTTTTAATGAGTTATCAACAGTATTAATCATCTTATTACGTAAGACTTCTTTATCTTTAATCCTACCATCCATAATTGGAGGTGCTTCATAGATACCTATATCATCAGCTAACGGATGCTTGTATATAAGTTGTAATGATGCTTCTTGAAACTTCTCGTTGTCATCATAGTTACCGTAACCACGTATATAAGTATAAAATTCAGAAGAATCTTCTTCTAATTTGAAATTCAAAGCATTAGTGCCATTTTCGATAAAATAGTTTGCTTTTTGAAAGACCTTTTTAGTTAAAATAAATGTTTTTGTTTTCGGAACATATTTAAACTCAAGATTGTAGCGTTCTAAACCTTTTTGAAAGGTCTCAAGTACAGAGGCACCATCGCCAGCATTTTCAAATTTTGAAGCTTTAACTTTAGCGTCAAGTTTGTATTTATACCCTGTTCCTTTAAAAATGGTTGAAAAGAAGCGTTCGCCTGTAAAACTACCGGTTAAATTGTCATATATACGTTTTGCTTTTAAGTCATCTATTTGCTTTTCTTTGCAATGCACCGTAACACTTGATAGTAAAGAGTTAGAATTTTTGGATACTAAAACAACTGTATATATTTTATCGTCATTTTGACCACTAACATTAGTGACTTGCCATTTTTTAGAAATAGTATTTACAATTTCTCTGTTACTTTCGTTTTCCACAAAGCTAAACGTCAACTGACTTTCACCGCTTATACGCTCTGTCAGTTCTGTCGGCACTTGTAGAAAATATGCTTCACCTAAAATGTTTCTTAATTTAATCATCTCTTTATCTACCTACTTACTATAAAATCGCATATCAAATTCGACTTTTTTTACATTTTGATTAAATCTAAACTCGTTAAATCCGGGCAAAAACACAGGTAATGACAAATTCGATTCATTCACAACAGATCTACCGTTTTTAGTAATCCTTAAACCGTCGTACGTTAAAACATCACCAGGCTTAAAATCGACGCCACTCACACGCATTAAGTCACTGCCAGAAAGAGACCACTGAAAATCATTCGTTGCTTTACCTATCGTGATTCTGACCTTTTTGTACATATTGAATTGCTTGTTAGAAACAGTGCCGTGATAATAAACCGAACCACTTTTTAAATTATCAAAAATATACGTTTGTTTTGCAGTATCATCAAAATCAATGTCATCATCAGACGCCCAAAACCCATTGATTAATTGTTTGTGCAAATCTAAACTCGTTTCAACAGACTCTGCAAATGGCAAATGAGTCGTTACAAATTCTAATGTTACGTTGCCTATATTGTTTTTTTGCTCTGGAGACAATATATTAGACAACTTAACAAGATACCTTTTAGCGTTGACTTGAAAATTATCATCATCAAAAATAGGTCTGCCACGATTATCAACTTGTTGATAATCGCTTGCTAAAGTGTTCTTGAATTTATAGTTTACTTTATCGTGTTTACGCAACTCTTGGATATAAAACGGCTTTTCATCTTGCACTAATTCATATAACAAATTACGTTGTATTGCGTAATCTAAATTATCATCAGCCACAAAAAATACAGGTACATGTATTTTACGTGAATGATATAAACTACTTACAAGATGTCTGCCATGCATGCCTTCATAATCTTGATAATCATCTTTCATTTCGATACTTTCGACAATCACATCTTTAACAATCATATTATAATCTTCTAAATGGTAGGAAGTACCATCTAGCTTCGAAATTTTAATGTCCATCTATGATACCTCCTACATTTCAAAGATTGAATATTTTTCAGCTTGTTTGTCGTTAACAATGCCGTAAATCGCGTCATTATCTAATTTCATTTCAATTCTTACCGTTTTCATTCTCGGGCTATTTTCGAATGAATGTGTGTGTAGAATTTGTGTTGTGAGGTTTGCACTTAATCCGCTTAATCCATTTAAACCGCTTGTAACGTCAGATAAACTAGGTAAACTTAAAACTGGATTAAATGCTTTTGTTAATTGTCTAGCAACGTCGACAACTCTACCAACTGCATTTTGTCCCTCTTGATCAACACCAATGCTTAACCCTTGCATTGTATAAACCCCAATTTGTTTGAAAACACGGGAAGGCGACTTAATGCCTAATAAAGATTTCGCTTTGTTAATAGCACCACTTACTACGCCAGTTACCGCCTCAGTCAAGGCACCTGCTGCATTTTTTACACCGTTAACTAATCCCATTATTAAATTTCTACCAGCATCAACGAATTGGCCGACAAAATTATTTACTGTATTTAATGCATTCTGTACCTTTTGTCTGATAGTATTATAAAATTCTGTCATTTTAGAAACGACAGTTGATACGATTTGACTGAATTTACTCGTTACAACTGAAAACATACTCGACAAAACAGAGCTTAAAATACTGTACGCTTGTTGGATTTTCGATGAAACCCATATATAAATTTCGCTCATTTTTTGACTTACAGTAGATGAGATTCTACTTAGTATTGAAGTAAAGAAACTATATATAGCATTCCAAATCGAAGTTACAAATGATTTTATAAGATTTAAAACAGTTATAATAATAGTTACTAATGTATTCCATGCCGTTGTTGCTACTAAAACAATTGTGTTCCATATTGTTTGTAAAAAGCTTAGAATTGCGTTCCATATCGTTTGTTGAACAATCAGTATAGTAGTTATTACAGTTGTGATAACAGTTACTAATAATTGCCAAGTTGTGATAGCTATTGTAACTATGTTAGTCCACAATGTTGACAGAAACGTTAGAATCACTTGCCATATCGTCGTGATAAATGCATAAAGTTCTGATATTTTAGTTGTAATGGTAGTAACTAATAACTGCCAAGTTACAGACGCAATTGTTGCTAATGCAGTCCACAAATTTATAAAGAAATTTTTAATAGAATTCCATAAATTGATGACGAAATTTCTAAAGGCCTCGTTTTTGTTCCACAACATAACTAAAATAGCTATCAATGCAATAATTGCTACAATAACTAGGCCTATTGGAGAAGTTAAAAACCCGATTGCAGAACCTAATATAGGTAACAGTCTGGACACAATTCCTATGGGTCCACTTAACAAAGTAAACACTCTACTAAGTAACGGCATCAATGTCTTTAAAAAGCCGAATCTAGCTATTAAAGGCTCTAAATACGAAACAATCCCAGTAATAATAGGAATCCAAGTCATCAAGACACCGCCAAAAGTAATTGCTAAGCCTATAATTTGAGCAATGATCGGATGCGTTTCAAATAACTTTGCCACAAAACCGGCAATCGCATTGACAATACTCAGTACAACGCTCGCAATAGGTGCCATCGCTGTACCAAAATTGACTAATACCATTATGATATTACCGATTAAACTCATAATCGTCGGGCCATTTTGTTGAACATAGTCTATAAACTTTTTAAATCCATCTGACTGAGCGACTTGTTCTGACCAAGCACGAAACTTACTAGCCATTTGTGCTAATGATTCAAATATAGTTTGTGAATTTGAACCGAAAGCCTTAAATAGATTAAAGATACCTAAGAATGTATCTCCAAAAATCTTACCAATAATTGGCAAATTAACCTTTACATAATCAATAAATTTTTGAATACCTTGCTGTGTCGACATTTTATTTGCCCACTCTTGAAAGGATGCGCCCATATTATTTAAACCGTTGGCCATAAACTCAAATAATGGCGCAAATTGAGTTAATATGTTAACAAGACCATCGCCGAAACGTCCTGCAGCACTTAATAAGCTCGAAAAGACTTTAACTCCTGATGTATTCATCGTTTCAAAAGCTTTTTTGGCTGTGCCAGATGATGATACCCATTTTTCAAAACTTTGCGCACTAGAATTAACCGCTTCAGAAACGCCTTTTAAGAAAGGACTTAAATTTTTTAAAGAGATTTGTAGACCATTCAAAGCTGATGACAGCGCACCAAAAATAGAATCAGCATTCAATCTAATTATGTTTTGCCATTCGCTTGTTACGCCTTCTAAGCTTTTTTTGTACGCGTTTGTCGCTTCACTAGCTTGTAATGTGCCATCTTCAAACATTTTGACTGCAGATATAGCCATCGCACCAAATCCAACTACGCCAGCACCTGCAATAGCAAAAGCACCTGCAAGACCTAACGTTCCACCACCGACAACACCTAACGCGTTACCTACTGCCATGATTGCTGGTACTAAGCTTGCAATTATTGGAATTAATGCACTAAATGATGATAACAGTGTACCTTTAATAATATTAGCTCCAATAGTCCCAAATGTACGGATTGATTTAGCTATACGATCCATCCGTTTTACAAAAACACCGCTTTGCTCGTTAAGGTAATCCAACATTTTTGAAAATGGATTATTTGAACCTTTTTTCTCCACATCAACTCGAACTTTTTTTCTGTTCGGTATGCTTCGTAGCAACGCTTTAAATCGTCTAATCTTATTATTAGCAACGCTGTCTTTAACTTCTAATTCTGTATTGACTGTTTTACCGTCTAATTTGTTAATTTCAGCTTTTGTTTTATTGAATTTAGATACAAAAAGTCTATCTTGTAAATCGATAGCTGTTTTAACTGATTTGTTATCTAAAAATTGTAAGGCTTTTTCATAATTTTTCAGTTTAGTTTCAGCTATTTTTGTACTTGCATCTATCGTCGCATTCGCTTTTTTGCCGTCAATTCTTTCTAAAGCTAATTCCGCTTGTTTAACTTTTTCTTTAATTAGCTTGTCATCGGCTTTCAGTTCAACATCTTTAATCCTAGCTATTGTTTTTTCATATTGACGCAACGTTTGAATCGCTGTTTTGATAGCTTTTTTAAACTTACCTGTGTTTGCCTTCAAATCAGATGAAACGGTATAGTCTTTGTTAGACAATCAACGCACCTCCTCGCTATCTAATACTGTTGTTAATCTCTGCTATTGCTTTGAAAAAATCGTTATTTTCAGGTTCCACTTCTTCTAGCTCATCAGTAAATACAATCTTTTTGCCATCCAGTAAACGATTGTAATTAACTTCGTAATCCAATATGTCGTTTGGACTTTTAAACCTGTATACTTCTTTAGGTTCCTTTTCAGTCCCCTCATTCTTCGTTGCAGCTGCATCACGTATCGCAAATGCTAGCTTGTACCGTTCATATTCTTCTTTCAAAACGTCGAATCGTAATGCGTACATGCGATAGTTAAACTCAGTCAATGTCATTTCATTGATTTCTTTTAAATTGGTCATTTTCAAATCTGACATGCACGCGATTACAATTCTGCTGTATGTTATTATTCTTCCGTCACTGTCTCCGCTTCCTCGCCTTTCAGGTGATCCTGTACTAGGTCGCGGGTCAATGGTCGCTCCCCCAAAACATCAATGATGGCTTGACCAAACTTCTTGAACGAACCATATTCATCACGCGCATTGATTAATACTTCTTCAAGCTCTTCGTCCGTTTTTGGGCGCCCTTTTTGTCCTAAGGTTGCAGCATTAACGATTTTGGCTAAACCAATAATGTTTCCGCTTTCTAACTTAGGAATTAGCATTGATAAGCCCTCGCCTAGATTAACCTTTTCAACATTCAATCCTAATGCTTGGTCGATAGATGTTAATTGACCTAGTCCAAACTTCAATTCTAATTCGTGCTTTCCATTTTTAACTGTAACCATTTAATAAGCCTCCATAATTTGAATTTATCCAATAAAAAAACGGACATTTAAGCCCGTTGATTATTCTGCTGAAATACTAACTGATTTTGCGTTAGGTACTGCTTGCACATTCGATGGTTTAGCAACTAATGACATCGTGTCGTCACTTGAATCAACTGTAGGTTGTGGAATGTTTTGTGTAACTTCTGTTGCCGGGTCGTCTTTTGTTGTGTTGTGGAATCGGTATCCTGCAAGTTCAAGTTTCGTTTTAATCGTTTCAGGGATTGTCGCATATCCACGTTGATACTTACCGAAAACGTTAAATTCTGTTTCGTACTCATCGACGCCCTTGACTTCGCCTTTAGACTCAAACTTTTTGAATTTACCTTGATAATATTTCGCTTTGAACTTACCTTCGTTTTCGCCTTTACCTTCTACTTTGCTTTCAATTTCCCACGCTTCATAAATGATGCCGTCACGAACTGCGTCCTCAACTTCATCAGCAAAACTGTCACGATAGTCCATTTTAGCTGTTGCCGAAATGGTATTTTCAAGTGATCCGCCAGTCGAGTAAGAATCATCCATCGTATCTTCGTTTTCAGAATCAGCTTCAAGTGACACGCTGTATTCAGTTAAAAACATCATCTTTTTAGCGTCTACTTTTTGACCAGCAATTCTAAATAAAAACAATCTATCTTTACTGTCTTTTTTAGCCATTCATTATGACCTCCTGTTTAAAATAATTTGTAGGTAGCAATAAACACCGTATGTAGCAACTGTTTATCGCTGTTTTCTACATCATTTAACGTCTTAATATCTATGTTATCAATCATTAGTTGATAACCTTCCGCACTATCGATATTAGACAACTTGGTATCGAGTAAATATACAATACTGTCATGTTGTCCTCTATCGTCTGCGTATGTCCAAAAATCAATCGTAGCGGTTAATACACCACCGAAATTTTCCATATTGTACTTAGTTTTAGTTATATCTACATTTCTAACAACGAAAAAAGGATATGATATATGAGTGTTCAATTCTTTAAAATCGATAACATCAAATCCATATCCCTCTAATGTTGAATAAATGTAGTCAAACAAAGCTTGTTGCGCTGTGATTTTTAACATGTAACACCTCGCTAGCTATTCAACAACCGTCTTAAATCTTCAAGCGTTGATTTTTTTAATGTTTGGTATGTTGGAAACATAAATGGTGCTGCCTCCATATACCGTGTACCAAATTCTAAGAATCATTTTGTTATCGTAGTGGCTTTTTATCCTCTACTTCTTACTGTTACCAGCAAGTTCGGCGTACCTTTTCAACCAATAAAAAAGACAACCTTTATATTGGTTGCCGGACACTCTTGGGAATATTATATTTATTCAATTCCTACGCTCTACAATACTGTATAGCCTTTCGCAATCTATTCAGTTATCTCGGGGTTGTCTTTAGAATATTCTTTAATTAAATCAATGAAATTAATATTGTTATGCTTATACCCCCATACAACATGTTGAGGAATATTAAGTTTTCTTGCCCATTGCATAGTAGTGAGCTTTTGTCCATTATATTCGTGCCAAACGTTAAATGAAGTATTCCAACGTTGTTCTTCCATTGGTATCCATTTAAAGAGTTCCCCCGATTTTGCCCGGTAATAATCTAAACCATTACTAGCTTAGACGGGATTCTGTTTCCCGAGTAATGAGCAGTAGAAATGACACGATAGTGTAGCTCTCCCATTTCCTTCACTTCTATTGACCTAGCTAGATTACCAGTCCAATAACCCTTATTCATCACTTTTTTAGCGTTAGATACTGCAATTCCAACACCTTCAATAGCATTGTTTTTTAGAATTACATCAACATCATCATCTATGCCATCGTACATTTCTTCTAAGTGACTTAATAATTCTTTAAATCCTCTAGACTGCATTAAAAAAGCACCTCGCTTATAAAAAGTGAAGTGCTATGATTATACACACGAATATCCATGACTTTGTATTTTCTGCCTTTTAAAAATACATGTGTAGGCTCAAGTTTCATCGAGTTAGGTAATCTAACTACTGATACATCTTTCGCCATTTCGCCAAATTCGAGCTGAGTACGCTTTTTTGACAACTTGTTAACATTACACGGTATTTTTGCGTATGTTTTGTAGGTGGTTTCTTTCTGTTTAGTTGAAGGATTATATTTACTTCTCTCTTCAACGACAAGCTCAACTCTTTCTGAATGCCTCAATAAAAATTCACGCTCCCTCGTTTGCTCGAATCACGCTTAGGATACAAAGCATCTATAATACTTTGATACTCTTCAAAATCGTTACGTTCAAACGTGTTGCTACGTCCATCTTGCGAATCTATAGACATACCTTCCGCGCCAATACGGTTGTACCGTTTTGTCGAAACTTCAACGACTATGAATCGCAATCTATCAGGAATGCTGATTGTGTCTACTGGCAATCTTGATAGTAATTCAGCATATACATTGTCGATGATAGATCTTAGTTGTTTATCTTGCTCACTATCATTTAATCCAATTCGACTTTTAACGTCCTCTAAGTAACTCATCTCAATCACCACTATTCAACTGTGATAGTGATTTGTGCTGTTTTGTTACTGCCGTCTTTTGTCGTTGCTGTAATTACCGCTTTACCAGCTTCTAAAGCGTTAATCATTCCTGTATTTTCATCGACCTGTACTGTTTCAGGTTTGTTAGACACATAGCTTAATGATTTATTAGTTGCTGTGGAAGGTGCGATATTTGACTCTAGTTGTTCATGTGAGCCTGCTTTAACCGTTTTAGTTTCAGGAACAAAGCTAATGCTTGTGATTAAAATTGAATTTGTAGTAAATTCAGGTACATTAACTTTTTCTGACTCTTTACCATTTTCTTCAAAAGCCACTTTGTATTTGCCTTTAGAGTAAGTTGTTGCGGGTTCTAAGCCCGTAAGGCTCACATTAACACGCCCTTCTCCTACTGCCGAAGCAACAACTTCATCATTGCTATACACTTTAAGTTTTCTGCTCATTTAAATACCTCCTATTTAATTTTCAAATCCCCTATTCAACTGAAAGGTTGACCGATTTTGCATTCGGTGTGATTTCAATTTTTTAGGGCTTACGAGGGTAACTTGTCCGCTTCTTCTGCTTTGATAGACACTTTGATAACCGCATCGATATTTTCAGGGAACATTAAAATAGCAGATGCATAAATAGTATCTGATGTTAAGCGTTGTGGTTGAATATCATGTAACACTCCAACAAAACCAGTTGCGTCAGTTGCAAATGCAAAAGCACGTGAAAGTTCACCACGAGGGTTGGCATATGCTACATTTAAGTTTTCAGCCACTGTCATCCACACTTCGCCTTGTGGAACATCTGCAAACTCTACAATTTTAACGCCTACATACGGTGTTAAAAGGTTTAAACCGAACTGCGCACCTATAGAGTTAATAAAGCCATTTGCTAGATATTCAGCTGTGTCATTTGGATTAACAAACGCAATAGGTACAACTTCATCGTCTAATACCACTGACAAGTTAGCACGTCCCTTAGATAAAGCATCTTGTAATTTTTTAGCCTTTAACTCTGCTTTATTAGTACGTTGTTCGTTTTCGATTGCTGCTTTTAACGTTCCAAAAAATTTAGCCCGGAATTTTTTCTGAACATACTTAATCATTTCATTGTCAGTTTGATTAATTGCTAAATCATAACCATGCGCTTGAATCGCCTCTGCTGATGTCGATTTACGATATTTAGCAAACTGCAATTCAGAAATAGCAACTTGCTCACGGGTAACTTTTGTTAACGGAATCACGTCACCTTCTGCAACCTCACCGTTAGGTTTTTCAGAATCTACTACTTTGAATCGATATTGTTTAACTGCTGAACCAATGTTCATCGGAATTTTGTTTTGAATTTCTAACGCTTCGAAAAGCTTATTCAATTGAATACCTAATTTGTTAGCAAAATCGATAGACTTTGCCTTCCCTAATGCTTCCACATTAATTAAATTATTTTCTACTGGCATAAATATTTACCTCCATTTTTTAGTTGAATAAGTGCATGTTTTGCGCGATAGCACTTTGTCGTTCGCTATCGTCTTTAATCGCAAGAATTTCATCTCGGCTTAATCCGTACTTACTGAAAGATTTCGGCGAATTTTGTCGTAATGTTTCTTGTACTTTCTTTTGAACCATTTCATCAAGAATCTTTGTAAGGTTGTCAACGTTGCTTTTTGTCGTTTCAGCGCTATTAGACACAACAATGTCTAGTAACTCATCACTTACGTCAATATCTTTGTCTTTGAACATCACGCGAGCTTCTGAACGCATCTCGTTCATAGCCTTTTCAGCACGCAATTGTTTCAATTCTGATTCTAGCTTTTCGCGTTCGTATTCTGCCTTTTGATCCTTGTTCATTTTAGCTAACTTAGCAGCTTCTTCCGCTTTTTCTTTCGCATACTCATCAGCTTTCTTCTTTTCTTGCGCGACACGACGTTCAATGATTTCATCGACTTTCTTTTGTTGTTCGGGCGTGAAAATTACTTCGTCTTTTTTGTCTTGTTCTTCGTTTTCAGTGTTTTTCTTAGTACCTTCATCGTCCGTTTGCTCTTTTGAAAAGAACTGTAAATTAAACTTAAGTTTATTTTCTTTCATGAGATATACCTCCATTTTTTAGTCTGTCGACTGCTATCCATGCACCTTTTAATGCCATAAGCACGTTCTGGGCAATAAAAAAAGCCACTGCAGTACAGTAGCTTAAAATTGCGTATAAAAATAGCACCTCAACCATTTTTATCGGTTAGGTGCTTAATCTAAAACTTCGATTGATTTTATTTCGCTTTCATCGATATCATATAATGAATTGCGATATTCAAAGTGGATAGAGTCTTCTCCACTTTCGTTATCCATTTCGTCATCATAGTTCGTAACTTTTCCTGTTAATCGCTGACCGTCAATAAAATCTATTGATACTTTTTTGCCGACATAAGTCCACAACTTCATCATTTATCTTCCTTTCCATTTGGTATGATGTGCGTTCCTGTTTTTGAATAATGTACAGTTCCAAATTTCGTTTCTTTCCATTCGCCATCCATATAGTCATTTCCGATGATTTCACCAAAATCAATGACTTCCTTGTTTTTCCATTCCCCGTTACGCTTAGTTAATAAACGACCATTCCCAATTTTTTGCGATAACAACGAATCTAATTTTTCGTTTTCTAATATAGTGTAACTAGGTATTGCCTTACCTTTTTGTAAATTCTTTTCCTTATAATCTTCGTACAATTTATGTCCTAACTGGTGTCTATTCTGTTTATTAGGGTTTAATTCAACTTTTATTTTACCACTATCAATGGCATCCGTCATTTCTTTTTTAGCAAATAGTTGCTTCGTTTCCTCTTCGTCTAATTTATACTTACCTTTACGTTTTTTAAAGAAGTCATCACGCCAGTTACCTAAACGTGGTATCGTCGTGCTTCGACAATGCGGATGCATAGGAGGAGCGTTAACACCTGGAACCATGTCCTTAACTTTGTATATTTTTTTATCATGGTGACGACACACTTTCGATGTCTTTTCATCACGTTTCGCTACAAACTCATATTCGCCATCTTCGCCTAGCGTTTCAAGGTATGATAATTTTTGTGCTTCCGTTTGCACACGTGCCGATTCAGTAACTAGCAAGCGTTTAGCGTCATGTGTGGTAGCACCTGTTTTCTTTTTGAATTCTGCAACGTACTCATTCGGGTGTCGTCCCCTGTTAACAACATTTGTTGCAACTCGTTCGACTTCCTTACGCACTAGATCCATATCGTCCCACAAACGCTCTGACCACGTTATGCCTTTGAAGTTACTATTAACAAGTGCCTTAATCTTTTTATCAGTAACATTGATGTCAGTACCTAAAATGCCTGATTGACGCTCAACTTCCCTATCAATAGCTTTAACTAACGACGTTTTTATGTGGTTTTCTACTTTGATGCTTGCTTCAGTCACTAACAAATCAAGATTCTGCTTTAACAACTTCTCACGTGATACATACATCTTAGTATTGTACTTTTTAAGTTGATTATTTGCTTCTTTGCTAAAGTCCTTATTTTTAACTAACGTTTTAGCTTTGTTTTGAAAAGCGACGACATCAAATTCATCAACTATCTTTTTTGCTTCGGCAATCGTAAGACCTTCAGCGGTCGCGTATTTAGCGTAAAATGCAAGTAACTCTTTAGCAATCTCAGCGTATAGTAACGTTACTATACGCTGCAATTCAGCCGCTGCCTTTGCATCTTCTATAAGTTCACTATTGATTGTATTTTGCGTACGCTTTAACCAGTAATCGAGTGAATCAGCCATTAGAATCATCTACATCGGTATGATTTTCAAAAGCTTTACCATATCCTCGTTTATCTGCTTGCTTCTCTCGTTGTGCTTCTTCTTCGTGCATCTTCTCAAGTTCTTCTTTCGGATTATCGATAAAGTCTAACAAGCTCAAACGAGTACGTTCAGATACGCCACCGTTAAGCGCGTTAAACGCATTAATCGATTCCATCATAGACTTTGGTAGGTTAGATGTGAAAGTAATTGTTAGATCTGCGTAATTATGTTGCTTTAATCCCGTTAAATTAACGTTATTCAATATCAACTTATAACGCTTCATCAATCCCTTCTTAAACAACCGCTCTTTAATCGCTCTGACTTGTTCAAGACCGAATAGCTTGTATTTCATAGCTTCTCCGGACTGTACACCACTAAACTGTTCGTCATTTAAATCCGGTGTGTTTGTATATTTGTGAATATCGTTCTGCAATCGTTTTTTATACGCTTCAACGCCAGTAACATCATACTGTTTATAAACGTATTTAACTTCTGCCTTACCTTCCGAGCCGTTTGCATTAGTACCTGGCTGGATATGAATCATATTCGCGTCTCTAAATACTTTAGCATCTTCTCCGTCTAAATCTACATTACCGATAATCGCAAGCATAGCATCGTTTAAATCAGTCATATAGTTAGCTGTATCAGACTGCGCACTATCGTATAAGTCAATCAAAGTAATAACATTCTCAAAGTCACCTTGTTTGAATTGGTCGTTGAGGTATTCGATGATAGGAACATCGTTGTAGTAATGCTCTACTTCTTCCACGCGGTGATATGTACCACCTTTAATTTCGATGTAGTAAATCCTATCTGTCGTATAAACTTCGACATGTTGAACCGGTACTTTGTCCTTATCTTGCTTTTCAAAGTACCTTACGCCTGCAACAACTTTTTTATCTAGCGTTTGGTCATATACAACAAATGTACTTTTAGGATCTAACACTTTAAATGTGTCTTTATCTTCAAAGTCACGATATACAATCTCATAAGCCCGTCCATAAATAGATAAATTCAACGCCAAATCACTGTTAACTTCATCCGCGTCATTCAAATCGTTCAGCTCAACGATTTTGTCGTTTGTTTGATTGTCTTGATGCGTAATCGTAATAGGATTACCCGTTAGATAACCAACAATAAAGCGTGACACATACTTCGCATAATTGTGTACTGCACGATGATCAGCCTTATCACCGTAATTTTGCAATCGACGTTCGCCACATAAGATATCAGTGTTCCTATTCAAGTAATAAGCTTCTAGCATTTCTAAACGTGGCACTTGTTCAGTTTGGTGTCTACTGACAAAGTTTCTGAGGTTTCCCTCTTTTAATAATTCCGCTAAGTCACTGACAACAAAGTCATCATTTGCTAGCGGAGAAAACTTTGTATTAATGTTATTGATTGTATATGCAGTCATTGTTTTTCCTCCTTAAAACATACTTTTAATCTTACGTAATGTGTTTTTATTTTTTTTCTTATTGTTTTTCTGTATGGTCAACGATTCTACTGCGTACCTTAACGCATCGATACAGTGGTTGTAAGTGTCGACAGGCTCGTTGTAATATTCATCCGTGTTTTTGTCTTTTTTCCATGTATAATTATCAAATTCTTCAATCGTTTTATAACAACGTTCATCAATAATAATGTCAAATTGACTAATAAATTGAATGCCTGCCATGACGCTGTCTTTACCTTTCATCGCAGGAACAATTCTATTTATACCGTTTGTTTTGATTTCCATAATACTTTTTTGTTCAGCTGAATCAGCCGTTATTTTTTCTTTCGAGTAACCTAAGTCATTGATGACTTGTGCAATTTCGTTGTTTAGCATTCCTTTTTTAACGTATTCTGCCATAACGTAAAGCTTTTTGTTGTCGTTATCTATTCTCACATGAATAAAAGCACTAGCATCATTGACATATCCAAAGTCTAAACCAAAATATGAAGGTAAATGACCTACTTCTTTATCGCTAATTATTCGCTTTTCGTACTTAGGAAACACCAACTTATCAAGTGTTGCAAATTCACCTAATGCATAAATTTTGTAATATGCAGGGTTACGATCTGCTAATATTTCAAGATTCCGTCTAGTAGGCTCATCTAAAAACTTATTGTCTTTGTAAGTAGATTGTTGTATAAGTGTGTCTTCCATTTTTTGACCATGTTCAAAAAAATACTTAAAAACCCAGTTAAGCTTGCTAACCGGGTTAAACATTAAATATATTTGTTTGTGTTTATGTTTACGTTCTCTTAAACGTAATGTTAATTGCGTGTAATCATTTAATGTAAATTCTGACGCCTCTTCCATTACTATGTCGGATAATCCTTTGATTGATTTAATTTTTTCGGGATTATCTAAACCTTTGAATAAAAAAGTAGCACCATTTGGTAAAACTACAGTGTTATCTGTCTTGTTCCACTCACACATGTCCCAAATACCAAAATCTATTAAACAACTCTTCACGTCCTCAAATAAACTATCTTTAATTGTGGCTTGTACTTTTCTTAGCCACAAAACCTTTCGAGGCGTTTTCCAGTCCTTAAGTGATTTTAATACAACTTTTTGTACTACACCATGCGATTTTCCACTTGAACCACCACCATAATGAACTTCGGTAAAGTTGTCGTAATTAAACAGTATTTTAAATATATTCTTATTAAACACTTTGGAAGGGTGTTTAAAATTTAATTTAATCTGTGTCATCATACTCACCAATATCGATTTCAATATTACGTTGAGTGATTTCTTGTTTATCAGTCCACATTACATAGCGTTTCCCTAAAAGTTCAGCTGCTTTATTTGCATCAGATAACTTTGAAGGTATCTCTACTATTTCTGCAACATCTTCTTTCTTAGTCTGTTTTTTACCACGAACCCATTTTGATTCTTCTTTATTCAAAGTGACAACAACGTGCTCTTTATGCTCTCTTCTCATAACTGAAGTCAAATATTGCAGAATCTCGTCCTGTTCTGCTATCGTTTCTTTCTTTAATTCTTCCAATCTTGCATCAATATAGGATTTTATACCAACATTTCCCAACAATTTACTACTATTTTTATTTGCATAGTTATGACTATATCCAGCATTAATTGCCGACTGATAAGCATTACCTGTTCTAATATATTCATCAGCAAACAACTGTTGCTTAAGTGTTAATTTCATATCAATTTATCACCTTCTCATCGCTAATTGCACTAAATTTATATTATACATAAAAAAGACGCCTCTACGGGCGCCTTCACGTTCACATCTCGAAAGGAGGATTCCATGCATCGTATGCATCGTATGGAAGAAATCATCGTCGTACATTGCTGCACACTATTAATATAATATAATTAGTCAATATCGTACATAACCTTAATATACCTTATATTCATGTGACATTTTAAATTCGATTCTTTTCATCAATTCACAATGTTTATTACGTATATACTGCTCTGAATATCCTAACTCTTCAGCAATGTCTGCTATCTTATACCCATCGATAAATCTCAATCTAAGTATCTTATGTTCTAAACCTTCAAATTTATCTATAACCTCAATAATTTTTTTTTGTCTATTTTGTAATGTTTCTAGTCGGTCATTTATTACATTCAATTCATCAATCACATTATCTGTTTGCTTAATACGTGTAAGAAAGTCGTGTTTTTTACCCATACGCCCGCCACTAATATCAACCGCTCCCCAATTATCGATTTCGTCATAGCATATATCTTTTCGCAATTTTAAACTTTTTATTTCTAATTTGTTTTTTCGATACATGTTGATGAGTTCAATCATTTATTCACTCCCTCTCAAAGTCTCCCTCAACATCTCAACCTCATATTCTTTCACTTTCAACCATGCTACCTACAAGAAGAAGTGATATGAATATTAGTATGATAACTAGCCACACTACTCGGACACCTCCGCTTTAAAGTTGTTTAAATGTATATGATCATCAATGTAAAAATCATTCGGTACTTCCACGTCGTCATTCGCTGTTAGTATGATGATTAATTGTTCCGTTAGGTATTTGCCTAACTCATATAGCGCTAATGTGATAAGTAAATTTATAATACGTTTAATCATTTAATTCTCTCCTTCTAATTCCTCATCGTGTTAACATTGCTGTTAACTTTTTCTTTGACCAACTTTTTAAAGGTGGGAAGTAGAACTCAACTGTCAATTTAATATCTCTTTCGCTCTGCAAGTTTAACATTTGATCTGCAATGAATTTTTTATGTTGTGTGTAATGACTAGGCATATAAGTTTGCGCAAACTGTTTTACTCTTCTGAAACGGGGTCTAGGCGACCCCATAGGTTTATCAAAGTGTTTTTCACCCTTGTAAAAGATTTCTATTCTTGTTTTCGCCAATTAATCAACCTCTAAAATCGTCAAAGCTTGCCGTATGTCACGTTCAAGTCTTTTTTTAATATATAAGTCGTGTAACTTTTTATTGTCGCCCTGCGCCCACTCAATCATTTTCTGAGCATATACATCTGAACACTCAAGATTTTGTTTCAAAAACTCTTTTGTAATTACCATGCGTCACGCTCCCTATAATCGTCGCCGATAACATTAACTTTTCGACTACCTTTTTTCATTCTGGAATTGATTCTGTGCCAATGCATATCTTGATTAAGTTCTGAATCTTTAAAGTTAGTTGTAAAGATATTGTTTTTATCTTGCCGATTATTGATAATGTCATACAACATAGATAAATCGTGGTCGCTATTGCTAACTCCTATATCATCTAAAACCAACAAATCTAAATTAACGAGCTGCTTCTTTAAATCTTCAAACGTTTCAGATGATTTTTTGTTATATGTCGCTTTGATTCTAACCATCAAGTCAGGTATCTGCATAAAAGCGACTGTATACCCTTTATTTTTAATCGCTTTAGCTATTGCGTAAGCTAAGTGCGATTTACCAGTACCATAACTACCTCTAAAAAGTATTGATTTCATTTCACCTTTTTTATTCGAAAAGTTAGTAACGTAATCAATAGCTGTTTGCTTAGCATGTTTTTGTGAATCGTTGTTAACTTCATAATTATTAACAGTTGCTTCTTTAATAGATGGATTAACAGTCGATTGATTAAATATATCGTCTATTCTTTGTTGCTTACGTTTAAAAGTTGCTTCTTTCCCCATTTCTATCAGTTTACAGTCACAACCATCTTTATACTCGTAACCATTATCAAATTTATACCAGTCATAATCCCTACCGCATTTATCACAATGTAACCCTGTTTCCTTCTCTACGATTTCGTTTTTAAATTGTATTCTCTCAGCTATTTTTTCAAAAGGATTCATTTTCATTCCTCCCAATAGCTCATGTCATACTTCATACGTTCCAATTGATCCACACCACTTAATTTAGGCGTCTGATTAAGGTAACCCTCAAATTTTGTGCCAAATAACGTTTCGGGTCTCAGATACTTCTCCATGTCTGTACCTTCCCATTCCGATACTTTGTTATCAATTGCTTTTTTAAAATCATCTAGTGTAAAGCCCTCATCTGTTCTAGCTCGTATGACTGTTTGATTCTTCTTAGTAGTTGATTTGTATTGCTTACCTGTTTGTTTATTAAGATAGTCGATAACATCTCGATAAGGATATACAGTCGGGTTGCCCGACAATGTATTACCGTCATTATTAGTACTGTTATTATTAGTTAAATCATTATTAGTTCTATTATTATTAGTAGTATGCGATTTACCATTAACGGTTTTTCCATTGTTGGTTTTACCGTTAACGGTTTTTCCAACGTTGGAAAATCGAATGTGGTGCGGTTGCTCATATACCAAGTACTCATAGCCATTCAACCTACCACTTTTATCACGTTTTCTATTACGTTGTATATATCCAATTTCTTCCAATTGCTTGATTCCACTCTTTAAACCGCTAAGTCCATCAGTTGAATGTTGCTCTAGTTCTGTTTCGTAAATTTGCCAGTCATCAGGTCGGCTTAACAAATAAAGTAAAATGCCTTTAGCTTTCCAACTTATATTAGAATCATGTATAAAATCTTTGTGTACTGTCACAAAGTTACCTGACTCTTTGTAAACTCTAAATGTGGCCATCTTTTTTATCTCCTTTCTGGTATAATTGATAAAAATATGACTAGGAGTGAATAATTTGAAAAAATGTTTTGTAGTTTGTCCTATAGGCGCTGATGACTCTAAAGAACGCGCTCAATCAGATTCATTATTGAAACATATTCTTGAACCCGTTTTAAATGAGTTTAACTTTGAAGTAATAAGAGCCGATAAAATTAACTCGCCAAGTATCATTACAGACGACATATTGAAACATCTAAATGAAAGTGAATTAGTAATATGTGATATGTCTAGTCATAATCCAAACGTTTTTTATGAATTAGGTTATCGCCACGCTATTAACAAAACATGTATCACAATGGTTCATAAGGATGAATCAATACCTTTCGACTTAAGTCAACACCGTACAATTAAATATTCAAAAGATATTGACGATGTTGAAAAAGCTAAAAACCACTTATCTGAAATGCTTAGTACATACGAGAATGACGGTTATAACGAATCAAATATTTCCACAAATAGTAATCAAACTTCAAATGGTGAGTTGCTAAGACATTTGATAGATATTAAAAGTGAAATATCTGACTTGAAAGACTTATTAAAAAATAGTCCGTCTAATGATATACCAAATGAGGCTATAACTCCTTTTATGGCTATGATGTTTGAAGATCCAGATAAATTCCAAAAAGTTATGAATATAGCTCAAGAATTTAATCAATAACCTTTTCCTTTTATGAAGCCTTCTAAATATTTAATGCGGGCTTCTTTTTCTCTTAATAATTTTTGTTGATATTTTATATAGTTGATAGCGAAACGTATCAATATTTTGTTCATTTTAACTTCACTCCTTTCAACATTTTATTGAGCCTCTCGTCCACATTAACCCAGCTCTCATGCAAATGGTATTTGTCGTTAAAGCTATCAACCCCTATGTTGTGCTGTTCTGTATGATGTCTATGGCATAGCGCAAGCACCTTGTTATCCGTATGGTCTATTTTGCGTCGCTTTTTGAGATTATCATTTTGTCGTCTTCCAACATTTTCAAAAAGCTTTTTACTTTGTTGTTCGACCAATTCCATCGCTCGCATAACTTCCTAATGCTTGTTATTTTTTGACCTCTTTTGACCAAAATAAGTTCATTTCCAAGTAGCACTTTTTTGTCTTTGTGATTAACCATCAACAATATATCGATCCATGCTTCAAATCTTGAAAATTTTCTTTTCTCTTTAAAAAGCCAATGATCTTCAATAGACCTATGAAGACTAATCCAACCAGTCATTTAATCACGTCCCTAAAACGGTAAGTCGTCATCACTAATATCAATCGGACCATTCGCATTATTGAATGAATTCTCGCCAACCGGTGGCTGTTTTTGTTGGTATTGATTAGTTTGTGCTGGCTGACTGTATTGTTGTTTCTGTTGATTATTTGAATAGCCTGCTTGATTACTCTCGCTATTCTTAGACTCTAAAAATTGAACGTTGTCACAAACAACTTCCGTTACAAATACACGTTGACCTTCTTTGTTTTCGTAACTGCGTGACTGTAAGCGACCGTCAACACCTGTCAGACTACCTTTGTGCAGATAGTTATTGACGTTTTCTGCCGTTTTGTTGAATGCAATACAGTTAATAAAATCTGCTTGACGTTCTCCTTGTGCATTCGTAAACGTACGATTGACTGCCAACATAAAGCTACATACACTGAGCCCAGACTGTGTCGTGCGTATTTCTGGGTCTTTAGTTAAACGTCCAGTTAAAACCACTCTATTTAACATTTATAAGCCTCCTATATAGACAGGTACACCACTTACTTTCTGTACCTCGTCTTTGATTTTTTGTGCGTTTGAACTGTTGTTACTTAGATGAATCAAATGAATTTCTTCCAATTTCGAAAGATCATTTGCTTTCAGAAATTGAATTGCGTATTCTAAGCTAAAATGCGAGTCCATGATCCTATTTGCCAAAGCTTGATGTATCACACCGTCTTTGACATTCTGTTGCATTTGCTCGTAAATATAATTGATTTCAAGCAACATATGTGTAACACCTTTAAATTTGTACTTAACGTACTTAGTATCCGTCACGTACAAAACTTTATAGCCTTTATCACTTTGCATCAGAAAGCCCACAGGCTCCGCTACATCGTGTTCTATATCAAAAGGTAGTATTTCCCACGTGCCTACTCTAAAAGCTCTCTTAGCCTTGATTACGTGCAATCTGTGGCTAGTAATAGCCAATTGATTTAAAGTACCTAAAGTTGCATAGCATTCAATTCCGTTTTCAACAAACTGTTTTGTATACTTAGCATGATCGCCATGCTCGTGTGTGATAAGACAACCTGCAATGTCTCTCGTCCTAAACTTCAAGTGTTTTTGTACCTTCTGGTAATTAACACCTGCCTCAATCAACAGGGACGTGCTACCGTCGTTTAAACGGTAGCAATTACCACTTGACCCTGTCGCTATAACATCAACTGCTAAAATGGTTCTTCTTCGCTTTCTATAGTTTGTGCTGCAGATTGTTTTTCAGGCTGTTCTACTTCAACAAAGTGATCGATTGGTTTCGCTTCTGCTACTTCTTCAAATTCAGCTTCTTCTACATTAGTATCGCTGAAGTCTAATAGCTCTTGATTAGCATTCTCTTCGACTTCTGCATCAAATATCTCTTTCCGTTGACGTTGTTCAGAGTCTTTAATCTGTGTAGCAAGTAAACTTGAATCATCCGAACTGTTTAGTAATTTTTTACATGCACGATTAATAACTGTCTTTTTAGCCATTTCTTGTGGAAAACGTCTGTGTGTCCCTTTTTCTGAAAATTTACCATCAAATACTGATTGAGATTGCTTCCACGCCTCTTCGATTTCTTTGATAGTCATGATTTCAGTATAGTTTTTATTATCTTCATCAAACACGACAGTAGCATATGCTCCAATCAGTTTTTGGTCGCGATTACCAAATGATTGCGTGTGTTCTAAATCTACAATTTTGCCGTTTCTAGTTTTATACTTGACTTCGTCGCCTTCAAATATAACTTCTGCATTAATCTCTTTAGCGCCAGTCACACGTTTTGTAACTGCCATAGTTCCCATATACGAACGTTGAAATTGTACTTTGTCTTTATAAACGATAAAGTAACCTTGATTTTTAGCAGGATTGAGTCCCTGCACAACCATATCCATTAGCGCATTTGCAACACTATTGGGTGTTACAAACGATAAAGCTGGTTTATAACCATCTTTTTTTGAACCTTTCAACTCTTGCAACTGCAACATAGCAGATTTCATTGCATTTTCTGGCGAATAATTTGGTGGAAAACGTAGGTCTCCTTTAGACTCTAAAGTTTTTACTCTGGAAAGTACGTTATCCCCCATTTTATTATTTTTTAATAACAATTCGTTTGACATTCTAATTCCTCCATTATTTCAATAATTTGTAAGGCTCTATCTCTAACTTGTTCGCAATGCGTTAAGACTCATCGACCATTGTCAAATGCTTGTAGTTTTCAGATACGATCAACTGAATTTGTTGCGCATCAGTATCAATAATATCCGTCACAGATTCCGCATTGTCTATGAAGATTGGCGCTGTCACATTGTAGTGCTTAGATAGTGTATTGATGATGTCTAAGCCCACATTAATGCGTGCTGCATTATTTAACCCTGCGCCGTATTCAACACCGTCATACGTAGTCACGCATGTTTCTTCGTGTTCGCCATTTACTAGCTGATTGAATAATTTAAAGCTAGCCATCTCAAATTTATCGTTGATGTTTTCTTCAAGTGCCTTGATTTTAAGTTGAGTGAACAAATTCAATTGATGGAGTTGATGAGATAATTTTTCTTTTTCATCGAGTAACGCATCTTCTTTTAAGCGAAGTTGGGTGATGCGTTGGTGTGTTCGCTCGTTAGACTTAATTAACATCAATTGCTCATCATACGCAGACTTTTGTTTTTGTAATTCTGCAATTTGATTGTCAATAATATCTATATCTATTTGAATAGCTAACATGATGTTCTGACGATCTTGTTCAATTTGACTGATTTCTGATTCAATCAATTTATATTCGTCAGTCGCTGTAACGTCAGTCTTATTCGCTTTCAGTTCGTCAATTTGGCGCTGAATTTTTTCAGACTTTGTGTTTGCATCTTCAACAAGTTTTTGATACTTGCTGATTTCTGCGTTTATATCTTCAATGATTGGTTTGATTTTTTTGCCATCTTTTAACATAGAATCTTTACGTTCGGCTAGAGCTTCGAGTTCAACGGATTTATCTTTGTTAAACTTTTCTAGCGCTCGTTGCTTCATTGAATCAATTTCGTCATCTGGCAACTTCTGACCGCAACATACACACCTATAATTTTGTGTGTACTCAAACTGTTTTTCTTTCAGTTCTTTATAATTAGCATCAACTGACTTATAATCAGCTAGCAAAACTTTACGTCTTTTTTCTTCATGTTCAACTTCTTGCTGTTTGCCACGAATTTTTGATGTGTAGTTTAACACTGTACTTTGTTCAGCATTAAACTCATTTGTTAGAGAATGTATCTTGTTGTCAGTTTCGGCGTTGTGATTATCTCTTAAACGTTTTAATTCAGCCTTTTTATCGGCTAATTGATTCTTAAGCTCAATCTCTTTACCGCCGTTCTCCAATTCTATTTTTTTGGATTTGAGAGTTTCTATTTCTTTTTCAAGCTCATCCAACTTGTTTTGATCAACTGGCTCAACTTTTTCTAAGCCCTCTATTTCTTGGTTTATTCTTGTAGGTATATCTTGAATCTCTTTATTAATTTGTTTGATTTTATCTCCGATAATTTTCTTTTTTGTCTCAATATCATGTTCGCTTAATAAGTCTTTTAAACTGCTTAACTCATCATTTGATTTAATGATGTCCTCATCATCAATTGAATCTGCAATGTCAAATAGCAATTCTCGTCGCTTTCTCCAATCTAAATCATTGAAAGCTGCAGGATTTGTAATCAACTTGAATACATCCGCATCAATCAAATCTTTAATACGATTTTTGAAATCTGTTACTTTGACAGGTTCCTCATTGATGAATTGCTTTTTAGTGCGTGAGCGATTATATTCCTTGCGATTTGTCTTTTGGTTCGTCGTGTATTTAGGACGACTTTCTTTTCTTAAATGTAACGTATTATCATCAATAGAAAATTCCGCTTCTACTGTTGGAATTAATTCGTACTGTTCCTTGTTATCAGAATTAACCGGAACTGGATTAAATGACTTAGTAGATCCATCTAACCCTTTATCAAATAATAACCACTGTAATGCTGTTGCTGTGGTTGTCTTACCTGTACCATTAGCACCATATATTTTGGAATCATGGCCATTAAAATTAAATGTTTTTTCTGTGATCCCTGCAAAGTCTTTGATTTTTAATTTATTTAGCTTTAATTTCATGATTAACTACCCCCGCAAAATTTGAAATCTTCTTATCTTTTTTGAAATACATTTGCTTATTCTCCTATTTCGTTGTATATTGAGGATAGTTTATTTGGTAAATTACTATCCTCTTTAGTACTCTGTAATTTTAGGTATGAGGTATACTTATAACATGCCTAGACTGATTGCTAGTTGCTGCTAGCAATTAGTCTTTTTTTATTTGAAAAAAATGGTCGCTGAAAAATAAGTAAGTCATCATCGCCAAAAGTGCCCCGCAAGCTACACCTTTTATAGCGTCATTTAAAAGTAATGCGAAAATCAATGACGTTACCACAAACATGGCGTTAGCAATTAAAAATGATTTCATGTTATCTCTTCCTTCCGATAATTGCTTCAAAGTTTTCACTGATAAAACGACTCATCTTCCTTGCGTTAAACCGCCATCGATTGAAACTTTCATCAGGATAATGTGCTATGCCTAACTCTTTTAATTGCTTTTCAAATTTCGGATTATATAAAAATTTGTTTTTGATAGTGTCGTCAGATGACATTTTTAATTTCTTTTTCAAATCTTTTAAATCCCAAACTGGATCATTTGCTAAGTCTTCCAGTTCTCGTACTTTTTCTCTTTCAATTAGTACTAAGCCATCTGGAATAGGAACTGTAACTTGAAGTGTCTGAGTCATGTTGTTTCCTCCTTTATCTGCTACGCCTGCTTACCTAAAAATTTATTAATAAAATATTGTTGACCTTTACCAGTCACTTTAGGTGTTTTACTAATAGATACATGGCCGTCTGAATGTGTAATCGATGTTTCTTTAATTTCGAATAATTTTAGCTCCATCGAGTATTGAGTAGGCATGTTATAATCAACGCCTTTTCGTTTGATTAGAAATCCATTTTGTCTTAGCCATTCAAATAACCTACGTTGTCCGATTTCTACACCGTTTTGTTTAATAATCTTTGCTAGCTCCCCGACTAATATTGATGTTTTAGTAGTTGCTACTGCGTCAGCAAAAATTACTTTTGGTTTGTCTTTCTCGATTTGTGTTTCTAATTGCTCGATTGTGCTATTTGCTATCTTCAATGCACGTTGCATTATCATTTCTGGACTATTCCATGCTTTTTCGACTTGGATAAAATACTGTCTCGCCCGTTTTCCAGGCTCGCTTCGCTGAATCATTGCGATTTCTTTTGCTGTGTCTAATGTCAATGCATGGTCGATATAGTGAGTCATATTACCTTGAGCTGTTGCTCTTTTTTGAGCAATAGCTGTATAATCTGTGTTTTCTTCAAATCCATATTTGAGCATTCTTGGAAACCAATCTTTATACGCGGTCTTAACTTCTAACGCTTGATGTAGCTCTCGGCCACTAATTGCGATTTCTCCATTTTCTTTTTCTTTTATATTGAACATTTCCGATATTTTCGGCTTAGTTTGTAAATCTTGCATATTTCAAATGCTCCTTTCTGTTAATATATTGTTATCAACCTAAGGAGGCGATAATTATGGAATTAAAGCATGAATGTGTTCGTGAAGTCCTTTTAGTCATAGAAAAAGAACATACTTTGCACGGAATTTTAGAAAATACTGTATTTGAAAATAATATTCCGGAATTTTCTAATGAAGATATTGAATACTGTCTGAGACTTTTAGCTGACGCTAAATACATTAATGCTGATTTCACTATGGATGGATATATTGTTTATGGAATGACGTTTGAAGGTCATTCATTACTGGATACCATTAGAAACAATACGGTATGGGAAGAAACACAAGATCGCGTTAAAAGGTTTGGTTCTATTTCCATTCCGGTTCTGCAACAGCTAGCTTCATCAATATCCAAAAAATTACTTGGATTAGAGTAATTTAAATTCAACACCGTCTATTTGAACAAACAAATTATCTAAATCAGGGTTTTCCTTTTTGAAAAATTCAATTCTAGGTTTGTATCCACTTACAACAGATTCGTTTAAGTTGGTTACACTCCAAAGTCTTCTATAACCTACTTCGTCATAGTAGTAATAGATGACCTTTTTTGTATTTTTCATTTCCTACACCTCCCATACTCCTTATTTTTGAACACTATTTTGATTTGTATATAAAAGCTTTTGAGCGAGCAGTTGAATACAATCAAACTATTGTCGATGCACAAAAGAAGAAAAAACCTGGACAAAAATCTAACGGTCTTAAAATCAGAAATGATTTAAGAATTTAATCTTCGTAATAAGCGTTGAGCATGCGAGCTAGTACTCTGCAGTCCTCTTCGCTTATATCGTTTTCAACGAAAAAAAGTTGAATTTTTAAAAATAATACTGGAATACGAATACCTTCAAATTCATCTTTAGTTAGCGACCTCAAATCTATTTTTTTCTCTTCCATAGTAGTCCCTCCTTAAGTTTTTTGGTGCTCTTTGTTACCATTTTGGTGACATCTGGGCAAAAAAATTTCTTCCATTGTTTTACCAAATAACTTTGAAATAATAAACATTTCATCCGATGTGAAAGCTGTTTTGCTTCGTTCTTTGTTGATGTATGAGTTTCGGCTAATGCTTAAAATTTTAGCCATTTCATCTTGGGTATATCTCTCTTTTCTTAATCCGTAAAGTTTATGCTGCATCTGTTTAGCACCTCCTTGCAAATATAACTATAGCACCATATCGGTGACATGTAAATAGTCTTTTGCAAATTTTTTTGTTATTTTGATAAAAAAGCTACCATTTTGGTGACATTTAATGTACAATTAATTTAACAAAACGATGGAGGAAAACGGAAATGAATCATGAAGAACTAGCAATTTATATTGGAAATCAGATAAAAAAATTTAGAGAGAAACGTGGTTTAACTCAACAAGGTTTAGCTGATAAATTGAATGTTAGTCGACAAGCTGTAAGTCGGTATGAAAAAGGTCTAAGAAAAGCTAATCAAGATACACTTTTTGAATTATCGCACATATTGAAATGTAGCATTGATGATTTCTTTCCAAAAAATGATGTAGATGAAAAACCTCAAACTTTAGCAGCTCATTTAGAAGGAGAGTTAAAACAAGAGGATATTGACTATATCATGTCTCTAGTCGAAAGATTTAAAAACGAAGATAAATAAAAGGGGAGATATATTTGTCTAAGTATGAACAGCTATTAATAGAGAATCAACATATTAAAATTAAAGATACTGTTAAACTTCCATATGGTTATAAGGGTTTTTATTCTGACCAAGTCATATTGATTGACGATAGTTTGACAGAATATAAAAAACACGAAACATTAGCAGAAGAAATAGCACATTATAAAATTACAGCTGGTAATATTTTAGATCAATCAGATGTTTTAAATAAAAAACTCGAACTAAAAGCTAGACGACTTGCTTATGCATCGGTAATTACGTTGCAAGGTATAATAAATGCCTTTGATTATGGGGTTGAAAATATACATGACTTAGCTTTATATTTTGAAGTTAGTCAAGAATTTGTACTAAACACTATAAATCACTATAAACAAAAATACGGTTTATTTGTAAGGTGTGGTGATTGCTTAATAAAGTTTGAACCTTTGATTGTATGTAAGGATATTAATTAATGTAAATTTTCAGAATAGAAGGAAAATAATATTATTTATATTAAGTTTTAAATATACAAATTATCATTACTTTAATATAAATTAATTCAAATTTTAGTACTCTGTAATTCTAGGTATAAGGTATACAAATTCAAACAACCAAATAGTCCGAGGTAAGTTTTAGTACTCTGTAATTTTAGGTATGAGGTATACAATCAAGAGAAAAACAAGGTATGACTTTAGGTTTTAGTACTCTGTAATTCTAGGTTGGAGGTTGAGAGATGGATTTAAAGTTAACAGATAAAGAGGCCAATGATTTAATATTTTTAAGCAAAGAAATATTGGAACAATATAATATAAAATTAGAAGAAAACTGCGAAGGCGAAATAAATATTACTTCACCAAAAGTACCTATAAAATTCATTTTAAATTATTTTATAAAACCAGGAAAAGTTATTTTGAATTTTAGAGAAACTCAATATAATACATGTTTGTTAAGAATCAATATTTTCTCTGTAGAAGAGTATAAAAAGAAAAATGACTCATCAACGTATATGGTAGCCTATCCATTACCTTATAAAGTTTTTGAAGATAGTTCAGATTTCGTAAAACAATTATTCGCCGTTTTACGATATACTAATACTAATCATAATGATAAAATTTATATCGAAACCAAATTTCAATTAGGGTGGTGATACTATGAAAGATAATGACATTAAATCTATGAGCGAGGAATATTTTAATTACTTAAAGAGTGAATCGAAATTTATTCCGTTAGAAAATGAGTCAGTAGAGTTTTATTCTCCTGTAGTAGATTACTTCGGAGACTCTATATCTGTAAACATTTCTTTTAATGGGCAAAAATACTTATTAACAGATCATGGAGAAACATTATGGAACCTCGAACAATTCGGATTAGATTTAACTAGTCATAAAAAACTTAAAAAGTATCAGTTCCTAAAAAATATTATCGAAAATAACGACTTAAAATTAGAAAATAAAACAATAACGCACTACACTGACAGAAAAAAATTGCCACAAGCAATACATGATTATATTTTAGCTATATCAGATATCAGTAATTTATTTATACTAAAAAAAGAAAATATTAAATCCCTATTCAAAGATGAAGTTATACAATACTTTTTAGAAAATAGAGAGATTTATCCGAATGTGTTTCCAGAATTTAAAGTTGAAGGCAAATCTAAATTAACGCATAATTTTGACGCAGTATTTCCCGGTAAAACTACAGAGTACGTAAAAACTATTAAAGATTTAAATATAAATAACGCTAAAAATGCAATCTTTGATTGGGACGATGTTGAAGAATATAGAAGTAAAACATATGATTCAAACGCTCGTCTTAACATAATTACGACTAATAGTAGTGATACAAGCGAATCTGTATTAACTATGCTATCTAAATATGATGTAGACATATTTTCATTTGAAAATAAGAAGCAATTAGAAAAAAAGTTTAGCAATTTATAAAGGGTACCTCCCACGTACCCTTATTATTTTTTTACCTTTTTTAGGAGGGATATTATGAAAACGCGTTGTTATGATGGAAAAAAGTGGCAATACGAGTTTAAACATGAAGGAAAACGATATCGTAAAAAAGGATTTAGAACGAAACGTGAGGCAAATTCTTCAGGACTAGATAAGTTGAATGAGTTGCGAAATGGTTTCAACATAGACCATAGCATGACTTTAAGAGAATACTTCGAAAATTGGATTAAAACATACAAGCAACCTGTTGTTAAGGATAACACTTATCGTCACTATCGCTTTACATTGAAACATATCCAAAGCCATAAAATTGGTAATATGGAATTATCAAAAATAAACAGACAAGTCTATCAAAAGTTTATTAATGACTTTTCTAAAGATCATTCTAAAGAAACAATCAGAAAAACAAACAGTTCTATTCGATCAGCATTAGAGGATGCGCTTTATGACGGACTGATAAATAAAAACCCTACTTATAATGTGAACTATAAAGCGGGAAATCCGACAAAACCAGAAAAAGAAAAATATATATCACTAAAGGAATATGAAAAGTTAAAAGCATATTTAAAAAATAAAAACACTAGAGCAGCATTAGCTTTATTTATAATGATATGTACTGGTTGCAGGATAAGTGGTGTTAGGTATATGAAATTAGAGTATATAAACCAATTAAAAAACCAAATATACATCAACGAACATAAAACAGATACGTCTCCTAGATATGTAAGTATAGCTAAATCAGATATGAAACATATCATTGATATGATAAACAATTTAATTATAAGTTACGACGGTTATATCTTTAAAGAAACTGGCACTATTATTACAACAAATGCTATTAATAAAACATTAAAAAAGTCATGTGAAGTTAATGGGATACCTATCATCACATCACACGCTCTCAGACATACTCATTGCTCATATCTATTAGCAAAAGGTGTAACCATTTACTATATTTCAAAACGTTTAGGTCATAAAAATATAGCGATTACTACATCTGTTTATTCTCATTTATTAGAAGAAAAATATAGTGAAGAAGAAACTAAAGCCACTAATATTTTAGAAAAGATGTAATTTTAGGGACCCATCAGGGACTTCAAACGTTATAATAGCCGTATTTATAGGGTTTGAATATCCCCTTCGAGGGGGTTTATATCAGTAATTTAAACACATTTCGGAATTAAAAAACCCCGTAGCGACGGTGTTTTTTGTATTTTGACTATCAATAACATACTATATAAAACTAAATTTTAGGTATAAGGTATACTTTCTTGACACATATTTGACACATAACCCTGTTTTAGTACTATGTAAATTTAGGTATGAGGTATACTATTATAGACTGGATAACGCGAGTGGGAAGGTTTTAGTACTCTGTAATTTTAGGTATGAGGTATACAAAAAACAGTTACGGAAACAACGGAATATGGTTTTAGTACTCTGTAATTTTGGGAGCGGGACAGAAATCTAATTTGAATAAAAAGATTTCGTAGTCCCGCCCCGGCAAGGATGACTAGAATTGAAAAAAGTTTGATACAAGCGCATTTTCAAATCAGTCATCTACTGCCGAGATGTTGAAGAAGCTGGGATTTATGGCCCCGCCTCCCTTTTCATCTAACTTAGATGGTTTTAGTACTCTGTAATTTTAGGTATAAGGTATACTAAATGTCAAAGAAGTACCCGTATCACCTGGTTTTAGTACTCTGTAATTTTAGGTATAAGGTATACTTAACGCTATCTATAATGGTATTTTAGAACGTTTTAGTACTCTGTAATTTTAGGTATAAGGTATACAAGCTGTTAAATATAACAAGTCTTTTGGGCGTTTTAGTACTCTGTAATTTTAGGTATAAGGTATACCCTTACGTTTTGAAATGTAGGCTTTCTATAGTTTTAGTACTCTGTAATTTTGGGAGCGGGACAGAAATCTAATTTGAATAAAAAGATGTCGTAGTCCCGCCCCGGCAAGGATGACTAGAATTGAAAAAAGCTTGATACAAGCGCATTTTCAATTCAGTCATCTACTGCCAAGATATGGTGTATCTCAACCTTTATACTACACATAAATTTAGGTGATCGAGTATCTTTCCACGTTTTAGATAAAAAACGGGACAAACACACAAGTGCCTGCCCTAAATAAATAATTAAATTCACCTCACAAATTACCTACACCATTTGCGGTGTACGACACCCCAACATAGCCGTTTTTTTAGGCTTGGTCATAAAAATACGCAAATTACTGTCAAGTGTATACTCGCACCCATCAGACGAAGTAAAAGAAGCAGTAATAAATAGAGCTATAGAGGCGTTATATTTTAAACATACATCCTAAACCATCATTAAAAACGGTTTATTAACGTTTGAATATGTGCAATACACAAGGAGTTTCACTAAAAATAGCACTAATTAATCATCTTTCATTTTATCTTCAGTATTAGATTGTTCTTTTTTTATTTCTGATACTGTTTTTGAATTTTTTATCATCATTTTATCTAATTTATCACTATATGATGAGAGATATTCAAATTGATAATTATCTTCAGACCACATTATTGCTGAAAAAGTATTAGTCTTGTCATTATTTATATAGCCTATAATGATAAATCCATCCAAAGGACTTCTTTTTTGCTCCTCAAATTTTATTTCTTTATAACCTTTAACATTGTATTTCATGTAAGTTATTATTCTTTCTTTCTGTTCATCATAATATTTCTTTTCATCATACATCATTTTTAAGAAGACCCCTGCCGCTATTAAAATTAAACTAATCAATATAACAATCATTATTCTTTTCAATGTAACCAATCCTTTGATGTGTAATAATGGACAATCTTCTTACTAAAAATAGCACATCTCGTGAGCTAGCTGTTAGTGGTTATAATTTATATTTTTTCCAGATAAAAAGTAAAACTTATTCTAAGTGCAGTTGGAAATAATGAATGGCTGGAAATGGTTGATATAAGTAATGCAAGAAAAGCTAAAAAGAGGCCAAAAACACAATGGAAAAAGGCGCATTTGAAGATAAAAATGTGATGCTCTATTACTTTTAACCTAGCCTCAGAGCACCTTTCAACACCGGTTTATTAACGGTTGAGTATGACTACTTTGATTCCAATGCAACTCACAATGATTCTCCTCACAAGGAGATCCATTAAAATAGCACTAATTAATCATCTTTCTTTTTATCTTCTGTATTAGATTGTTCTATTTTTATTTCTGACACTGTTTTTGAATTTTTTATCATCATTTTAGATATTTTATCACTATATGTTGAGAGATGTTCAAATTGATAATCATCTTTAGACCACATTATTGCTGAAAAAGTATTAGTCTTGTCATTATTGATATAACCTGAAATAATAAACCCATCCAAAGGATTTCTTTTTTGCTCCTCAAATTTTATTTCTTTATAACCTTTAACATTGTACTTCATGTAAGTTATTATTCTGTCTTTCTGTTCATCATAATATTTTTTCTCATCATACATCATTTTTAAGAAGACCCCTCCTGCTATTAAAATTAAACTAATTATTATAACAATTATTATTCTTTTCAATGTAACCAATCCTTTGATGTGTATTAATGGACCATCTTCTTACTAAAGATAGCACATCTCATGAGCTAGCTGTTAGTGATTATGATTTATATTTTTCAGATAAAAAAGTAAAACTTATTCTAAGTGCAGTTGGAAATAATGAATGACTGGAAATGGTTGATATAAGTAATGCAAGAGAAGCTAAAAAAGAGGCCAAAAACACAATGGAGAAAGGCGCATTTGAAGATAAAAAAAGTGATGCTCTATTATTTTTAACCTCGCCTCAGAGCACCTTTCAACCCTGGTGTATTAACTTGACTTTGATTCTAATGCTACGTACAATGAATCTCCTCACAAGGAGCTCCATTAAAATAGCACTAATTAATTACCTTTCTTTTTATCTTCTGTATTAGATTGTTCTTTTTTAATTTCTGACACAGTTTTTGAATTTTTTATCTTCATTTTAGATATTTTATCACTATATGTTGAGAGATGTTCAAATTGATAATCATCTTTAGACCACATGTGAGCTGAAAAAGTATTAGTCTTGTCATTATTGATATAACCCGTAATAACAAACCCATCCAAAGGATTTCTTTTTTGCTCCTCAAATTTTATTTCTTTATAACCTTTAACGTTGTATTTCATGTAAGTTATTATTCTTTCTTTCTGTTCATCATAATATTTTTTTTCATCATACATCATTTTTAAATAGACCCCTCCCGCTATTACTATTATACTAATTAATATAACAATCATTATTCTATTCAATGCAACCAATCCTTTGAGGTGAGATAATGGACAATCTTAATACTAAAGATAGCACATTTCACGAACTAGCTGGTAATGTTTATGATTTACTTTTACCAGATAAAGAAGCAGAAATTACCACAGATAATGGAAGCCAAAAAATTTTTAAAATTCAATCTTCTCGCATCGATAAAGTTAATGGCTTCCAAGCAATGGCAGTATCACCAAAAGACAGTAACGGAAATGTAGATAATGAAACAGTGTATTTTGTTTATGCTGGGACAAACCCATATGAACTTGCTGATATAAATACTGATATAGATTTAGCTACCAATACTATTAGAATCGAAACTAATCCAGATAAAATTTTAAATGCAGCTGTTTATCAAGACACTAGTCTAAAAGAAATTAATCAGTGGACAATTGCAGATAATGCATGGCTGGAAATGCTTGATAAAAATAATGCATGCCTCGAAATGCTTGATAAAAATAATGCATGCCTCGAAATGCTTGATAAAAATAATGCATGGCTCGAAATGATTGATCAAAATAATGCAAAAGAAGCTGATCAATTTAGCGAAGCTTATCTTTGGACGCAGTCAGTTTTGAAAAAAGGTAACTATAAACATGTTTATGGTGCTGGCCATAGTCTTGGTGGTACTATTGCACAGGCGATGACGGTATTATTTAACTTTGATAAAACAAAAACTTTCTCTGCACCTAACGGTTACAATGTCTTACCTGATAATGTAAAAGAAAATTTAGATTTAAGTAAGTATATTCAAACCATAACCGATTATGCGCATCCAAACGATCAAATTGGTACTGCTACATTAGGATCTCCACTTTTAGGAACAGAAATATTAGCTGATGATTCTAAGCTTATGAAGTTCTTTTTCAATCCTATTTCCGGTCATAAACTTAATACATATGATTTCAGCGGTGCAGATGTAAAAATTAAAGTTGATAGTAAAAAAGCAAATGAAATGGCTGAAGAGATGAGAGATAAGTTATACAATATCGATAAAACGGTAAATGCATTAGAAAAATACATGGAAAATACTAAAAGACAAGCAAGACAAATCGAATCGAAATACGTTAATAAATTGTTAAGTGGTTCTCATGAATTTATTCACCCATCAGATATAGAACACTACGTTGAAGAATTATCAAAAAGCGGTCGTTATGACTTTTTTGATGAAGCGTTATTTGAAGATACAATTGGTGAACTAATATATACCAAGCAAAGATTATCTCAATTTAGCGAAAAAATTATTGATGCAACTAAAAAGTTTGAAGAACGTGACAAAGAAATCAGCGAAATATATCGTTGGTTTGAGGAGGGATAACATGGACTTATTCAAAGATATACATGATTCGACAGATGCTGCCAATAAAGAAACTGAAAAAAATGCCAAAATCGCAATGGAACAAGCGCGTTTATTTGCTTTAAAGTATGAATTAAAAATTGAAATTCAAAGCATGATTAGCGATGAAAAAGAAGATATAGAAAATTGCGTCTCTAGATTACATGAAATTGAATCAATTTTACAGGATCAACGTAGTAAGTTAAAAGGGGCATTTGAAGGTAAAACAAGTGAGGCTATTGCTTTTAACCTAGCATCAGAGCAGTCTAAATTATTGGAGCTCATAGAGTCTTACGATAATTGTAATAAAAGCTGTAAAACATATGACGAGTAGCTTTAAGATTAAAAAGTGTAAAAACTCATTAGTAGATAAAAATAACATTCTAATACTTAAACAAAAAGGTCCTATTGTGAAGCCCAGTAGACATAAATTTTTTAAAAAAGTCACATAGTCAATGCGCCTCTGCTATATTATTCTTACAATTTCATCGCAATTAAACCAGTTACACCATATAAATAGAGTGTTTGCGGCATATAAGGGTCTAATTGATGAATATATCTTTCTTTCCTTTTTAATATATTCATCCTCAAAATAACTCACGATAATTTCAAGCTCATGATAAATCTTAAATATTAGACAAAGTGTAAGAAGCATAAAGAAATAAGGCTATAGAGGCGTTAAATTTTCAACCTATGCCACAAACCATCGTTCAACACAAATTAGTATGACTACTTTGATTCCAATGCAATGCACAAGGCGTTCTATTAAAATAACACTAATTAATCATCTTTCTTTTTACCTTCTGTTTTAGATTGTTCTTTTTTTATTTCTGACACTGTTTTTGAATCTTTTATCATCATTTTATCTAATTTATCACTAAATGTTGAGAGATATTCAAATTGATAATCATCTTTAGACCACATGTGAGCTGAAAAAGTATTGGTTTTGTCATTATTAATATAACCCATAATAACAAACCCATCTAAAGGATTTCTTTTTTGCTCCTCAAATTTTATTTCTTTATAACCTTTAACGTTGTACTTCATGAAAGTTATTATTCTGTCTTTTTGTTCATCATAATATTTTTTCTCATCATACATCATTTTTAAAAAGACCCCTCCCGATATTAAAATTAAACTAATTATTATAACAATTATTATTCTTTTCAATGTAACCAATCCTTTGATGTGTATTAATAAACTATCTTAATTATAATTTGTGTAATCTGATTCAAGGAATCTTATAATCATACTGTGCATGTTTAATCATCTCTATTTATGAGAGGGGTCTAATTTTTATTTATTTCTCTATATCATAGACGAAATAATTAGTGTAATCATAACGATATTTGCGAGAATACTTATTATAGTTAGAACTTTTGGTCTTTTTTTGCAATGTCCCTTTCTATAAGTATAACCGTTGGAGGTTAGTTTGTCTTTATATATATACTACCCCCCTATAACTATAGCTTTTCCAGTTTGCCTTGCTAACGCAAATTAACAAAGTATAGCTAAATTGACGCGTTAAAGACTGGTACATACGTCCTTTAAAAAACAGCGGTAAGATATTTTCTACTTGAAAATGATCTTACCGCTGTTCGTGTATTTATAAAATACTTCATATTTGAAACTGATTTTCCAGTTTCTCTTTGTTAGGGCCCCACCCCAACTCGCTGTGCTTGACGAAACTGTCGCACCAGTTTCTCTTTGTTATTGCCCCGGTTACTCAACTGAAATTATTGCATGGTAATTACTAGTGTCTTTCAACAGTTATATTCAATCTAACAAATCTTCTAACGCTAATTTTAAATTTTTAAATTTAAATTCGAAACCATGTGCATCGAGTTTGTTTGGAACTACTTTTTGCGTATCTAATACGACAGTAGACATTTGACCTAATGCTAATTTCATTACTGGCGCGGGAACCCAAGTATAATGCGGGCGATCCATTACCCGTGCTATAGTATAGCCGAACAAGTTCTGCCGTTCGGGAATCGGTGCAGTCATATTAAAGACGCCTTTAGCATGATCATCATTGATTAGATGGATAACACCGCGTACTAAATCCTCAATGTGTATCCATGAATACCATTGACGTCCTGAACCGAGTTTACCACCAACATAATATTTGTATGGTTTCGTCATAAGTGGCAGCGAACCACCTTTATCTGACAAGATGATACCGAAACGTCCTAGCACCACTCTTACACCCAAATTCTCAAGTTTACCAGCGTGACGTTCCCATTGATAAACTACATCTGAAAGAAAGTCGAATGGTAGCGTACGATAGTTCTCAGTATATGTGCGGTGATAGTCAGGCGGATACGCACCTACAGCACTTGCATTAAAGAGCGTGTGTGGACGGTCCTCGCGCTCTGCGAATAAATCATATAACGCTTGCGTGCTATTCATTCGACTCAGCATAATCGTGCGTTTATTCTGCACAGTCCATCGTTGCATTAAACTAGCACCTGCGAGGTTAATAACGACATCTATGTGAGGAACTTTAGATTTCCAGCCCTCTTTAGACCAATTGATAAACTCTATTTGTGAATCGCTATTCGTTTTGTCTTGTCTAGTAAGAATGTACACGTGATGACCTTGAGATTTAAGCTTCTCAACAATTTCTGAACCTACCATTCCTGTACCACCTGTAATGAGATAGTTACTCATACTAACACCTCTTTATCATTTCATTTATTAATAATTTTCCACTACTTTAAACTCACAAACATAGACAATCTACTAACCTATCATAGCTAAAGTAACATAAAGATGATTCCAGCTATTAATAATATGACTATACCTATAATAAAAGGAGAAAGTTTCTTATTTACCGACTCATACTCATCATTCTCTTTCATCATATTTCTTAATGACTGACTATTCTTAGGCTTAGTTTCTTTAAACAATTCCATCTATTCACCTACTTAAATTTGTAAGGTAAAATAATTGATTAATACAAAGATGTTGAAACTTATCATATAAATAGATTACTATTAATATAACCATTAATAGTAAAATTAACTAATGATAGTATTAACATTATTTTACAATATACTTAGGTATATTCTTTAAACGTTTAAGAAAAATGCAATAAGGAAATCTTCTAATAGTAATTATACCAAACCGGGGGAAAAATAAATGCCAAATCGCGAAAAACACGATGAAGCACGAAATAATTTAGCAAAGCAAACTAAGAGAAAGATGAGTACAGGTGCTAAAATCATCAGTACGATTATTATCCTATTACTTCTCTGTGGTTTAGCCTTTGCAATATTTGCGTTTGTCGACCACTCTAAAAGAGGTAGTGAGAAACTCGCAAGCCAACATCAAGAGACTCAACATCACAAAGATAAAGATAAGGACAAAGATAATAAGTCAGATGAAAAGAAAAACAACTCACATGATACAGATCAAAGTGATAAAAAAACATCTGACCAGCAAAAATCAGCACAAAAGCAACAGCAACAACAGCTTGCTCAACAACGCGAGCAACAAGAGGAAAGAGCGCGTGAAGCTAAACTACAACAAGCGCAAAGAGAGCGCGAAGCTCAGCAACAACAAGCTCAGCGTAAACTCCAAGAGAAAAAGCAAGCACAAAAAGAACAACAAGAGAAAAAAGCGCAACAAAAACAACGTGAACATCAGAAAGAGCTAGCCGAGAAACAGAGAGAACAATGGGCTAAAAGTGAAGCTCAAGAACGCGAGAAACGCGAACAACAAGCGAAAAAGCAAGCACAGCAGAATGATAATCAAGGTAAACAAGATAAACCTCAATCATCTAATGACAACGGTAGTAATATTAATGACGCTCAATCTAGCTCAAGACAAGCGCAAAATAATAACCAGTCATCGCAAAATAGTTCACAATCACCTTCCTCTGCAAATAACGCATCCCAACAGAATCAGAACCAACAAAGACAAGGTAACTCATCGTCTCAACAAAGCTCTAGCAATTCTAATAATAGCGATGACAACTCATAGTATGGCCGCATAGCTGAGCTGGCTCTTAGGAAGCGAAATCTAATATATAAACAAAGAACGAGGCTGGGACATAAATCCCAGCCTTTTTCAGCATCTTGGCAGTAGATGACTGATTTGAAAATGCGCTTATATCAAGCTTTTTTCAATTCTAGTCATCCTTGCCGGGGCGGGACTACGAAATCTTTTTATTCAAGTTAGATTTCTGTCCCGCTCCCTTTTTAGAATGTATGCCCCAGATTCTAGCTTGTAATACAAAGGATAAGCAGGACAATAACTTACGATGTTTCAATTAATTTCTATTAAAATTTATCAAAAACCTGATATAGTGAAAAAGAAATACGATGATTATACTTAACGATAAAGATTTAAATAACAGATTGGGCCATGTACCTTCATGAGTTAAGTATAACGTGATCATACTACTTATCACTAACAAGATAAATAGTACCGCAAATTTAATTAACACCCCATCCACTCCCTTTAAAGCTATTTTAGTGGATAGGGTGTTAAATCGCAATTAATTATTCTGAATATTAAATCATACTGTATCAGCTATTTAAGACTGATGTGATTTACTCTTTTCTTCCGCTTCACCAAAGATTTTACGCTTGATTTCTTGACCTGTAGGTGTCCCAGCTAAGCCGCCCATACCAGTTTCACGTAGTGACGACGGTAAGTTTCGTCCTATTTTATCCATCGCTTCAATGACTTCATCAACCGGTATACGGCTCTCAACACCTGCCAACGCTAAATCAGCAGAGATAAGAGCGTTACCTGACCCGATAGCATTACGCATGACACATGGAATTTCAACGAGTCCACCAACCGGGTCACAAACTAATCCGAGTAAATTGCTAATTGCTAAAGCCATAGCATGACCTGCTTGTTTAGGTGAACCACCTGTCACTTGTGTAGCGGCTGCAGCTGCCATAGCTGATGCTGAACCAACTTCTGCTTGGCAACCACCTGTAGCACCAGCAACGCTGCCATTATTCGCGATGACTTTACCAACTAATGCAGATGCAAACAAGAAGTCAATCAGTTGGTCTTCTGTTAAATCATGTGTTTTTTCTAACTTGAAGATGACACCAGGTATCGTACCTGAAGAGCCTGCAGTAGGGGTCGCACAGATAATACCCATAGCTGCGTTAACTTCATTTGTAGCTACTGCCCCTTTTACAGCATCCATCATTTCATTGCCTGCAAGTGCGTGGTTTTCCTCTCTATATTTTTGAATACGAATAGCGTCTTCTCCAGTATAGCCCGTTACACTTTTAACACCTTTACCGGTCGTCCCTCTTTTCACACCATCTCGCATAACTTCTAGATTTGTCTTCATTTGGTCCCTCACATCATCTCTAGAAGCTTCTTGTCTGTCCATTTCTTGCTCAATCATCATCTCTGCGAATGTTGTTTGATGTTCCTCTGCATATTCAATAATTTCTTGCATAGTATCAAACATGTATAAACACCCTTTCTAATCTACATATGAGAAATTCAATTCACTATATTGATCTCTTATTTGCTCAAGCAAATCGGACTTGATTTCTTTGTTTAAGTGGAGTGCTAATAGACAGCCTTCTTTATGAATCGTCTTGATTTCTTCATTTATATCAACATCTTTGTCGATTAAATCATTAATAAGATGATTGATTGTCGCTACGTCTGAGTCACCATCTATAACCAGTATAGGTAACCCGTGATTCATGAGGATACAAAGTCCATCCACATGAATGCTTTTAATCTTGATCGTTCCACCACCTATGGAAATGCCATTCACTTCGACGTGACGCTCACCTGCGTCTGCTTTTAATAAAGCGCAGTTAGGGTGCTCCCCTAAGCTATGCCCTGATTCTTCAATGATGTTGACGTCTACCCCTTTATCTTTAGCTATCTTAGTTGACTCAGGTATCCGCTCATCAAATGTTGAGAAACCTAAAGCACCTCCAACAATAGCTAAATCAGTACCATGTCCTTGGTGGGTAGCAGCAAAAGATTCGTAATAATGAATTTCTAAGTTGTCAGGATCTTGTTGTAAAATCGTTCTAAGTGCGTTACCAATTTTCACTGCTCCTGCTGTATGGGAGCTAGAAGGGCCTATCATTTTAGGTCCGATGATATCAAATGCACTCTTAAAATCTTGTGTACGTGCCATAACGATATTACATCTCCTTAATTCACTTGTTTTTTCAGTTCAGAAGGCTTTAGATTTATATGCGATAAGTGTGATCTACTTATAATTTTACCAATGATAAGACTTAATATAACACTAACTATAGCTACGATTACCAAGGTAATAACAATATTAAGCGGTTTATTAAATCCAAATAATACGATTGGACCTGCTATAGGCGTAGCCATCCCCGGCGCATTGAGTACTAAACCACTAAATGTCACGATCAAAGCATTCACGACCCCAATGATCGCATTTGAACCGTACAACTGTAATGGGTATTTAGCAATAATCTCAATCTGGGTAAGCGGTTCAATTGCCACTGCAAATGCTTTAGATGGTCCTCCAATTTTTAACTCTCTAAATAATACAAAGTTAACAAATGAGGCACCCATGCAGGTGATAGCCCCTATAGCCATAGGTGTACCTGTAAGATTGAGCAAGCTTGCTAACACCATTGAACTGAGTGGTGTCATACCTGTAACTGGTATGATGAGACCTAAGACTACCGCTAATGCGTAAGGATTATTATTTCCTACAGCAGTCACTGCACTACCTATTTGATGCAATACTGCAATAACTCCTGGACTTATCAGTTTAGCAATGAGGAAAGTCAATGTCGGAGCTATGAGTATAACAACGATTAAGTCTAATCCTTCTGGTACTTTGCGTTCGATATATTTCAAAGCAAAGGAAATAAAATAGGCTGCTATAAATGCAGGTAGTAACTGAAAGTCTTTAAGTACTAGACCGACGATAACAGCAAAGACAGGTGATATGCCTAAATTTAAACATGTGAGAATCCCCACAGCCACACCGCTTAAACTACCAGCAAGATCACCTATATCTTGGAGTAATGAAATATGAAAAATCTGTCCTAAAGCATAACTTAAAAATGCTTGAGGTAAAAGTGTTGCGCACGCTGCTCCTGAAAGCGCTTGTAAACCTTGTTTACCATAAGGTGCAAAGTTCAAGAACAAGGTCATCGCTAAAAGAACAACGAGTAACGTACCTATCCCTAAAACGATATCCATTTCCCATAACCTCTTTTCCAAAAATAATATAATATAAAAGCGTATTATATTAATCTCTCATTGCATATATATTCTATTATTTTAAGAAAGCACTTACAACAGTAAATATTTATATTTATCATCTATATTGTGAATATTTTCATAAGTTAAAAATAAACCTCTTAATATCAGTGCTTTTAGAGATAAATAACTTAATACATTTTAAAAAAATATATGTATATATCCTTAATATTCGTTTTATAAATATAAATTTCAAACAAATTTAGACAAATAAAAAATGGCAAGGCCAAAATTCAAAGTAAGATTACAATGAATTCAAACCTCGCCTTATTAACGTAAAATTGATTAAAGTATATGGAAAATAGCTTTATAATATAGAACTTATTTTATTCTTATACTTCTTTTAGAAAAAAGGAATCACTTTACTCGCTTCTAGGATATCCTTCGTAAAGAAATACTGTTTACCTTCGCCTGTGTAAGCTGGAACGAGAACAAGATTAGCTTTTGCACTATATAACCATTCGGGATGTAAGCCACTATTCAAAATGTCCTGGAATTCTTGAAACTCTTTGTTCCAATCGATGTTAATTTCCATTTATTTCTCCTCTTAATGTCATCTAATCATTAACTAAGCAACATAGAGAAGTTAGAGTTTAGCTATAAGAATAACAGATTAAAGTTAATTTCTTAAAGCATTCAATACTTGCTTGGATTTATACCCCTACAAACTGTAGCTCATAAATCGTGTGATCACGATAAGTATTGAATGGATCTAAGCGACCGTTAAGCTTTACTACATGCTTCTTACGGCTTACATTGTGGTAGTATGACAAACGTATATTCATATTCGTCTCATAACCGTTCTTTTGAATTGTTCGTTCTAACTCCTCAAACACATCTCTGTTGATTGGTAATAAATAACCCTCTTGGCTAGGAAGAATATTAACAAACTTTTTCTGTATTATTTCATCCTCTCCAAGTAATATTTCAATTTGTATATTCTTAGCTGCTCCACCACCGAGGTTATACATTTTCAAGTAATCTTGATGACGTTCATCTTCGATAGAAGTGTTACTCATCGTTAATTCATTTTTCTCATTTAACTTCAATAGAATTTGATTAAATCCTAACGCAGGAATAAAACCAATCTTCATTTGATAAAGTTGAAGAGAAACTGAAACAAAATAGAATAATGCCATAATAAAGGTCCCTATTGACCCTATGGCAGATAATATATCAACCATATTTGAGCTCCCTTGTAGATCTAATATTCAAGAGGCAGCAGTAGGAACAAGCATACTATATCATATTCAATTCAACAAATAAAGAAGTGTGCCCAACTCATTCTAATGAATAATATAATTAGCTAGTAAAAAATATAAAAGCTGACTTAGAAGTGGTTGAGACATAAAGTTCCTATGCTCTGAGGCTGGGACATAATGGTCTTTGACTAGAGAGAAAGAGGCTGGGACATAAATCCCAGCCTCTTCAACATCTCGGCAGTAGATGACTGATTTGAAAATGCGCTTGTATCAAGCTTTTTTCAATTCTAGTCATCTTTGCCGGGGCGGGACTACGAAATCTTTCTTATTCAAATTAGATTTCTGTCCCGCTCCCTTCAACATCTCGGCAGTAGATGACTGATTTAAAAATGCGCTTGTATCAAGCTTTTTTTCAATTCTAGTCATCTTTGCCGGGGCGGGACTACGAAATCTTTTTTATTCAAATTAGATTTCTGTCCCGCTCCCTCTTTGTTGGGGCCCCACCCCAACTCGCTGTGCTTGTTGAAACTGTAGTCCCAGTTTCTCTGTGTTGGGGCCCCGCTCAAATCCCAAACGCTTTTGTTCTGGCCTCTCCTCGTGAGCTCGACAAGTATATTTTATATCTCATGAATGTTGTTATTCACTTAGAATACGAGGCAACTACTAACTATTTATGAGTTCTGATCAGCAAAGACTTGACCCAGTTTAATAAGTTTCTTAGGCGCGTCTTCTTTAGTCATCTTAACTTCGACTAAATGCATCTTATCTGTATTACGATTAATAGTATTTAAGGCTTCTTGTAATTCTGCGCTCGTACGCACATCGTGAACCATAACTTCTTCTTCGCCATTAAATAATTGAGGTAACATAGTATAGTTCCACATAGTGATATCATTGTAAGGTGCTTCTTCGCCGTGTATCTTACGCTCAACTGTATAACCATCATTGTTGACGACAAAGAGCACTGATTTAATCCGTTCACGAATCATCACTGCAAATTCTTGAGCCGTCATTTGGAAGGCTCCTTCGCCGATAAGTAAGATATTACGACGTCTGCTATCAGCAAGTTGCGCTCCTAAAGTAGCTGGTAAAGTATAACCTATAGACCCCCAAAGCGGTTGAGCGATATATCGATTATTTTGACTTAGCGGTAAAGTATAAGAACCGAAGAATGAAGTACCTTGATCCGCCAGTATCACATCGTCTTTTTTAAAGAATCCACTAAGCATTGAGAAGTATTCTGCTTGCGTCAATGGTTCATTTGAAGGTTCTACCGCTTCTATATTATTTCTTAATTTAGGATAATCGCCCTCGAATTGATAGTCTATATCTTTCATACCGTTCACTAAATCGATTAGATGTACGTCTTGGGCACGTGTCTCGCCAACTTTAAAGTTATGGTGGTTAATATAAGCGATGTCGTCCTCATTGAATCCGTAGCTAAAGCCCGCAGTAGCTGTATCAGTCAGCTTACTTCCAACAAGTAAAATGCAATCACTTTGATCGACATATGATTTAATATCGTCTTCAGCTACCTCTCCATCGTATATGCCGATATAGTAAGGGTTCTCTTCATTGAAAGCACTTTTACCAAATGAGAGTTGCGCTACAGGAATTTGCGTGCGGTTGACTACATCTTCTAATTCCTCATGTAAGTCGAAACTATTAATTTCATGACCAGTGAGTATAACAGGTTGTTTAGCATGAGATAATTGAGTTTCGATAGCTTTAATATACTGTTTAACATCTGAAGATTCATGTTCAGGCGCACTAAATTCATTCTCTACTTCAATTTCTGTAGCTGCTACATCTATCGGCAGATGAATGTGCACAGGTCTTTTCTCATTTATAACTTCGTTAAGTACGCGAGGAATTTCTGTTTGAGCATTGTCAGCAGTAATATAAGCTTGAGTAGTTGTAATTTTTTGATACATCTTGCGGTAATTATCGAAGCTACCTTCACCTAAAGAATGGTGTAAATAAGCACCTTTTTCTTCAGCCACTGTAGTAGGTGCTCCGGTAATTTGTATCACCGGGACGTGTTCTGCATATGAACCAGCAACGCCGTTGATTGCACTCAATTCTCCGACACCAAACGTAGTAACGAGTGCACTAACTCCGTGTATTCGAGCGTAACCATCTGCAGCGTAACTCGCATTAAGTTCATTCGTATTGCCAACCCACTTCATGTCGTCTCTCTCTGTAATATCGTCTAAGAAAGTTAAGTTAAAGTCTCCAGGAACTCCAAATACTCTATCTATGCCTAGTTCGCTAATACAATCCATTAAATATTGACCTACGCGTCTCTTCATTATTCATTCTCCTTTGTGTTTAATATCTAATTCTAGTTTAGCTATTATCTAATTATAGGTCAATAATGTTGACCTATAAAGAGAAGATCTATTAATTATCATTTCCCTATTTGTATTTACCCAGTCTAGAAACAAAAACAAAGAGTGAAGTATATTCCGAAATTTTGTTAAAATTCTGATACTAACTTCACTCTTCAAATTATTATTTAATGTAGATTAAATTTTCGAAACTACATAACTGTTATTTATTATTCGGGGGGTGCTCATCGTTCTCTGACATTTGCTCTCGCTTCAAGTGTTTGACTTCTTCAAATCCTGATCTATAAGCCGCAAATTCTTCCATCATCGCATACCAATCCGAACCAACTTTCTCTTTTACTTTTTTTATTAAATCGTTTTGTGCTTTATTTAATTCTCTGACTAAGTTGGTACCTTCCTCTGTAGGATATAACTGTTTCACCCGCCGATCATGCTTAGCTTGCTTTTCTTCAATAAGTCGCTTATCTTTTAACTTTTTTAACGTGGCATGGCTTCCTTGCTTAGATATTTCCATACTATTAAGTAAGTTTTTAACAGTGATACCTGGTACCTTTTCTATGAAGAATAAAAAACGATGATGTTGCCGACTCAAGCCGTACGATTCGATAATTTCGTCTGCAGTATTAACGAACGTCTTATAAGCAAAATAAAATAGTAGATTTTCATAATCATTATTTGAGGACATCTTATGGCTTTCCTTCCTACTTGTAATACTTTAGCTGATACTTTAAGTGCTCTTTATTTCGCGCCTTACAACTCAATCGTTTCTCCATTACGGATTTTGTCTGCTAAGTCGTTCAACTTACGTAAACGATGATTGACACCTGACTTAGAAATCTTTCCTGTGGAAACCATTTCACCTAATTCCTTTAAGGAGATTTCTTGGTGTTTCACACGAAGCTTTGCTACCTCGCTCAAACGATCTGGCAAATTATCTAATCCTATTTCTTGATCAATTAACTGGATGCTTTCCACTTGTTTCATCGCAGCGCTCACAGTCTTATTAAGATTAGCAGTTTCACAGTTGACTAAACGATTGACTGAATTGCGCATATCTCTAACAATGCGGACATCTTCAAACTTCAATAAGGCTTGGTAGCCCCCGATAAGGCTTAGAAAGTCTGAAATCTTTTCTGCTTCTTTCAAATACACGATGCTCCCCTTTTTTCTCTCTAGGTATTTGGCATTTAGAGCATAGTGATTCATGAGCTTAGTTAACCCTTCTGAGTGATTTTCATATTGAGAGAATATTTCAAGATGATATGACGATGTTTCTGGATTGTTCACAGAACCACCTGCTAAGAAAGCACCTCGAAGATAGCTCCGACACATCTCATCGTCTTTCGTCATAGCGCTATCTATTTCGTGCATGAACATACCATCTTTTAAAATGCACAAGTCATCGAGAATTTTCTTCGCTAACATTTTGATACGACATATATAGATATTATTCTTTTTCAATTTCATCTTTTTACGAACTAAGATCTCAACTTCTACGCTAAACACTTTTTTTATTAATGAATAAATACGTCTAGCAGTAGTCGCATTCTCAGTTTGAACATCTATAATAAATTGCTGATTAGAAAGGCTAAGTGCACCATTCATACGAATTAATGCACTGAGTTCTGCTCGAGCATTTGCTTCATCTACTTCAATTCTTGTCAATTCATTCTTCATATCTGATGCAAAACTCATAACTCACTCCAACCTTTCTAACTTCAAAATTATTTAACTATCCTTTTTTCGTTTAAATTCAATTGTACTTGTATCTCGCAAGGCAATTTCATAGATCATTTTCGACAGCACTTGGGTGTTATGTCGCACATAGTGCTCAGAGGATATTTCAACTAAATCCTGGCTAGTAAAAACCTCGATACCTGACTTCTCTAATTCTTCAATTTCACAAATAACCGGCTCAGCGTTCTCTCTACGATAGCGTTCTAAGACATCCTCATTATAAGTTTGTGTTCCGCAAATGACGTAATCGATAAATGGTTCTCCCACATGTTCATAAAGCGCGCGTAAATGATCGCTTGCAGTATAGTGATTGGTCTCACCTGACTGCGTCATCACATTCGTAACATATAGTTTAGGTGCTGAAGAACGGACGAGTGCTTCCGATATCCCTTTCACACATAAATTCGAAATTACACTTGTATAGAGAGAACCGGGGCCTAAGACGATTAAGTCTGCTTCTTCTATTGCTTGGATAGCTTCTTCCATTGGTTCGACATCTTCTGGTTCCAAAAACACGCGCTTAATGCGTTTATTGCGCTTAGGAATATTGGATTCACCATAAACTAGTTCCCCATCTTCCATTTCCGCTTTTAAACTCACGCTAGAATTAGTGGAAGGTATAACTTGACCTTTAATACTTAAAATTTTACTTAGCTCTTTCACTGCATGACCAAAATCATCTGTTATGTTGGTCATAGCTGCAATCAATAAATTGCCTAGCGAATGTCCTTCGACTTGATCTTCTTTAAAACGATACTGAAATAATTGCTTAAGCACAGGTTCAGTCTCACTCAGCGCAGAAATAACATTCCTGATATCTCCAGGCGCAGGGATATCCATTTCGTTACGTATCTTGCCAGTGCTTCCCCCGTCGTCAGCAACGGTCACAATCGTTGTAATATCTATAGGAAATTGCTTCAGTCCACGAGCGAGAACGGAAAGTCCAGTTCCGCCTCCTATGAGGACGAGTTTAAGTCGTTTCATTTCGAATCGCCACTTTCAATATGTGCATCACGATGTTGCACATAAATATGATAATCAAAGCTTTCTTTTAATTCAGATCCAATCCTTTTAGCTAGCGCAACAGAGCGATGCTGACCTCCAGTACAACCTATAGAAATGACAAGCTGAGATTTTCCTTCTTTCTTATAACCAGGAATCATAAACTTTAATAATTCAATTAGTTTATTATAAAAGATTTCTGTCTCTTTCCATTTCATCACGTATTGATACACGCTATCGTCTTCACCTGTCAGCGGTCTGAGAGATTCAATGTAGTAAGGATTGGGTAGAAACCGTACGTCAAACACCAGATCTGCGTCGATTTGTATACCGTGTTTGAAGCCAAAACTTGTCACATTAATACTGAAAGGTTCGTAATTGCTAGCTGTAAAATAATCCTGCAAACGTTTCTTTAATTCTTTAGTAGAAAGGTGGGTGGTGTTGATTGTGTAATTGGCTAAACTCTTTATCTCTGATAACAGCTTGCGCTCTTCATCTATAGCCTCAACGAGTGAACGTTGACCTTGATCGTTGAGAGGATGCGCACGGCGAGATTCTTTATAACGTGAGATTAATTTCTCATTTGAAGCCTCGAGAAACATGAGATCAAGTATTAAATCATTACGACTCTTAATTTGATCAATTTCTTTAATTAGTGATTTAAACAACTCTTTACCACGTAAATCAATTGCTATAGCTACTTTTTGAAGTGAGGGATTACCCTGCTCCATTAACTCTACAAATTTAGGTAGAAGAATAGGCGGTAAATTGTCCACACAAAAGTATCCGATATCTTCTAGTGTTTGAATCACTAACGATTTACCCGCCCCGGATAAACCGGTTACGATGAGTAGCTCACTTTTAACAATATCCTTTTCATCTCGTTGCATTCGTCATCACACCATCCGTTGTAAATTCTATCGTTATGTAAGAAATTTTAACTATGTCATTGAACTTTAACTTATTTATCTACTATTTCTTAATCTAATTACTATGGCTCTCATATTATACTATCACTCTACATTCTACATGAAAAACGTAAGTCGTTACAGTTTAACGCAACATGGCTATCTCATATGCCTGTCGTTTGCATCTCTCTAAAGCTAGCTAAAATTACAGAATAGCTAAAAAGAGAAGTGACAACCTCTATCAATTTGACAGAAATTGTCACTTCACGTTTTAAACACACATGACGTTGTCTAAGCTTCTAACTTTTCCTTGATTTGTTCGATGTAAGCATTAGCGCTTTGAGCTGCGATACTACCGTCTCCTGTCGCAGTTACGATTTGACGTAAGCCTTTTTCTCGCACATCACCAGCTGCGTAAATACCAGGAACCGAAGTACTCATATCATCATTAGTTAAGATATAACCCACATCATTTGTAATGCCTAAGCTTTCAAACGGTGCAGTAAGAGGTTTCATTCCAATGTAAATAAACACGCCGTCAGCATCTACAGTTTGCTCTGTTCCATCTTTAGTTGATTCTAAAGTTAATGAACCGACTTTCCCGTCTTTTTCGTTTATAGTTTTCAAAGTATGACTCCAAATAAAGTCAACTTTTTCATTTTTGAACGCTCTGTCTTGTAAGATTTTCTGCGCTCTTAATTCATCACGGCGATGAACAATAGTGACGCTATCTGCGAATTTAGTAAGGAACGTACCTTCTTCTACTGCAGAATCGCCGCCCCCTATCACGTAGAGTTTCTTACCTTTAAAGAAGGCACCATCACAAACAGCACAATAGCTAACGCCTCTGCCACCAAGTTCTTGTTCACCAGGAACACCGATTTTTTTATATTCTGCACCAGTGGAAATAATGACAGCATAGGCTGTAATTTCTTTATTACCTAAATCAATTACTTTGTAATCACCTTTATCTTCAATTGATTTAATATCACCGTATTGATATTGAGCACCAAATTTCTTAGCATGTTCAAACATTTTAGTAGAAAGATCTGGGCCGGTAACGAAATCAAACCCAGGGAAGTTCTCTACTTCCTCGGTATTTGCCATTTGACCTCCAGGCATACCTCTCTCAATCATTACAGTGCTTAAATCTGCACGAGAAGCATATACTGCTGCTGTCATACCTGCTGGACCTGCCCCAACAATTGCAACGTCAAAATCCACTTGTTCAGTCATTTGAATTGCCTCCTAGTTATTTATCATCAAACGCATTATATAACACGCCCTATATTTCTAAAAATTATATGCTCAACAGTGTTTCAAGCGCTTTATCTAGTTTATAGCGCGTTATTTCAAAGCTTTCGATAAGTTCTCGTTTCGTGATCTTATATCCTTCACTTTTATAAAATAGATAGACCGTTGCTGCTACAAAGGGTTCACAATCCGGTAAAGTTTCGTAAGTATCGATAATCGATTCTGCTCGTGAAATCCACGATATAAATAACTCTTCTTTGTCTCTTAACTCCTCATGTTCATACAGAGCACCTAATCCACGATGAATAAAATCTAATTTCGTTAGCTTTAGGTCTTGAATGAGATAAGTCAAATATAGCTTTTCGTAATCGTTCATATTCTCAAGTATCTTCCATATCTCTTCAGTTAACAGAATTTCTCGCCCCTTCAGTTGATTGAGCAAGAAGATACCGTATATGCGATGATGATTATCATCACTTAAAAGCAATGGCAAGATGTCTTCGTTAAATTGACTCTTGCTTTCTTCTATCATCCAAGGTGGGTAACCGGGCTCTACTTTCGAAACTTCACGTAGTTTATTCCAATAGAACTCGCTTTTTTCACTATCTCCTTGAAAATAGTGGTTGTAGCTTAAGGCATGATACATTTGTATCGATAAATATTTGCCTTTCTTGTATAAAGGTAATAGTAACTGATCTGAAGCTTCGTACTGTTTCAAGTAGCTTAATACAATCCCCAGTTTAAACGATTCGTCATCATTCATAGGAACCACTTTACGTAGTATTTGTAAATACCGCTCGTATTTTTCAGATTCATTCATGTTATACAATAGCAATGTATAGTGACAAAGTGCATGCACATCCGTATTGTCTTCAGCAAGTAAATCTTCGAACATTTCACGAGCAATTTCATATTCATTCATATATAGATAGCACATCGCCAATAAGTTACGAACTATCCTGTGCTCTTGCAAATCCTCACTTTGTTGTTGAATAAATTTACGAGCATCATCGATCCTACCCTGTGAAAATAAATATTGGAAGATCAATTGAGTAGAAAAGAGCTCAGCCTCCGTCTCAATGTTTTGAGGAGCGTGATAAGTGATTTCAAACATCGACTCTAACTCTTCTTTGTAATCTGTATCTCCAGACACAATATAATAGTTAATCCCAAAAAGAAAAGCTTTGTTGGCTTCATTCAGTGAAATATTGAGTTGGCTTAATTCATAAAAGCTTTCTTCCTTAAATTCGTCCCTAGCTATCGTTTCAAAATATAATTCTTCTGCTTTGTTACCTAAGCCAAGTTTAGTTAAAGAATTCGCTAATTTATTAAGTATTTCAAAGTCTTGAGGTGACGCTTCAAGCACCTTTCGATAATATTCAACTGCTTTTTTATAATCCTGTTGCAGATACTTTTGGTTTGCTAACTTACGATAAAAACCTTCGTCCATAGTCATTGGTATGACATTATTATGTTGAGCCAATACTCGTCACCTCCTTAATTACTTCTTATCAATATTCATAGGGTTTCCATAAACGATCGCATAGTCAGGTATATCTTGAGTGACAACCGTGCCAGCGCTCACTCGTACGTGGGACCCTATTTTCACACCAGGTAGTATTGTAACATTAGCACCGATTAGCGTGTGATCCCCTATTTCTACAAATCCTTCTCTATAGCTATCTACTGTGATCTCATGAGTTAATATCGTTGTATGATAACCTATCACACAATTACATCCCACGGTGATGTATTCAGGATGTAATAAATCTGGGACGACTTTAAATGCAAAAGCGGTGTGGTTGCCTACTTTCATTTTTAATAAATGAATATATACCCAGCGCTTCAATTTCATACTGGGTATATAGCGTGCAATTTCAATAATCACTGTATTCTTAAAAAGTCTAAAGAAATTAATGAAATCAAATATCTTCCACAAAGGATTAGCACTTTTAACTTGTTGTTGTCTCAACCTACGCTTCATGACTTATGCCCCTTTGACGTGGGCCACGGTAAAGCTTGGGCCTCTTTATAACGAGGAGCACGATACTTAGTATGTCTGAGGACAATCATAATGATCCCCGCGATTATCAGAATGATTGACATAAGTTGAGCGACACGAATATGACTCGTTAACATTAAACTATCTGTTCGTAATCCTTCGACAAAGAAGCGCCCTATTGAGTACCAAATGAGATAAAGCGCTAAGGTATCTCCTACGCGTAGATGTTTGCGCAGCGTGAGTAGAAAGATAAATCCTAGAACGTCCCAAACGGATTCATAAAGAAACGTAGGATGGTAATATACACCATTAATGTACATGTTATCAATGATAAACTGCGGTATATGTAAGTTCTCAAGAAATGTTCTAGAGACAGGACCACCGTGTGCTTCGTGGTTCATAAAGTTCCCCCAACGGCCTATACCTTGAGCGAGTATCATACTAGGGGCAATAATATCACCAATGTGAAAAGGATTTAAATTCTTCTTTTTACAAATGATTAATCCTGTAATAAATCCACCTATAATCCCTCCATGAATAGCAATACCTCCATGCCATATCTTTGGAATTTCTAGTGGATGTTGAGCATAGAACGGAAATTGAAAGATGACGAAATAAATGCGTGCACTGATAAAGCCAACTATCGCGCTCCAAAATAAGATATCGACTAAGGCATCTTTATCAAACCCCGCATTTTTCAATGCAGTTTGGGCAATAAAATATCCTATCAAGATACCACAAGCGATAATGATACCATACCAGCGAACATTTAGAGGTCCAAGAGGAAGGGCTATTGGATCGATATAATTCAGTGTGAGGTTCATGCTTACTTCTCCTTATTTCGTTGATCTTTTTTACTATTGCGCATTATTTCCGAATTAAGCCGGTCGTTAAATTCTTCCGCAGTATTTATTCCCATCACGTTGAGTCTATAATTCATAGCTGCTACTTCTATGATTACTGCGACGTTTCTACCTGGCCGAACAGGAATGGTCTTTTTAGTCACTTCAGTATCTAATATACGTAAGGTCTCTTCATTTAAACCCACACGATCATATAATTTATCTTCGTGCCAATTCTCAAGGTGTGCATTTAAACGAATTCTTTTCTCAGTTAGAATAGATCCTGCTCCGAATAGTGTCATTACATTAATAATACCAAGACCTCTAATTTCTAGTAAATGTTCAATTAACTTAGGAGGCTTACCTACTAATTCATCTTTAGTTATCTCACGAATTTCGACATTATCATCTGCTACCAATCGATGCCCCCTTTTGACTAACTCCAACGCAGTCTCGCTCTTACCTATGCCTGAATCACCTGTAATTAACACTCCCACGCCATACACATCTACCAAGACACCGTGTATTGAAGTGGTCTTTGCGAGCTCGTGCTCAAGAAATGTTGTTAAGCGACTCATCAGTTGCGTAGTCGCTATAGATGACAGAATAAGCGGGGTGTCCAATTCTTCGGCAGCTTCATAGAGTTCTTCTGGAGGCTCCAAATCACGAGTCACTATAATAGCTGGTGTTTCAGGTCGGCATAGCTTACGCATACGTCCTTGTCGATCTTCATCAGGAAGCAAATTGTAGAATGAAAGCTCAGTTGTACCCAACAATTGGATTCTGTCAGATGAATAGTGCGAGAAATAACCTGCCATTTCTAGACCTGGGCGTGAGATATCCGTATTTTTAATATTTTTATTTAAACCTTTTTTGCCTGCGACAATTTTTAATCCAAAACGCTCAATTATACTTTTAGTGGTTAGCATCGTACACCTCTATTGTTCTTAGTCCTCTAAAATCGCGTCCTTATGACTTATTCCTAAACTTAATATCACTATTTTATCATTTATTAACTCTCATAGTTAATCACTTAATATCATGTAAATGTAGGGTTAGGGACATAAAGCTTTTGTGCTCTGGGAAAGCGATGAACAGCGTCCCAAAGCAAGAGTGTTGACAGAAACGCTCACGATTCGGGAGCGGGACAGAAATCTAATTTGAATAAAAAGATTTCGTAGTCCTGCCCCGGCAAGGATGACTAGAATTGAAAAAAGCTTGATACAAGCGCATTTTCAATTCAGTCATCTACTGCCAAGATGTTGAAGGGAGCGGGACATTACATTATTTACCAGTTTCTCTTTGTTGGGGCCCCCTAAACGCTTTTGTCCTAACCTCTATTACATCAAACAACTCGTATTCTACCATAGATGTACGAAAGACGTTACTCTTAACTATGATATAAAAAAGAAAAACTCTTAAAGTCTGGGCATTTCAAACCATAGTATGACTATTCTAGCCATAACTATAATCAGTCATATGCCTCGACTTTAAGAGCTTTCTAAACTAATCTTTTCGCGTATCTCTCTCAAGAACTGGTCTTAAATATTGTCCTGTGTAACTTTCTTTAACTTCAGCTACTTCTTCAGGCGTGCCTGTAGCGACGATTGTACCCCCACCATCTCCGCCTTCAGGTCCTAAGTCGATGAGATAATCTGCCGTTTTAATAACATCCAAATTATGTTCAATGATGACAACAGTATCACCATTTTCAACTAAACGGTTAAGTACATTTAATAAACGACGTATATCATCGACATGTAGACCAGTTGTGGGTTCATCAAGTATATAAATTGAACGGCCAGTGGAGCGTTTGTGTAACTCAGAAGCGAGTTTAACGCGTTGAGCCTCGCCGCCAGATAAGGTAGTAGCTGGCTGTCCTAATTTGACATAACCTAATCCAACATCGACTAAAGTTTTAAGTTTACGGTATATCTTGGGCACATTTTCAAAGAAATGCGTAGCTTCTTCTGCCGTCATAGCTAAAACGTCAGCGATATTCTTACCTTTATAAGTGACTTCTAAAGTTTCGCGGTTATAACGCTTGCCATCACAGACTTCACACGGTACGTACACATCTGGTAAAAAGTGCATCTCTATTTTGATTATACCGTCACCTTTACATGCCTCACAACGCCCACCTTTAACATTGAAGCTGAAACGACCTTTAGAATACCCTCTAATCTTAGCTTCATTGGTTTGTGCAAATATATCGCGTATATTGTCAAATACTCCAGTGTATGTGGCGGGATTAGAGCGCGGGGTGCGACCGATTGGTGACTGGTCAATATCAATAACTTTATCTAGTTGATCAATACCGTCTATACCATCATTATCTCCGGGTTTAACTTGTGACTTATTTATAGTCTTAGTAAGTGTTTTATATAACACTTCGTTTACTAGTGAACTTTTACCTGAGCCTGAGACGCCAGTAACTACCGTCATGGTTGATAGAGGGAAGTCAACGTGTATATCTTTCAAATTATTACTACGAGCTCCTTTGACATGCAGCTTTCTATCCGTAACTTCACGTCGATACTCAGGAACCTCTACGCGCTTTCTTCCGCTCAAGTACTGACCAGTAAGTGAGGATTTCTTCTTCATCACTTGGTTCGGTGTGCCACTTGCTACGATTTCCCCACCATGTTCACCGGCGCCTGGTCCTACATCGACTAAATAGTCTGCTGCTCGCATCGTATCATCGTCGTGTTCAACTACAATCAAGGTATTTCCTAAATCGCGCATTTCTTTTAAAGTGTTGATTAATCGATCATTATCACGCTGGTGTAAACCGATAGAAGGCTCATCAAGAACATAAAGCACGCCTGAGAGACGTGAACCAATCTGCGTAGCCAAGCGAATTCGTTGAGCTTCACCACCAGATAGCGTTCCAGCTGAGCGATCAAGTGTTAAGTAGTCAAGCCCGACATTGTAAAGAAACTTAAGCCGTGAATAAATTTCTTTCAATATCATGTCTGCAATTGTCCGGTCCTGACGAGAGAGTTCGATATTATCGTAATACTCTAACGCTTCAGCAATCGAATAGGCCACAACTTCACCTATATTCTTGCCAGCTACATATACAGACAGTGCTTCCCTGCTCAAGCGTTGACCATGGCATGTTTCACAAGTTAGTTGGGTCATGTATTTACTCATCATCTCACGCGTATACTCTGAAGGCGATTCATGATAACGGCGATTAACATTATTCACTACACCTTCGAACACCATTGTTCGCTTGCGTGTCCGACCGTTTCTTTGTTTAAAAGTAAACTCAATTTGTTTACCTTTTGAACCGTACATCAAAATATCTTTTTGGCGATCTGTTAATTTTTTGTATGGTTTATCCATGTTTATCTTATAAACTTCGCACACGCGATTGAGTAATGTAGGATAGAAATCAGAACTTGTTGGTTCCCAAGGTAATATAGCTCCTTCGTTAAGTGTCTTATCTTTATCAGGTACTACTAAATCGAGATCAACTTGTAGTATCTTACCAAGACCATCACATGTTGGGCAGGCACCAAAAGGACTATTGAAACTAAACATACGTGGCTCAAGTTCACCTATTGAAAAACCGCAAATTGGACAAGCGTGATTCTCAGAGAATTTAAGTTCCTCTTCCCCTATAACATCAACAATAAGGTTACCTTCGGATAGCGATAGAGCAGTCTCAATCGAATCAGCTAGCCTCGCTTCTATCCCCGACTTAACAACCAATCGATCAACAACGACTTCAATGGTATGATTCTTGTTCTTATCTAGGTCGGGAACTTCATTTACATCTGTAATCTCACCATCCACTCTGACACGCACGTATCCTTTTTTACTGATGTCGTCTATCAATTTCTCATGCGAACCTTTACGGTGAGAAACTACAGGTGCTAACAATTGAATCTTACTGCGCTCCTCAAGTTGCAGTATGCGGTCTGCCATCTGTTGAACTGTTTGAGATTCTATCTCTATTCCGTGATTAGGGCAATACGGTTTCCCTACACGGGCATAGAGCAGGCGTATATAATCATATATTTCTGTTACCGTTGCTACTGTGGAGCGAGGGTTCTTACTTGTGGTCTTCTGATCGATTGATATAGCCGGAGATAACCCTTCAATACTATCTACATCTGGCTTATCCATTTGTCCTAAGAACTGTCGCGCGTACGCGCTTAATGATTCAACATAACGGCGTTGACCTTCGGCATAAATCGTATCGAAAGCCAATGAAGACTTACCCGAACCGGACAACCCTGTCATCACTACGAGTTTGTTTTTTGGGATTTCTATATCTATACTCTTTAAATTATTTGCTCGTGCTCCTTTAATAACTATGGATGGTTGTTTCATTTATGTCACCCTTCTGCTTTTAATTCAAATAACATATCTCTTAATTCAGTAGCGCGTTCGAAATCAAGATCTTTAGCTGCTTGCTTCATTTCTTTTTCAATATTGTCTATCGTTTTTTCACGCTCTTTTTTCGTCATTTTCTTCGGTACTTCTTTTTGTTTCTTCTCATTAGTATCGTCACTTTCAACCGTCGCACTAATAACATCGTGAATCTTTTTATTTATCGTTTTCGGCGTAATATTATGGTCTTTATTAAACTGAATTTGAATTTCACGACGTCGTGCAGTTTCATCTATGGCATGTTGCATAGAATCTGTGACTTTATCACCATACATGATGACTTCACCTTTGCTATTACGTGCAGCACGTCCGATCGTTTGAACGAGTGAACGCTCTGACCGTAGGAAACCTTCCTTATCAGCATCTAAGATAACCACTAATGAAACCTCAGGTATATCTAGGCCTTCTCTCAATAGATTTATTCCTACAATCACATCATAAGTACCCATTCTTAAATCACGAATAGTTTCTATACGTTCTAAAGTTTTAATCTCTGAGTGTAAGTAATTTACTTTAATACCTGCCTCTTTCATATAGGTTGTTAAATCTTCACTCATTTTCTTCGTTAACGTTGTGACTAACACGCGTTCATTTCGCTCTATACGCGTCTGTATCTCACTGAGTAGATCATCGATTTGGTTCTCAGTAGGACGCACGTCAATTTTAGGATCAAGTAGACCAGTAGGACGTATAATTTGTTCAACCATTTCATCGGTATGCTCAAGTTCATATGGGCCTGGTGTAGCTGATACATAAACCAGTTGCTGAGTCTTGTCTTCAAATTCTTCAAACTTGAGAGGACGGTTGTCCATAGCACTTGGCAATCTAAATCCGTGATCAACTAAAACTTGCTTTCGAGCACGGTCACCATTGTACATACCGCGTATTTGAGGCAACGTTACGTGAGATTCATCAACCATCACTAACCAATCATCGCCAAAATAATCTAAGAGTGTATACGGTGTAGAGCCTAGAGGTCTTAACGTGAGGTGCACAGAATAGTTCTCAATGCCTGAACAGAAGCCCATTTCTCGCATCATTTCAAGGTCATAGTTTGTTCGTTGCTCTAAGCGTTGTGCTTCCAGAATTTTATTTTCAGAACGTAATTCTTCTAAGCGCTCCTCTAATTCCTTCTCAATTCGCTCGATAGCAACTTTCATCTTCTCATCGCGTGTGACGAAGTGGGATGCCGGGAATAGCGCAAAGTGTTCTCTATCTCGTATGACTTCTCCAGTAAGATAGTTCACTTCACGTATACGATCTATTTCATCACCGAAGAATTCTACTCGTATACACATTTCTTCTCTAGAAGCAGGGAAGATCTCTACCACATCGCCTCTAACTCGAAATGTACCGCGTCTAAAGTCAATATCGTTACGCGTATACTGCACATCCACGAGCTTGCGTAATAATTCACTTCTATCCATTTCCATACCTACGCGGATGCTTACTACCAAATCACGATATTCTTTAGGATTACCTAAACCATAAATACAACTTACACTAGCAATGATAATGACGTCGTCTCTCTCAAAGAGAGCGCTCGTAGCTGAATGTCGTAATTGGTCTATTTCATCATTGATTGAAGCGTCCTTTTCAATGAAGGTATCTGTAGAAGGAACGTAGGCTTCTGGCTGATAAAAATCATAATAACTCACAAAGTACTCTACTCTATTTTCGGGAAAGAACTCTTTGAACTCACTATAGAGTTGACCTGCTAACGTCTTATTGTGAGCAATAATTAAAGTAGGTTTACCCACTTCCTTTATCACATTACTCATGGTAAAGGTCTTACCAGTGCCTGTAGCGCCGAGTAAAGTTTGATGTCGCTTACCAGCTTTAACACCATCTGCTATCTTTCTTATTGCTTCTGGCTGGTCCCCTTGGGGTTCAAACTCTGAAGACAGTTTAAATGGATGATGCTCCATACCACATACACTCCTATACATAGTTTCGATAAAATCACACAAGATAACCGTTTAGTTAGTTCTATTATCACTTTATATTTTAACAGAAAGTATCTGAGTAGTACAAACGTTTGTTCGTTATCACTTGCTTTTCCGTAAAAAAACAAACATAGTCACTTAACTATGTTTGCCTTTTTCCATTATTTTAAACTTGAACAGCGACGATTTACATGTCTAATACCTTACTGGTGAACCTTTTACGCTTTTATTTTTCTTTCTGCTCTAATAGACAAGCTAATACTTGAGCTAATCGTCATCTTGATGTTTATGTAGCTCAAGCTGATCTATAATTAAATAACCAGCAGCAAGTGAAACGACATCAATAAATATTATCCACTCATTATGAAAAAAACCTTTCCACACTGACACGCCAATGAGTACTAATGTTAATAAAGTTCCTACCCATTTACTTCTAGTCAGAACACTGAATAGCACTAGTAGTACACAAGGGAAAAAAGCAGCCAAGAAATACCAGATCAATATGTTTCACCCATTTCTCTTCCTCGTCGATCAATACGTTAATTATATTTAATACTAAGGTTAACTTAATTATGCAAGTTTTAACTTAATTTTTCAAAGTATTATATATCAATTACTCTTCCTAATTGTAGTGATCATTACATCAGGTAGTAGGACAGAAACCTTATGGATTTCTCAGTTTCATATAGATGACTACCAATCTAAAAAAAATTACACTGAGGGAGCGGGACAGAAATCTTTTTATTCAAATTAGATTTCTATCCCGCTCCCATTCAGCTATGAACTGGATAATTATTTACTGTGCAATAATGAAGTGGGTTGCAGCAGTTACGCGCTCAATCATCAAACGATAATCTTCTTAAAGCTTCAGTAGTGCACTTCATACATGCACTGACATGTGTTTACGTCATAATACGCAGAAATTATTTCCAACCTCATCTCTTACTCTCTCTTTAATGTATATAATGATATTGATTAGGATTAGCTACAATTCTGTACGATACCTTTCCAAAAAGACCATTCCAATTCATTTCCGACACTACGATACTATGATCTTTATTTATTTTTTCAACCACACCGACATGGCCGTACTCTCCTTTAGAAGTCTGGAAGACCGCTCCAACTTGTGGTCGGCGGTTAACATTGAAGCCTTGGTGGCGAGCCGCCCTAGCCCAATTATTAGCATTACCCCAAAATTTACCAATCGCTTTCCCCAGTTGTTCGCGACGTTCAAAAGCATAATAGGTACAGTATCCCCAAATATAACCATTCGAAGTTGATGATAAACGGGGACGCTCACTCGGTCGTTTATCTAGGTAACGTTCCGATAATTTATTATTAACACCTGCAGTGCTATAATCCGCTATCGCTTTACTGTTTCTATCTATATTATTTCTTAAGCCTTTCTTATTAGATCGTGGAAAATTATTGCCCTTTAAATTGTCTGTCGAAGTTTGCTCGTATAGGTCGTTCGTATAGTTAGGGAATTTAATCACTGAAGCAGTAGATTGGTAGGACATATCAGACAGATTAGGGTGTGAAGATTTATATAACGTAGATAAATAATTTTCTTGTAACATATTTAATAGGTGTGCTGAACCTTTTGAAGAAATAGCTATGAAATCATGTGGCTGCGTTTGTGTTTCTAGAAAAGGATTCCATTGATGTATTCTAGTTAGAGTGAGATGGTGTTTACGTGCAATAGTGTGGAGGTTGTCACCTGCTTGCACTTCGATAATATCTCGATCCGGGACTACTATCCGAGTATGTGCTCTAACTGAGTCAGTACGAGGAGCAATCTTATTTAGCGCTCTGATATCATGCGTAGTAGTTGCAAAGGTACGTGCAAGTTCAGAAAGAGGAGTATCTTCGTTAGTAGTATAGAACTGGCTAGCGTCTGTGTAATGATTATTCATAATCAAGAAGGCGATAGATAACATAGATGTAAATAGTGCTTTCTTCATAAGTAGTTCAATCCTTCGATGTAATGTGAATATAGATTAACTATAGCACAATCTGCTCGTCTTATAGTCTGCGTCATCACCTTGTAAACTAGATGATAAACTACTGCGTTTCAATGCCTTCATACGTTTGATGTAACGACGTTAAATCGTTGTGGTTGATTGAGTCCTGCTCATTACTCTTTATAAATCTATTAAGTTTCTATAACCGACTATTTACTCACATCAAATACTATTTAAACACGTGTGTGAGTTTTCAGCGAGAGGTTGAGACAAAAGCGTTTAAGATTAGAGTAGAGCCGAACTATGTTAAGCAGAGAATTGAAAAGGAGCGGGACAGAAATCTAATTTGAATAAAAAGATTTCGTAGTCCCGCCCCGCAAGGATGACTAAAATTGAAAAAAGCTTGATACAAGCGTATTTTCAAATCAGTCATCTACTGCCAAGATGCTGAATAAGGCTGAGACATTACATTATGTCCCAGCCTCTAAACTAATATTAACTTTCTTGATCGATATGACTACGTAAATAAGCCTCAATGAACTGATTGATGTCACCGTCCATGACCGAATCAACTTTAGCCGTTTCAGTATTTGTACGATGGTCTTTAACCATTGAGTACGGGTGAAAGACGTAAGAACGTATTTGGCTACCCCAGCCTATTTCTTTTTGTTCGCCACGTATTTCTGCCATCTCTCTCTCTTGTTCTTCCAATTTAAGTTGATACAATTTAGCTTTCAACATTTTCATTGCAGCTTCACGGTTCTTGATTTGCGAACGCTCATTCTGGTTGTTAACTACAATGCCTGTAGGGTGATGTGTAATACGAATTGCTGATTCTGTCTTATTAATATGTTGACCTCCAGCACCTGATGCTCGGAACGTATCAACAGTAATATCATCTGAATTGACTTCTATTTCAATTTCATCGTTATTAAATTCAGGAATAACGTCACACGATGCGAATGACGTGTGACGACGCCCTCCAGAGTCAAATGGAGAAATTCTAACTAAGCGATGAACTCCTTTTTCAGCTTTAAAGTATCCATATGCGTTATGGCCCTTAATGATAAGGGTCACACTCTTCACCCCTGCTTCGTCACCAGGTAGGTAATCGGCAACCTCTACTTTAAAACCTTTCTGTTCTGCATAACGTTGATACATACGTAACAACATGCTCGTCCAATCTTGAGATTCGGTTCCCCCTGCCCCAGGATGGAGCTCGAGAATAGCATTATTTGCATCGTAAGGCCCATCTAGTAAAAGTTGAAGCTCGAAAGCGTCAAGTTTACTTTCAAACTGGACGACATCCTCTTCTAACTCCTCTTTCATCTCTGAATCGTAGTCTTCTTCGAGCAATTCTCTTGTAGCGTCCATATCATTATTCTGTTCTTCAAGAGACTTAAAGCCATTTACGACAGCTTTTAAGGCATTATTTTTATCGATAATTTCTTGAGCCTTCGATTGGTCATCCCAAAAAGAAGGATCAGCCATCATTTCTTCATATTCTTGAATATTTGTCTCTTTCTCTTCTAAGTCAAAGAGACCCCCTAATTTGATCTAATTTTACAGCATATGCCTCGATATGACGTTTGATTTCAGATAGTTCCATTTCCATCTCTCCTATATGTTCACAGTATTCGTTTACTAGTGTAACATGAATCTCGGGTATAAATCCTACATAAATTGCGTTATGATTTTTTAAAAAAGTAAGGCACTTTCGTATAACTTAATTAGCCATAACTAAATTAACGAAGTACCTTGTGAATAGAGATTATTTACACCTGCAGTTAACATGTCAAAGGACGAAGACGCCTCTAATGGTTTAATACGTGGCATCCAGACTCTAGCTAACTATTTAGCATTTATTGAGCGCACTGAGCGTTAGCTGTAACTTACTTCCTGTGTTATAGCTAGCATGAATAACTAGAGTTAAAGATTTAACTAGGTATTTAAAACTTATAGAGATTTCACTCATGATGATAGTCTATCTTCTTATTGTTTTGCTGGTGTTTAGCAGTGAATATAAGCAACGCACTCAACAACGCAATTAGAATAGTCGCTGAGTACGTTGCTAGCTCGCTTGCCTTATGGTCAAGCAATCCAAATTAATTGAGGACAGTATATCAAAGTGGTCTTAAGTTAAAAGTTATGCTCCATGACAGTTCTTGTACTTTTTACCGCTACCGCAAGGACAAGGATCGTTTCTGCCTACTTCTTCCCCTTTTACATAAGGTTGCGGTTTAACTTTTTCTTTACCATCTTCTGCGTTAACGTGTTCTGCTTTACCTAAGTCTTTCGTCTTCTCACGTTCCACATCATCTTCAACCGTGATGACAGATTTAAGAATGTATTTACTTACATCTTCTTCGATAGCTTGCATCATATTATCAAATAATTGATGTCCTTCATTTTGATAGTCACGAAGTGGATTTTGTTGACCATATGACCGTAAATGAATACCTTGACGCAACTGATCCATCGTATCAATATGATCAGTCCAGTGTGTATCGATAGAACGAAGTAAGATCATGCGTTCAAATTCATTGAATTGATCACCGATTTTCTCGCGTTGACCGTCTAGGACTTTTTCAATTTTGCCCCAAACTACATCAAAGATATCTTCACTATCTTTACCTCTGATTTCCTCAACCTTTAAATCGCCTTCACTTAAGAACACATCATCAACATAATTAATAAATGGATCATAATCTGGCTCGTCCTCATCTTCATTGACATAATAACGTATAGCTGTTTCAAGCGTTGAACGCAGCATTCCTTGGACGAGCTCGTCACTCGATTCACTATCGATGATATCATTGCGTTCACTATAAATAATTTCACGTTGTTTACGTAACACATCATCGTATTCCAGAATACGTTTTCGAGCATCGAAGTTATTACCTTCTACACGTTTCTGAGCTGACTCAACTGCACGTGATACCATTCTTGACTCGATTGGTGTAGAGTCGTCCATGCCAAGACGATTCATCATTTTTTGCAAGCGATCTGAACCGAAACGCACCATGAGTTCGTCTTGAAGAGATAAATAGAAACGGCTGTCACCTTTATCGCCTTGACGACCAGAACGTCCCCGTAACTGATCATCTATACGACGCGACTCATGGCGCTCAGTACCTATAACAGCTAAGCCACCGATGTCTTCAACACCTTCACCTAACTTAATATCTGTTCCACGTCCAGCCATATTGGTAGCTATTGTAACTGCGCCTTTTTGTCCAGCTTTAGAAATGATATCAGCTTCACGTTCGTGATTTTTCGCGTTGAGTACATCATGGCGAATACCACGTTTTTTAAGTAGATTAGAAATATACTCACTTGTTTCTACCGCTACTGTACCTAGTAGAATAGGTTGACCTTGTTTGTGTTTTTCTATGACATCTTCCACTACAGCGTCGAATTTACCTTTTTGACTAATATAAATTAAATCTGGTTTATCTACACGTTGGACAGGTCTATTTGTAGGAATTTGAGTAACTGTCATATTATAAATATTTCTAAACTCTTCTTCTTCAGTTTTAGCTGTACCGGTCATACCAGACAGCTTGTTATACATTCTGAAGTAGTTTTGGAAAGTAATAGAGGCCATAGTCTTAGATTCGTTTTGAATTTGTACGCCTTCTTTAGCCTCAATCGCTTGGTGAAGGCCTTCTGAGAAACGACGACCTGGCATCGTACGTCCTGTGAATTGGTCAACAATCAATACTTCGCCATCGTTGACCATATAATCGACGTCACGTTGCAACGTTACATGCGCTCTTAAAGCTGTGTTGATATGGCTAATAATTTCAACATTTTTCACATCATAAAGGTTATCTATCTTGAACATACGCTCAGCTTTATCGATTCCTTGTTCTGTTAACTGAACTGATTTCGTCTTTTTATCATAATTATAATCTTCTTCATTCTTCAACATCTTAGCGAACACATTAGCTTGAGTATAGAGCGAAGTTGATTTCTCTGCTTCACCTGAAATAATAAGTGGTGTACGTGCTTCATCAATCAGGATAGAGTCTACCTCATCAATAATTGCAAAATGCAGTGGTCGCATAACGCGTTCCTCAGCGTAATTAACCATGTTATCTCTAAGATAGTCGAAACCGAGTTCATTATTTGTACTATAAGTAATATCTGAAGCATAGGCTTCGCGTTTTTCTGCAGTCGTTTTACTATTTAAATTGAGTCCCACGCTTAATCCTAGATAATTATACAATTCAGCCATTTCTTCGCTTTGAACGCTTGAAAGGTATTCGTTTACTGTAATAACGTGTACGCCACGTCCAGCAAGCGCATTTAAATAAGTAGGCATCGTGGCAGTGAGCGTCTTACCTTCCCCTGTTCTCATTTCAGCTATGTCACCTTTGTGTATAGCTATACCACCCATTACTTGAACTCTATAAGGCGACATATTAAATACTCGTTTCGCCCCTTCGCGTACGAGGGCATATGCTTCCGGTAAAATGTCATCTAACATTTTATTTTGTTTCTTCACATCTTCTTCAGCATGTAATTTTTCCTGAAATTCTCTAGTTTTCTCTCTTATTTCTTCGTCAGTTAAAATGGCGACGTCCTCTTCAAGTGCAAGAACTTTGTCAGCCAATTTGCCTAAACGTTTCACTTCTTTCTTATTGCCATCAGCTAGTTTTGATAAAAAACCCATTACGTTCGCTCCTTTAGCTTTAATAACATATAAGCTTTACAACAATTAATCATATCATTTATAACACTAAAATTGTACTGTAGTACACTAGTATAATTATTTCTAAATTTTTACAGAAGTACCTCCAAATTTCATATTTACTTTTAAAAGTCCATTAGAGGTGTAACCCCTTGCAGTTAACATTTATTTAGATTAGCTCTATTATATATATCGCTCAAACTTATAAATAAAAAAAAGAAAAGAGGTTAGGACATAAAGCTTCTGCGCTCTGGGAAACCGATTAACAGCCCCATAAGCAAGATTATCAACAGAAACGCTTACGATTCTGGAGCGGGACAGAAATCTAATTTGAATAAAAGGATTTCGTAGTCCCGCCCCGGCAAGGATGACTAGAATTGAAAAAAGCTTGATACAAGCGCGTTTTCAAATCAGTCATCTACTGCCAAGATGCTGAAGGGAGCGGGACAGAAATCTAATTTGAATAAAAAAGATTTCGTAGTCCCGCCCCGGCAAGGATGACTAGAATTGAAAAAAGCTTGATACAAGCGCATTTTCAAATCAGTCATCTACTGCCAAGATGCCGAAAGAGGCTGGGATTTATGTCCCAGCCTCTTTCACTCTAGTCAAAGACCTTTATGTCCGAGCCTCTCTGTGTTGGGGCCACCCCAACTCGCAGTGCTTGTAGAAACTGAATTATCAGTTTCTCTTTGTTGGGGCCCCACCCCAACTTGCTGTGCTTGTTGGGAGCGGGACAGAAATCTAATTTGAATAAAATGATTTCGTAGTCCCGCCCCGGCAAGGATGACTAGAATTGAAAAAAGCTTGATACAAGCGCATTTTCAAATCAGTCATCTACTGCCAAAATGCTGAAAGAGGTTGAGACATTACATTATGTCCCAGTTTCTCTTTGTTGGGGCCCCGCCCCAACTCGCATTGCTGGTGGAAACTGATGAACCAGTTTCTTTGTGTTGGGGCCCCGGCTCACATCCTAAGCATTTTTGTCCTGACCTCTCTCTTAAATACGTTATTGAAATTGTTCACTGTTCTTACATGCGTGTATAAGTTATAGTGATTAGTCACTTGCGGATGGTGACACTACTAAAATGTTGAGTTTAATTACTAAACCTAGGCTAATAGAAGCGTTTCGTCTTAATTAAACAAAGTACTGTAATCACTTTGATAGCTCATCTATAGGTTTTAACAGAGTCGCTAATTATTCTTCAGTCGTTTCAATTAATCCATATTTACCATCTTTACGTTTATACACTATGCTTGTACCATCTGTATGTCTATCATTAAAGACGAAGAAATCATGTCCTAGCAAATTCATCTGTAAGACTGCTTCTTCAGAATCCATCGGTTTTAAACTAAACTGTTTAGAACGGACGATTTCGATATCATCTTCATCTTTATGTTCTTCTTCAGTATTATAAGTGTTCTTAATTTCTTGATCATCTGGTAACGCAGCAAAGACATCTTGAATGTCATGATCACGATTCTTTCTATTCACACGTGTCTTATACTTTCTAACTTGACGCTCCAATTTACTGTTAATTAAATCAATGCCAGCATATAAATCATCATGTCTTTCTTCAGCTCTTAAAGTTACATTCTTCAAAGGTATAGTAACTTCAATCTTCGTAGCTGAATTTTGATACGTTTTAACTTTAACATGTGCTGTAGCATTAGGAACGTTATTAAAATAGCGTTCTAACTTACCTACTTTCTCTTCAATATAGTTACGAATCGCATCAGTAATAGTGAGGTTCTCTCCGTGAATTTCAAATCTAATCATTATCATCGACTCCTTTAAAACCTCTTTTAATTATTGTTCCTTACATTTATAATACCACTTTCTACCTACCGTGCAAACGTTAACACTCCTAATTTTCTGACTTTTCTAATATATAAAAGGCTTGCTGCATGATGAACAGTTAACCCCGTAGTATAGATGTCGTCGACTAAGAGAACTGATTTACCTGCAATATTTAAACTCGTGGTACACTTAAAAGGATTTTGAGCTTGTGCTCGTACCATTTTACTCAAACTTGATTGCTTAGGTCTTACTATAGTACTCAGCATTTCAGTATAATTCACCTTTTTAGCTCTTAAGACTTCTCTAACCGGATTAAATGTACGTTGGTAGTCTCTTTCAAATGGTGAGGGTATAGGTACTATGAAATCAAATGTTTCGTTAGGTAATCGAATCTGAGCAGCTAAGACGTCAGCCAGTGCTACATCGCCCAAGAACTTATATTGATGTATCGTCTCTTTCACTATACCTTCATAATTATTATCACAATAAAGCTTATCCATTAAGTGAAATTTGCGAGTTAAAAATTGACAATCTAAACAATGCTCCTCATCTAAAGATAAGCGCTTTAAACATCTAGGACAGCGTTGGAGATTTGAGAAATTGATCTTCATTTCCTTCCACTTTCTTCTACAACGCTGACACAATATTTCTGCTTTCATATAGAAGTTCAATATCGTTATAGGTTCCTCAAAGTGTTCCAAACATTGCGCACATCTATTCACGTAACCACCCTCTCGCACGGCCTAACTTATTCATCTTCTTAATTTCATTTCTAGCTTGTATCATCTTCATTGTTAGACCTTCGTGGTAGAACCAAAAATCTCCTGTCGGACACTCCTTTTTCCGACCGACTCGTCCTGCTATTTGAACTAGCGCATCTTTACTGAAAGTATGACTATTAATCACTACTACGTCCAACTTTGCCATAGTGAAGCCGCGTTCTAGAATGGTGGTAGTAAATACGACGCGATGTTTCCCCCTGCGTAATCCCTCAACTTTTTCATGACGCAGCGCATCTTCGCTATGAACACAAATCAAACTTTCAATATGCTTCTTATAAATGTCGTAAGTTTGCTGCATTGTTTCAATATGGTTAAAAAAGACTAAAGTATAACGACCCTTTTCTATTTGTTTAACGAGTAGTTGGTAAAAGTGTAATTGCTTTTTGGAAGGATTGAGTTTAAAGAGTTTAAACTTTGGTAAAGGTAAGGGGTATCTGTGAAACCGAGCTGGTAGCTTCACGATTTGGTTTGAAGTGAATTGTGCTAATAAGCTTTTATTTGGAGTAGCGCTCATATAGATATGGCTATGAATTGATTTGCTTGCTTCGTTTATCGCATGCCATAAACTAGGGTCCTGTGAGAGCGGGAATGCATCTACTTCATCGACAAAAATAGTATCAAAATGTGATTTAAATCGGAGTAATTGATGAGTGGTAGCTATAACAAAATGCCCATTTCCTTTTTGTGTCATACCTTGGTACAAGACATCTATAGTTTCTAACTCAAATGCTTCCACAATGCGATAGCTCAACTCGATGACTACATCTACACGCGGAGAGACTACAGCTACATTATCGCCTCTTTGTCGAGCGAGTTGAATTGCTTCAAAGATCATTTCAGTCTTACCTGCTCCAGTGACAGCGTAAAGCAATAGATCCTCCCGCTTCTTTATTGCCTCAACCACCTTTTGAGAGGCATATAATTGTTGCTTTGACAGATTAAAAGGAAGCGAGTAAGGGGCCAGACTGCTTTCTTGATGTGTCTTTACTATGATCACAGTGTTGAAGTTGTCCATTCGACCGAGCTGCAGACACTTTCTACAATACGTTATTTCCCTTTGATGCGTCGTAGAGTAATAGTGATGAAACCACGCTTCGTGCTTGTTACCACATTGGATGCACTTATGCCTGTGTCCTTCTACAACTACTCCTGTAGATTCACGTGCAATCGCCTCCGTAGTCAACAGGGTTTTGTCGGTCATTAATCTACCATAATATTTAATGAATAATTCCTCCTTAACAAAAAAGATTGAAACGACTGTTTAATTAAGTAGTAATTCGCCTTTTAGTACCAATAATTAACACTCTCTACTTTAAAGCGGGTACTACTCTTAATAACACTTCCGTTTCAACCTTTTAGTCTCTATTTAATTGTCTTTAATCTTACGTGCAGTGTAACCGAAACCTATACCACCAGAACCGAGGTGTGCGGCAATGACAGGCCCGAAATTAGAATAGATGATATGCGCATCTGGACGCTCTTTTTTAGCTTGTTTATAAATCCATTTACCATCTTCTTCTACATCTCCACTAATCACAAATAACGTCAATTCTTCGTAGTCTTTTACTCGATCTAAGACCTTTTTCACTACAGTTTTTAAAGCGCGCTTCTTAGTCCTAACTTTCTCCTCCGGCACTATTAAACCATCTTCGAATTTGAGCACAGGCTTCATTCTCAATAACGTACCTAGCCATGCCTGGGCACCAGTAATTCGTCCGCTTTTTTGTAAATTCTTCAAATCATCAACCATTAGAAAAGCCCCTGTATCCTCACGCATAGCACAAAGTTCATCTATGATTTCAGCTGGTCGGTACCCACCTTCAATCATTTCTATGGCTCTCAGAATATAACCGCCTTCCACCATAGCGGCGAGTTTCGTATCAAAGGCATATACATTAATACCATCAACCATTTCTGCCGCTTGAGTAGCTGTTTGATAACAACCGCTTATACCTGATGAGATGAAGATAGCAATGACATCTGTATAACCCTCTTCTCTTAACTTCTCATAGCGTTTAATAAACTCTCCAATTGCTGGCTGACTCGTTGTTGGAATCGTTTTCTCCGCATGCATTCTTTGATAGAATTCTGGAGCGAACAATGTCTCATTTTCTATATAATTTTCTCCGTTTTCGAATGTCACGCTTAACGGTGCGATTTCTATCTGATATTTATTAATTATTTCTTGTGGGAGATAGCTGGTTGAGTCTGACAGTACAGCAATCTTCATCATAATCCTCCTAAATTATACTTAGCATAATCATACCGTATTTTAAGGTAAAATAAAATTGCTTTTTTTACATTTCAACCTCGTATTACTTCAGTGTATAATAGGGATACTAACAATTTAAATCTGTCTTCAGATGCTTAAAGGGAGAGAATAGAGTGGAACCAATCATCACAATTAAAGAGGCGCATAAGATAGAGAACGTCATCAATAAATCACGTTTTATTGCTCATATTAAACCTACAGAGTCCGAAGAAGAAGCTAAAGCCTTTATAGCCGAAGTTAAAAAGGCGCATCATGAAGCAACACATAACTGTTCTGCCTATACCATAGGCGACCAAATGAATATTCAAAAAGCAAATGACGATGGAGAACCGAGTGGAACTGCCGGCGTTCCTATGTTAGAAATCTTGAAGAAACTCAACATACATAACGCCTGCGTGGTAGTAACGCGTTATTTTGGTGGTATTAAGCTTGGTGGTGGCGGTTTGATTCGCGCCTATAGTGGAGCAGTTAGAGATGTCATCTATGATGTCGGACGTGTTGAATTGCGTAGCGCGATACCCACAACGGTCACTATTGGCTACGATTTAACCGGAAAGCTCGAATATGAGTTAGATTCTACCCCTTTTATACACCGTGACACCTCTTATACTGACAGGGTGAGCTACCATATCGATGTGGTGGAAGAAGATTACGATCAATTCATCGACTTCCTCAATCGTATTACATCTGGTAATTATGAGCTGACTAAGGACGAACCGATGCGTTTGCCTTTTGATATCGACACTAAATAATCGATTACTCATAGTCTTAAATTTCATTCTTACCTGCTTTCACTTCAAATTGTTGGCTCTCAATCACTAGGTCAAACTGAGCACACACAAACTGATCGTCAGTCTTTCTTCATAATAAATTGGGAGCGGGACAGAAATCTAATTTGAATAAAAAGATTTCGTAGTCCCGCTCCGGCAAGGATGACTAGAATTGAAAAAGCTTGATACAAGCGCATTTTCAAATCAGTCATTTACTGCCAAGATGTTGAAGAGGCTGGGATTTATGTCCCAGCCTCAGAAAATATTGTTTATTAAGTTTTCATTATTTGTGTTTAGATACTACTGGTTTTCTTATTACTATTCTGTTTCGTATTTGATTGATGGCAAAATTTTAGTATTCAACAATTCTTGATATACTTCTTTTGATTCTTGATTGTAATTATTGTTTTCTTCAAATTTTTCATTCCAAACAAATAATTGTTTATCAATTAAGGCATTTTCTTTCACGATATCCACGTATTCACTTTTGGTGTCAATTAATTGTTGTTTAATTAAATTCGACCTCAAATTAATATATAAAGTTTGCACTAAATTATTTATCTTATCGATACTACGAAAGTGATTGATAAAATCAAATGTTGGTACATGCATTTGAGCTAACCACATCATTCTAGTGCTGTCCCTTAGTGCTAACTCAATTTCTTCACCCGAGTATTTAGATTGTGTATAGGCATACAAAATAATTTTGAGCATTATTTTAGAGTAGTAGACACTCATACCAAATCGTTCTTCACAAACATCAAACTTTGTTTCTGGTACACTATCAACAATAAGTTTCACTATACGTACTACATCATTTTTCGGAATACGTTCTTCTAAATCTGATAAATCTGTTATAAGTTGCATGCTATCATTATTTGTCATATATTTACTCGTTATTCTCCTCATTTATTAATTCTCACAATTATTTCGGGGTTTTCTTTTAATAAATCCACCATTTCAGATACATCTATGAGGCTGGAACATAATGTAATGTCTCAGCCTTATGTCCCGACCTCAACTGGCCTAGAGTAAAGCAGTTCCTATGTAAAGAAATATTTTGGTCTAACAGTTTCTGTCTTTTAACAACAGGTGGTGCCCCATTGACGTTAAAAAAATATATTCAGAATCAAGGTCATAATCATAAATAATAAAGTGACTAGCTTACGGAACAACGCTAAGCATATCAATTTAGAATCCATCCAACTAAAGAACAAGAAACGTTCTTCGCTAAGTCTTCTGGTTGTGCCCGTACTCAACATAAAGAGAATCAAGAACCATAGAAACTATGGGAATAGCTTGGTCAATGAGAGCAACCGCTGTGAAGAAAGAAATCACTTATAAGTACGCACTATCCTCAAGAAGCTCCCACTTTAAGCGGTAAGAATCGTTAGGTTGTGCTAAGTGGTGAGTAGTTCACTCCCCTACATCTTTGCTTTTATTTTTTCTCTCTCGATGTTCAATCAATTTTAATAATGGACGATAGTCATCATCAATCAGCCCTGTAAACTCTACGATGAGTTCAATAGTAACTACGATGAGAATAAACATCATAAGCACGCCCCAAGGTTGGGATAAGTACAAGATGATACTCGATAAGCTAAACATCAATGCTATTGAATAAATTAACATGACAGTTTGTCTATGCGAATAACCTAATTGTAAGAGCTTATGATGCAAATGTGACTTGTCTGCTTGCATGATATGTTGTCCTTTCTTAACCCTACGAATCATGGCAAACAATGTATCTATGAAAGGCACTGCAAGAATAACAATCGGGAAGAACAACGATACAAACGTAATATTCTTAAAGCCTAGTAAAGACAAGAACCCTATGATAAATCCTATAAGTAACGCACCACTATCGCCAAGAAATATCTTAGCTGGGTGGAAATTAAATACTAAAAAGCCTAACAGCGTGCCAAACAACACACTGCAAATCATAATGATGAAGATATTCCCTTGCAAAATAGCTATAAATCCAATCGTTAGTAACGCGATAGCTGAAACTCCTGAAGCCAGCCCATCTAATCCATCTATTAAATTAATGGCATTCGTTATCGCTATAATCCAAATCACTGTAATAGGTACACTAAAAATACCAAAATGAATCGTCGGACCAATCGGTAAAGAAATAAAGTCTATAGTTACACCGTAACACACCACTATTAACGCTGCGGCGATTTGCCCACACAACTTAATGATAGGTTTCAAATCGTAGATATCATCTATTAAACCGACGAGATAGATAACGATAGCCCCTATGATGAGTGGTTTGACTTCAGTTTCAATAGGATGGCCTAACCATATACCTATTAGGAATGAGAATAAGATAACTGTACCGCCTAACACTGAGATAGGTTTCTTATGGATCTTTCTATAGTTAGGTCTGTCTACTATACCTAATTTATAAGAAATCTTTATGATTATAGGAGTAATTATTAAACTGACTATCATGGTAAAAATAACAAGTAATAATGTATACATCAGTTCACCTTCAAAATTTTGATAAACTTCACTGAAGTTAACGTTTTAGAACACATAGTTACTAAAACTAATAATGATATCTGCTCGAGGTCGGGACCAAAGCGTATAGGATTTAAACAGAACCGGGACATAATGGTCTTTAACTAGAGAGAAAGAGCCTGGGAGATAATGTAATGTCTCAACCTCTTTCAGCATCTTGGCAGTAGATGACTGATTTGAAAATGCGCTTGTATCAAGCTTTTTTCAATTCTAGTCATCCTTGCCGGGCCGGGACTACGAAATCTTTTTGTTCAAATTAGATTTCTGTCCCACTCCCTACTCGTGAGCGTTTCTGTCTACAACCCTGCTGTTGGGACGCCGTTCACCGGTTTCCCAGAGCAAAAAACGTTATGTCTCAACTTCTCCTACGTTTAATCTTATTGTACTTTACCACCCTACAATAAGTCACTTGAAGATATAATAACGTAAATACTTTAATTAATACAATCCATATCTATTTGATAGTCGCAAATAAGTAGAGACAGAAATGACAAATGAACTATTTTCACTTACAATAACAAAGGAAGTTCAAAAGGAGCGAAATACTTATGTTTGAAGCTATAATTTATAATGTGGCTGTGACAGTAGCTGGTATATATTTATTCCATCGTTTACAATACTCGGAGAATAAAAATATGGTCTTTTCTCAAATTTACTTTACTATACTAATGACCATTATAGCCCTTTTACTCGCAGTCAATCCCATACCACTAATGGATCGGTATGAACTCTACTTAACGTTTGTCCCGTTACTTTTTTTAGGTCGTTATACAAATTTCATTTTCACTATTTCGTCAGCTGTAATCGTTTCAATAGTAAGTTTACTCGTCTTCCATTATGATTACGTCGGAAGCGTTACGTTAATAGTGATTGCAGGCATAGTAAGTGCTATAGGACCTTTCTTAAAACAAAGTGACTTCGCATCTATTCAACTACTCAATTTAGTCAGTCTTATCGTACTGTTTATACTATCGTTGATAAGCTCATATTACGAATTAACTCAACTGGCATTCTTAACGCCTATCTCATTCGTCTTAACGATTACTGCTTCATTAACATTTTTAGATATATGGCATTTCTTTTCACTAGTAAATCGTTATGAAAATGAAGACAAATTTGATTATTTAACAGGTTTAGGTAATGTTAAAGAGTTTGATCGACATCTTAATGAAACTTCTAAGTTAGCTGAAAGTAATAGAGAAGGATTAGGATTGCTTCTCATTGATATAGATGGGTTCAAAGATGTGAATGATACTTACACCCATCAAGCTGGAGATGCGGTGCTAAGACAAATGGCACAGTTACTTGTTAATTATGTACCAGATCAAGTCAGCATCTTTAGAAATGGCGGCGAAGAGTTCTCTATTGTGCTACGAAATTACTCACTAGATCACTGTGTGAAACTAGGCGAAAGCATTCGCAAAGGGGTAGAACAATCCTCATTCCATTTACCAAACAAAGAAGTTATTAAATTATCCGTTTCAATCGGAGTAGGTTATTTAACTTCTGAAGACTATAAATCTCAAAGGAAAGTCTTCAAAGATGCTGATGATATGTTACACGTGGCTAAACGTGAAGGTCGTAACCAAGTTATGTTTAATCCTATAGTTAAAGTCTAGCCTATTCAATTTCTCTACGTTAAAAATTATAAAAATGTAATAGCAATTTCATTCTATGTTCAATCATAGAAGCACAAGCGATGTAAAATGTCGCATTAGAAATATAGCTACTTCATTCTACTTAAAGCAAAGGAATTTTCACTGTAAATTCGCTCAGACTTTTTCTTACACGGTTTTAATAATCAACATATCGCAATTCATTTGGAAATACAGGTCAATCGTTTGACTACGTCTAAAGTATTTAGAACGACGAGCGATTTAACATCTTTCATCTATCACCCTATACAAAGGGGAGCGGGACAGAAATCTAATTAGAATAAAAAGATTTCGTCGTCCCGCCCCGGCAAGGATGACTAGAATTGAAAAAAGCTTGATACAAGCGCGTTTTCAAATCAGTCATCTACTGCCGAGATGTTGAAGAGGCGTGGATTTATCTCCCAGTCTCTTTCTCTCTAGTCAAAGACCATTATGTCCCAGCCCCCTGTCTTTCTACGTTTGTCAGAATAATATTATGAACCCTATCTTACTATAGAGAGGTCTGTTTTTCTCTCAACTTTTTTAGAAAACCCTCTAGGATAAGTATGAATTGACGTGCTAGTTTAAATATTTAAGATTTTATCTTTTATAACCGTCGTATTGAAAAAGTAAGATATCAAGCCTCAGCCCTATTCTTCTCGTAGTTTATTTAAAATGTATTTGCTCTAGCTTTCCGCATACAAAATTTATCATTTTTGAAATAGCGTTACTAAATTTTAGAAATAAATACGTCAGTTAGTGTCTAAAATGTCTATTACACTTACAATTTAAAACGTTTTGAACTTAAATTAAGAAATTATTGTAACAACTTTAATGAAAGTATTGAAAGTAGACTGTTGAAACTGTAAACTTTCTATATCTATATTAGGTATACAGGGGGTGTCTTCATGTCTGAACCTATCACCATTATCGATGAGGATAAGGTAATAGATTTAGTGCTTATTGCCGGTCGAATACTGCTTGAAAGCGGAGCAGAAACCTATCGAATTGAAGATACGATGAACAGGATGGCTGCAAGCTATGGTCTAAAAGATACATATAGTTTTGTAACATCAACAGCAATCATTTTTTCTCTTAACAATCGGACGAACACTCGTTTAATTCGCATTCGCGAGCGTACCACAGATTTAGAAAAGATTGCGTTAACCAATAATATTTCGCGTCAAATCGCTGATCACAAATTAACTATTGATGAAGCTAAGACAAAGCTCATTCACTTACACCATACTTCCTTGCAATTCACTACGATTTTAAAGTTCTTTGCAGTAGCTATCGCCTGTGGTTTCTTCTTATTCATGTTCGGCGGTGTTGCCCATGACTTTATCTATGCAGTTATTGCTGGGGCAGGGGCATTTCTCACATTTAATCTAATACAAAGATTTACACAAATTAAATTCTTCTCAGAATTTATAAGCTCTGCCGTAGTTATACTTATAGCTGCAACCGCTACTCACTTAGGTTTAGCTTATAATCAAAACACAATAACCATCGCAGGTGTTATGCCACTAGTTCCAGGTATTCTCATTACTAATGCTATTCGTGATTTAATGGCAGGAGAATTAATTGCTGGAATGTCACGCGGTGTGGAGGCCGCCCTCACTTCTTTTGCAATCGGTGCTGGGGTAGCAATAGTATTGCTTATTTTTTATTAAGAAAGGAGAGCTACGATGAGTATTTTAATATATTTATTTCATTTCACAATTAGTTTCTTAGCTACTGTGCTCTTTTCAATACTCTTTAACGCTCCACGTCGATTGCTGGCTGCTTGTGGATTTGTGGGAGCTATGGGCTGGATTCTCTACAAACTCACGCTAGATGCGGATCTGGGGAAAGTCATGGCCGCTTTCTTAGGCAGTTTCATTTTAGCCTTGATGAGTCATATCATGAGTCGTCATTACAAGAGACCAGTTATTATATTTATCGTTCCTGGTATTATTCCCCTCGTCCCTGGAGGTTTAGCTTATGAAGCTACACGTTATCTCGTGTCAAATTCATATACTCATGCGGTCAATACTTTCTTGGAAGTAACGCTTATTTCTGGCGCCATTGCATTCGGTATTTTATGTGCAGAAATCTTCTATTATCTCTATACTCGAATTAAACAGTACTTTGGTAGAATTAAAGGGAAGACTTATCGTAAGACATATAATATGAATAACCGAGTTTAGAGATTAATATTAAAAATAAAGTTAAATAAAAGGATGGGATAGTGATGAAACAACAGTTAATTAATAGACTCAAACAATATGTCGAAATTGATACGCAATCTAACCCTTATAGTACAGAGACACCTTCTACTGCTAAACAATGGAATTTACTTAACTTACTTGAATCAACGCTAAAAGAATTAGGCTTAACTACCGATATGGATGAAAACGGTTATCTCTTTGCCACCCTAGAAAGTAACATAGACTATGAAGTCCCTACAGTCGGTTTCCTAGCACATGTAGATACCTCACCTGACTTCAACGCCACTCATGTTAAACCGAGAATTATAGACTCCTATGATGGTCAACCCATTCAGTTAGGACAGACAACAACGCGAATTGAATCAAGAACTATTTCCAGGTTTAAAGAACTTGGAGGGCCATACCTTGATGGTAACTGATGGGACTTCTCTTCTTGGCGCAGACGATAAAGCAGGCGTAGTAGAAATTATCGAAGCTCTAAGTTACATGCAAACCCATCCTGAGATCAAACATGGAAAGATACGCGTAGGATTCACACCTGATGAAGAAATTGGACGAGGTCCTCATAAATTTGATGTACAGCGCTTTGATGCTGACTTTGCATATACTATAGATGGAAGCGAATACGGCGAATTGCAATACGAAAGTTTCAACGCAGCTAGTGCTACAGTGGTTACACATGGAGTGAATGTACATCCTGGATCTGCTAAGAATACTATGGTCAATGCGCTCTTGTTAGCACAAGAATTTAACAACCAATTACCTCCTGATGAAGTGCCACAGCATACTGAAGACTACGAAGGATTTTACCATTTAATGCAATTACAAGGAGATGTAGAAAAAGCAACGTTAGAATACATCATTCGCGATCACGACCGAACTGCTTTTGAAGCACGTAAAAATAAATTACTGAGTATACGAGAAGATATAAACCAAAGATATGATAACAATCCTGTAGAAGTAACCGTAGAAGATCAATATTATAATATGGGTGAGAGAATAAATGCTGTGCCCTATGTTGTTGACATCCCTAAACGTGTGTTTAGTAAGTTAGGCATTGAACCTAATACTGACCCTATACGTGGCGGTACAGACGGCAGTCAACTATCCTTTAAAGGTTTACCTACTCCAAACATTTTTACAGGGTGTGCTAATTTCCATGGTCCGTTTGAATATGCGTCTATTGATATAATGGAACAAGCCGTAAAAGTTATCATCGGCATCGCAGAAGAAGTAGCGCAATATGAAGATTATTAAACTACAATGTGAATGAAACTCAGCCGCCTACTTGAAACTACTAAGCTGTGCTAAACTTAACGTTATGTCGGTAATGACTTAAATAAGAACCGGAAGTTATTTTGAATGTTAAAACCTCTTAATTTAAGACTAGGGGTTTAATCTATAAGAAGTGGGAACATAAGGTTTCTATGCTCTGGGAAACCGATGAAGGGCGTGCCAACAACTGGGTTGTCGACACAAACGCTTTTGTCCCACCTCTTTTAAGAGTTAGAACATATATTCCAAAGAAGGAAGAGGGAGCGGGACAGAAATCTTTTTATTCAAATTAGATTTCTGTCCCGCTCCCTCTTCTTATTCCATACTTTGCATTAACATGACATTTGACAATACAATACTTTAAAAAACTAAAATCAACTCGTATCATTTAATTAATTCCAACAACTAAATACCGAGGTGCCTTACGTACAAATGCTATAATAAGACTTAATATCACTACCAAAATGGAAAGCTCCGTTCTTGTGCCGAACTTATCCCCCTATATTACTGACATTTTTTATTCATCATTCAAGCTCATCTTTAATAATTTTATCGCTTGAACTGTATAATGGCGAATTTGAATACCCATTTTAAAATCAGTATACGTACGAGGCATTTCAATGAAGGTATTAAACATCGCTGTTACCCCTAAAGATTCGAAACGTTCAAATTTATCTGGCGTCGCACAGATGGCAATAGATGGCGTATCGTAATGAGTTGCTAGTTCAGCTATACGTTGTGTAGTTGTTTCAAGCACATAGTCTTCCTCATTTACTCCCTCTCCAAAAATAATTAAATCAGCTTCTTTAATAAGTGACTCTAAATGAGTTAATTGATCAACTAATTCATGACTTGTCATAATTTCAGCGCCATAAAGCGCGTTTAGTAACGCTGCTATACCGCCCCCTGCACCGCCACGTACTACGGGTCCGAGCTGAATTTTTTCTTCATTTTTTAATATTTCACTAAAGTACCAAACTAAATTATCAATCTCTGCCGCTTTTTCACGTGTTAGCCCTTGTGTTTGATATATTTGCATAATTTCACTATGACGACCATAAAGTTTGCTGTCAAAGTCAGACATGACCTGTAAGCGCACATCTTTAAGCTTAGGATTTAATTGATGTAAATCAACCTTACGTATATGCTTTAATACGCGAGCGCCTTGACTCGCATCGACGAATTGACCTTCATCGTCATAGAAACGAGCACCTAAAGCTTGTAACATACCTGCCCCGCCATCAAAACTATCTATTCCACCAAGAGAAATGACTATATGCTTAGCATCGCGATTCAAAGCATCCTCTACCATTTCACCCATGCCATAACTTGTTCTACAGTCTATTGCGTTCTTTCCTTTAAGAAATAAATTTCCTTCGATAACAGCCATACCCTGTTCAGTAATCCCATATAAAGCTTCATCCTCTTTCATATCAGCGTCATGCACCTTAATCCGATACTTTGTACCTGATTGCCAGAGGAAGACAGAGTCTGTGAGCTCGTGTCGGCCATTAAATAAAGGTACTTGTACTATATCTGCTGACTCAATTTGACTTGCTACTGCTTCTTCGACATAGCGATTTGCTTGGTAGCTCGAGATAATTCCATTAAACTCATCCATAGCTACTAATACTTTCATCCTGTCACCTCGTTAAATATTCTCATTTCTCTCATTATATTGATATACTTACCTTTTCACATTGTAAGTCTAATAGTTAGTAAAATTATAACGAATTCAGTACTCTATTATACATGTAGAAGAAATTTATTTCATGAAATAAGTTAGATGTACTTCCAAGCGCTATAAATAACAAACGAGCATTAACTGTTACATTAGTACTAAGAAGTGCTATAGAAGCGTTTGCTCGCATCCAACCGCTTACCTTAAAGAGATATTTGTTAATTGCTGCTGTCTTTGATCAGCACGCTATAACCACATCGACCACTCCAGTACGGTCGGGACATGGGAGCGGGACTACGAAATCTTTTTATTCAAATTAGATTTCTGTCCCGCTCCCGAATCATGCGCGTTTCTATCGACAATATTGCTCGTGGAACGCCGTTCATCGGTTTCCAAGAGCACCGAAACTTTATGTTTCAATCTCTTAAATCTACTAGTGCCTTTTCTTTAAATAGAACCACAAAAAAAGCGCTTGCTGACTGCGAAATGAAAAGCCAACAAGCGCTATACTTTAATATTTAATTTACTCTTCAGCTTTAGCTAAAGTTGCCACGTTAATATCATCGTGACTCGCGTGCCATTTTACTTCTCCATCTACAAAGTAGAATGCTTGTGGAGATTCGTGTTTAACTTGAGTTTGTTCTTCAATGTAGTCAGATAGTTTTCTTTCTTGTTGAACTATTAAATAATAACCGTCCATATCTCTTTCATATAAAAATTTGTTGAACTGATCATAAGCATTTACTGAAATTGGACATGTCTCACTGTGCTTAAACACATAGACATATTTATTTTCCCCTATCACTTGTTCAAACTGGTCAATCGAACTCAGCTTTATAGCCATTCTATTCACCTCTAAAAAGATTTAACGAGCGAGAGTTTCGTTAGAAGGTATAAGTAATCTGTCTTAACGACCATGGATATTATATCATGAATCGTATTTCTATAGCTGTTAGTAGCCCCCCACTACTCGTCCACTCTTAGTTATCTACAATATTTTCCTATGTCAATGTTTCCAATTATACACAATTACCCCTTCTATGTTAACCGTTAATTCTAATTTAACTAAGAGGCATAAACATGGATACAACAATCTACTATCACGTTTCTAATACAGTCATTAGACAGAAGTAGTCTGTACTCTAAGCATACTAGTCAGTAACTTTTTTAAAATTCTAGTCAGCGTGAAGGATGCGCGTGAATGAACATAATTAGCTCTCTATCTATTCATCTCTTATGACTTTAATTTTTTCAGCTCTGCTTCAAAATGTCGATCATATCGTTCAAGATCTTTACCTTTTGTAAGTAGAGATTTATGATTAATGCCCGCAAGCTTGTCACTAATATTCATCGTTTCTTGACGCGTTTCATAGTAATTTTGCAAACTATAATACATTTCAATCGCATTTTTCCGCGCTTCATTAACACTTGAAGCTGTAATCGTAGTCTGATTTAAATCTTTAATTTGTTTATCAATAAGTGGCATGATATGCGTTTTTATTGCTTTACGACCTTCTTCTGCTGATTTACTTTCCACATGCTTTTGAGCTGTATCTTTTAATTCTTTATTATTATTTTCAACTTTTCTCGTGAAACTTTCTACATCTTCTTTACTGCCGTTTTTCTTAGCCTTTTCTACATCATCTTCCATCAAGGAACGTTTCTTCTCAAATAATCGAGTATAATCTAAGATATCCTCATTAGCTTTAATAGATTGATTACATAAATCCACAAATTCTTGAAGATCAGTAACTCGCTTCTTCTTCTCTTTTACCCCTTTTAAATAGGTTTTCTTCAACTTTTTTACTTTTTTTGATTTAGCAGGCAATGTCTTAGCTGATTTCTCATATGCTTCCATTTGAGGTACTAATTTTTTATTAATTTGAGTTTGAAGTTCATTAAATTCTTTTTTATTGTCATCAGTCATTTCTTGACCTTTCAATTTATGTACTTGTTCTAGATCTAGCTTATCTAATGTATCTTTTACCTTCTCTTCTTTTTGTTGTGTATCATCTAGGTGTTTTTCAAATTTAGAGAGATCTTTAGGTTCATTATTTTTACATCCAGCTATGATTAATACTAAGATTATTAAAGTTATTAATATAGTATACCTTCTCATTATTATCCCCCTAACATACCGTATTATACATAAACCTTATTGCAAAGAAAATCATAGTGTGGTAATTTCAATCTTGATTTAACTATAAGATTAAAGAGGTTAAAACGATGTATTCAAAAGTGCAAAACTTTATCTCGCATGATACAAACCACCAGTTCGCTAAACAATATGAAGAATTACGGAAATTGTTATTTAATTTATTAGATTCTCCAGTCAAAACGACTCAGCATATCGGAGGTACAAAGCACTTTAATTATCCCACTGAACCTATTTTAGATATACTCGTAGGTGTTGATAACTTGCATGATATTACCTCTCTAGATGAAAAGAGACTTAATTACGCAGGATTCTATCGTTTACACCATCCTTATAAGAAAAAGGTCGTTATGGCTCAATTTAACAATTTAATCGATTTAAAACAGGTCGCGCGCTTGCATATTATACAATTAGACACACCACTTTTTTCGCAATATGAGCAAATGGATAAAGCGTTAAGTTCAAATCCAGCCATCGCGAAAGCTTTTGCCGATAAAAAAGAGAAAATTCTTCACAACGTTACACACATCAGCCAGTATGAAAGAGCGAAACAGCAAGCGTTGAATAAAATGTATCGTCAATACGCAGAAGATATAACTCATCTATAAGCGTACGGCTTATCTTTGGTTATGTTTTATGATAAGTTATGGTTAAACTTAAATAGCAGTGACAAGTCAATGAGAAACGTACTTTCACTCCAACGAGCTATCCATCCAGCACTGAGTCTTTATGTTTACTGAATAAAATCATTTCTCCATATCACTCTTAAAACCGCCTCTCATCGCAAATTCACAAGAGAGTTGATATAATAAATTTAGTTAATGAGAAGAGGAAAGGATGTTTTATATTGGATAAAAATGACATCTTAGCAGAATTGAAATCGCTCGTTCCTGACGACATTATTAAAGTGGACGAACCTTTAAAGCGCTATACATATACTGAAACTGGTGGAGAAGCAGATTTCTATCTCTCGCCTACAACTTCAGAAGAAGTACAGAAAATTGTGGGCTTTGCTTATCAAAATGATATTCCCATCACATACTTAGGTAACGGTTCTAACATTATTATACGTGAAGGTGGAATTAGGGGCATCGTGCTAAGCCTTCTATCTTTAGATTACATTGACGTTTCAGACTCTTCTATCATCGCGGGAAGCGGTGCAGCTATAATTGATGTCTCAAGAACAGCTCGAGACCACGTGCTAACTGGATTAGAATTCGCTTGCGGTATACCTGGTTCGATTGGCGGCGCAGTATTTATGAATGCAGGGGCTTATGGAGGCGAAGTAAAAGATTGTATCGATTACGCACTATGTATTAATGAACAAGGTGAGCTGCTAACCTATACGAATAAAGAATTGCAATTAGATTATCGCAATAGTATCGTCCAACAAGATCACCTTGTTGTGGTTGAGGCGGCTTTCACCCTTGCTCCTGGTGATTTGGACGATATTCAAGCTAAGATGGACGACCTTACAGAACGACGTGAATCTAAGCAACCATTAGAATATCCTTCTTGTGGAAGCGTCTTCCAACGTCCACCAGGTCATTTTGCAGGAAAACTTATTCAAGATTCAAATTTACAAGGCTACCGTATTGGTGGCGTAGAGGTTTCTAAAAAACATGCCGGGTTTATGGTAAACATTGATGGTGGTTCTGCCACAGACTATGAAGACTTAATTCATCACGTTCAAACAGTAGTAAAAGAAAAATTCGATGTCGACTTGAATCCTGAAGTACGTATTATAGGGGAACATCCACAAAGTAGATAAATTATAGTTAAAAGGTTTGAGGTTGTCATTTATGGTAGAAATTTATGGAAACACAGTAGATAATGAAGCGAGATGTACCCACTATCACTCTATGGTGGATATCATAGCTATAAAGTTTAAATGCTGCAATAAGTACTATCCGTGTTATAAATGCCATGAAGAGAATGAAAAACACATGACTAAAAGATGGTCGGAATCTGAATTTGATCAACGTGTAGTGCTATGTGGCGTATGTCAGTACGAAATGAAAATCAGCGAGTACATGATGAGTGAAGCGTGCCCTAATTGTGCGTCTCACTTTAATACACGTTGTCTGTATCATTATCATCACTATTTTGAGATTTAGAACGAGTGAACGGGTGTAAAGGGAGTTAATGTGATGTTAGATCGGGATTTCATTCCTCATATTCTTAACTCTAAATCCTTAGAACTCCCATCTGGTATTTTTTATCATATATTTGAACAACTCTAAACATTAAGAGGAGATCATAAGTGGCGAAATAAAGGGAGCGGGACAGAAATCTAATTTGAATAAAAAGATTTCTGCCCCGCTCCCATCTTTCTTCATACTTCATGGCTTAGCTTTATTGTGATGTCGTCTTAATTCACATTAATCATCAAATATAAAATCTTCATCTTGTAGTGCTTCTACGTTCAATGCAAGTGTATAACCATCACCTTTTACAGAGAAAAAGTCGTGATTTTTTGTAGAGGTATCTAACGCATTTTCAATTATTGGATTGAATTCTTTCTCTTCAAAGTAAGGTTCGAAACCTAAATTAGATAAAGCTTTATTACCGTTATAACGAACATAGTTTAACACATCATCAGTTAAACCGATATCATCGTAAAGCTTATGGGTATAAGAAACCTCATTTCTATATAAATCTTCAAGTAAACGATACATTTCCTGGTCAGCTTTTTGCTTTTCACTTTCAGAAAGCTCATTGCGTAGGCTTTGAGCATCTAAACCTGTAAATACACCATGAATAGATTCATCTAGAAGAATTTTACGAATGATTTCACCTGAAGTGGTCATCTTCCCTTGCCCAGCTAAATATAGCGGATAATAAAACCCTGAATAGAATAGAAACGTCTCTAAGAACACACTTGAAACTCTCGCTAAGTATTGATCATAAATAGAGGCATCTTTTCCCCATAATTTATGATAATTACCTACAATGACGTCTGCTTTGTATTTTAGATGAGGTTCTTCAATAACCCATGTATCTAAGAGATAATTCGTTTCACTTGAAGGGAGAAGCGTTGTGAATATGTGAGAATAGCTCTTCGCATGGATTTGTTCCATCATCGCCATGAAAGAGTAGACTGCTTTTTTACGTAAATCAGTTGTATGCATCATCACAAGCGGCATACCATCATCTGCTTGATGGGTATCAAGCCCTGTCAGACCTGCTAGCGCATACTTAAAGGCATTCTTTTCCTCGTCAGTTAATGTCTTCCAACTCGCAATATCTTTTGAAACTTTAAATTCAGTTTCAACCCACATTTGAGAAATATTTTGACGCCAAAACATGTTTGTCATATCCTCTTGCGTATTCCAATTTACTGCTTTCATTAGATAAACCTACTCCAATCTAAGTTATAGTTTATGTATTAAAAGAGGGAGCGGAATAAAGTCTTACGATTGCGAGAATCGATAACAATATCCTTCCCTCCCTTTAGATAATTCTTAACGACATGCTTAAGCTCAATTGATTATTAAACTGAACAACTTGTACATTCGTCTACACTAAGTAACTTGTTACGTGTATAGTAAAGTGATTTTAAGCCTTTATGATGTGCATAGACATATAGTCTCGATAGCTCGCGTGTAGAAACCTCAGAGTTAACATACAGAATAGTGGAGATGCCTTGATCCACATGAGTCTGAATAGTAGAAATGAGGTCGATTAATTTCATCTGATCTGTATTAAATGCCGACTTGTAATACCACATAGTTTGCGGTGATAAGAATGGCATTGGATAGAACGTTTCAGAGTTGCCATACGTACGACGCTCAATTTGATCAACGATTGGCATGACAGATGGCGTAGCGTTTTGCACGTAAGAAATACTTTGTGTCGGCGCAATAGCTAAGCGATAAGCGTGATAAAGACCGTGCTCCTCTACTTGAGCTTGTAGCTCTTTCCAATCTTCAGCAGTAGGAATGTCTAACCCCTCAAACAAACGACGTACCTTTTCATATTGCGGTTCAAACGATTGAGTAGTGTAATACTCGAAGTACTTGCCATTAGCGTAATCAGACTTATCAAAGTCTTTAAAGATCGTTTGGCGTTCCTTAGCTATTTCCATTGATCTTAATATAGAGTAATAGTTAAGCATCATAAAGAAAGTGTTAGCAAAGTCTTTAGCTTCTTCTGATTCATAACCAATTTGGTTCTTAGCAAGATATCCGTGTAAATTCATCACACCAAGACCTACTGAATGAAGTTCACTATTCGCTTTTTTCACACCAGGTGCATTCTGAATATTCGCTTCATCACTAACAAATGTTAACGCATCCATGCCTGTAGCAACAGAGTCTCTAAATTTACCTGATTCCATCACATTAACGATGTTAAGTGAACCTAGATTACAAGATATATCACGTTTAATTTCATCTTCAGTCCCGTAGTCATTAATAATTGAAGTTTCTTGTAGTTGGAAGATTTCTGTGCAAAGGTTACTCATCTTAATTTGACCAATATTAGAGTTAGGATGGACTTTATTAGCATTATCCTTAAACATTAAATATGGGTAACCTGATTGAAGTTGCGTTTGTGCAATCGTATTTAGCATCTCACGTGCATCTTTTTTCTTTTTATCCACATTAGGGTTGTCCACAAGGGCATCGTAATACTCATCAAGATTGAGGTCGTCCAACGTCACGCCATATTCTTGATAAACTGTATGAGGTGCGAACATATAGAATTCTTTACCTTCTTTAGCCAGTTCAAAGAATTTAGATGGAACGATTAAGCCTGTAGAAATAGTGGATAGACGTAAATCCTCATCAGCATTGACCTTTTTCGTATCTAAAAATTCTTCAACGTCGTAGTGGAAGATATTAAGGTAAACTGCACCTGCACCCGGACGTTGACCTAATTGGTCAGCATAACTAAAGCCACCCTCAAGAGATTTAGCTACTGGAAGCACACCTTTGGCTACACCTTTAATCCCTTTGATAGCCTCACCACGCGCACGTAATTTAGAAAGATTGATGGCTACTCCCCCACCAATCTTACTCAGTTGTTTAGCGGTAGAATCAATAAAGTTAATAGAATTTAAACTATCATCAACTTCTAACAGGAAGCATGATACAAGCTCACCGCGACGCGCACGTCCAGCATTTAAGAAAGTAGGCGTTGCAGGTTGATAGCGTTGTTCTACCATAGCTGAGATAAATCGCTTCGCTAAGGCGATATCCCCATCAGCTAAATATAGCGCTACAATCGTAACATGTTGATTGTAATCTTCTAGTATATTTTCTTTATCATTCGTTTTCATCGCATAGTCTTTATAGAATTTGCTCGCTGACATATAGCTCGCAAATCTGAAGTTGATGCGCCGGGCATATTCCGTTATCTCAATTAATTGAGATTCAGAATATTTTTGGAAAACGTCAAAATAAAAATCGTTGTCTACTAAATAATGTAAACGTTCGATTTCGCTATCAAAATAAATTGTTTTATCTTCGATTTCTTGTAGATATACTTCTAGCGCTTCTTGGTCTTTTTCTAAATCAAAGAAACCATCGTCTTTTCTTTTTGTAACTTCATTGTTCAACTCAATGTGATTGTATCTTTTCTCGTCTATAGTCTTCATTGTACTGACCCACCTTAACTTTAAATTCCTCAACATCTCGATTAGAACCTTGTACTTCGAATTTCATTAGCAATGGAACTTGATAGTCCTCAGAAATCGTTCTACCTGCTTTCGCAAAGTTCTGTCCCCAATTTCGATTGCCACTTGCTGCAACCGCTTCTAAACGCTCACCATTGACATCTAAAAAAGATTGAACCGGCTGTGGCACTTCGCCAAAACCGATTGTTCCAGTGACCAAAATAAAAGGTTCATCTATATGAGTCGTGGAATTATCTTGAGTAATCTCGAACGTATCTTCAATTCCAGTGCGACTGATGAAACGCCTTACATTTCCAGAAAAGGAGAAATATACTACTTTCATTGGATCACCTTCTTTCTATTATGTATCTAAGTAGATGTCAATTTAAATTAGATCAACAACAAATACTCTATTTAGTTTTATAGTTAGCAATTCACCACAACATATGGTGGTGAATTGTTAATTTAGCTTTAAATTCATTTTACAGATACTCAATAAAGTTACCCTATTCATCGGTACTAACACATCAAATTTGTGTTAAATTACTTTATTCTAGTTATATTATTAAAAACAATGATTTTTCACCAAAACACAACATGTTGTGTTTGGTTTTGATTTTCTGTACTACATTATGTGTTTTATTATACATAACTGTTTCTCCAAATTAAAGTAATAAATTACCCTCAAATCATTGTTAGAAAGTCACATCGTGCACCAACACCCGTTTCCAAAGAGAATAACTTTTTTAGAAAAGAATTTATTCGAATTTTGGAGCAATAACACTTGCTTTTTCATAAAAACTTTGTACTCTAGGTACTGATTGAAGTATAGCTTTATCGTCGTTTTCAATGATGCACAATTATTTTTAATACTTATATCTTTGAAATGAAATAAAACGACTCTTTTGAACAGAACATTTGTTCGGTAAGTACTATAATAAACTACCTCCTCAATCTTTGCAACCCTCATTACATTTTAAAAATTATATGCTAAGATAAAATACGTTAAATTTTTAAGAATGAGGCGATAATTTGAATCCTAAAGTTAAAGGTATCATAGCGATTCTTATTTCAGCAGTCGGATTTAGTTTTATGTCTGTCTTCTTCAGATTAGCAGGAGACTTGCCTGTCTTTCAAAAATCTCTCGCTAGAAACTTAGTAGCTATGTTCATACCATTATTCTTCATTTATAAGTACAAACAGCCATTATTTGGTAAGTTAAGCAGCCAACCTTTACTTATATTACGTTCAGTACTTGGCTTAACGGGTGTGCTATTCAATATTTACGCCATTGACCACATGATATTGAGTGATGCAGATACCTTAATGAAGTTAAACCCATTTTGGACAATACTTCTTAGTTTAATCTTTTTACGAGAGAAAATATTCAAATATCAACTCATCGCAATGATTGTCGCAATTGCTGGTATGTTGTTTGTAGTTAAACCAGAATTTTCCTCTGCAATGATTCCGAGCTTAGTTGGATTGTTATCTGGAATTTTTGCGGCAAGTGCTTATACTTGTGTTAGAGCGCTTAGTACGAAAGAAGCGCCTTATACTATCGTATTCTATTTCTCTTTCTTCTCAATTATCGTGTTAATACCATTTACCATATTCACTTTTGAATCGATGTCATGGTTACAAGTAGTTTATTTACTGGGGGCTGGACTAGCTGCAGCTGTAGGACAAATTGGAATTACGTTAGCTTATAGCTTTGCACCTGCGAAAGATATCTCGATTTTCACTTATGCATCTATCATCTTTACAGCACTATTCGGCTTTATACTATTTGGAGAATCACCAGATTTCTATTCTATGATTGGCTACATTATAATCATCGGAATGAGCTATTACATGTTTGAAAAAGCCCGTCGCTCGAAACGTCAATCGAACTCAAATTGATCGAAGTACATCTTATATTACAAGGAGGCTATCATATGACTGAAGGTAGAAAGAAAGAGGAGCTGGATGATATAACGCTTCTCGGAAACCAGGGCAATCAGTACGACTTTGATTATCGTCCAGATATATTAGAAACATTTGATAATAAACATCAAGGTAGAGATTATTTTGTGAAATTTAACTGTCCTGAATTCACATCTCTCTGCCCTATTACAGGTCAACCCGATTTCGCTACTATATATATTTCTTATATACCTAATATAAAAATGGTAGAATCAAAATCACTTAAGCTTTACTTATTTAGTTTTCGTAATCATGGAGACTTTCATGAGGATTGCATGAATATTATTATGAACGACTTAATTGAACTTATGGATCCTCATTATATAGAAGTCTGGGGCAAGTTCACACCTCGAGGTGGCATCTCAATTGACCCTTACACGAACTATGGTCGCCCTAATACTAAATACGAAAAGATAGCAGAACATCGCTTAATGAACCACGATTTATATCCTGAACAAATAGATAACCGGTAGATGATTAGTATGTTTAAAGTGATGTGATGCCTAAAAAACTTTGTGTTGCAAAATCAAGAGACAATACTAGGGTATAAATCCTTAAAGGAGGTCGGGACAAAAGCATTTAGGATTTGAGCAGGGGGCCCCAACACAAAGAAACTGGTTCATCAGTTTCCACCAGCAATGCGAGTTGGGGTGGGGCCCCAACAAAGAGGGAGCGGGACAGAAATCTAATTTGAATAAAAAAAAGATTTCGTAGTCCCGCCCCGGCAAAGATGACTAGAATTGAAAAAAGCTTGATACAAGCGCGTTTTCAAATCAGTCATCTACTGCCGAGATGTTGAAGAGGCTGGGATTTATCTCCCAGCCTCTTTCTCTCTAGTCAAAGACCATTAAGTCCCAGTTTCACCAAGCACAGCAAGTTGGGGTGGGGCCCCAACACAAAGAAACTGGTTCATCAGTTTCCACCAGCAATGCGAGTTGGGGTGGGGCCCCAACAAAGAGAAACTGATTCATCAGTTTCACCAAGCAATGCAAGTTGGGGTAGACCCCAAACCCTCCTATTTATACATTACGTCGTAGTGAGACGTATTGAGGTGTTTATGGCTCAGTGCCTCGCTACTACTCTCCTTTATATCTAAACCTCCACTTAAAAAGTAATCGAAGGAATTTATCGATTATAAATTTAAATCTTTTTTGCCCAAATCTCCCCTAATATTAATTAACTTCGCTAATACTTCTCAAATCTTTATATCATTAAAATAAATAAAACAATTATAATTTTACAACTATTTTAGAATTATTATTGTATGAATATTGTTGAAATTTCTGATAATTGAGCGTATAATTTGAACAATACTTTTTTAAAGGGAGAAAGGATGGGAACGTTATGACAGAAACAAAGAATCATGATCAAGCTATTCAATCTATTCCACAGCGAGGATTCTTTGGCCACCCGAAAGGGCTAGGTGTATTATTCTTTGTAGAGTTTTGGGAACGTTTCAGTTATTATGGCATGCGCGCGCTGCTCATCTTCTATATGTATTATTCAATAAAAGATGGCGGTCTTAATCTAGACGAAGGCACGGCACAATCTATTATGTCCGTTTATGGCGCACTTATCTATATGACTTCGATACTTGGTGGCTGGGTTGCCGATAGGATTACAGGTACTCGTACTGCTACTTTAATCGGAGCAGTACTCATTATTATAGGACATGTTTGTCTAGGCCTTCCGTTACATATTTATGGGTTATTCTTATCTATGTTCTTTATCATCATAGGCTCAGGTCTCATGAAACCGAATATTTCAAATATTGTCGGTCGCCTTTATCCAAAAGACGACAAGCGAATTGATTCTGGATTTGTAATATTTTACATGTCAATCAATAGTGGCGCACTCATCGCTCCACTCATTCTAAATCAATTTATCGAGGGCGGTCGCTTCCATATCGGGTTCTTAATTGCTGCGTTTGGTATGGCTTTAGCACTTGTATGGTACATATTATTTAACCGCAACAATTTAGGAGTCATCGGTTTAAAACCTTCTAATCCACTTAATGCTAAAGAGCGTAAAAAATTTAGCCTTATCTTTAGTATAGCTATATTAGCGATTATTGTACTCTTAGCTATTACAGCTTTAACACATACGCTCTCATTCGGACTTGTATCGACTCTCGTACTCATATTAGGTGTAGCATTACCTATCATTTATTTCACCACTATGATTCGCAGTAAAGATGTAACTGAAACAGAGCGTTCAAGAGTCATTGCTTTTATACCCCTATTCATATTAGGTGTGATCTTCTGGGCTATCCAAGAACAAGGTTCGAACGTGTTAAACTTGTACGCTTTAAAATATACAGATATGCACTTGAATCTCTTTGGTTGGACTACTGAATTTGGAAAGACGTATTTCCAATCTATAAATCCACTTTTCATCGTATTATTTGCTGGTATAGTCTCTGCTATATGGATGAAAATGGGCTCTAAGCAACCGAGTATGGCTGTTAAATTTGCGATCGGATCAATCTTTGCAGGTCTCTCATATATATTAATAGCAGTGGTAGACCATGCAACAGGCGGTAACGCTATCATTAGCGTCAATTGGGTCATACTCTCCTACATTATTTGTGTTATTGGGGAGTTGTGCTTATCTCCAACAGGTAACAGTGCAGCTGTTAAATTGGCTCCTAAAGCATTCAACGCTCAAATGATGAGCCTATGGTTACTTACAAACGCTACAGGTCAAGCACTTAATGGTTCTTTAGTACGTTTAATTAAGCCTTTAGGTTATGCCAATTACTTTATCTTCATCGGGGGCTTAGCTATATTCGTCAGTCTTATCACTCTACTATTTTCTCGTAAAATAGTACAAGGTATGAGAGGAATAAGATAAAAGTTGAGAACATCAACCAAATAGATCTTAACTGCAAAAAATAATCATATGATTTACACTGTTTATTATGATTAAAATAGAAATGCGGTGAATAAATTGTCAAAAAATTATCAACACGGAGTTCTCTTTTATCACGAACATTCTGGTATCGATGACATCTACGAAGGGTTAGGCGTCGTCACACACCAATTGACACAATTGTGTAAACGCTTATCTATACAACTCAGCGAGAATGAGGGAGATATTATCAAATACTGCGAACAAATTAAAGATCAGCAGTACAGTGATGACATAGATATCCTTTTTATCCTCGGCGGAGATGGCACAGTTAATGAATTGGTTACCGGAGTAATGCAGCACGAACTCAACATCCCTATCGCTGTAATTCCAGGCGGTACATTTAATGACTTTACTAAAACATTGAACTTAGATGGAGATTATACGAAAGCGTGTAAACAACTACTCAATGCTGAGCCAGAACCTTACGACGTGATCAAAGTTAACGACGAATATGCACTGAATTTCGTAGGCATGGGGTTAATTGTTCAGAATGCTGAAAATGTCCAAGAGGGTAATAAGGATCTGTTCGGTCGACTAAGCTATATCGGTTCAACTGTGAAAACACTTCTTGATCCTATTGAATTTAATTACACGTTAACAAGTGACGGTGAGACATTGACAGGACAAACCTCTATGTTGATTATCGCTAATGGACCTCATATTGGGGGCGGTCGTATTCCTCTTACTGACTTATCCCCAAATGATGGTTATTTAGATACGTTCATATTTAAGCATAGTAAAATGAGTGTAGTTAAAGATATTTTTAAGAAACGTGATAGTATGAACTGGAATAAAGTTACTGATGGAATTACTCACCTGCACGGTAAAAAAATATCTATCGAAACCAACAAGGAGTTAAGCGTGGATATTGATGGAGAGATTGCCTTAACTACACCGCTTGAAATTGAAGTATTGCCTCAAGCGATACGTATCTTAACACTAAAAGATAAAGCGTGAAAGGATAAAATCTAAATTCATCATAGCATTGACTTTATAAAGATGGTTGACCTAATTTGAAATTCTATCATATCGGTATTTAGCTTTACCTAGCTAGCATAATTCAAATAATGGAAAGTTACTACTTAGTTAGCTCGTTCATTCAAGTACCAAGCTATAACGAAGTGATGACCACTGATAAAAGCCAGCACTTAGTCTGACGCCTAGAGGTTAATACTCAGGCGTGTATGACTACAAAGTGCTGGCTGAAATATTTTAAATGAAATTAAGTTATACGTTCTTATCTATTTATCCTAGTACCTAGCGGCGAGAGTACTAATATTCCTGCTTCTACTTACTAGCTTTCACTTACATTATGTTCACTTTTAAGAAAATAGTTCGCTACATCTTTCCAACCACTTACACGTGTAAAGCGCGTCTCGTGAACATTATGCGGAGCGCTAAACATAATTGGTTTCCCTTCAAATATTTCGAGCTGACGTGGATTATCGTCAATTAAAAAATCCGCCTTAACGATATTTTTTCGACCGCAAAACACAAAATGTTGCGGATCTAAAAATGAAAAATAAGTACGTAACCAATCATATTTTTCACTGAACGATGTAGGCACATCCATTGCAGCCGTAGCAATATAGATATCATAATGTTGATTCAATGCTTCTACTACGTCTATAGCATCTTGCATGACATCTAAATTTTTAAAGAAACCTGGTTGTCGTAAAATTTCTGGTAACAAACCATCATGTTCTGGTATGACATGCTTTAATTTCTGACCATCCAACATACCATATGTAATTCCTAGATCATAGCGTTCATTCACCTCACGCATCATAGCGCCCAGTGTATCAGCGAGTACTTCATCCATATCAATAGCAATAGATTGTCTAGTCATAAATCACGTCTTCCTTTCTCAATCTGCCTACAGTATATCAAACCTCTTATAAAAAAGGTAACAGTAAATCTGAAAGGATTAGACAGGAATTCACTCACTCCTATAATAGTACTTTTCAAAAAACACTTGAAAACACACATGTTTCCTAGATCAACTTAAAGAATTCAACGTTACAACTTATATTATAGTCACTTAGAGAACTTACACTTAAAGAAGTACTCTAGTTAAAAGAAAACACCATCAATAGGATGAAAATTTTGACTCTAAAGGGAGCGGGGCAGAAATCAAATTTGAATAAAAAAGATTTCGTAGTCCCACCCCGGCAAGGATGACTAGAATTGAAAAAAGCTTGATACAGCGCATTTTCAAATCAGTCATCTACTGCCAAGATGCTGAAAGAGGGAGCGGGACAGAAATCTAATTTAAATAAAAAAGATTTCGTAGTCCCGCCCCGGCAAAGATGACTAGAATTGAAAAAAGCTTGATACAAGCGCGTTTTCAAATCAGTCATCTACTGCCGAGATGTTGAAGGGAGCGGGACAGAAATCTATTTGAATAAAAAGATTTCGTAGTCCCGCCCCGGCAAGGATGACTAGAATTGAAAAAAGCTTGATACAAGCGCATTTTCAAATCAGTCATCTACTGCCAAAATGCTGAAAGATGCTGAGACATTACATTATGCCCCAGCCTCTTTTTCTCTCTAGTCAAAGACCTTTATGTCCCAGCCTCTTCGGCTTCGCTTTTATAGGGCCTCCCCAACGCGCTGTGCTTGTTGGGAGCGGGACAGAAATCTAATTTGAATAAAAAGATTTCGTTGTCCCGCCCCGGCAAGGATGACTAGAATTGAAAAAAGCTTGATACAAGCGCATTTTCAAATCAGTCATCTACTGCCAAAATGCTGAAAGATGCTGAGACATTACATTATGTACCAGTTTCTCTTTGTTGGGGCCCCGTGCTCAGACACTCAACACTTTTACCCCCTCTACTCACTTGATGAATTATTCTTCAAAATTAAAGCGCTGTAATACTTCTATCATCTTATCATTCTGTTCAGGGAATCCTAGTGTAATACGCACCCCATTAGGAAATTCACGTGTAATACATCCGACTTTCAGCAACTCTTGATATAAATCATGAGGACGTGAAGCAGTGACATACACAAAGTTAGTTTCACTTGGATAAATATACTTCTTCTCTGGTATAGAATAGAACTTTTCTCTTTCAATCGCATTTCGTTCTCGAATTTGTTTAATGTACTCTTTGTCCGAATAAGCTGCTACTGCTGCGTACTCAGATAAACGTCCTACGTTGAAAGGAGGTCTTATGATATTGAATGCTTCTATCGCCTCCTCAGCAGCTATGATATAACCTACACGCATACCTGCTAGACCGTAAGCTTTCGAAAATGTACGTAGTAAGAAAGCATTAGGGAATTCCTTCTGAAGCGTTAACGTATCTGGAAAATCAGATGCAGTGACAAACTCATAATAAGCTTCATCTATAATGACTGGAATTTGAGTAGGTACACTATTTAAGAAATCACGTAATTCAGTGTGAGTAAAGTAAGTCCCAGTTGGATTGTTAGGATTACACAACCAGATCAATTTAGTCTTCTCATCGATAGCATTCTTCAAACCATCTAAGTCAAAGTGACCCTCGTTCATAGGTACTTGAACAACTTCAGCACTTTCTACAATTGCATTGTGATTGTACTGCCCAAAAGTCATTTCACTAGTAACAATTTTATCACCAGGCGTTAATACTGCACGTGAAATCATCAATATGACTTCATCTAAACCAGCACCAAATAAAATACGCGATGGATCAATATTTAAATCCGCACTAATCGTTTCTCTTAGCGTAGGAGAACCCGTCTCTGGATAATAATAAAGTTCATCTAAGTGATTCACAATTGCCTCTTTCACGGCAGGTGAAGGTCCATATAAATTTTCGTTTGAAGCTAATTTATACAACTTTCCTTCGATACCATATTTCTTTTTTAACTCCTGTGGTGATAAACCAGGTTGGTAAGCAGAAAGTTGTTTAATTTGTTCTTTCATCGGAAGGTCCCCCTTTAAATTTCAGAAATTTCAAAACTCATTTACCATTATATACCTACTCCAATTTTAAAATCAATCACTCTAACTTTAAATTCTCTACTAGAATGCTGAAATATCAAAAAGTACGATAGCGTCATCATCATTTTTAACACTTACCAAGTTAACTTGTCTTAATACATTGGTATATTAAATAAAAACGGGAGCGGGACAGAAATCTAATTGGAATAAAAAGATTTCGTAGTCCCGCCCCGGCAAGGATGACTAGAATTGAAAAAAGCTCGATACAAGCGCATTTTTAAATCAGTCATCTACTGCCAAGATGCTGAAAAGAGCTGGGACATAATCCCTAACTCAAATGAAAAGCACCTCATTCAACTGATTTATACAGTAAAAATGAGGTGTTACTTTTTAGCCCCTTTTCGACGAAGAATGTTGTCATAAAATAGATCTTTTTAACGCCATTAAGTTGAGTGAGTGAACTACTTAATTTCTTTAATACTAACTATTCTATTCTCATCTATATCAAATGTACCACCAGCTGTTTTAATTGAAATAGAGTCATAACCACTATCATTATCTTCTTTGTCATCAAAGTCAAAAGCTGTACCTTTTAATATTTTACCGTTGTCTAAACGCATTTCCACTTGTTTGTATTCAAATTCCCATAGTTTAAAACTCATATCTAAATCACCCTTTCTTAACCAATGGTATAGTGCATGTCCATTGGTATACCTCATACCTAAAATTACAGAGTACTAAAACAATCAGGCGGTAATGCTGGCGCACGGCAAGGTATACCTCATACTTAAAATTACAGAGTACTAAAACACTTCTTAATCTTTGGATTACAGAATTGCTGTATAACTCATACCTAAAATTACAGAGTACTAAAACTCTGTCGCTAATACCTTTAATACCTAATGAGTATACCTTATACCTAAAATTACAGAGTACTAAAACTAACCGACGCTCAAAGTAAAATGTTATTAGGTATACCTCATACCTAAAATTACAGAGTACTAAAACAGACAGATAGCCTAGCAATCGTCCGCATAGTATACATCATACCTAAAATTACAGAGTACTAAAACAAGAAGCACTAGACGATTCAGTAGCTAACCGTATACCTCATACCTAAAATTACAGAGTATTAGAACTTTTTAATGTTTATTTTACTTCTCGTTGTTTAAATTTACTTTTATTTTACCACCATTGACTTTACCAAGTAACTATTTTCTTGGTTTTGTTTCATAAATTTTATCTTTGATAAGGCTATACCATTGTCTATGTGGTTTAAAGAGGTATACCTATTGAATATACTACTAAAGATTGGTTCTAGCATATCAATTACATTCGCCCCCTACTTTCTCTACGTAATGAGCATAAAAAAAGAGCAAGGCCAATGGGAGCGCGACAGAAATCTAATTGGAATAAAAAGATTTCGTAGTCCCGCCCCGGCAAGGATGACTAGAATTGAAAAAAGCTTGATACAAGCGCGTTTTCAAATCAGTCATCTACTGCCGAGATGTGGAAGAGGGAGCGGGACAGAAATCTAATTGGAATAAAAAGATTTCGTAGTCCCGCCCCGGCAAAGATGCCGAAAGAGGTTGAGACATTACATTATGTCCCAGCCTCTTTCTCTCTAGTCAAAGACCTTTATGTCCCAGCCTCTCGTTCCCCAAAAAATAATTTAATAGCGAATTTAGTAGCTCAGTTCTATTTAAGACAAATACTGTAAGGTTACATCGTTGTCGATGTCTGAACAGGTTTAAGTTTTTTCTAATCTCTTAACTAACAGCAAAATATACTGAAATTTATAAACCATTGCCACAATAAGATAAGCACCTTCAACTTAAGATACGTTTAGTCAATAAGATGATGTGTCTTTAAATAATGCTTAGCTACATCATATGGATCTTTCTTCTTAGCTGTCACCTGATAATTCATTTCTTGCATTTCTTCGTCCGAAATCTTGCCACCAAGTTTATTTAAAGGTTTCTTAATTTCTGGATGTTCTTTGATAAACTTCTCTTTGAACATCGGCGCACCTTGATAAGGTGGGAAGACATGTTTATCATCTTTTAGAACTACCATATGATATTGCTTTAATTCCGCATCGGTAGAGTACGCATCAATTAAATTAATATCTCCTTTATCTAGTGCTTGGTAACGTAATTTAGGTTCCATCGTTTTCACTTGATTAAGGTGTAAATCATAGGCTTTTTTAACAGCTGGGTAACCATCGCTACGATCGTTAAACTCAAGTGTGAAGCCAGGTTTAATCTTATCTTTTACTTTTTCTAAATCTCCTATAGTTTGAATATTATACTTCTTAGCAAAATCTTTTTTGACTGCTAAAGCATAGGTATTATTATATTTCATCGGCTCTAGCATAGTCATTTTATATTTTCGTTGTAAACTCTGTTTCGCTTGATTATAAACTTTAGGTTCTTCCTTGGATTTTAAATCTTCTTTCGTAAGCTCTCCTAATACTGTCCCAGTAAATTCTAAGTAGCCATCGATATTATCTGATTTTAAAGCGTTAAATAGAAATGAGGTTTTACCCATGCCATCTTTAACTTCCACAGTATCGTCTGTCTCCTCTTCGATCAGTATTTTATACATATTATTAATAATGGATGGTTCTGAACCGAGCTTCCCAGCTATCGTAATATGTTCTCCTTTACTTGCAAACTGCGGCGCGAGAATGGCGATAAGCAGCGCCAGTACAATCGCTGAAAGAGAAATAATTAATTTCTTATAAGACAATTTCTCCATAAATCTTAAAATCAAATCAAAGATGATAGCTAACAGCGCTGCAGGAATAGCACCAATTAATATGAGTGCTGAATCATTTCGGTCAATACCTAAGAGAATGATATCTCCTAACCCGCCTGCACCAATTAAAGCAGCTAAGGTTGCTGTTCCAATAATGAGAACCATTGCTGTACGTATCCCTGCCATAATTACGGGCATAGCGATAGGTAATTCAACTTTGCGAAGACGTCGCCACGGTTTCATACCGATACCTTTAGCCGCTTCCACTAATGATTGATCGACTTCCTGAATACCAGTATATGTATTGCGTAAGATAGGCAATAATGCATACACCACTAACGCGATGATTGCTGGTACTTTACCGATCCCGAAAAGCGGAATCATTAGTCCTAACAAAGCAAGAGAAGGTATTGTTTGTAACACAGCCGCAATATTCATCACTATCTCAGATAAGCGTTTCGTCTTCGTTAATAATATCCCTAACGGCACACCGATCAGAGCAGCGATGAGTAAAGCAATAAATGAAATTTGGATATGTTCAAGTATGGTTGATAGCAATTGACTTTTACGCTCTGATAATGTCTGCAACAATTCATTCATACCTTTTCACCTACTCGTTCACGGGTTTGTGATAGATAATTAAATATAGCTGCGCGAGATAGTTCTAAATATTGATGTGAACGCTCATCTTTCACAGCAACCGCATCGTCTTCCGCTAATGCGGCGTACACTTGCTCTACCGTGTCCTCACTATCAAATATTGACAGGCCCCTTTGCTCGATAACATCGGCCGATATCTCTTTGCCGTACTGACTTAGATGATTTAACTTAGCTGTCTCATACTGTTCAATCTGGTCCCCCATAAATTGTTTCACAAAATCATTTTTTGGATGTTGAATCAGTTCTTGTGGCCGACCAATTTGTTCGATATGCCCTTCATTTAACAAGCAAATTCGATCCCCTAATTTGACCGCTTCAGTTATATCATGTGTAACAAAGACGATCGTTTTCTTAATCTTAGCTTGTAATTCAATCAAATCCTCTTGTAGTTTTTCTCTACTAATAGGATCGAGTGCACTAAAGGGTTCATCCATTAAGATAACTGGAGGATCTGCTGCTAAGGCACGTATGACGCCAATACGTTGACGCTGCCCTCCTGATAATTCATCTGGTTTCCTATATTTAAAATGCTCAGGATCCATATTGATCATACTGAGTAAGTCATCAACGCGCTCATCAATATCACTTTCATTCCACTTCTTCATCTGCGGGACTTGCGCTATATTATCCCTTACAGTCATATGTGGAAACAATGCAATTTGCTGTAATACGTAACCGATATCCCACCGCATTTCGTATATAGGATAGTCACTTATCGGTTTATTATTAAAATAAATATAGCCTCCACTCAACGGAATAAGACGATTCATCATTTTAAGTGTCGTCGTCTTTCCACAGCCAGATGGTCCTATTAATACAAAGAACTCCCCTTCTTTAATATTAAAGCTCACATCATCCACTGCTACCTTATCGCCGTATCGTTTAGTCACATTCTTGAATTCAATCAATTTATCACCCTTATTTCTCTATATTGACCCTTGATCAATCAATTTGATAATTTCATGTATATCCATTCCCTTTTTAAAAGGATTTAAAGTTAATATCAAAAATTATTTTAATTAATAGCCTCATAGTTGCAAAGAAAGTCTCAAACAATAACATAGGTTAAAAAATTATCTCTTCAATGCAGTCTACAAATAAACTACTATGTAAGCGTACAGTTTCAGCTAGTCTACCTCAGCCTACTTGCCTGAGAACATCTTCTAAACTAATAAGGAGCGAAACAGAAATCTCCTTTGTACTTAGATTTCGATGTTTCGCTCCGACAAACATTGCCTGAACTGCCAATATTGTATTGTAGCCGAATGTATCGACGCTGACCCAATCTCTTGAACATGAGAATAGGACAGAACCACCATCTCTTCTACAGTTAGAATTGAGTCAGCTAATGGTTAGATCATTCACTTACATCACTAAAACAGTTGTGATGTGAAGATTATAGACCTTGGCGCCCTAAGTTCACACATTTGATTTATAGTCTTGAATCGATTCTATAAACTTTGGACAATAATGCTTTAATTTATAACTTCCGACACCATCAATAGCTATCATTTCTTGTTTCGATTGAGGTTTACGTTTCGCAAATTCTTCTAACGTGGCATCGTTAAAAACACTGGTAGGTGCTATTTTTAATTTTTCGCTCAGACGCTGACGCACCTTAACTAATTTACTGAATAATACGTGGTCAACCCCTTCTACGGTGTTAATTAAGACAGTTTCCGTTGTCTTGTGTTTGAACGGCGTAGTAACCACCTGTCGATCTCCATTTAACAACTGAATAGCAGACGCATCACATATGAGAATACCATCTTGTTCATTGAGGTACCCTTTGAAACGCAGCTCATCTATTAAGTGATTGAGTTCAGCTGTCGTATATTCCTTCATCAAACCATGTGTAGATAACTTGCTGTACTCACACCGCGTAATATAGTCCGTACGCTCACCACGCAGCACTTGAATAACTACATTATAATTCTCTTGTTGCTTCATACGAACAATACAACTGACAATCATCATAGCTTCTTTAGTCATGTCATATGATTTATTATCGTTGCTACAATTACTGCAGTGACCACATTCGCTGAGCTTTTCATTAGGCTCAAAATAATGAACGATCGTAGCTTCAAGGCATTTTTTAGTCTTGGTATAGTGTATCATCTTAGTTAATTTCTCGCCCATTTTATCTTTATAATCACTTTCAGCTTGAGATGAGTTAATAAAATATTTGTGTAAGCCCATATCTCGTTCACTAAACAGCAATATACAATCGCTCTTGAGACCATCTCGCCCCGCTCTCCCGGCTTCTTGATAATATGATTCTAAATCGCCTGGCATATTGTAATGAATAACAAAGCGTACATTTGACTTATCGATCCCCATCCCAAAGGCATTGGTCGCAACGACGACTTGTACGTGATCATAGATGAAATCATTTTGAGCTTTATCTCGTTCCTCATTGGATAACCCAGCATGATACATCGCACTCTTTATATTTACATCGCCTAGCAGGTCGTGGAGCTCTTCTACTTGCTTTCGTGTAGAACAATAAATGATACCTGCTTGTTCTCGATGCTCCCGACAGTACTTTACTACAAACTGTTGACGCTGATAAGTAGGGTTTACTTTGAAGATGAGATTATCGCGTTTAGGACTCGTCTTGATTATATGTTGCTGATGAATATTGAGTCTGTTAACGATATCTCTTTGCACTTCAGTAGTTGCAGTGGCAGTTAACGCTACGATGGTAAAATCTTGAGGTAGTTGCAATACTTTAGTGATAACCTCCTGATAGCTCGGCCGAAAGTCATGCCCCCATTTAGAGATACAGTGCGCTTCATCAAAAGCTATCACTGGGATCGTCAGTTGTAAGATCAAACGCATGAATCGAGGATTATTAAAACGTTCAGGAGCAATATATAAGAAGTCTACTGTATCATGTTTCAACTGATCTTCTACTTGCTTTTGTTCAGCATTACTCATACTACTGTTGAGATAAAGCGCTTTGATCCCCATCGCGTTTAATTGATCCACTTGATCTTTCATCAGCGAGATGAGCGGACTGATGACAATTGTAGTCCCGGATAACATTAAACCAGGTACTTGATAACATAACGACTTACCGCCACCTGTCGGCAACACACCTAATGTATTACGGTGTTGAATCACATTCGTAATAATTTCCTTTTGACCAGGTCTAAAGTCATGATAGCCAAAATAGTGCGCTAATGTTGCTTCCATAAACTTAACCCCTCATTGCTCTTTCAGTTCTTCCAATTCGCCCCAACGCGCTAAATCTTCCTCATACATTGAAGATAAACGATGGCGTTCTTCATTTAATTCCTTAACTTTAGCATAATCAGCATTGCTTTCTATCATTTCTTCATCAATTTCAGTTAACCGTTGCTCTGTTTCATCTATGCGTTCAAGTAACATTTCATACTCTCTTTTTTCTTTATAAGATAGAGACTTTCGCTGACGTGTCTTATTCTGCTGCTTAGGCTTGTGTTGCTTTTTCTGAGACTTCTCTGCTTCCTGTGTTTTTTTATAACGCTCATAATCTTCAAAGGTTCCTAACACTCTCTCAATACGACCGTCATGTACATACCAATACTCATCTGCAACTTTATTTAGGAAATAGCGATCGTGACTAACTGTGATGACAGTTCCGCCGAAGTTAGCAATGTAGTCCTCCAGAATAGTCAATGTTTCAGTATCTAAATCATTCGTCGGTTCGTCTAGTAAGAGAACATTCGGTTGATGAACTAACAACTTAAGTAAATAAAGTCGTTTCTGTTCGCCACCAGAAAGCTTATATAACTTTTTCCCATGCGTATGGCTAGGAAATAAGAATCGTTCAAGTAATTGAGTAACTGACACCGATGTCCCATCTTGTTCTTTAGCTACTTCACTTTCTTCTCTCAGATAATCAATCAAACGAATATCACGATCTAACCGTTCCTCGGTTTGTTTAAAATAAGCGGTCTTGACGGTCTGTCCTATCGTTACTTTCCCGTCGTAGTCCTGATCTTCTCCGCACAATATGTTTAAGAGCGTCGTCTTGCCCGCACCATTAGGGCCTACAATTCCAATGTGTTGACCATTCTGAACAATCTGTGTGAAATGTTCAAACAAGACTCTATCATTCGTGCGCTTAGTCACATCTTCTAGCTCGATAACTTGTTTACCTAAGCGAGAGGAGGCTAAGTTAAGTGACGCTTTTTCTTTCTGATGATGATTCTTAACATCTTCTTCTAATTTAGCGAAACGATCTTTTCGTGCTTGTTGCTTAGTTGTCCGAGCTTTAACACCAGCACGCATCCACGCTAACTCTTGCTTATATAGTGATTTTTCTTTTTCTTGCTGCTTTTGTTCTTGTAATTCATTTTCTGCACGCTGTGCTATATAATCTTCGTAATTACCCGGATACTCTGTTAATTGACCGCGATCTAGTTCAATGATTCGGGTAGATACTTCATTTAAGAAATAGCGATCATGTGTAACAAATAACACTGTGTTTGGATACTGTCTGACATAGTTAATCAACCAATTAATAGATTCAAAATCTAGGTGGTTAGTAGGTTCATCAAGCAATAATAAATCAGGTTGTTCTATTAGAGTTTTCGCTAACGCTACACGTTTTTGTTGACCTCCTGACAAATCTTTAACAGGTTTTGTAGTTTCACTTATTCCTAATTTAAATAAGATCGTTTTAATTTCAGCACTATAATCCCACGCCTCATGGGTGTTCATGTCGTCCTGAGCTTTCATCATGTGATTCAAGTCTCGCTCAGATTGTGTCTGAGAATAACGTTGAACCGCGCGCTCGTATTCGCGTATGATTCGCGTTATAGTCGTGTCGGTTTCTAATATAGCTTCAAATACTGACACGTCTTCATTAAAAACTTGTTTCTGTGAAGAGTAGCGTATGGAGTAGTGGTTTGGATGTGAGATATCTGCTTGAAAGTCTTGATCAATTCCAGCGATAACTTTAAGTAACGAGCTTTTGCCCGTGCCGTTAATACCCACGAGACCGATACGTTCACCTTCAGATATAGATAAATGTAAGTCGTCAAATATGACTTTATCAGCATATGACTTATTTAGATTTTCAATTTTGTATGCTTCCATAAATCAATCTCCTTTATCTCACTCCAGTATTGAACACTATTAAAATGCCAGTTCTATACATTATACACCTTTTGACATTATTATGATACAAACCCATTACTTTCAACTTTAAATTTTATAATATAGTAATATATAAAGCTCTATCAAAGGCTTACATGCTTTATTAGCTTTAAAAAATTTATTATGATTATTATAAAAGTTAAAGGAGGAAAAACAATGTCACCTAATACATTAATCCTATTGCTTATCGTTCTATTAATCATAGCGATTGTCTTTCTCATCTATCAACGGCACAAAAGAAAAGAGGCAGAGCAATTTAACAGAGAACGTTGGGAGCATATTGATGCTAATGAAGCAGACCAGCGTATGAAAGCCAAAGGTTACAGTGATCAGGAACGCCGTGAACGATTTGAATATGCAAGAGAACACAATTTAATTAACAGTAATAATATGATGACAATGCTGATGTTTACCATGCTCATGAGTACTGCATTTAGCGTGGGCGCTCCTCTAGCTGAAAACTTAGCACATGCTAGCGAGGACGATGACCATGATAGTCACGATGATGATGACCATGACGATCATGATGACCACGACCATGATGACCATGACCACGATGACCATGACAGTGGGGGTCATGGTAGCGACGATAGTGAGAACGTGGCAAGTAACAGCGATAATGATGACACTTTCGGCGGAGGTTTTGGTGACCTGGGTGATGTAGGAGATTTCGGTGACTTCGGAGATTTCTAATTCTTCTGCGAGAGATAACTACGAGCTCATTTAGCTGTTTGTTGTACTCTTTACTACTTGTCTTGATATTCAATATAAATAATAAAGAAGCCAGCACTTAGTCTTAAGCCTAGAAAATACTTCAGGCTAGCATGACTAAAAAGTGCTGGCTAAAATTTTAAGAATATATTTGTAGATTGAAATAGTAATAAGTTATAGAGGTTGAGACATAAAGATTCTGTGCTCTCGGAAATCGATTAACGGCGGACCAACAGCAAGATTTCGTTGTCCCGACCTCTATCAATTTTTAAGCAACCTATTTCTTTTTCTCTTCGCCTTTTGGTCCTGATTTGTAGTTATAATCAGAAGGCTTAACTTTTTTGAAGTCTGGATTCTTGTAGAATCTGAATAGATCACCGTTGAGTACATTATCACTCATTTCAAGATCTTTAACTGTTTGTTGCTTACGTCTTTCAAAGTCTTTTGGTTTCTTAGTTACAGGTTGATTATCCTTGTTGGAGTAGATACGACCATTCACGTATTTATAATCTTTCGTTACGAAATCGCCGTTTCTAAATGGCACTGTATCATTGTGGTCTTTAGATAATAAATCTGTACCCATCATGAGGTAGTTGTTTGATTTAATACCTAATAGGTGGAGTAATGTTGGCATTACATCTTGTTGTCCTGCATACGTATGATCGACAGTTCCTTTCTTACCTGGAATCTTCAACCAGAAACCAGTACGGTTCAAGTCAGTGAATTTCGCTGGAGTTATCTTTTCTCCTAAAAGTTTCTCCATAGCATTATTATGGTTTTCAGAAATACCGTAATGGTCCCCATAAATCATAATAACAGAGTTCTTATAAACGCCTTTTTTCTTCAGATCGTTAATAAACTGTTCGAGTGACTGATCTAAGTAATGTGCTGTTTGTATATAACCATCAACCGTAGAATCACCTGTATCAGGTTTAGGAATTGAGGCATCCTTCTCTTTCAACGTGAACGGATAGTGGTTCGTCAACGTTATTAAGTGCGTATAGAACGGTTGTTTTTCTTTAGAGATGTAGTTCGCTGATTCTTTAAAGAATGGCTTGTCTTTAAGACCTAGGTTCTCTAAATTATCCTCAGACATATCATAATAAGTTGCGTCATAGAATTTATCGATACCAAAGTGTTTGTAAATTTGGTCTCGGTTCCAGAATGTTTTGTAGTCACCATGCATCACACTCGTAGTGTAACCTTGTTGTTGATGCAAGATAGCTGGTAGAGATTGATAAGTATTATCCCCTTTTAAAGAGTATGCAGAACCCTGTGCTAGACCATATAAACTGTTGTCCATCGTGAATTCTGAATCAGATGTCTTACCTTGACCTGTTTGATGGAAGAAATTTGGATAATATCTAAAATCATCATTACCACTAGACAATTTATTAATAAATGGTGTGACTTCTTGACCATTCACTTTCTTATTAACTAAGAAAGTTTGGAAGCTTTCCAAATGGATCTTGATTATATTTTTCTTTTTCGCTATTCCATAATATTCTGGATTAGGTTTTGTTCGCTTTTGTTTAGTGTAATTGAGAACCTTGGTTAAATCGTCTTCGTTAGCCAATGCTTTTTGCTGGTTGTTCTGAATTGTCTTAACTCCATCGTATACTGTGAAGTTATACGGCCCTAAATACTTTACAAGGTACTTGTGATCGAATGTACGAGTTAACAATTCAGGGCGATTTGACTCTGCAAATGCTAAGTTTAAGAAGAATAAAGCAACAGCAGCTGCCATGACAACTGGTACGAACTTTTTACTAAATGCCCGTTTATCTAACCATTTATGTTTAAATATTAAAATAAAAAGGTATACGATAATATCAATAAAGTAAACAAAGTCATACCACTTAAATGAGGCTCCTACAGCGCCTCCCATTGAATCAACATTCCCCACTTGGTTCAACGTGCTAAACGTCAAGAAATCAGAAAAGAATCTGAAGTATACGACGTTAGAATATAGCAGGAAGGTTAACAAGAAACCACCTATAAAAATAAACCAATACGCTTTTTTACCTTTAAATAATAAGAAGATACTTAATATTAAAGCGACTAAACTATATGGGTTCATCAACAATATTAAGTTTTGTACTAATCCTTTGACACCTAAAGAAAAGTCAACATAATATGAGAAATACGTTTTTAATGTAATTGTTAATACAGTTAATAGAAAAAACGCAAAAAGAGATAATTTCTTTTTGTGCTGGCCCATACTTGTTCCCCCGATTATTTAGATCGCTAGATTAAATCAGATTGAGCAAATTTAATCTAACCTCATATAATTTCATTTAGCCATTTCTAAACCTCCGATACACCTCATACTAACTGGTTATCGCGTGTTCAGAAACAACCTTAAACCCTCTCATTTATCAGCAATAATTACCATTGAGTATAATCAGTAATATTACTTTTACATTCACTAATTTTTACTTATCTATCTTTCTTTTACAATTTTTAAAAATTTTTAAAGTAGAGAAGTCCTATTTTATCAAAATAATGAGTTAGTTCAGTTTACTAATATATAGTAATTTATAGTAAATATCAAGCGGAAAGACACTTTCAACACTAAGCAAGGGAGCGGGACAGAATGTAATGTTTCAGCCTCTTTCAGCATCTTGGCAGTAGATGACTGATTTGAAAATGCGCTTGTATCAAGCTTTTTTCAATTCTAGTCATCCTTGCCGGGGCGGGACTACGAAATCTTTTTAGTCAAACTAGATTTCTGTCCCGCTCCCTCTTTCAGCATCTTGGCAGTAGATGACTGATTTGAAAACGCGCTTGTATCAAGCTTTTTTCAATTCTAGTCATCCTTGCCGGGGCGGGACTACGAAATCTTTTATTCAAATTAGATTTCTGTCCCGCTCCCCTCTGCTTTGTTATAGTCCCTAATTGTAACTGTTGAAGCATTATACGCTTCTTTACAATTTAAACCATCAGACTTAAGGCCTAACTATCAAAACAACAATTTTGTATGATCAGGTAATGAATGATCTTTACGACTTCATCATTTCTAACTGCATGCGATATTCAATACCATGAAACAATTGATTAAGCCAATGACTATATTTCATTAAATTAGCTTCAGCGGTTTGTACATCGATATACTGAAATTTGAGCCTCGTACCTTGATGTTTTTGCGCCAATTTAGATAAGTGATAGCTCGCAATTGTGCCGATTTGCGGATAGCTTCCTAAAGTGAAATGATCATTGAGCAAGATAATAGGTGTGCCATCTCTCTTAATTTGAATAGTCCCTCGTTTAACAGATTGATGGGCCGGCATGTCCTCATAGAACGCTTTAATTGCTTCACCTTCTACTAACATACCAATGCGATTCGCTTTACTTGTAACTTTGTAGTCACCAGCCGTGAAGCGACTAAGCATTTCTGATTCGAAATCTTCCGCGCCTTTGTTCAATACTACATGAAAGACATCAGACATGTAGTTGAATGACAGTGCATAACCATCCACTCCCCATGAGGCTTGATGCGTGGTAGCTAAATTTTCAAATAACTTACGGTGACGCTCAGTATAATTACGCTTCATATTAACCTCATCACCTTTTCTTAACTGACGTCCTTTGAAACCACCCACCTTAGATTTGAAATCTGTAGCTGTAGAGTGTAACCAATCTTCTAGCTCGTAACCGCCACCGATCGCTAGATAGAGACGTGAGACATTACGTGTATCGGTAAAGTCTAATACATCACCCTTTTCCATGAGATGAAGTTTGTTAGGATAGACTGTCATCCTTTGTGTTTCAGCTTTAAAGCTTCCTCCACAAATCGCTATCAGTGTCGGTTCTGTAAATCTTATACGTGCCATTCTATTGGTCATTTCGAGCGTTGCCTCTTCTTTATCATTCGCGACTAAGCGATTCGCAATTTCATGTGCTAGCGTATCCATTGCACCGCCAGGAATAACGCCCTCATGTTCATGACCATGTCTTCCTAAATCTTGAAAGCTTGAGAATAAGCCAGCATCTTCTATTATGATTGACATGGTTTGAAGCCTCCTAAATCAATATCATTCTCACTTATAGGTTTAAGCTTTACGTTATCCCCTAATTTAAATAACGCGAAATCTTTTTTGTGTGGATTAAATAACTCTATAGGTGTGTAACCGATGACCAACCAGTCACCATAGCTATCCGTTGTAGTTATGCCTGTCTTCTTACCTTCAATAATTACAGAACCAGCTGGTATAAACGTCTTCTCTTCGCCTGTGTGGTTAACAAACAAACGTTCATCCATCCCGGTTAAGTAAGGGAACCCAGGTGAGTATCCCATCATAGATACGAAATAGTTAGGTGCCGTATGTATAGTGATAAAGGATGAGTTATCCAACTGATGATATTCTGCTAATCTATCTAAATCAGGGCCATATTGACCGCCATAAATGACTGGCACTTGTGTCAACTGTTCATCATTGCGCTCATATTTAATTTCAAGTTGAATGGATTCAATTAGTTCTTTCATATAGAGATAAGGCGAAGCAATCTGATGATGTTTAATCATGTCTCGAGCGTCGTAACAGATCATCATGTCAGATTCAGTAGGTACAATTTCAGTAATAAACGGATAGCTTTGAGCGACGAGATAGCTTCTTAAAGCAAGTAAATCTCCAGTTAAGTCTTTCGAAACTTCTTTCTCAATAGAAACAACGATAGCTTGATCTCCCTGACTATATATTTTCATTTAACCCACCTCTTTGTACATTATTGATAAAGCAAATTTAAACCTTCACCTACATATTTAACGGTCTGATTTGGCACCTCTACATCATCGTTATGATAGTTGCGCCTCATTGTCACTGAATCAAGCCGCCATCATACTTCTTTCATTTTATAGATGAAATTTCACTTCGACAACCTCTCGTAGACTATTCATTAGATAAATATTGACTGATTTTTCTTTGATTTTCTCCTTTAATTCCTCAACCTGATAATCTTTAACCTTTACTTTACCTTGATCGAGAAGCGCTTGTCTCATACAACCAGATAACATATCTTCAGCAATAGATGGCGTGTACCAGTGGTTATTCTCTTCAACGATGAGGTTACCAATATCGAATTCTAATACTTTCCCGCACTTCGCGTATAAGAGTACGACATCTGTAGAGTGGTCGTGTGATAAATGAGCGCGTTCTGTCGTTTTATTAGTTAGTAGAAAACTAGGAATTGACTTAGGCAAAGGTTGAAACTTAGATGTGAAGTAAGACCTATGTGGCAGATGGGCTATTTCAATCTGAATAGCGCCAGTCGATGTAACTATCGTCTTAACTCTATACACACCTTGATGATAGCGTTTCTTTACTGCACTTAACTCTTTTCTCCATTGCGACGGCTTGAAAGGAAAGTTTAATGTATCACACGACTGAGTCAACCGTCGTTCATGATACGTTTCTCGTTTTATTTCACCATTTTCTAGTCTCATTGTTTCAAACAAATCCATCATAAATACTCCAGTATCTTCATTTTATCTTTAAATTCTTGAACTTCAGCCTTCGGGTCAGAATCTATAGTAATACCAGCGCCCACACCATAAATAGCTTCATTATCAATGTATTCTACGGTACGTATCGGCACGTTGAAGATACTGTTCCCACTCGGCAGTAACAACCCTAGTGTACCACAGTATATATGTCTCGGTGTTCGCTCTAATTTCGAAATATATTGCATAGTGTTGTGCTTAGGTGCACCCGTAATAGAACCACACGGAAAGAGCGCTTTAAGAACATCAATGAGTCCTATTCCATCCTGTACACGACCAGTAACCATAGATGTCATCTGATAAACTGTCTCATACCTTTCCACATTAAATAAATTATAGACTTGAACGCTGCCCGTTTGAGAAATACGCGAAATATCATTCCGTAATAAATCAACGATCATGACGTTCTCAGCTCGATCCTTAGAAGATGAACTTAGTTCCATATAATTTAATCGATCCGCCTCTGCATCATCTAAGCGTGGTCTAGTCCCTTTCATCGGTTTGCTTACTATCGATTTAGGTTGATCATTATATGTGCCATATTGAAAAAAAAGCTCCGGCGAAAAAGATGCTACTTGTACTTCCTCAGTATCAAACAAAGCTGCATAATTACCGTGCCCTCTGTGTATCAATTTTGAAAATAATGTAGAGATAGGTTGTCTAATTCGATCTGTTAAACGCGTAGTGTAATTCACTTGATATGTATTTCCTTCTTTAATAGCGCGCTGTATTTCTTTAATATGTTCAACTAACGTCTCGTCCTTTAGTTCAAAAGTAAACTGTTGTTGAGGTTTAAATTCACTTATTTCAACTCCTGTGTTCACATTTAGGGCTTTTGCAAAAACGTATGCCACTGCGAAGCAATTGCTATCTCGCTTAGGAATCACAACTGCCATCGTGTGATTAAACGCTTTTGCCGCTTCATAGGACAAGTACAGCGCCACATAATTACCCCGCTCTTGCATATATTGAGCAAAGTGAACCACTTCTTCTACCTCATCTAAATTTCTAGCTACCTGCTTTGCCTTGTACTCTTGTAACTCTAAATGATACACCTCATATTCCTCAGAATTTAAATAATATCGGTAATTAAACTGGATCTGCATGACTCTCACCTACTCGAGCTAAAAATAACTTTACTTGTTCAGCCCCGAACTCGCTTAATATAGATTCTGGATGATATTGCACGCCGAAAATGGGTAACTCTCGATGATTAATCGCCATCGCTACATTTTCTTCATTATACGCTGTGACTCTAAGTACGTGAGGTAAACAATCTAAGTCGATCATCAAGGAATGATAACGCATAACAGAAAAATCTTGGGGCAAATTATTAAATAAGCCCGAGCCATCGTGTTTTAAAGAAGTAGTATGACCGTGAACTGGTCTATAACTATGTATAATGTGACCTCCATAATACTGAACAATTAGTTGAAAACCTAAACAAACACCTAAAATAGGTATTATGTGTTCAAATTGTTCAATCACTTCAAATAGAATTGGATAATCTTCAGGGCGGCCTGGCCCTGGAGAAATAACGATTGCCTCAGGATTTAATGACTTAAGATGTGGAACTGATACACGAGCAACATTAACGACCCGTATTGAATCGTGAGTATTGCAAGCTAATAAATCAACTAGGTTATAAGTGAAAGAATCCTGATTGTCAATAACTACGAGCATCATCTAGCCTTCTCTCATTATTTAATATGCTTTTCAACTTCATTATCACAAATTCTTGCTTGATTTTACAATATAAATATATTATTCTTGTGAACGTATATTTTGCATGATGACAAAAATGATCGACGCTAGAGTACGCATTTTAAGTCTATACTTTTGAAAAAAATTTAATACAGAGGTTCCTAGCTTCAAACCCTCTATAAAAAACTAGACCCTTAAACCAAACAGCTAGAGTAACGTTTACCGAGTATTTTGAGGGTAATAGCTGACTGAAGCATGAAGTGCTAGCATTGAACTTCTTGGTAGTCAGTCACCTTAACCGTGGGCGGGAACATGAAATCATTTAAGAAGATTTCTGACCCGCCCTTTTTTATGTAAGAATGATAAGGAATCTTTTGAAGGAGCGCGAAATTGATATATGAACAACCAACATTTAAACAATAATAAAGCCATCGTCGTTTTTAGCGGCGGACAAGACAGTACAACTTGTTTATTTTGGGCACGTGAACATTTTAATGACGTCGAGCTAGTAACCTTTAAATATGGTCAACGACATCATCGTGAAGTTGAAGTAGCTGAGTCTATTGCAAAAGAACAAGAGCTCAAACATCACGTGTTAGACATGTCCCTCCTTTCCCAACTTACTCCTAATGCTTTAACTCAACCTGAGATGGAGATTGAACAAACAGAGGAAAGCGTGCCTAATACCTTTGTTCCTGCTCGAAATTTACTCTTTCTTTCATTCGCAGGAGCCTTAGCGTATCAATTAAATGCTAAACACATAATTACTGGTGTGTGTGAAACAGATTTCTCAGGTTATCCAGACTGTCGCGATAACTTTATTAAGTCCATGAACGTCACGCTTAGCCTGTCAATGGATAAAGACTTCGTCATTCATACGCCGTTGATGTGGCTAGATAAAAAGGAAACGTGGGCACTTAGCGATCAGTTAGGTGTACTCGATTACATACGTTATAACACATTAACTTGTTATAACGGGGTTATCGGTCAAGGATGCGGAGAGTGCCCAGCTTGCAAACTCCGTCAACGTGGACTTAAATCTTATTTAGAAGAAAAAGGAGTGGATTGAATTGTTCCAACAGATGTATCCCTCAATAAATCATCACTTTGCTTATGAATTAAACAAGGACTTCAACTTTTCAGCCGCACATTACATTCCTAGCGAAGACGCTGGTAAATGTATGCGTACCCATGGACATACCTACTTTGTCAATTTAACCATAGTTGGAGATAGCCTAGATCAGAATGGGTTCCTTGTGAATTTCAGTGAGTTAAAGCAACTCGTACACGGTCAATTTGACCACCAACTATTAAATGAGCTTCCTGCATTTAGAGATGTGAGTCCTTCTACAGAAATGGTAGCTAGAACGATATATGAAATAGTACAAGATCATCTCAAACAGCGTGACAATCACCCGAAATGCGCTCAAGTATTCGTTAGAGAAACACCTACGAGTTACGTAAAATATAGACCAGAGGAGTTTAGAAATGGCTAAAATACCAGTTCTAGAAATATTTGGCCCTACTATTCAAGGGGAAGGCAAAGTAATAGGACGAAAGACGATGTTCGTCCGCACAGCAGGTTGCGATTATCGTTGCGACTGGTGCGATTCTAGCTTTACTTGGGATGGAAGTGCTAAAGATGAAATAAAGATGATGACCGCTGAAGAAGTATACGCAGAACTCTGTGAAGTTGGAGGTAACAGATTTAATCACGTAACGATCAGTGGAGGTAACCCTGCTTTAATTAAGGGCATTCAAGGCTTAGTTGACATCTTTCAAGAGAACGGAATCTATACAGCACTTGAAACTCAGGGAAGTCAATTCCAGCCTTGGATGAGGCAGATCGATGATTTAACTATCAGTCCAAAGCCTCCTAGCTCTATGATGAAACCGAATCTTCCTATACTCGATGACGTCATCTCACAATGCATACATGACACCATCAATTTAAAGGTTGTTATCTTTGAAGAAGAAGACTTTAAATTTGCAGAAATGATACACAAACGTTATCCAACTATCCCATTCTATTTACAAGTCGGTAACCCTTATCTCGAAGGAGAACAAGTAGCAGATCATACTACGAAACTACTTTCCCTCTACGAAGATCTTGTCGAACGGGTAATCGAAAGTTCAGAGATGAACGATGTTTACGTCCTTCCACAACTACACACCTTATTATGGAGTAACACTAAGGGCGTTTAATTGAGTATGTTCAGTATTGAATGTCTAATGCTTATTTAAAAATCTCCCTCATTATATGGACGTTTATAAATGAATAAATGTATGTTAATTGATATAATGTTGCAATAAAGTATCTAAGTTAGGAGAACAGCATGCTGATACCAATCATTGTCGACATAGTTGCAGTCACTATCATCGTGGTGCTTGGGCTTTATCAAAGAAACTTCAAGCACTTTCATTTCACTACTATGCTCACTGCGATGACTATAACAAGCATAATTAATTTAATTATAATACAGAAATATGACTATATTAGTATTTATAGTGTCATCATGTTAATTCTTTGGACCGGTCTTCAATTGATAGTTGAACACCATAACGGTAGCGTACGATGTTCAAATCAAAAATACAGCGCTATCGTTTTAACCTACATATTGAGTTTATCAACTATACTAACCTTTAACATAAGTAATGAATCTTATTATATGTCGACACCATATCTCGCACCGGCGATATTTCTCATAGGAGCGATCATCCTTTTTGTGAGCACATTTAAACAAAAGGATCGCAATAAAGTTAAACCTATTCACAAACTATCTTACCCTGTCACTGTGGGAGAAATAATCATTATACTCTCCTTTACAACTATGACTATACTCACACCTTTGTGGTATATCTTTTTAATTACCCATCTGATTTTTATAATGTTTATTTTACGGACGAAATTATTTTTTATTAAAAATGATTAACATCAAAACAAGATGGGTATAATGTACCAGCAACCAAGATAGTTAGGAGGTTAAAAGATATGAGTTTTATCGTTATGTTAATCGTCGGTGGTCTCATCGGCTGGTTAGCCGGTCTTATCGTTGGTAAAGACATTCCTGGTGGTATCATCGGTAACATTATCGCTGGTATCATAGGTTCTTTCTTAGGCCAATGGATATTCAAATTATTTGGTGCTGAGAATTTCGGACCACATCCAGGTAACATTCACATTATCCCAGCGTTAATTGGTACAATTGTATTAGTATTAATTGTTTCATTTATCGTTGGTAAGTTACGTGGAAACAAATAATTACCTACAATACTTAACCCGAGATTAATTGTTAAATAGTTATTCGGGAAATGAGTCTGGGACAGAAATCCCAGAAAAAAATAGCACTCAGATGATTTAATTCATTTCATCTGAGTGCTTCTTTTTATCCTATACTTCGTATTATTGGGTCGCTTTCCTAGGGTGCCGTCTCAGCCTCGGTCTTCGACTGGCACTGCCCCAACTGACAATGTTTGAAGGGAGCGGGACAGAAATCCCAGCCTCTTCAACATCTCGGCAGTAGATGACTGATTTGAAAATGCGCTTGTATCAAGCTTTTTTCAATTCTAGTCATCCTTGCCGGGGCGGGACTACGAAATCTTTTTATTCAAATTAGATTTCTGTCCCGCTCCCTCTTTGTTGGGGCCCCCGGCCCAAATCTTAATCGCTTTAGTCCAAACCTCTTTTATTCTACTATATTTTAATGATTCAACACTATGTTAATTATCTTCTTCTACTTCATCATCTTCTGCCGTATAACGCGTAGCATTATATTCATATTTTAAAATAACACTTATAATTTGGTGGTTATCAATTTCTGAAATAATCCATCGATCAAATATCGTATCCACATAGTCATTCTGCTGAAGGTTAGTGTTATGCGCTTGTAACCAGCCACCGATTGTATCAATATCTTCAGAATCTTCGAATTCTATACCAAATTGATCATGTATATCATCTAGTAATACGCGGCCATTAATCTGGTATGTTTCTTCATTTCTCTTCACTATATCATTAACCTCATCGCTATCGAACTCATCACGAATTTCACCGACGATTTCTTCAAGAATATCTTCCATAGTTAAGATACCAGCAGTACCACCGTATTCATCAATAATTAAGCTCATGTGCACATGCTCTCGCTGCATGCGAATCAAAGCATCGCTGATACGCGTCGTTTCCGATATCATAGGTAATTCGTGAATGTAATTACTGATCTTAATGGCTTCACCTGAGGCATATTCAGTAAGGAATTCTTTAACATTAATGAACCCTTTGACGTGGTCTTTATCTCCATCTTCTGTGATAGGATAACGAGTGAATTGATGGGCTTTAATCGTCTCAAGCAACTCGTCAACGTTAAAAGGTTCGTTCAACGTCGTCACTTGTGTACGTGGAACCATAATATCTTTAGCGTGACGTTCATCAAATGAGAAGATATTCTGCATGTATGCTAACTCAGTTTGATTAATTTCACCGCCGTTGTAACTATTATTAATTATAATTTTGATTTCTTCTTCAGACATCGCATCATTATCTGCATCAGGATCAACACCTAGCATTCGAATGATGAGACGTGCTGAACCATTCATTAACCAGATGAGTGGTTTCATTATCATGCCAAAATAGTAAAGTGGTCTAGAATAAACTAACGCTAGCTTTTCGGTATGTTGAATAGCAATAGACTTAGGCGCTAATTCCCCCAGCACAACATGTAAATAAGTTACCAGTATAAAAGCGATGACGAAAGCTAAAGTAGTTTGTACTGGCTCTGGCATTGGAAAAAGATTGAATAGGGGGCTAAGAATTTTCTTAAACGTAGGTTCCCCTAACCAACCTAAACCGAGTGAGGTCACAGTTATACCGAGTTGACATGCTGAAAGATAGTAATCGAGGTTGTGAATCATCTTCCTTACAACTTTCGCACTTCCATTCCCTTCAGCTGCAAGCTGTTCAATTCGACTTGATCTCACCTTTACTAACGCAAATTCTGACCCCACAAAGACTGTGGTTAATGCAATCAAAATAATAAATACTACTAAACTTATTATGGTCGATGTTTCCAATTAGTTCCCCTTATTTAGGGATTCACCTCCAATTATTATCAATGCCACAACGGGACACTTGTGTGATTCGCGCATTCTTTCTGCTTCTTAAATTAGATTTCATTAAATCCTTCCCATTATGGCACCTCCCTAAAAAAGACGTATTGTATCTATAATAGCACACTGTAAAGGTTCGGACAAAACAACTAAGGTCATATTCTTTCAAACAACATATTTATAACTTATCCGAGTCATTTAGATCGTCGTTGTAAAAACCTATTACCTTTAATCAAATCGGTATGGTTTGCCGCCTTTAATAGTAGTCATCACCTGACTACTATGATCTAGTATGACCAAATCAGCATCCTTACCTACCTTTAAACTCCCCTTTTGATCAGAAACACCTAATGCTTGAGCTTGGTTTAGACTAGTCACACGCCATAATTCCTCTAGGGAAGCACCAGTATACTGTTTGAGGTTCTCTAGCCCCTCATTCATCCGTAAAATACTTCCTGCTAAAGAACCAGTAGCGAGTCGAGCTTCAGATCCTTTAACGTGAACTGTTTGCCCTCCTAAATCGTATGCTCCTTCTGGCATACCTTTCGCTCTCATCGCGTCAGTAATGAGATAGAAACGTTGATTTCCTTTTTGTTTGTACGCAATAGCTACCGCTGCTGGATGAGAGTGAACACCGTCTACAATAATTTCTGTGGCTAGGCGTTCATTCGTCCAAGCCGCACCGAATACTCCTGGATTACGATGTTCGAAAGACGTAGCCGCATTATAGAGATGTGTAATATGTTGTGCCCCATACTCAACTGCTTGATTCGCTTCTTCAAATGTCGCTGCAGTGTGCCCCATCGAGAAGATGATCTCTTCGTGTAAAGCTTCTACAGTTTCTAGCGCCCCCTCTACTTCTGGAGCAAAGGTAATTATTTTAATGAGTTGATTTGCTACGTCTTGAAAATGTTGAACTTTCTTCACTGAAGGTCGCTGAACGAAAGCTGGATTCTGTGCTCCCACCTTGTGTTCAGAAATAAATGGACCCTCTAAATGTATCCCTAGTATTTCCGCTCCTTCTGTGCGGTTCTGTTTATCTTTATATCGGGCGATTGTACGCAGTGCTTGTTCAACATTCTCATCAGATTGAGTCATCGTAGTAGCGAGAAAACTAGTGGTTCCCTCAGATAGAAGGTTCTTGGCTAGGTGTTTAAGACCTTCCTCAGAAGCATCCATCACATCTTCACCGTACCCCCCGTGAATATGAATATCTATAAAACCCGGTATAATGTGATGACCCTGAGCATCAATTGTTTCTAATTGACCCTCGTAATCTCCTTCTTCAATTGCAGTGATTTGGCCATTTTTAACCTTTATATAACCTTTTGGGAGCACGTGCTCTTCAGTATAAAGTCTACCGTTGGTAATGACATATTCCATTATTCACCCTTCTTTATATTTATAGTGGTATTTTCATTTTACAATAACATCACGTACTACGCACCTTTTTGACAACTAGAAAGAAGAAGAGAACATAAAAAAATTGGGCGAGAAAATAAAAAATAATTACATCAAGTAAAATATGTTCTGAGAGGCTGAGATATAACTAGACGAGTGGATTCACATAACATATTGGTTTATGTACAGCAGCTAATTGAAGTTCACATATGTAGTAAAGCCCACGAGTTGAGCTATGGTTGTCGGGCGTCCATACATTGGAGTCTATTTACAAATAAAGCTGCCATTCTGGTCTCAATTAGAGAAAGGAAGCGTCCTCACACAAGCTCAATTCCATGCTAACTATACTTGTTAAATGTAGTACAACTCCAAAGTTGTCACTTATGTAAACTAGCTTATAGAAAAAGACGAGGTTGAGACCTAAAGTTACTGTACTCTGGGAAACCGATGGACGGCGTCCCACAAGCAGGATTGTCGACAGACACTCACTCTCACGGTTCGGGAGCGGGACAGAAATCTAATTTGAATAAAAAGATTTCGTAGTCCCGCCCCGGCAAGGATGACTAGAATTGAAAAAAAGCTTGATACAAGCGCATTTTCAAATCAGTCATCTACTGCCAAGATGCTGAAAGAGGGAGCGGGACAGAAATCTGATTTGAATAAAAAGATTTCGTAGTCCCGCCCCGGCAAGGATGACTAGAATTGAAAAAAGCTTGATACAAGCGCATTTTCAAATCAGTCATCTACTGCCAAGACGCTGAAAGAAGCTGAGACATTACATTATGTCCCAGCCTCAAGCTTCGCTTTTATAGGGCCGCCCCAACTCGCAGTGCTTGTAGAAACTGGTTTACCAGTTTCTTTGTGTTGGGGCCCCACCCCAACTTGCATAGCTTGTGGAAACTGGTTTACCAGTTTCTCTTTGTTGGGGCCCCCTGCTCAAATCCTAAACACTTTTGTCCCGACCTCGCCTTTAGTTATCTATTGAATACTGCAAATGAATACTGCAAACGAGCTTAACACGCCACGTTCAATACATTTATCTTCTTCACTCATCCATAGTTTGAGAGGCTTGGATTTCTTCCGACGATAATTTCGGTTTGATTAAACCGTAGATGATCGCTCCAACTAAAGCACCCACTCCAATAGCGATTAATGTCTGTAATACGTGACTATAATCAGTACCAACGATAACAAATATACCTCCATGTGGGGCATGAATCGCTGATCCAAGACTTAACGCGATAGCGCCACCGATACCAGAACCGATCATCATTGCAGGAATGACACGAATCGGATCAGCTGCCGCAAACGGAATCGCTCCTTCAGTAATAAATGATAACCCCATGACATAATTTGGTACGATAGATCCACGTTGTTCTTTAGTGAATTTCTTACGGAAGATTAACATCGCTGTTGCAATCGCAATTGGAGGAATCATACCGCCGATCATTGCTGCAGTGATGGGTGCCGTATTACCTTGCGTCAACGCTGCTGTAGAGAATACGTATGCGGCTTTATTGAAGGGACCGCCCATATCGATAGCCATCATCGCACCAATGATTAACCCGAGCAACATGATATTAGCGCCGGATAGACTATTTAACCCGTGATTCAATAAGTGGTTTAACCATGAAGCGGGTGGATTGATAACGTAAATCATCAACAATCCCGTGATCGTCACCGATAATATCGGATAAATTAACGTTGGTTTCAAACCTTCAAGCGCTTGCGGTAAGCGACTAAATAATGCCTTAATTCCTTGAGTTAGATACCCTGCTAGGAACCCAGCAATGATACCACCAATAAAGCCCGAATCTCCTGAAAAGGCAAGCATACCACCAACTAATCCAGCAGCAAACCCTGGCTTGTCAGCGATACTACGAGCGATAAATCCTGCTAATATAGGTATGATTAAATTAAAGGCACTATGATTACCTATATTCCATAATTGTTCAGCAAAAGGGAGGTACTCCTTACTTTTAGGCTCAAAAGAATTAGGGCCTATGAGGAATACGACTGCCATCAGGATACCACCAGCAATAACAAGTGGTAACATGTTAGAGACACCATTCATTAAGTGTTTATAAATAGCTTTCCCTACGCCTTGCTTCTCATTTAAAGGCGTCTTAGAACGATTGCTGTCACCGCGTGAGATAAATGGTTTACGTGTCGTATCTTGTGCTATATTAATGAGTTCTTCGGGGCGTTTAATGCCATCAGCTACAGGCACCTCGACTACATTCTTGCCATCAAATCGGTCTGTTTCTACGTGTACATCGGCAGCAACGATAATTCCAGTTGCTCTATCTATATCCTCTTGTGTGAGACGATTCTTAACTCCCCCTGAGCCATTAGTTTCGATTTTAATATCAACGCCCATATTATGTGCTTGTTTCTTCAAAGCGTCCCGTGCCATGTAGGTATGTGCAATCCCTGTAGGACAAGCTGTGACCGCTAAAATGTACGGTCTCTCTTCGGTTGAGGAAACTGACTCCACCTCACCTTCGTGACGATCACGACTGTCTTCCTCTGCCGCTTCATCATCAGCTTTGTTTATAATATTTAAGACTTCTTCAGACGTTGACGCTGCAAGTAAATCAGCACGAACTTGATCATCCATTAAGATACTAGATAACTTAGCTAAAGCATCTAAATGAGTTTGTGCTCCACCTTCTGGCGCAGCAATCATAAAGAAGAGGTGCGCTGGTTGCATATCAAGACTCTGATAATCGACACCCTGCTGCGATTTACCAAAAGCGATTGCTGGCGCTTTGACTGCTTCAACTTTAGCATGCGGTATAGCGATACCTTCACCGATACCAGTAGAACTTTGTGCCTCTCTGTCAAAGATTGCTGTCTTAAAAGCTTCTTTATCACTTAGTTTCCCAGCTCGATCCAATTGATTTGTGAGCTCATCAATCACGCTCTCTTTATCTGAACTCGTTAATTCCATAGCTATAGTTTCTCTAGTTAACAACTCAGTTATTCTCATATCTTTCACTCCCAACAATGTTTATGTCGTTTCAATTCTCAGGTGAAAAGGGTTAAATTTAAATATTAGTCATATGATTATCGTACTCGTGAACTATAGTTCCTTAACTCTAATTTGCTTACTAATCTCTGTAATGTTATCTTTGTTAGCTAAATCCTCACTAAAAGCAGTAGCAGTACCTGCGGCAACAGCTTGTTTAAAACTTTCTTCTATAGAAAAACCATTAACGATACCTGCAACCATACCAGCCACAGTACTATCCCCAGCACCTACTGTATTAACGACCGTCCCTGTAGGAACCTCTGCTTTCAATATTTGGCGTTCATCAATGTAAATTGCGCCCTCTCCTCCAAGCGAAATAATAGCCGATTGAGCACCTCGCTCTAATAACTTTCTACCGTATTCAATCACTTGTGATTGCGTCTTAATCTGAGTACCGAATATCATTTCTAACTCTTCTTTATTAGGTTTAATAAATAGAGGTTGATAGCGTAGTACAGGTTCCATCAGTCCTTTCTCAGCATCGACGACAAAGTTTGCACCCGTGCTAGATAACACACGTGCAATACGCTGATAAACATCGTGTGATAAATTTCGTGGAACACTACCAGCTATGATGACGATGTCCTCTTTAGTAGTCTCTTTCATTTGCTGTAATAAATGTTCAAGTTGCGCTTCAGTGACTGTTGGCCCGGGAGCGTTAATTTCAGTTTCAGCCTCGGCTTTTAACTTAATATTGATTCGCGTATCCTCGCCCACCTCTATAAATTGTTCTTTAATATTTTGATCTTTGAGCGTCTTACGGATAAAATCACCAGGAAAACCACCTGCGAATCCCAAAGCAGTTGAGGGTATATCTAAGGTACGAAGCACACGAGAGACATTGATACCCTTACCTCCAGCAAATTTATACGTTGCTTCTGCACGGTTAAGATGTTTTACCTTAAAATTTTGAGTAAACACCACATAATCTATGGAGGGATTTAATGTTACTGTGTAGATCATAGTGCACCTCCTATGAATTGATAGTACGCTTCAAAAGACTCTATACCGTCTAGTGATCTTACTTGTTTAGAAGCTACAAGTGAAACACCTTCATTGATAGGCACATGAGCGAAATAGACATTTCGATATTTAGAATGATCAGCTAATACATATGACGAACGACTCAATTCAATGGCGTAAGATTTAATTAATGCTTCCTGCTCATCTGGAGTAGTCAACCCATACTTGATATCGATACCGTTTATACCTACGAAAGCTTTGTCAAAACGATAATGCTTTAACGTCTCAAGCGTATTAGTCCCAACAGTAGCAAATGTAGTTGCTTTCACTTCTCCCCCAAGCGTTATTGTCTTTATTCCGTGTTTAAGCAACGCTTCTACATGTGTTAAACCATTAGTAACAACTGTCACTGATGAGGCTTTGATATAAGGAATCATTTCAAGTGTTGTTGAACCAGCATCCATAAAGATGCAGTCATTGTCATCAATGAGGTCGGCTGCTATACGACAAATCTCCTGTTTCTCTTTCAAATTTTTCGACCTTTTCTCAGCTAGATGAGGTTCTTTCACTACCGATTGGTTAAGGGTGGCGCCTCCGTGCACGCGTGAAAGTTTCCCCATTTGTTGCAGCTTTGATAGATCTCGACGTATCGTAGATTCGCTACTACCAGTATATTCAACTAATTCTTGCAGAGTTAAAAAATCTTTGTTTTGTAACTTTGACAGTATTAAATCATAGCGCTTCTCACTAATCATAAGAACATCCTCCTCATCACACTTTAATTATAATGTTATCGCTTACATATATCAATCAATTTAATCCAAATTCATTCAAAAACAATCAAAAAACTTCTTCTCTATCGCTCATTTTATTCAAAAAAAGAAGCAAGGGAGCGGGAGAGAAATCTAATTTGAATAAAAAGATTTCTCTCCCGCTCCCTCTCACTTCTTAAAGGCACTATACTTATTAAACTTGTCATACGTTTATACTGGAACTTTACTGTTATTCCCTTACTTTATGCTGTCTTATCAAATCACGGGTTTTTAAGCTTAGGTCACCGGTGAAATTTTTCTTATCTCAATTGTGTTTCAAAGTGTAAAATTAAAGCTCATTGATTCCTATAGTCCGACCAAACAAGGCGGCTTAAACTTCTACAAGTTTAGATTTAATCCGTTTAGGATGTAGACAGCTATTTGAGCCTGTCTTCACTTTCAGTTCTTACATAAATTTGGACTGTCTATCAACTGTTGATCACTATCTTAAATATTTTCATAGGAGCTTTTACTCTCTTAATAATACGAAGGCGTTAATATGATAAGAAGGCCGCTTCGCTCCAAGGAAGTGACGAGCTAAACTTATCCCAGTGGTAAATAAACTGATGAAATTTAAGTAATGCTTGTTGATTTGTGGCCAAATAAATGAGGAATAATAAGCAGAATGATAGAAAGAACGTTAAACATAATAATAAAAAATTATTCCTTTTCATCTCATCTCGATGGTCTCCTTATTTATTTCCTATATCTTACCACGTAATTTGTACTTCTAACTTAAGCGGAGCGCAATTTAAAAGAAACGTAATATACATATCAATAAGATTACAGACAGATTATCTGTGAATAAGTCTCTATATGCGTTCTGCTAGTTCTGTGAATGCCTTTTACGTAAACTCTTCTCAATAAAAATCACACCTATACCGATCATGATGATGAAGACTGACATGTAGAGAGGCACGTCGTAATTAATATCATAAAGAACACCTGCCACTAACGGGCCGACGAAATTACCCATGCTCGTAAATGTTGAGTTCAAGCCACCTGCAAACCCCTGACGGTTACCTGCAATATTTGAAAAATAGTTTGTCAGAGCTGGACGAATCATATCAAAACCAATGAAAACGATAAAGCTAATAATCATAATAGTCCAGTAGTGATGAGCAAAAGTAAGGCCAAGTAATACGATGGCAGAATAGATGAGCGCATAGATAATAAAATTAAGCTCTTTCAAATATTTCATAAATTTATCAAACAGTAGAACTTGAAAGACTGCGCCCAATATTCCACCTATAGATATCGCCATAGATATATCAAATGGTGTGTAATTCGCTTTATCTGCTGTATACAGTGGGAAAAGCGTTTCAAATGAAGATAAACCGAATGCTAATATAAGCGTGATTATGACTGGCGTTATAAAAATTCTCCAATTGATTTTACTTAGTCCATTAGTGTGATATTGTGTAAAACCAGCTTGCGTATGATGCTGCGGGTTACGAATGAGTGTTACAGATAGGAGAAGTGCTAATACACCAGTTGTTCCAGCCATATAGAATGGAAGGCGATGGGACCATTCAGCAAGAATCCCTCCGATTCCAGGACCAAGTATGAACCCAGAATTAATAATTGCTGACATATAGCCAAAGTTCTTAGCTTTATCCTTAGGTGAAGAGATATCAGCGATCATCCCAGTGACACCTGGCATAATCATACCAGCGCTCCATCCTCCTAGTATCCGTGAAACAATCAACAGATGAAATGATTGACTGATCGCAAATAAGAATTCTGAAATTGAGAATAAAGCTAAACCGATACAAATGATGAGTTTCTTGCCTAACTTATCAGCTAATGTGCCCCCGAAAGGTGAAATAATCATTTGAGCTAAAGCGAATACTGCCACTAATATACCTAAATCGCTTCCTTTGAGTCCCAGATCTTTCAAATAAATAGGTAAGACAGGTATGACTAAACCTATACCAAGGAAGACGAGAAATATATTGAAATAGAGTATGAAAAATTGCTTCTTCATCAGCATGCTCCCATCTACACAATTTTATTATCTTATAATTCTAAACGATAGTTCACTCATTACACAATAAATCTACGTTATTTCCTATAGATGTTTTGCTTATTAATTATTGACGTAGTATCATTTGAACTTCATCAGATTTTAATTCGCACTTTAGTAGAAAGAAGGGGTCGTTATGTTAGCACGCTATATAGCACGCGGTGTTTTTACCATTTTATTTTTACTTTCCTTATTTGATAATATATTTCAGTTTATGACGCTCAATTTATTTTTAGCTTACGTTCCTTTTGAACTATGCTTTTTATTGAGGTTGTTTCAACCTAGAAGGAAGATAGAATGGCCACTTTTCATAGTATTCGTATTAATATTTATCACTATGGTACCCAATACCTTCTACATGATTACAGATTTAATTCATTTAAAACAATTCATCTTTAACTTTTACGCCGGCCTTAATTTAAAGGAATGGATCTACTTTACTTATTTAATATCTGGAGTGCTATTAGCGCTTTATTGTCTGATGGTAATGTTTCTAGAAGTTCGCTTATTTACAGGTTATAAATGGCTTAATCGCTCGTTCATTTTCGTAATGATGTGTTTGAATGGGCTAGGTATATATGTAGGAAGATTCTTACGACTGCATTCAGTTTATCTCATTAATGAACCTATGCGTATTATTTATAAGTTTATCTCTGCTATAGACGGCAACGCGATAATATTCGTGAGTCTTATGGTAGCTTTACAAGTGTTACTTTATTTATTTATGAAAGGAGTGCGCAGTTTCAACTCAATATGAATATCATTCTCGTCATTATAGTTATTTTTCTACTTCAACTTTTAACAGGTTACTTATTTTATCGAGTAGGTTTTCATTTATTTAAAAGTATATTACTTATATTACTACCGTTAGGACTCGGGATCTTTATACTGCAACTCTTTTATTTCGAAAGGCACTATCCTAAATGGGAGCTCCCCTTGCTAAGTAAAATGTGTTTAAAATATATCTATATAATTACGTTCTTAGAATACGTAGCCTTCTATATATTCATATTCAAATTTTGATACTAATTAAACCCTCGCGCATAAATGAAAATGAGTTAGAATTAATTAAACCTTTCTCATCAATGCGCAAGGGCTTTATATTTAATGATTATTTCTTATCTAACAAATGATTTGCGTCTGCATATAAGTACATTAGAGCAGCAAAGACAGCAACTGATAATATAAACAATATTAACGATAAGATCGTCGTCCGCTTAAAGTGCTTAATGAAGGATACGAATAATAACCCTCCGTTATAAAGAAAGAATAAGCCGAAGAGGACTAACATGATATTTATATCAGCATAGAATATATTTAATAGTAAGACGATCATCGCAAATATTATAAAAGGAATGCGAATAAAGTTTCTTTCAAATTTATACTGGCTTTCATAATAACGTTGATCTTTAGACGTCATAAACTTCTCTCCCTTTCATCTCTCACTTTAAATTATATTCTTAAAATTGTCTATTCAGTAACTATAAAGTCATATAAAATTCGAGGCTGGGACATAATGGTCTTCGACTTGAGAGAAAGAGGCTGGGACATAATGTAATGTCCCAGACCTTTTTAGCATCGTGGCAGTAGATGACTGATTTGAAAATGCGCTTGTATCAAGCTTTTTTCAATTCTAGTCATCCTTCCCGGGGCGGGACTACAAAATCTTTTTATTCAAATTAGATTTCTGTCCCGCTCCCTCGCTCTTCTAGTCGAAATATTTAACGGCCTTTATCTTGACCCCTTTTTGATCATTTCCAACGTTAAAAATTACATATTCTTTAAGATGAATAGCTAATTTCTCATCATTATTTAATAATTGTTTAATATACTCATGTACAAAGGTCGTTTTACCATACCTTAGAAAAGAAGTGATTATTGTATTCAACATGTCTTTACGATTGTACCCTATCAAAATTACTGTTTTCTCAAAAAGTTTGTGTAAAAAATAAATAATATATTTAATTTGACCTTTAGTAGTTATCTCTAAAATTATCTTCTGACTTGATAAAAAAGGGGATATCTTCTACACTTTAATCATACTTCATTTTAGCAATGCAGTGCGAAAAAGTATTAAAGCGTAACTCGTGTTACACAACAAAGACGGATTGAAATCCGAAACAGAGAGAAAAAAACGGATAGAATGTCTGGAGGAGAACTTTATGGCTGAAGAACTTAACTTAAAAGAGCAACTTTGCTTTAGTTTGTATAACGCTCAAAGACAAGTCAATCGCTACTATTCAAACAATGTCTTTAAGAAATACAAACTCACTTACCCACAATTTTTAGTCCTTACTATCTTGTGGTCCGAGTCCCCAGTAAATGTTAAGAAAGTTGTAACCGAATTAGCATTAGACACTGGAACCGTTTCACCACTACTAAAGCGCATGGAACAAGTTGATTTAATTAAACGTGAACGTTCAGAAATTGATCAACGCGAGGTATTTATTCACCTCACTGAAAAAAGTGAACAAATTCGACCAGAACTCGATTCTGCATGTAATGAAGTAGCAGAAGCGACGCAATTAAGCGAAGACGAATTTAAAGAACTTAACCGCTTACTTGGCAAAATCATTTCAGCTTTTGCTGATAAGAAATACTAATTACAAATGAAGTTTTTCCTACAAGTATATTTCGCTGTCATAGTAAGTATAGAGCTCAAAAGATTAACTTAAATTTGAGCTCTATTTTTTATTTTTAACATGTAACTTAAATCGGTGGTATAAACGCTATGCTTATGTTGCGCTCATATCTACCACACGCTTAAGATAAGACGCCTCATTCATCAATTTACGATAGCTTCCATCTTCAACAATGACTCCATCTTTCATCACCACGATTCTATCAAAACGGGAAAGTAAATCTATATTATGTGTAGCAATGACTAAAGTTTCTGCACGCTGTTGTATTGCAGTCATAACCTTTTCAGTAGCACTCTGGTCTAACGCAGTAGTCGGCTCATCTAATATCCATAGTGGACAATCTCTAAAGAACAGGCGTGCTAAAGCGAGACGCTCAACTTCCCCACCTGATAATGTTCGACCTTCAAGAGTGACTTCTTTCTCTAAAGATAGATGTTGAAGTCCTAAGGCATTAAGGGTACTACGAACAATAGATTGATCTGCTCGTGTGAACAAATTGTCTTGCAATTCACCATCAAATAACTGCTGTCTTTGAAGCAATCCATTCATATAGTGATATTTCTCCTCATCAGACATAGAAGAGACGGGCCGTCCTCGATAATACACCTCACCTTCGTCATTAGAGTATAAACCTAGCATGAGTTGTAGTAAGGTGCTTTTTCCTGAACCTGAAGGGCCTATTATAGCGACATGTTCACCCTTTTTAATATCGAGCTGAATATGCTTCAATAAGCGATGTTGTTGATGTTCAAATTTGAAATTTACATCCGTCATGCTCAATTCGTATTCGCCATTTTCAGCAATAGTATGAGCGTTAGTAGTTTGCGAACCCTTTGAGTTATTTAGTATTTCATTTATCTCTTCCCTTGCACGTGTAGTTTGAGCTTTGTAGAATGCAACGTTACTCATTGGCACGGCTTGCTCAAATAATGTGAGTAACATTAATACTATACTTGTCAGATAGATGATATGAAGTTCATGCGCTTGAACTTGGAGCACACCTAACCCTATCGTCAAGAATAGAGCTAGCATGGACACTAAGTTCAAGCTAAAGTCGTAAATGAGTAAGAAGCGTTGTTCACGATATTGCAAGTTTACGTACTTATCTGCTTGCTTATGAAGGCTGCTCTCATATACTTTTTCTTGATCAAAGCGGCGCAACTCATAGTAACCCTCTTTATAATCGTAGAATTGATTTAAAAATTTTTGCTCTCCTCTTGAAACTTCTTTCATTAGTATTTGAGCCTTTTTAGCACTTAACCACGGAACAACCAGTAGAGAAATAAGCATACTTATCACTATAATGAGCGCGTGCACATAGGAAATAGTGATAAGTGACACCATGGCAATCACAGCAGTTATACCTATGACAATAGGTGGATAATATACTCTTAAATAGATATTCTGGAAAGTCTCTACGCTATTTATTAACCGCCTTAAAAGGTTATTAGGCTTAAAGCGTCGATAAACATCTGGAACCACTGGAATTAAGTCTCGATACATTTGAACCCTTAGATCTCTTAACATCGTAAATGTCGTACGATGAGATAACAGCCGTTCAATGTAACGTGCAATTGCTCGAAGAAACCCAAACATTTTAACAGTAACGGTGAGCACAAGCAATGCAAAAAGAGGTGCCCCTAAAGCACTTTCAGTTACCATATAACCGCTTAAGAAAAACATACCCAAAGCGACTACACCGCCTATTACACCTACGATGATAGAAATAACAAGGTCTCTATCTCCTCGAATTTTAATATGTGACTTCATTTGAAGCACCACCTTTACTTATACTTAAAGATGCTCTATGTTCAATAGAAGTGATATGATTGTCCTCAAGGTGAACATGCTTGTTCGCTAATCTTAAGGTAGAATGCCGGTGAGCAATGATAACTACCGTACTATTGCTAAAACGTGTCTCTATGGCACGATGAATGAATTCTTCTGTTTCAATATCTAACCCTGTTGAGGGCTCATCTAATATTACTAAATCTGGTTGTTCTAATAGCACACGTGTAAGCTCTAGACGACGCATTTCACCACCAGACAACATTTCTCCTTCTTCTCCGATGAGTGTATCGAGCCCGTTATTATAAGATAGTACTTTCTCTTTTAAACCCACTTCATCGAGGGCCTGGTAAATTTGACTATCCGAAAGATGTTTAAACATAGTAACGTTATCTCTAATCGTAGCGTTAAAGATATACGGTTGTTGACTCAATTCTCCTATCTTAATATCTGGATACTTGTAAATAATTTCACCTTTAGTAGGTTGAAAATGTTGGGCAATAAGTTGTGCAAATGTCGTCTTACCTGCTCCGCTCGGTCCAACTAGAGCTACTCTCTCACCTCGTTTAATAGTTAAAGTTATTCCTTGTAGAACTGCTTTACTTGAGTTGGGATAAGCAAAACTCACTTCAGAAAAATTTATTAATGCAGATTGTGAAGTATCGATATTCATCGTCCTGCTGTTCGGTTCCTCAGACTGCTCTAGTCGCTCAAACACGACCTCACTAGCGCCTTCACTCTGTTTCCCAGTGTGGAAAGATTGACCCAAGTCTTTGATGGCGTTATAAAATTCAGGCGCTAATAGAATAGATATCATTGCAGTTTCGAAACTCACATTATGGAATATTATGAGTCCTAGACCTACTTCAAGCGCTACGAGACCAATGCCTAACATACTGATGAACTCTAACATTAATCCAGAAAGAAAAGCGCTTTTGAGAATACGCATCGTTATCGATCTAAACCGTGTACTTTCCTCATAGACTTCTTTGAGTGAACGATCAGTTTGATTAAGTAACTTCAAAGTGACTAATCCCTTAACCTTGTTAAACAAGCGTTGGCTAAATTGATTGAGATAAGTCATCTTATCTCTAGCTTCATCTCGGGTTCTTAATCCAAATACAATATAGAATAACGGAATGAATGGGGCAGTAACTATCATAATAAGAGCTGTATTTAAGTGGAGAAATAGCATAGCAATGATTATAAAGAAAGGTACCATCATTGATTTAAACACTTGAGGTAAATAATCTTGGTAGAAAGGTGCTATACCGTCCACGCTCTCCGTTACTATACTCATCTCAGATCCTAGTGAATATTCACTACGTGTAGCGATTAAACGTGATCGAATAAACTTTTTAACTTTCATACTCATCTTATTCCCTACCATTAAATTAAGAGCGTTAAGGCTCGCACGTAATAGTAGCACAACGAGCAATATAACTAGCGTTAACATATTTACTGAAGCGTGGTATGCGAGTACTTGACTCAATATTTTAGCTATTACTATACTCTGAGCTACAACTGTCAAAGCGATCCCCATGCTGAATACAAGAAATAAGAGAAGTAAGACTTTATATTGGAAAGCAAGATTCATGAGTTTTTTCACTGTTATCACCACTGTTAATTATAAAACCTTCAATAAATATTTAAATTATTTAGCTTAAAAATAAAACTTATAAATATCAACAGTAATTTAATTATCTCTCATATTAAAAAGCTAACAGTTTAACTGCGCTAACAATAAGGTAGCCCTCAAATTGCTGCACATCTTGTTAGAATTGCCATAAAGAGGGAGCGGGACATAATATAATGTCTCAGTCTCTTTCAGCATCTTGGCAGTAGATGACTGATTTGAAAATGCGCTTGTATCAAGCTTTTTTCAATTCTAGTCATCCTTGCCGGGGCGGGACTACGAAATCTTTTTATTCAAATTAGATTTCTGTCCCGCTCCCAACAAATATTTCGCGATAGATATGTAGATCATCTTCAGCGTTTACGTTGCAACAACATACTTCAATCAAATTTACTAGATATGATTAGCAAAACTTAAATTGAGTATGCTATGATAATGAACTGAAATACAGATAAACTATGAACATGAAAGTGGGTAAAATATGCTAATCATTGAATTGATTAAAGGTATCATCCTCGGTATCGTTGAAGGTTTAACTGAATTTGCTCCCGTATCTTCAACAGGCCATATGATCCTAGTAGATGATATCTTACTGAAGTCTAAAGAGTTTCTTGGTCCTGAATCAGCCTTTACATTTAAGGTTGTTATACAACTCGGGTCCGTTTTCGCTGCTGCATGGGTATTTCGTGAACGTTACTTTGAAATGCTCCATATCGGTAAGTATAAAAACGAACCTGTCGATGGTTTCCGTTCTAAACCGAAACGTCTCAATTTATTACATATATTAATCGGTATGATTCCTGCCGGTATACTTGGAGTTCTATTTGACGACTTAATTGAAGATTATCTTTTTAGTGTACCAACCGTAATGATCGGCCTGCTCATCGGTGCGTTCTACATGATTGGCGCGGACATCGTAAGCAAACGTATCAAGAACCCTCAAACAGTAGACCAAATCAGCTATATGCAAGCTTTTATTATTGGTTTATCACAAGCTGTAGCAATGTGGCCTGGTTTCAGTCGCTCGGGTTCCACGATCTCTACCGGCGTTTATATGAAAATGACGCATAAATCCGCTTCTGACTTTACATTTATTATGTCAGTCCCAATTATGTTAGCAGCCAGTTGTTTATCTCTAGTTAAGCACTTAGGTAGCATTCACGCGACAGATATTGCCTTCTATTTTTTAGGTTTCGTAGCAGCCTTTATAGTAGGTCTGATCGCTATCAAGACGTTCCTACACCTCATCAATAAAGTTAAGCTCATACCATTTGCGATTTACCGAATTATTCTCGTGATTATCATCGCTATCTTATACTTTGGTTTCGGTATAGGTGAAGGCATTAGTGGTGAGTAACAAAGCTATCTATCAATGCTCGAACAAATCTAGTTATCTCAACCTTTTTTAAAGAGGGAGCGGGACAGAAATCTTTTTATTCAAATTAGATTTCTGTCCCGCTCCCATTCACCTAGCACTGTTAGTCATGCTTGCCTGAGAGTACTTTCCTACGAGCGCATGACCAGGTGCTAGGCCTTTTTTATATTTAATTGAGAAAGCTCAGACATTCTAATTTCAAACCCGTTAATATCATGTTCAAGTTTACCTTGTAGTGTTTGAGGGTAAAAGTCATCATAGTATATTACAATATGGAGGCAACGTATATGGATAAACGCAATTTAATTCGCACAATCGTTACAGTAGCACCAGTATTCCTCGTGCCCTTGATCACTGAACGTAAGCGTATCAAAGAACACCCCGATATTAAACGTGCTGCAAATGCTACAGGTCGAGCATCACGAAAGGTCGCTAACAAATCGATTGACTTTAAAGATGCTGTAGTAGACAAATCAGGTGACGCCAAAGATTACGTTGTTGAAAAGAAACATCACTACGATCAAAAGCGTCGTATGAAAAAAATTGCCAAAGAAAACGATCCGAAATATATTGAAAAGCAAGAACAAAAACAAGAGAAGAAGAATCAAAAAGAAGCTGATAAACAGGCAAAACATGAGCAGAAAGTAGCTAAAAAACAAGACAAAAAGCTTCAAAAGAAAATACAAAAGCGTCAGAAACAAGAAGAAAAAGTTCAAAAACAAAATGCGAAAAAACATGAAAAACAACTGAAAAAAGCTGACAAAAAACTTAAAAAAGCAGGGTTCACACCAAGTGAATTAAGTGAAGCGGCTGAAAATAAAAGCGACCAATTAAAGCGACAACATGTGGAAGCAGAATTAGCGAAAAAAGATAGACGTGTGGCTTCAAGTACATCAAGTGAGTCGAACTAAATGGTCAGCAGAATACTTATAGACGGAGATGCTTGTCCGGTCATCAATTCGATCATAAAGATGACTCAAGATACAGGCATCTTCGTTATTATTATTCGTAGTTTTAGCCATTTTTCTACCGCAGCGTTTCCAAACCACGTTCAAACGTATTACGTAGATGATGGACCAGATGCAGTCGATTATAAAGTGTTAATGCTTAGTCAACCCGACGATATCGTTATTACACAAGATTATGGTCTTGCGAGTTTAGCGTTAAATAAGGCGCGAGCAGTCATACATCATAACGGAACGCTTTATTCTTCGACAACTATAGATCATTTACTGGCGCAAAGACATCATGCAGCGCACCTGCGTAAAAGTAATAAACGAACGAAAGGCTCTCCTCCTATCACTGAAAATGATATACTGAAGTTTGAAGAGCGTTTTCAGAAACTACTCACTATGCTAAATTTGGAGGAATAAGAATTGAAAAGAATTGCAGTTTATTGTGGTGCTAGTAAAGGTAAGAACGACATTTACGTTAAGCAGGCTTATGATCTAGGCAAATACATGGCGGAACAAGGGTATGAATTAGTATTTGGTGCAGGATCTGTAGGTATCATGGGAGCCATTCAAGATGGCGTACTTGATGCAGGAGGCTATACTATAGGTGTGATGCCTAAAATGCTTGATGAAAAAGAAATCACTAGCCAAAAGGTAAGTGAACTTATATTAGTAGAATCTATGCATGAACGTAAACATAAAATGGCTGAATTAGCTGATGCGTTTATCATGGCCCCTGGAGGAGCGGGTTCACTTGAAGAATTCTTTGAAATGTATAGTTGGTCACAAATTGGTATCCATCAAAAGCCAATAGGTATATTTAATATCAATAAATTTTTTGAACCTCTACAACATATGCTCAATGCAATGATCGAGGAAGGCTTTATCAATGAAAAGTATAAAAATTTAGCTCCACTTTGTGATACTAAAGAACAACTCCTGTATAGTTTAGAAAATTATCAACCTCTTGGAGTACGTAGTTATGATTAGAAGTTAAGTATTAGAGCTACATCGCGCTTCAAATAACAAGTGACTAACTTCTAAACTTCTACGTCCAAACTAACTCTCACTGGCACAATCGTAACAGAATACAACATAAGTAAATGGGGATGAAGTAACGAAAGTGATTAAATTTCGTACTCTTCCCCATTTTAACTATAATTGTTTAATTCTTAAATCGGCTAAATAGTTTAGAAATATTGTACCAAAAAGGTTTAATTGGCTTAATAAAATCTCCTATATATTCTTCTATATGAGCATCAAATCCTTTTTTGAACTGTTGCACACCATAATCTTCTGCTTGATCAGAGAAATCCCCAGTAACTCCGTAAAAATTATAACGATCTATATTATGTTCTAAAGCAAACTTGATCATTTCCCACTGTAGTCGATATGCACCCATATAGCGATTATATTTAGGGTTTGAACCGCTAGATAAATAATAAACTTCATGTTCATTATAAATATAAAGTGCTGCAGCCAAATCAAGCTTACTGCCATCGGTAGCGATCATCTCTTTAGTTTCGTTTATCTTGCGTTGATTTCCATCCAGTTGTTGAGAAAGTTGATTGTACTTATTCTTTTGCTTTTTAGAATTTGGACTTTCTTCTAACGCTGCTTTCACTTGCGAAATTTGAGATGTTAAATCGTCATTTTTCTCATTAAGTGTATTTAAATACTTATTTAAATCGACATATGCTAATTTTAAAGAAGCATGGTCTCCATATACCTGTTGCATATATTTAAAGTATGCTTCGTCTCTAAATTTAAAACCATGTTTTTCTTCTGCCATGTGAAATAGTTTATAAAACTTAGGTGTTTCTTCTATCGATAAGTCTCTAACTTCTACGCCCATTTCATACGTTTTCTTAATATTTCGTCGTGTTTGATAATCCATCTGATTGAGTACTTCTTTTCCATTTTTGCCTTTTAAATCTAACACAGACAACCAACGAATCTGACTCATTTCAGAATAACCCGTCGTATAACCTTGATGCTTATAACCGAGTTGCTCTAGTTCTTTCATCATCAAGTCATTATGAAATTTGTCTAGAATTTCTCCTTCTGCATTTCGAACACTCTCTAGAATGTATGGGTCAACTAATACGTAGAGACAATTATACTTTTTAAGAAATTGAGTTAAATTTTTAAAGAAGAAATTTACTAATTCTATATTATTATAGTCCATCACTGGACCTCGATGAGTATAGAAATAATTAAAGAATTTAAATGAACGTGCCTTCGTTAATAAACAAGCAGCTACAATTTCTTGAGCGTCATTTTTAACCCCGACGAGATAAGCATCATCGAAGTGTTCTGCACGATATTGATAATGATCAGCGCTCTGCGTGTAATGAGAGAAATGATTATCTACGAAGCTTTGGAATTCATTCGATGTTAAATCAGTAAAATACATAAATTTACCCCTTTATATTCATGTTATAGCGACGCTTATATAATTGTAATACTTTTTAATTTTATAAGGTTTTATGTCACGTAAATCATTTTAACATTTAGTTAACACTTTTGTAATGTATTTGTTATATAAAGGAGTAAATTTGAAGATATTTATAAAAAAGTAAGGGAGCGGGACAGAAATCTAATTTGAATAAAAAGATTTCTGTCCCGCTCCCCTCTCATCTTACTCACTTGCCAACATGTATTTTATTAAAAAGCTAAATTTTTATAATATCTCACATGACGTTTTAACGGGTGATACTTGCTTAAATTGGGATATTCAAAGTCATCATAATGCTTCATCCCTATTTTTTCCATCACTTTACGTGAACTGGAGTTTTCCTCTGCTGTAAACGCATAGACTTCTTGAACGCCCTTTTCTTGAGCATATGTAAGAACCGCTTCGGCTCCTTCTGTAGCTAAACCATTGCCCCAAACTTCTGGAATCAGACGCCAACCTATTTCATAACAAGGCAGTTCCTTAAATGGATATTTACTTTCTGCAGGCACAAAGTTTAGACCGATAAATCCTAGCCACTCTTTAGTTTCCTTTAACTCAATAGCAAATAACCCCATTTGATGCTCTCTGATGATTTCATCCATAACTTTCATATCTACTTCAGATTTTCGATAACTTAACAAATCGGGAAAATAGCGTCTTACTTGAGGATTTGCATTCATTTGTTGAAAGGGAAGTAAGTCTTCTTCCTTCCAATCACGTAGATTTAAACGATCAGTTTCAATATATACCGTCATCTAGACACCTCTTATCATATCAACCCAAATGTGAAAGCATAAGAAAGGAAACAGGAAAGATTTTTATATATTACATCTTTAAAGTACAAGTTAGCTCCCTTTCATAGCTCATTAATCAACATTGACTTTCCTTTCGAAACACCACTACTTCATGGTCAATCGAACCTTTATCGCTTTCTTCTCTATACTGTTAAAATCAATGTCATATAAATTGACGCTCCACCAGTTATCAAGTAGTCGTTATTCAGCCTTAGTGATGTAACTAATCAGCTCCACTTGAACAGGAATTTCCTTCAATCGCTCACGCTCTGATTTCGGAGCAGTAAATGTAGCATCTATAAAGTCACTTTGATTATTTAAGTGATATGTTGCAACAAATGTATCCGTATCGGACTCAAAATTAGGTAAATGTGCAATCACGCGTTTAATTTCCCCAGTTGAATCTTTGATCGTTCTACCAGTTATATTTTCTAACTCTCTTCCAAGTTCAGGTAAAGTAATTGAACGTCCCTCTAATAAACTAAATTCTTGTTCATGCATAATAAGTCCACTCCTTTAAATTTCAATTTCTTGATGAGATAAAATTATTACTCAATATCGCTTATCATTTAACTTGCCTAACCTTGTATTGTTACCCCTGAAGAATAACATATCACTGTTACGCTTCTTATCTCTTAAGATTGGGGTTGAGACATAACAATTCAGTGCTCTTGAAAACCGATGAACGGTGTCCCACAAGTAGGAATGTCGACAGCAACTCTCACGATTCGGGAGCGGGACAGAAATCTAATTTGAATAAAAAGGATTTCGTAGTCCCGCCCACATTTGATATACTCGTTCCTTCAAACGAATGCTATTTGCGTCTTCCAAATCAATTACCTATCGTAATACCCTTCTAACCGCTATTTCAAACTTAAACGAGCAATTGTCTATCACGTCTAGTACAACATAAACTCAACGTTACAATACCATGTCTTCAGCTAATCTTTGTCGTGATCATCTTTTTTATCGCTGTCATTGTCTGATCTCGTAGTAGCTGAGTCATCTACGTCTTCTTTCAAATCATGTGCCTTATCTTTTAATTTGTCATTTTCTTCTTTTAACTTTTTCTTTTCTTCTTTTAATGATTTATTTTCTTTTTCAAGCTTCTCTGAATCTTTTTGAAGTGAAGCTTTTTCACTACTTTTACCGCAAGCTGTTAATGTCAATGTAGCAGCAAGTATTAAAGTTAACCACTTTCTCATTATGATAACTCCTTTTATTTCATTCACCGTTTATTTTACCATGCAAATTTCAATTCTTCACTGAAGTTCATAATTTTTTACGCATAATCACCTGCTCAGTTTCATAACCTAATTTACGATTGAGCGCTAGCATACTATCGTTCTGTACATTGACTGTTGAGGTTAACGCTACAGCTTGCTGGTCTTTTCCCCACTTCTCCACCTCTCTTTTCAACCTTGCACCATACCCACATTTACGGTGAAGGGGGGCTACCCATAGAAATTCGATATTGACAGTTCTATTACCTTTATCAAAGTGGGCCCAAATCACACCGATCAGTTCATCGTCACGCTCCTCTACAAGTACGAGATCATGATAGTACGTGAAGAAACGTCGAATTTTCTCTTCACGTGCCGCGATTGTAAATTCCGTGTAGTGATACCGCTCACATTGTAAGCTTAACTCTCTTTCAATTAACTGTGACACTTCTTTAATTATTCGAGTATCTTTCAAACCTAAACGTCTCATCTGGCTCCCTCAATTAAGAATTGATTTATTGAATATCTTTCGTCATAATATGTCATAATACTAACTATTTTAATAAAGGACTGCAAATTGCAATGAAATCGACAGAACAACTCATGCGTGAAAATAATGTGAAATCGTTGCGACTTAATAATACAGATAGAGAAATATTTGAGAATTATATGGCATACGTCCGTGCAGAATTACGTGTAAACTCTTATGATTCAGAAAAAATGTTAAATCGTATTCTCAAAAGATTGTTGACGGCAGAAGATAAAGGGACTCACGCGATGGATTTTTTTGAACATGATCCAAAAGCTCATGCTCGAAAAGAAATTAAGGCACTTCCCAATGAAACTTTCGTAAATATATGTAAGTACATCTTACAACATTTCTTACTATTATTAGGATTATTTTGTTTCTTGAAAGGATTTATAGGATTTTTTATACGCTCTACACGTATTTATCTTTATACTTTTCCGATTACACTCATCATCGGAATAATTATAGTCTTTTTATTTATATGGATGTTATTTAAGACCATACAAATGCAATGTTTTTCAAAATCACACCTGGCATGGATGCTTGCTTATCTTATTATATTACTGCTACTCATCGCATTATTTTATGTTATTTTTATCCCACAATCATTTTTAGCGTTTGGTCCTTATATTTATGTCGGTAATTGGACTTTCATCTTAATTTCGATTGCATTAGTCCCTATATCTTTATACATCGATCATCATTTTATAAATAGAGACGCAAACACATCACTATAAAATATTTGTTAGGACTTTTAAGTAAAAAAATAAAGGGAGCGGGACAGAAATCTAATTGGAATAAAAAGATTTCGTAGTCCCGCCCCGGCAAGGATGACTAGAATTGAAAAAAGCTTGATACAAGCGCGTTTTCAAATCAGTCATCTACTGCCGAGATGTTGAAGAGGCTGAGACATTACATTATGTCCCAGCCTCTTTCTCTCTAATCAAAGACCATTATGTCTCAACCTCTTTTGAGCTTCATTAGCTATCTTTCTGAAAGCATTTCAAGCTTCCCTGGATGCTTTCTTATTTATTGCTATATTAATGGATAACAAGATTAAACCGATAGCTGTTAATATCGGTGCTATTAAACTTAAATATTGTAAAGGTAAGCTTTCCACTACTATTCCTCCAATGAACGCACCGAGCGCATTACCTAAATTGAATGCTGACTGATTTAATGTGCTTGCTAATGTTGGCGCATCTTGGGATACAAGCGTACTCTTGAGTTGCAAGGAAGGGCTCATACTAAAGCCAATAAAGCCAAATAGAAAAATTCCTACTACCATTACAATTGGATTCGTTTGAATGAAATATAACAGCACAAAATATACTATAAAAGTGATGAAGATAATTTGAAGTGCTCGGTTGAGATTCCAATCGGCTAATTTGCCACCATAGATATTACCTAATGTTACACCTACACCAAAAATAATTAACATGGCCGAGATGAAGTGTTCCGGCACATGAGAGATGTTCATTAGTATAGTTGAAATATAGGTAAAGTAAGCGAAAACACCACTGAAACCAAATAAGGTGATACCTAAAGTTAACCATAATTCTTTTTCTTTCAGAATTCGTAGCTCGTTCAACATGGAGGACTTCACTTCTTCACGTGTCATTGGCACGAAAAATACAATTCCTATCAAGGCAATCAAACCAATAATTGCGATTATAATAAAAGTCATTTGCCAACCTAGATTCTGACCAATTAACGTGCCAAACGGTACTCCGAGAATATTGCTTAAACTCAAACCCATAAACATTAGTGCCATCGCACTTGCTCGCTTTTCGGGTCTCACCATGCTTGCTGCAAGTATTGAACCTATGCCAAAGAAAGATCCATGTGCCAGTGAAGTGATAATTCTACTAACTAGCATAACTCCATAGTTTGGACTAAAGGCCGCAGCTACATTGCCTATGATAAAAATAAGCATTAAAGCGAGTAGCAAATACTTACGGTTCCATTTAATAGTTAACATTACAAGAATAGGACCGCCGATAGCCACTCCGAGAGCATAACCCGTGATAAGTTGCCCCGCATCACTAACAGTTACTCCAAAATCGCGAGCTACATTAGATAATAATCCCATAATGACAAATTCTGTCATCCCTATGGCAAAAGCTCCGATGGCTAACATCCAAATTGCTACAGGATACTTCATGTTATTGCCCTCCCTTTTTAAGTAAAAATTACACGAGAGCGATTATACTAAAAATGTGTGGTTTAACTCAACCTGTTAACTCAAATTTAAATTTAATTTTACTTCCAAAATAAAAAGCGAGAACATAAATAGCACTCAGATGATTTAATTCACTTCATCTGAGTGCTTCTCCTTATTCAATACTTCGTATTAACATATGATGTTACAAAATGAAGGATCTTTCGTATCATATAATAAACAGAACGGAACTAAATTAACGAACTGGTATCAAATTATGAGTGCATCAACTAAGAACCAAATGACCATGATGATCATTATTAATGCTTGAGCAATAGTACTCGCTAGGAAAGCAATCAGCGATCCAAAGCTCGCACTAAGTGCATTAGAGAAGTTAGGTTCTTGAATCATTTCAACGACAAACACTGCTACAAAAGGTATGATTATGATTCCAAGTGGAGGAAATACGAAACAACCAACGATAACTCCTAGCAATGCTGCCCATTCACTCTTTTTAGACCCACCGAATTTATTAACAAAGTACTTATTCATAATAAAGTCAGCTACAAGCATAAAAATCGTAAACACGATCATTGCTAAGTAAAAAATCCATGATAAATGTCCATTTTGGAAACCAAATTGATAGATTAAGAAACCTAACCACATGAATGGCAATGATGGAATAATAGGTTTAATCAAACCTATAAATGATACTAGAAATGAAGCGAGTATGAGTATCCACAGTAGTGCTGTCATAAATTGATTAACTCCTTTCCTTAACTTGTGAATTTCTGATCTTTAGTAAAGAAGATTAACACCACGCCTATAAATAATGACAGTGCAGAAATATAGAATACATTGCCTTGTCCAACCCAATTTCCCATAGCACCACCTAATAAGTTCCCACACAACTGACCAATAACCATCGCATTGGCGAATAAAGTTGAAGAATAGCCTGGAAAATCGGGTAAGACATCTTGGAAGTAAGTAATTCCTAGTCCTAACAGAATGGCTAGGAAGAACGCTAAGAAGAGTTGACCTGCAATCATCGCATAGACATGCTCAAATACACCAATGCTAACAAAGAATAAACTTCCGCTAAGTCCACCTAACATGAGCAAAGTTCGTGTACCTATTTTAGTAGATAGTATACCCAGTAGTATCATAAAAGGAACTTCTAGACCAGCACACAAGCTTGCTAATACACCAACGTACCTCTTACTATCCTGTAAATAATGCGTAACAAATAAAGGCATATTTAAGGTATACATCCACTGACCTATGTGAAGCAGTATGAAAGCAGTGAATGGAATAAGTAACGTCTTATTCTTCAACATATTTGGCGCTTTATCCTCTACTTGCGTTTCAATGGTCATTTGCTTCGAAGTTTTCACCTCACGAAAACAAACTACTTGTAATATCAGAGTAAAAAGTATGATTGCTACCGTCCCAGAAAATAAACCAGCATATCCATTAAATGCTTGGAGTAAGTTACCAATTAATGGGCCGAATAAAAAGCCAAACGAGAACATGGATCGCAAGACAGCATTTGCGAATTTTGCACGATCGCGGGAAGTAGATAAATTGATAGCTTCACGCGCTGACGCGTACATTTGGGGCATAGCTGGCGCAAATAAACCTTGAAAGAGCGCATAACAGATAAAATAAATCCATTTATTGTGTACATAAAAATATAGGGAAAAGCTCAGAGCGCCCATAAATAAAGCAGTGATAATAATGACTTTGCGATTGATGTTATGAGTGTCTGAAAAGCGTGCTACAATCGCGTTAACTACGAATTGACTAATTGCAGCCACCGCGAGTAACAAACCGAATTCAGCCTGCGTCATGCCTAGCTCTTCGGTCGCGAATAATACAAGAAAAGGGATGGTAATTGCTATACCAATCCCGAGCAACATCATATTAACTACAAACAACTTATAGTTTTTAATATGTAGTAATTCCTTAAACATATAGATCTCCTTAATTAAGAACTATGAATACTTTATGTTTTCTTTACGTATTCTAAGACTAAATTAATAAATGAATCGACTTGAGGTAATTGAACCATACTGGCATCATAACTCATATATGTAGAACGGATTAATGGATCTTGACCTACATGGACACGTTGCGTCGCAAAATGTTCTTGATCGAGATCTTTCATCATAATCTTCGGTAGGATCGTTACACCTACGCCATTGAGTAACATTTCTTTACAAGTCGCAACTTGATCTACCGTGATCATCGCATGGTAATCCAATCCTAATTGATGACTGTACCAATCTTTAATTTGATTGATATAAATAGGATCTGCTTGAAACTCAATAAACGGTAGGTTACTCACATCTTCTTTTCGATCTTTAGGATAAATAAAGTAATGTTCATCATCATAAAGATGTGTGTTACTATGATTCATGATTTTATTACCACGAACTATCATCACGTGATAGTCTTTTTGATTTGCTTTAATCTGTTCACTTGAACCGACTTGCACTTGTATTTCTACATTAGGAAATTGACGCGTATACAGATTGAGTATTTCAGGCAATAACGTTTGACCAATCAATGAAGAACAGCCAATGGAAATAGTTCCGTTCACTTCTCCAATGTGAGCTTGCATCTTATCTAGGAATAGCCTCTCTCTATTCAACATATCTTTCGCATGCTCAATAATCATAGCCCCTTCAGTAGTAGTAATTAATTGCTTTTTTGTGCGTATAAAGATATCTACGCCAAATGCACTTTCTATTGCTTTCAAGCGTTGCGTTACTGCCGGCTGTGATATATATAGTATCTCCGCCGCTTTTCTCAAAGTCTTGGTTTCATTCAGCGTAGTCAGTAAACGATAATCTTCTATCTTCATAGTTTCCCCCCATAACAACTTTTCAGATATTCTGACTTATCTCTTTAGATATTTATTTTTACAAGTCTTTAACCTCTATTAATTACTATAAATGCCCTTTTACTCATAATTAGAATGAGCTATTTCTTAATATATTTTGAGTAATCTTTTAAGGTTTTGTGGTGTTTACCACTGCCTCGAGAACTCACTTTATTATTCGATGATTGCGCATGATTCGACTTAGGTTGATGATTTCTCTTTTTTCTTTTTTTAAAATGAGATTTATCATGTCGTTGCTGATGTTTAGAGTTTGAAGCCCCTTGTTTCGCAGTAAATTTAGGTTTAAACTTATTACGCTTTTTTGGTTGGCGCCCTTCTGATTTTCGTTTAATCTTATGAAAACAATACATGATTTTATCTTGCATAGCTGGAAAATCTGCATTAATTTTAATCATTAATTGATGCGCAATCACATAAGCTTCATGATATTGCTTATTACTTATTTCTTGATTTTCTAATGCCCGTAATAAATCATCTTCGTCTACTAATTCATATCGTCCATCAGGTAAGACTAGAACATCTAAAAATAAATCTAACGTCCGTGCATGACCCCGTTGAGTTATATTTTTAACATTTATGTCGAAATAATACTCTAATGGATTGCAATTCTCATCCATCATTACTGTTATACTGTAACGCTTCTTCTCCGGCAAAATTTGTAACCATTGATAGCCATCGTCAGCCACAATAATATTTTGATCAACAACAGAAACCTCAAGAGGATCGCGGACTTTACGCATTTCAACCAGTCCAATGATACCTTTGAATTTATTATTATTAACCTTTATTTCAGTATATTCTCTATCTATGATACGACGCCAGTGACGTTTATCGATATATTTGACTTTCACTGCCATCACTCCTTGTAACTCATTATATAGAAGTACACCCCCTCTGTCATCCTATGTAAGATATCAAAGATAATTAATTCAGATAGTAAAATTTTCTGCGATTAAGATATATAGTTTCTATACTCTATGCAACCGATTAACGGCGTTCCAAAATTAGGATTTTTGGCAGAATACTCACGACTCGGGAACGGGACAGAAATCTAATTTAAATAAAATGATTTCGTAGTCCCGCCCCGGCAAAGATGACTAGAATTGAAAAAAGCTTGATACAAGCGCGTTTTCAAATCAGTCATCTACTGCCGAGATGTTGAAGGGAGCGGGACAGAAATCTAATTTGAATAAAATAATTTCGTAGTCCCGCCCCGGCAAGGATGACTAGAATTGAAAAAAGCTTGATGCAAGCGCATTTTCAAATCAGCCATCTACTGCCGAGATGCTGAAAGAGGGAGCGGGACAGAAATCTAATTTGAACAAAAAGATTTCGTAGTCCCGCCCCGGCAAGGATGACTAGAATTGAAAAAAGCTTGATACAAGCGCGTTTTCAAATCAGCCATCTACTGCCGAGATGTTAAAGAGGCTGGGATTTATGTCCCAGCCTTCGGCTTCGCTTTTATAGGCCCGCCCCAACTCGCTGTACTTGAGGAAACTGATTTACCAGTTTCTCTTTGTTGGGGCCCACCCCAACTCGCATTGCTGGTGGAAACTGATGAACCAGTTTCTTTGTGTTGGGGCCCCACCCCAACTTGCAGTGCTTGTTGAAACTGGTTTACCAGTTTCTCTTTGTTGGGGCCCCGCTCAAATCCTAAACGCTTTTGCCCCGACCTCTTGGTTAAGAGAACTTTATTGATTGTTAAATTGTTATACGACTAAGATAGTAGTATATTTTCAGAATTAATATAAGAGGACAATCATGACTGATTTATAAAGGACTTATTCGAGCAGATTAGCTGAGAAGATGATTAATTACGAAAAGCGCACTCTGCTAACCAGGAGTGACGATGATCTCTAACCAATTAGAGCATAACGTTAATTTATCAAATATAGCTAACTCAATAGCAGTACTAAGATTTTGACTATTAAACTGGAGCGTTAGGAGGTAGGTATGTGACTGATAATGTCAAAAAGAAGGGAAGCAGTGTAGTAATGAAGAACAATTGTGTATACGTGCGCAAAGTAGGTCAGCTTTCATCCACGAAGGGTATGATTGAACTGAATACGAATAGATTAAAGTACATTATCACTAATGCGGAAGAAATCTTTAGTGCATGAGATAACATCATTCAAATGCGTTCCGGCTCACTTCTCATTAAGAGTAGAAAAATGCGTTTAACTTCAAGAGAATTCATGCCGCTTTTTCTGCTGTTCTGTTCCACCACGCTAGTGACGTTAATCAACCTTTGAACTCAAATGATAGAAGATATATCCTTTAGCTAAATGTGACTTGGTCTCATTGCATGCTAAAAACAAAGTGGGAAAGTCAATCAATAAATTTCTACGTCTCCCCCACTTACAAGAATTGTTATTCTCTCACTATTCATTTAGCTCTACATTATGGAAGATATTCTGGACATCTTCTAGTTCTTCAATGGCGTCAATTAACTTTTCAAATTGAGTTTGATCATCAGATGACAACCTCACTTCATTCTGTGGTAACATTTCAAATTCAGCTACTTCAAATTCTGTAACACCGTACGTTTTTAAAGCGCTTTGAACTTGAGCAAATTGATCAGGTTCAGCGTATACGACGATCAAACCATTTTGGTCTATAATATCTCTTACATCGACATCTTGTTCCATGAGAGATTCAAGTACTTCATCTGGGTCATTACCTTCAAATGCAAATGTAGCAGTGTGATCAAACATATACGCAACCGAACCAGAAACTCCCATATTACCACCATTTTTACCAAAAGCAGCACGTATATCTGAAGCTGTGCGATTCACGTTGTTAGTTAAGGCATCAACAATAATCATAGAACCACTCGGGCCGAAACCTTCGTAACGCAGGTGGTCGTAATTCTCTTCACCGCCACCTTTAGCTTTTTCAATCGCCTTGTCAATAATATGTCTAGGAACAGAATATGTTTTCGCTTTTTCTAATGTAAGCCTTAAAGCTTGGTTAGATTCTGGATCAGGTTCCCCCGATTTCGCAGCCACATATATCTCTTTTCCAAATCGAGCATAAATTCTGCTAGTATTTTTATCTTTTTGAGCCTTTTTTTCTTTAATATTATTCCATTTACGACCCATTTATGTCATCTCGCTTTCTTTCACTCTTATTTCAACATACTATATTATACACTATATAAAAGCTATAACCTAGACGTTAACACGAGCTAGAGCTGCATTTTTCAGCTATAAATTCTCTTTAGTTTTAATAGTAGAAAATTTTCATTAATATTCTAGTTCAATTAAAAAAATTGAGACTGGGATATAATGGTCTTTGACTAGAGAGAAAGTGACAGGGACATGAAGGTCTTTGACTAGAGAGAAAGAGACAGGGACATGAAGGTCTTTGACTAGAGAGAAAGAGGCTGGGATATAATTCCCAGCCTCTTTCAGCATCTTGGCAGTAGATGACTGATTTGAAAATGCGCTTGTATCAAGCTTCTTTCAATTCTAGTCATCCTTGCCGGGGCGGGACTACGAAATCTTTTTATTCCAATTAGATTTCTGTCCCGCTCCCTCTTTCAGCATCTTGGCAGTAGATGACTGATTTGAAAATGCGCTTGCATCAAGCTTTTTTCAATTCTAGTCATCCTTGCCGGGGCGGGACTACGAAATCTTTTTATTCCAATTAGATTTCTGTCCCGCTCCCAATGTTATAAAAAATTAAAGATTCATTCCCCAAGAAGATTATTTATCGATAAACGCCTCCACCTCATCTAATAAATCACGATAACTTGTAGTATTATCTTCGTTCATGAATAAATAGACTTTACGCTCATCGTCTTCAGAGCGTACTTTACTCACTCGATCTTGATTTATTAATTTGCGTATAGAGGCTAACACTTTAGTACGGCTTAACTCTAGCTCCTTGGTAGCTATTTTAAGAAAAGGTTGCATCAACATATTTTGTTTACTACAGTTTTCTTCAATAACTGCAAGAATAGCTAGATCATTAATTGATAATTTATAATTAGTACTCAAGTGGTCTGAAAGCGCCTTGTACTTCTTATAAATATCAATCAATTTCGCCTTCTTCTCAGAATTCATGTTGTACACCTCCCGTTATAAGTAGGCAGTCTATATACCATTTTCTCTTACAACGCTGGTGTTTGTCGTTATCGTTTTTTTCTATTCTTTTGTCATAATTACGAATAATATTGAATTAAGTTGTAATACACTTTTAATCATAAACACTTAATTATTAAAATTATCAACATTGCCTTTGTTGAAAATATGCATGATACGGACCCCATTATAGCTTAATTTAAATTCTAATGCCGATTCACTAAAGTTATGTTCAAAGATTTCAAATTGAGGTTGATTAAATTGTTCAATCTTACGAATAAGTTGATTCGACCACTTGTATTTATCTCGTAATGAGGAGGGAACGATATGATTAATATTGCCTTGATTGCCGTCAAAACTTTCACTATAGATAAGGTGACTATCATTGATCACGTTATTTTGCGTATCCATTGTGAGTCGGGCAGGTTCAGCACTTTTATCTATCGACTCACCTTCAAGAACACGCCAATCATAAATATAAATCGTAATTTTATCTTTTTGATGCGCCACCAAATAATAACCGTAATCTTTAAGCTTAATGTCTTTCAGCTCTAAGAATCGTTGCAGAAGCGTATTTAAAGAAGATCGAAACGCATTCTTATCGTATAAATATAAATGTTCATTTCCTTCAGTTTGTTGAAAAAGGTCTAGACCAATACCACCAAAATGGTTCCAAGTCTCTTTCAACATTTCCATCAATATAGGCGGACTATCCATTATCTCCGCTACTTTATCATTAGATAACAGTCGATTTTCAAGGTTGAGCAAATAACATGATTGGTCATCTATATCAAATCTGTTCATAATCTCTTTCAACTTAGTAAAGTTCATGAGCTGTTTAGTTAGTATTTGTTCGGAATCATGAATCAGATAAGGTGGTTCAAGAGAAGCATTATCAATAAAATAATATTTGAAATTTATTCGTTTAATTTGTGGTTCCAAGATTTTAAACAATTCAGGTTGGTTGAATAAAGATGTGACATCTATACCGAAGTCAAGATTAGATTTATAATTTTGAATCCAAATAATATTGCGATAGATCGATTTTAAATCCATCGTGGTAGTATCAAAAATGTACGTGAAGCCTTTGACTGTCGCTCTGTCTATGTGCTCGTTACTGTCCAGCACTTCTTTAACTAAAGGCCACTTATACTCCATATGCAAAGTTAGTTCTTCTTTTGAGTGAATCTTAAAAGCAACAGTTAATCGATTTTTGAGTATACTATATATTACCGTTCTCTTCTCTTCTTCAGTAAATTTATTTACTAAAAGATCAAAGTCTACTAAGCAATAAAATATTATCCGTCCCATGGCTTCTTTTTTATAAAATGTGAAATCTTCTAGAAATAGCTTTCTTAATTCTGCAACGCTATGAATTTGTATGACATTACAACAAGGACGATATGTCTCAGGCGGCTCATTATCTATTTTTATATCACTTGTCTTATAACATGCTAAACGTTTGTCCTTGATAAGATCATTTAAATGATGATAGTTAAATCCCTTATTGTGTTTTGTCTTCAAACGCCCATATTTGTCACGCTTATCTAGATTTCGATAGTCATTCGGTGACATTCCCATATATGCCTTAAACTTTTTGCTATAACTTGCCCCGTTACTAAACCCACTTTGCTCAGAAATTTCTTCTAATGTATTATTGCAACCTATGAGATAGCGCATTGAATTAGCTATACGTATAGAGTCAACATAGGTTTTAACGCCTATCCCTAACTTATTATAGAATTGACCTGAAATATTTGATTTTGAAATATAGAGGTTTTCCGAAAGCGCACTTAATGTCAATTTGTTATTTAAATGTTTAAAAATATATTCTAATATTTCTCCGAACTTGCCGTACTCGCTATAAGTCAAATGTTGATATACAAGTGAGGTTGATATTTTAGCTTCTTTAGCAATGATAAGTGTTATATCTTGCATCCACTTTTCAAACTGACTGTTAGTTAAGGAATTATTTAAATAACCTGCAGCCAGATTTAACATGGCACGTTTAATATCGTTCGTCGATTGAATTAAATTGATACTGTATTTATAATCAAAGAAATTAAAACCGAGTTCTTCAAACCAATCGCTCGCTATGTATACCATTAATGAAGTGCCATTTTCTCTAATCTTATACATTTCTACATCATTGATTAGAATAAAATTATTAGAAACTGCGCGAGCTTTAGAAATACTATCGATATCGAGTTTACCTTCAAGTGGTAAGAAGAGAAGTATGCCGTCAATACATCGTGATATTGGATATTGGTTTTCAGTTAGGAATTGTAAGCATTGTCTTTCCATAGTAGAACCTCTTTTAAAGTTTTATTATATACAAACCGTTTAGCAAACTTAACGGGGGACGATAAATTTTTTATTCTATATATTTTAGAAACCTACTTTATTTATGAACACACTATATATATTATATAATTAATTGTTACAATTCATATAAAATTTTGCACAATTTATCGACTATAAATTTCCCTTTTTGCATTAAAAAGCCAGGACAACAAATTTATTACAGCTGCTCACGTTGCCCTAACTTTTATATATGAACATTGAAGCTACGTTAACTATCTACATATAAATAATTACTTTCTTAAACGATCGGCTATTCTTAGAACATATTTGATAATATGAATAAGGTTTAAGAATAAGTTAAAACCTAATTCACGTGCATTATACGCTCCACGTTTCATTCTATTAAAATCATAGATCGTGTAAAGTAAAAATAATAATAATCCCACCACCATAATCGCTGTGTGTAAAATCGGATTATGGATAAAGATACCAACTAAACTTGCTATAATGAGAGCTATAAGCGTAACAAATAAATATTTCCCCATACTGGACGCATCACGAATTAAGAAGAAACCAATTAATCCAAAGACGATAAACGCGACAATAGCTAAGGCGACATTTTTATAGAATACGTCAGCACCTAAGCTTTGTAAATAGTAAGTAAACGTCGCATAAGACAGCAAACCTAATACAATTGTATAAATGTGAGAGATAACTATTCCATATTTACGAGCACGTTTCACAAATAAAGTGATTAACACGAGTGCAAGTAAAGCAAACGATAAGGGTTGGCGCCAAGAATCTGGTAAATATTGGCCGAGATAACATCCTATTCCAAATATGATCCAATAGTAGACAAAGAACAGCCAAACTTTACCATAAGACTGCGCGTGTGACCTTTCTTTGTTATGTTTCTGTTGATTATGCATTGAGCGTTGTGCTGTATCTGCCACGTTTTTCACTCCTTGTAACTGTCTTACATATATGATTCACTTATTTTCCTATTATGAAACATTTCGAATATATTCAATTATTACACTTTTTAGAAAGTATATAAACTAAATATTACAGTCACATTAATAAACAACTTATCTTAAATAAGTGATTATCTTTTCAACTCGCATGAAAATAGAGTTCATTTAACTTAATGAAAGTAGATTTAAATTTTTACAATATTACATCTCTATAACAACATACACAAATTAGATTAAGTTTGTTAGTATGGGTTATAAATTAGTTAGATAATATTCTTTGTTAAAGAGTCGAAGGAGGAGTACTTTTGAAGAAGAAGGTAGCATTTGCAGTTACGGCTGCGTCTGGAGCTGCTGCAGCATTAGCACATCACGATGCTCAAGCTTCTACGCAACATACTGTAAAATCAGGAGAGTCTTTATGGTCTATCGCTAATAAGTACAACACTACACCAGATGAACTTAAACAAAACAATAATTTAAGTAATAATATGGTTTTCCCTGGCCAAGTGATTAAAATTGGTGGTGGCAGTGGAGCTCAAGGAGAAAGTGCTAGCTCAAACAGTGCTTCTCCATCTTCAAACGCTTCAACTCACACTGTCCAAGCAGGTGAGTCCTTAAATGTTATTGCTAACAAATACGGCGTTTCAGTAGACAAATTAATGAAAGCTAATAATTTAAATGGTTATTTAATCACACCTAACCAAACGTTAAAAATCCCTAGTAATTCAAACGATGGTGCAGCTTCTCAACAATCTGGTGGTTCAGGTGGAACTACTGGTGTAGCTGATCAAAACGATTCACCTACATTCAACCATCAAAATTTATACGACTGGGGTCAATGTACATGGCATGCATTTAACCGTCGTAAAGAAACTGGCAAACCAATTAGTACTTATTGGTATAATGCTGAGAATTGGGCAAGCAACGCACAAGCGGATGGTTATCGTGTAGATAACTCCCCAAGTGTCGGATCAATTCTTCAAACAGTTGAAGGTCCAGTAGGTCACGTTGCTTATGTAGAACAAATCAATCCAGACGGTAGCATTCTTGTTTCAGAAATGAATTATAATACACCACCAGGCACTGTTGGCTACCGTACTATTCCAGCATCTCAAGTTTCAAACTTCAACTATATCCATTAATATCATAAACTTTGCTATTAGAGACACGTTTATCTTAGGTACAAGAGCGACTATTGTTCTCGGTAACATATAGAGCATACTCGTTAAGTGCTGTCAGTTCCTTGCCTAGATAAACGGTCTCTTTTTTGGTCACTATTTAAAGATGACGAAACACATCTCTCTAAAAAAGGCTGAGACATAATGTAATGTCTCAGCCTTTTTCAGCATCTTGGCAGTAGATGACTGATTTGAAAATGCGCTTGTATCAAGCTTTTTCAATTCTAGTCATCCTTGCCGGGGCGGGACTACGAAATCTTTTTATTCAAATTCGATTTCTGTTCCGCTCCCTCTTGGTTGGGCCCCACCCCAACTTGCAGTGTTTGACGAAACTGTCTCACCAGTTTCCCTGTGTTGGGGCCCCACCCCAACTCGCTGTGCTTGTTGAAACTGGTTTACCAGTTTCTCTTTGTTGGGGCCCCCGGCTCAAATCCTAAACGTTTTTGTCTCGGGATCTCTTTTCTAATGTTCATTCTCTATTACTTATATAAAAACACTACTCCGTATACAGTTAATGACGAAGTAGTGTCTGTATAATTTATACTAATTTAAAGAAAAAATTAACAATAAAGTAAACTATTGCGGCCAGAATAGCTGAAATTGGTAATGTAATTACCCATGTTACAACCATTCTTTGGGCAGTTGTCCATTTAACACCTTTAATTCGGTTAGAAGCCCCTACACCAAGTATTGAAGAAGATACAACGTGCGTCGTTGATAAGGGGAAATGTAATGAAGACGCTACAAAGATCGTCAATGCAGAAGACAGATCAGCAGCTGCTCCATTTGCCGGGCGAATTTTCATTATATTTCCACCAACCGTCTTAATAATCTTCCAACCGCCGACAGCAGTACCTAACCCCATGGCAGTGGCACAAGCTATTTTAACCCACAGTTGTGGCTCCACACTAGGACCGTGTTGTAAGTTCGCTACGATCAGTGCCAATGTAATGATACCCATTGATTTCTGAGCGTCATTCGTACCATGAGAGAACGACTGGAGAGCAGCCGTAAAGATTTGGAAGAATCTAAAGTTACGATTTGTTTTTGTTAGATTTGCGTTTCTAAAGACAAACTTAACAATTGTATAGATTATAAAGCCAACGCAAAATGCTATTAATGGTGATAAAAGCAACACTATAATGATCTTGGTAAACCCTTGATAATGTAAGACGTTAAATGAACGTTGTGAAGCGATGGCTGCGCCTGCAATGGCTCCAATAAGAGCATGAGACGACGAACTCGGAATGCCGTAAAGCCATGTAACTAAGTTCCATATGATTGCTGCAAGAATAGCTGATAGCACAACAATTAAACCGTTCTCCAGTTTAAAAGGATCAACGATGTCTTTCGTAATTGTTCCCGCTACGCCTGTAAATGTTAAGGCACCTATGAAATTCATTACCGCTGCGAGTAGAATAGCTGTACGCGGTGTTAAAGCACGTGTTGAAACGGCTGTAGCTACTGCATTCGCTGTATCATGGAAACCGTTGATAAAGTCGAATACAAGTGAAAATAAAACGATAGCTATCGTGACAATTAAAATATAATCCATAACGTGAGGACCCCTTAGCTATTTTTCATAATAATTGTTTCAAAGTTATTTGCGACTGTTTGACATTTATCAGCAATTTCTTCCATGCTCTCGTATATTTCTTTTATTTTTATCAAAGTAATTGGATCAGTTTCACTGTTGAATATATGTTTAATAGATTGACGTAATATGCCGTCACAATTTGTTTCAAATTCTTTAATATTGATAGAGTGAATTCGCATATGTGTTAATTTCTTGTCCACCAATAATCCTACCGCTAATTTCATTTCAGCAATTGATTTTTGAATATTCTCAACAAATTCAGCCATGTATTCATCTGTATACTCAATTGAGTACATTTCAAACATAGCTGCCGTTTCCTCAATACCATCTAAGACGTCATCAATCGCGTTACATAAAGAGAGGATATCCTCACGCTCGATTGGTGTAATAAACGTTTGGTTTAAATCTGATATGACTTGGTGCATCAATTCATCGCCGTGAGACTCATAAGTTTTAATATTGTCTGAATACGCTTTTAAGTCTAAGTGCGTGTTGAAATCCATTTTGCCGAATTCAACAGCTGCCCGATCTAAGTTGAAAACCATTTCCTCCAACTGCACCATAAACTTATCTTTTTTCTTATTAAACATTCAAAATCCTCCATTTGATAGGTGGTAATCACCTGTACTTATATGCCTTTCCTTGATAAACATAATAAGGGGACAAATATCTAAGAAAAACGAGGGTGAGAACTCATCCAATTACCTAATTATTTTTTATGTATTCAAAGTTATGTGAGTTTTTAAACTGTTTATCACCCGTTAAAAATGATGATTTGTCTTACTTGAAAATAGCATAAAATTAACAATTCCACAATTATATTTACAAAATCTTAATATTAAAGTTTTACTCATTTTACACTGCTTCGTGACACTTAGTGGAGACTGAAATATATATAAGAAAAGCTGGGACATAATGGTCTTTGACTAAAGAGAAAGAGGCTGGGACATAATGTAATGTCTCAGCCTTTTTCAGCATCTTGGCAGTAGATGACTGATTTGAAAATGCGCTTGCATCAAGCTTTTTCAATTCTAGTCATCCTTGCCGAGGCGGACTACGAAATCTTTTTATTCAAATTAGATTTCTGTCCCGCTCCCCCTTTTATACACAGCAGCTAATTGACTTGGAAGATTAATACACACAGTACTCTACAATCCGCATCTCGACACACATTAACTTCTATATAGAGAGGGATTTCTATTCACTTAACTATGATTAAAGTAAGCTAACTCAGTGTTAGAGTTGAAAATGTTACTCACCACCTATCACCATCTTAGAAGTCATTTTAAATTGAAATAAAAAAGATAAATTCAATTTCAATAATAATAATTAGATTAAAAGTACAGTTAATTATAGTAATATAGTGATTTTAGTGTTATTTTATATAATAATAATTATTAAATAATTCTAAAAATGAGGTGGAATGAGTGGCTCATTTAATACGCGAGATCAGTATACAAGATGTTGATGCTTTTCAATCCCTTCTGAGCTCAATCTATGATGATGCGAAATATATGGTCTACAATCCTGGAGAATATGCACCTTCACAATCAGCTATAATTTCAAATTTAGAGCGTATGATTACTTCCCCTACCAATAATATCTTCGTTGCTGAGAATGATGGCAAACTTGTAGGTTATGCCATAGTAGAAACTGAGAATTTAGAACGAGCTAAACACGAGGCGAAGTTCAATATGGGCGTGATTAAATATTCCAGGGAAAGAGGTCTCGGGCAATCACTAATTAATGCGGTAGAAGCGTGGTGTCTAAACAGAAACATCCGAAGAATTGAAGTCTCAGTCGTTCCTGAAAATTCAACCGCTGTAAATTTATTTAAAAATGCTGGGTATCAAATTGAAGGTGAGCTGCGTGACAAATTATACATTGACTATAAGTATTATAATAAGTACGTAATGGCAAAATTATTATTATAAAATTTAAAAGGCTGGGACATAAAGGTCTTTGACTAGAGAGAAAGAGGCTGGGACATAAATCCCAGCCTCTTTCAGCATCTCGGCAGTAGATGACTGATTTGAAAATGCGCTTGTATCAAGCTTTTTTCAATTCTAGTCATCCTTGCCGGGGCGGGACTACGAAATCTTTTTTATTCAAATTAGATTTCTGTCCCGCTCCCTCTTTCAACATCTCGGCAGTAGATAACTGATTTGAAAACACGCTTGTATCAAGCTTTTTTCAATTCTAGTCATCTTTCCCGGAGCGGGACTACGAAATCTTTTTATTCAAATTAGATTTCTGTCCCGCTCCCTTTCTAAATTCAATATTTAGTTAAGCTAGATTACTTCTTTTCTTCAACTAATAAGGATTCAACTCCACCCCGTATAGCCCCTCATCTTCAGGTTTAATTTCAGTTTCTACTCCAGAAGATTTTGTATTACGACTTAAAAACTTCAGTGTATCCTTAATGTTAGTCTTTGATTCTGGAAGGTTTAAGTGGAACTGGTATTGATGATGTAGCTTATGCGAACCATTATAGAATAAGGTTTCAGTTGATATGCCTTTACTTCTCAATTTCTTCGCAAAAGCTCGATTTTGGCTATCAAAAGGATCCCTATCTCCTACTGATAAATAGGTTGGAGGATAGTCTTTAGTAATTTGGTTGATAGTTGACATTTGAGTAATATTCTTAAATTGATTCTCCCAATCTTTCTCACCAGTATAACTTTCCATAAAGAGTTGGATTCTCGGAAATTCCGTTGCCCGCACCGTCTTCATATTATAGAAACCGCCATAGAGTATGACCGCTTTAATTTGATCTGCATTAAATTGCTTATCAAAGTACATTTCTTCACGTAGAGATTGATTGGTTTGCATCGCAGTATATTGACTAGCCATTTGAGCACCTGCCGAATCACCTCCGAAGACGACTTGATCGAAATCTATAGGCAGATCGTGCTTATTCTGTTTAATAAACGACACAGCATCATTTATTTGCTTTAACTGAGTTGGATATTTGTTATTAGGAGCTAGCGCATAATTGATGTTCACGACAATATATCCTTGTTCTGCAATTTTAGCTAATAGAGGGTTTTTATATTGTTTATCTCCTGCTATGTAACCTCCTCCATGAGTCCAGAAGATGACGGGTAGCTTATTATCTTGCTCCATATTACTAGGCGTAATGATATCTAACCGACTATTAGGAAAGGCCTTACTATAATTTATATTAGTAAAAAGATTTACATTTTTATTATTAATTTGGACTTCCTCTTGTCGATCCTTAGTATGGTTACGATCGAAATTGATTTTAAGCAACAAAGCCACAACGAGAGCTACTATTATAATCGCTGAGAATGAGATAAATCTCCATTTTCTCTGATTCTGCATGGCTACCTTTCCCTTCTCAGAGGCTGGGACATAATGTAATGTCTCAGCTTCTTTCAGCATCTTGGCAGTAGATGACTGATTTGAAAACGCGCTTGTATCAAGCTTCTTTCAATTCTAGTCATCCTTGCCGGGGCGGGACTACGAAATCCTTTTATTCAAATTAGATTTCTGTCCCGCTCCCTTCAACATCTCGGCAGTAGATGACTGATTTGAAAACGCGCTTGTATTAAGCTTTTTTCAATTCTAGTCATCCTTGCCGGGGCGGGACCACGAAATCTTTTTTGTTCAAATTAGATTTCTGTCCCGCTCCCTTCAACATCTCGGCAGTAGATGACTGATTTGAAAACGCGCTTGTATTAAGCTTTTTTCAATTCTAGTCATCCTTGCCGGGGCGGGACCACGAAATCTTTT
>NZ_JAOPKZ010000059.1 GCF_025519785.1 Staphylococcus marylandisciuri | reverse complement strand
CATTTGTTGTCTGGTGACGATGGCAAGGAGGTCACACCTGTTCCCATGCCGAACACAGAAGTTAAGCTCCTTAGCGCCGATGGTAGTCGGACTTACGTTCCGCAAGAGTAGGACGTTGCCAGGCAATAGTATAAATCCACAGTAGCTCAGTGGTAGAGCTATCGGCTGTTAACCGATCGGTCGTAGGTTCGAATCCTACCTGTGGAGCCATATGGCCCCGTGGTCAAGCGGTTAAGACACTGCCCTTTCACGGCAGTAACAC
>NZ_JAOPKZ010000058.1 GCF_025519785.1 Staphylococcus marylandisciuri | reverse complement strand
CAATAATTCCTTTTTTATCATTGATTAAAAAGACCTACGGTCATTTACCTGAATACATTGTAGCTGACGCTAGTTATGGTAGTGAACCTAATTATATTGCAATTATAGATGAATTTAATCGAACACCGCTTATAACTTATGGCATGTTTATTAAGGATAAAACTAAAAAATATAAAAGTGACATTTTTAATACTCACAACTGGGGATATGATGAAATCAATGATGAATTTATTTGCCCGAATCATAAAAGACTTGGTTTTAAAAGGTA
>NZ_JAOPKZ010000057.1 GCF_025519785.1 Staphylococcus marylandisciuri | reverse complement strand
AGTATTCCCAATTATAATTCTTCATTAACTTTTTATTCGATTTTGAATTTGATTTCATACAATAGTTTTTCAATAGACAATCTGAACAATCATCGCATTCATATAATTTAAAATCTCTTTTAAATCCGTATTTATCATGCCGGTAGGCATACCTTTTAAAACCAAGTCTTTTATGATTCGGGCAAATAAATTCATCATTGATTTCATCATATCCCCAGTTGTGAGTATTAAAAATGTCACTTTTATATTTTTTAGTTTTATCCTTAATAAACATGC
>NZ_JAOPKZ010000056.1 GCF_025519785.1 Staphylococcus marylandisciuri | reverse complement strand
GTGTAGATGTACCAGAAGGTACAACATTGAAACCAGGCGATAAAGTGAGCGTAGTAGAGAAAGATAAATACGATCATGCGTCACCAGCGACAGAAGTCACTGTAAATGACACAGAAAATACAGCGAAGCAACCAACTGTTGATCCAGTTAAAGGTGGAGATCCATCCGTAAGTGGTAAAGGTACACCAGGACACACAGTAGAGGTGACATTACCAGATGGAACGAAAGTAACAGGTGAAGTAGATGGCGATGGTAACTACCACGTTGATATTCCAGA
>NZ_JAOPKZ010000055.1 GCF_025519785.1 Staphylococcus marylandisciuri | reverse complement strand
ACCTCCTTTCTAAGGATTTTATACGGAATACTTTCGATAGAAAGTAAGGAATAACGTGACATATTGCATTTAGTTTTGAATGCTCATTCGAGTATTCAACTTGATTTAAAACTTCCGTAAGACAGCGAATCTCAATCGATCGAAATCGACTGGAAAGCTAGTCTCGGAAAGTATTGTACATTGAAAACTAGATAGTAAGTAAGATAGATTTTACCAAGCAAAACCGAGTGAATTAGAGTTTTTAAAAGCTTGAATTCAAAAATAATCGCTAGTGTTCGAA
>NZ_JAOPKZ010000054.1 GCF_025519785.1 Staphylococcus marylandisciuri | reverse complement strand
AATGGCCCCTCATTAGCCAACCGTACAATCAAATATAGTTTAACACCTTATTTAAAAAAATAAAATTTAAACGGTTGAGTTAAGTATGCTTATTTTATTGTAGAAGCGCTTGACTAATCGTAGGAAAGAGGCTGGGACATAATGTAATGTCTCAACCTCTTTCAGCATCTTGGCAGTAGATGACTGATTTGAAAACGCGCTTGTATCAAGCTTTTTTCAATTCTAGTCATCCTTGCCGGGGCGGGACTACGAAATCTTTTTATTCAAATTAGATTTCTGTCCCGCTCC
>NZ_JAOPKZ010000053.1 GCF_025519785.1 Staphylococcus marylandisciuri | reverse complement strand
AGTAGATGACTGATTTGAAAATGCGCTTGTATCAAGCTTTTTTCAATTCTAGTCATCCTTGCCGGGGCGGGACTACGAAATCATTTTATTCAAATTAGATTTCTGTCCCGCTCCCAACAAGCACAGCGAGTTGGGGCGGCCCTATAAAAGCGAAGCCGGAGGCTGGGACATAAAGGTCTTTGACTAGAGAGAAAGAGGCTGGGACATAAATCCCAGAAAAAATAGCACTCAGATGATTTATTTCATTTCATCTGAGTGCTTCTTCATATTCCATACTTCGTATTATTGGCTCGCTTTCCTA
>NZ_JAOPKZ010000052.1 GCF_025519785.1 Staphylococcus marylandisciuri | reverse complement strand
GATCACCTCCTTTCTAAGGATTTTATACGGAATACTTTCGATAGAAAGTAAGGAATAACGTGACATATTGCATTTAGTTTTGAATGCTCATTCGAGTATTCAACTTGATTTAAAACTTCCGTAAGACGGCGAGTTTCAATCGATCGAAATCGACTGAAAAGCTAGTCTCGGAAATATTGTACATTGAAAACTAGATAGTAAGTAAGATAGATTTTACCAAGCAAAACCGAGTGAATTAGAGTTTTTAAAAGCTTGAATTCAAAAATAATCGCTAGTGTTCGAACGAACACTCACTGATTAA
>NZ_JAOPKZ010000051.1 GCF_025519785.1 Staphylococcus marylandisciuri | reverse complement strand
CCGAGGCTGAGACGGCACCCTAGGAAAGCGAGCCAATAATACGAAGTATGGAATATGAAGAAGCACTCAGATGAAATGAATTAAATCATCTGAGTGCTATTTTTTCTGGGATTTATGTCCCAGCCTCATGTCCCGGTTCTGCTGAAATTCTAAACGCTTTTGTCCTGACCTCATTTTTATGGCTCTTTGTCAAATAGGACTGGTTATTGAAAACCAGAGATTAAGCAGTCTTGTGCTGCTTAATCTCTTTTTTTGGATGAGCTACAAAAAGATTTGTACATAGAATGATACGACTGCGCAAATGATC
>NZ_JAOPKZ010000050.1 GCF_025519785.1 Staphylococcus marylandisciuri | reverse complement strand
CTTAATCTATCCTGCTTTGAGTCAAGCGTTCGCATGCTTCTTCAACTTCGCCTCGAAGTGGCAGTCACTTACATAGGTAAGCTCCTTTACTTCTTAGCTCGTTTCATCGCCTGACAATCGCTTTCTTCCAAAGCATATTGTTTTGAGTCAAGCGTTCGCATGCTTCTTCAACTTCGCCTCGAAGTCACAGTCACTTACGTAGGTAAGCAACCCATACTTACTCAACTCAAACACACCAGTTATTAATCAGTGAGTGTTCGTTCGAACACTAGCGATTATTTTTGAATTCAAGCTTTTAAAAACTCTAATTCACT
>NZ_JAOPKZ010000004.1 GCF_025519785.1 Staphylococcus marylandisciuri | reverse complement strand
ATCCAACACTCATTTTTGAATCTACAGGGATTTATTCAAGAGGTATGGTTCGATTTTGCCGAGTCAATCAAATAAATTATATTGAATTAAATCCATTGGAGGCAAAATTCAAAACAAGTTCTTTAAGATCATGGAAAACAGATCAATCTGATGCCCATAAATTAGCCCAATTAGCTCCTAACCTTCAATCCATTAAGCACCAACAAAGCTATTCTGGTATTTTCTTTGAATTACGTGAACGTGCACGATTTCATTTAGAGATGGAAAACGAACAAAATCGCTTGAAAGTAGAAATTGTTGAAGCATTACATCAAACTTTCCCTCAATTAGAAAAATTATTTAAAAACCGTTACTCTCTCATAGCACTTAATATCGCTCAACAATTCCCTCATCCTGACATCGTCTATCAACAAGATTTAGAAACGCTTATTACGAGCATACTCAACTCTACAGATAAAGGTTTATCTATTAAGAAAGCAGAAAACTATGCGAAAGAATTAGTTAAACTTGCACATGAAAGTTATCCTCATGTAGCTAAACATTCTTTTCTAGTTCAAAAAACGAAATTACGCATTCAACAATTAAAAACTTCTATACAACAAATGAGACAATTAGATAAAGAGATGATTCAATTGGCTAAACAACTTGATGCTTTTCAAGCGATTTATTCTATTCCAGGCATTGGAGAACTAACAGCAGCGATGATACTTGGAGAACTAGGAGATGTGACTCAATTCAAATCGAATAAACAATTAAATGCTTATGTAGGTATTGATATCAAACGATATCAATCTGGAGGCACTCAATCCAGAGATACAATTAATAAAAGAGGTAATAAAAAAGCGAGAAGATTATTATTTTGGGTCGTAATGAATATCATTCGGGGGCAGCGACACTATAACAACCATATTATAGATTATTACTATAAATTGAAAAAGCAGCCTAATGAGAAATCTCATAAGACTGCAGTAGTCGCCTGTATCAACCGACTATTAAAAACAATTCATTACCTGATAGTCAATCATAAATTATACGATTATCAAATGGCCCCTCATTAGCCAACCGTACAATCAAATATAGTTTAACACCTTATTTAAAAAAATAAAATTTAAACGGTTGAGTTAAGTATGCTTATTTTATTGTAGAAGCGCTTGACTAATCGTAGGAAATGAGGCTGGGACATAAATCCCAGCCTCTTCAACATCTCGGCAGTAGATGGCTGATTTGAAAACGCGCTTGTATCAAGCTTTTTTCAATTCTAGTCATCCTTGCCGGGGCGGGACAACGAAATCTTCTTATTCAAATTAGATTTCTGTCCCGCTCCCCCTTCGTATAATTGACTCGCTTTCCTATAATGCCGTTTCAGCCTCGGTCTTCGATTAGCACTGCCCCATCTGACACTCTTTGAAGAAACGGATGAATAGGTAAACTTTGAGATTTTGTCGTAAATACTACGAAAATCCCGAAGTTTATGGCTATTTAAACATATTTATATCTCTGGATTCACTTCACACATAGCAAAGTTATTCAACGGACATTAAATAAGGGTAAATAGGCTGTTGTCCATTTTGAATATCAACTTCAATGTCAGGATAGTCCTGCTCAATATAATTGATAACTTCATTCGTTATCGCTTCTTCACTGTCCTGTCCTGTTATGAGTGTAATTATTTCACTCTCTTCAGTTAAAAGGTGACGTATTAAACTTTTAAGAGTTTGCAATAAATCACTAGAGCTAGTAACTATTTTATCTTCCTTTAGTCCTATAAAGTCTTCCTTATAAATTTGGAGTCCATCGATTTGTGTATCTCGCACAGCTTGAGTTATTGACGCAGATGATACAGTAGTTAAAGCCTCTACCATCTCTTCTTTTATTTCGTGTAAATCATTATCATGGTTCACGTGAAATAAAGCTGCTACTCCTTGAGGTATAGATTTTGAAGGAACGACTTCTACGTTAGCATTGACGAGCTCAGCTGCTTGTTCACTTGCCATAATGATGTTCTTATTATTAGGTAATATGATAGCTTCCTTACACTGCGATTGTTCGATTACTCGAGCAATATCTTCAGTAGACGGATTCATTGTTTGTCCACCATGAATAACGTGAGTTGCACCCATCGATTTAAAGATTTCAGTAATACCTTCACCCATTGAAACAACTATGATAGCTCTATCAACAGTTTTGATATCCTCCTCAGACGACTGTCGCTCTTTTTTAACCACTTCACGATGCTGTTCACGCATGTTCTCAACTTTAAGTTTAATTAATTCGCCAAACGTTTGGACATAGTTAAATACATCACCTGGTTTCTCCGTATGAACGTGAACTTTAACTATCTCATCATCATTAACGACAAGTAATGAGTCTCCAAACTGACTCATTTTATCTTTGAAATCTTCTACATCAAACTTCCCGCTCTTTTGTTTAGCATTGAAACGTGCCATCACTTCGGTACAATAGCCATACTTGATATCTTCAGTGTTGATTACACCGTGAAATTCGTGACTCTCTGTAGATAAATCTTCATCGCTTGGTACGCCTTGACGATGTGGTGTGATTTCCTTGCCTTGTATAGCTGCAAAGAATCCTTCAAATATAGTCACTAATCCTTTACCACCGCTATCGACTACTCCTACTTCCTTTAACACCGGTAACAAGTTTGGTGTATTTTCAAGCGAACGATTAGCTTCCTCTAACAATTGTTTGAAAAATTCTTCTAAATGAGTAACTGATTGTTTCAATTGAGTTGCAGCCTTTGCCATATCTTTCGCTACAGTAAGAATAGTTCCTTCAACAGGTTGTATAATTGCTTGATAAGCTGTATCTGCTCCAGCTTGGATAGCATCAGCTAAATTGGAAATATCGATAGTCTCTAAATCTTCTATTTGTTTACAAAATCCTCTAAATATTTGAGATAGGATTACTCCTGAGTTACCTCTAGCTCCCATTAGTAACCCTTTGGAGAAGACTGCACCTACCTCACCTATATGTATATTTCCTTGATTTGCTACAGCTTCCTTCCCAGAACTCATTGTCAGATTCATATTCGTACCGGTATCACCATCTGGTACAGGATATACATTTAGTGAATCAATTAAATCTGCATTATTCGATAAGTTCTGCGCTCCTTGTTGAATCATACGCGCAAACATTTTACCATCTATTTTGCTAACCATGTTCCTTTATCCTCCTATTTAAGTCACTCTACCAATGACTACACCCTTCATTAAATAACTTTAGTCTTTGTAATTCATACTTCGTTAGTAATGTTACTTTGTCTATATATTCATGATAGTTGTATAAATGATACTATTACTCTATTTAAATTTATTTTAACTGCATCTTAACCTCTGAATAACATTTTACTCCCTTAAAACACTCATAATACGGAATTATAACATAAAGTTCAAACCAGTCGAAATAAAACTTCGAAATTAAGCCGTATTTAATTGCTTTGCATACTTAAATATGGTAAATTTTAGAGGTATGTAGTAGTTAAGTGTATTTATATTTATTAAAGGAGGTAGGCTCATGGCTAAACAATGTTACGTAACTGGCCGTAAAGCTTCAACTGGTAACAGACGTTCACACGCTTTAAATTCTACTAAACGTAGATGGAACGCTAACTTACAAAAAGTTAGAATCTTAGTTGATGGCAAACCTAAAAAAGTTTGGGTTTCAGCTCGTGCACTTAAATCTGGTAAAGTTACTAGAGTTTAATAAATATAATGCACAAATAACGTCCAACCTTTATGTGGAAGGTTGGACGTTTTATTTACATTTAGACATTAGAGATTGCTTGTGCAAGCATGGTAATGCCTGAGGTCTATATCTTATAACTTAAACACTGCGTTGAAGAATTAGAAGAGCGAGGCTAACTCCCTATTGAAATAGTGTTTTACTTTATGTAAATAAGCAATGATAAAGAGGGTTTAATGACGCTATTTCAGTTTACACACACTCTATTTTTCTTTTTGAGCGTGGGTAACATGGAAGAGCGAGGCTTACTCTCTTTTGAAGCAGCGATTTTACTTTATGTAAATGAGCAATGATAAAGAGAGTTTAACGACGCTATTTCAGCTTACACACACTCAAAAGGTTCCTAGTCAGAGCTGCGAGAGAGAATAATGCCCCCCCAACAAACCTCGACTTCCCCCACATCACCTTCTAATTCATTTGAGATAGTTAAGGTTGAACCTAATCGAAGCACTTCTTTATTTAAGTTATATTTAAAGTGTGAGAGTGACAATACTGTAGGATACATCACTGGGATAAGTGAGATATAGCGGTATTTCAAGTCTTTCTTCACATAATGTTTGCCCTTGCCTAGATACTGGAGCTCATTTTTATCGTCTATTAATTTAATAGTTATGTTTTGAGCTTTATACTCTGGTTTTTCTAGTATTTGTAGCGCGCCTAAGAAGTGATCTAAGCGTCCTCCAGTTGCGCCGTAAATATTTATTTCTGTGTAACCCGCTTTTATAGATTGGATCACACCTAAAGCTAAATCAGTGTCATCCTTTTCTGACTTATGAGCATCTAGTTCGATATATTCACTAATATATTCCTTTTCTTCTTGAGAAATTGAATCGAAATCTCCCACTGCCATGACTGGTATAATATTCTTTTTTAACAAGAGGAGTGCCCCTATATCGACTCCGCCCCAGGGTTCATTTTTCTTCTCAGTGAATAGATGCTCAGGAAGATTTCTAAGACTACATAATAAATTAATCTGCATCCAATCAACCTTTCAATTGTTTTGCTGCAGTACTATAATCCGCTTGTTGAAAGAAGTAGGACCCAGCTACTAACATGGTAGCACCATATTCTATAACTTTATTAGCTGTATTCTCATTTATTCCGCCATCGACTTCAATTTCATAATTTAGATTTAATTCATTCCTCAAAGTAGCAAGATACTTAACTTTTTCCAAACAAGAATCAATAAAAACTTGGCCTCCAAAGCCTGGATTAACTGTCATAACTAATACATAATCGATGATTGAGAGCAGTGGTTCTATTAAAGAAACTGGCGTTCCTGGATTAATAGCGACTCCAGCTTTAACATCTTTATCCTTGATCTTTTGTATAACGCTATGAATATGGGAAGTTGCTTCTACGTGGACTGAAATCATGTTGGCGCCATAGTTAGCGAAATGCTCTACATAGTGCTCGGGCTCTTCTATCATTAAATGGACATCTATAGGTAAATTTGTGCCTCTGCGAACTGCATTCAGGACCGGTAAACCTACAGATATGTTCGGAACAAATTGGCCATCCATAACGTCAAAATGAAGACCATCCACACCTGCCTCCTCTAATGCGTTTAGTTCTTTATCTAAATATAGGAAGTCAGCAGCTAATAATGAGGGGAATAATTTAGTCATCTTAATATCTTTCCTTTCTTTGAGCCAGCTCCTCATACAATTGTACATAATGATTATATCTCATTTGGCTGATGTCACCATTTTCTACTTTAGCTTTAACGTAACATTGTGGCTCTTTTAAATGCATACAATCTCTGAACTTACAAAGAGCTCCAGCTTCATTAATTTCTCTAAAGTGATGTTTGAGTTGTTCTTTGTCGATATGATCAAAATCTAGAGCACTAAAACCAGGTGTATCAGCTATATAGCCGTTATTGATTGAATATAATTCAACGTGACGCGTTGTATGACGTCCGCGGTTTAGAGCTTTAGATATATGCTGTGTTTCTAGCGATAGTTCGGGATTTAATTGATTTAATAAGGTCGATTTTCCAACTCCAGATTGACCACTCAAGACTATTAATTCCCCTGCTATATCTTTAAATAGTGTTGAAGTCGTATCGTCTTGCCCTTTAGTATTAACCATATAACCAAGTTGATCATAAATCGCTAACTGCTGATTTAATTGCTCATATTCTTCATCGGAAAGCAGATCTACCTTGGTCACTATAATCTGTGGTTTAAGGTGATATGAATGTGCAATAACTAGAAAACGATCAAGCAACTGAGCCGAGAAGTCCGGTGACTTAGCGCTCATCACTATTATTAAGCGATCGATATTACTTACAGGTGGGCGCTTTAGAAAATTCTTGCGCTCATGTATATGATATATGTATCCTTCTTTTTCATTTTCCACTTCAAAATCAACCATATCTCCGACAATTGGAGATAACTTTTTCTTTCTAAATAACCCTCTAGGTTTCGTATTAAATAATTCACCTTTAACATCAACTTGATAGACACCACTCACTAACTTCACTATTCTTCCTGTTCGCATAATCACACATCACCTTCTTCCACTTTTTTATTATTATATCAGAGCTTGTACGATTATTATATTTAACTGATTATAAAAAGGGGTGAAAGAGAACTCCGTATTCCGTAACGAATTCTCCTCCACCTCGTTTTTATCCATTATTTAATTCACGTTTACTTTTTAACGCTTATATAGTATTTAAATTTGTTGCTAGTACAAGTTCAGATGTCCATACACCAGTGCAAAGTGTTTTAGAATTAAGCGTCATCGTAATCTATGTCTTTATCAGCTACGATTTTATTATCTACGCGGACTGTATAACCAGCGTCATGTCCCTTTTCAATCTCAAGTGGTATTGTCACCTCTTTATCACTTGAAATTGAATACGTCTTATAAGGTGAGTCACCAGTATAGTTACTGTCTCGCTTAATAATCTCTACTTTTTGTCGCTTACCATTTTTATCTGAATAAGGTATTTCTACTGTAGCGTCATGCTCTTTAACGCTCTTTTCATCCTCAGAATCTTGAGCTGTGGTACGGCTCTCAGACTTTTTATCCTTTGACTCGTGCTCACTATCTGTATCTTTATTATCGTCATGTTTTTCAGCTTTATCTTCTTTCTTAGCACCTCGAGAAATAATAAGTTGAACCGTTGAACCTTCATCTACCTTTTTATTTTTAGGCGTCTGGGATATGATGTGATTTTTTTCAATTTCATCATCATATTGTTTTTTCGTTATAGTGACATTAAAGCCTTTTTGTTGGAGCTCTTTTGTTGCTTCCTTAACATCATCGCCCTCGTAATCGCCCACTTTAACTTGTTTGACACCTAGCGATTCTGTTAACTTAATATGCGTTCCGTGGATTTTCACTTTCTTTCCTGGTTCGATACTTTGGTCCTCAATATGACCTTTCGCTATATTGCTTTTAGTATAGGCTTGGTCAATCTCTACATCTGTAAAACCTAATTTCTCTAAATGATCTTTCGCTGACTCCTTCGTCATATTAAATAGACTCGGCATTTCGCTCATCTTTGGACCTTTGGAAAGAACTAAGTTTACTTTAGACCCTTGCTTTACACGACTACCAATCTTAGGGTCTGTACGAATGACTTTCCCCTCTTCCACTTTATCGCTGTATTCATGCTGGATTCTTCCTGTTTTTAACTTTTTATTTTTTAACAGACGTTCGGCTTCATTCTGAGTCTTATGGCTTACATCAGGTGCTTCTGAATATTTGTTACCAAACATGCCCCAAATAACAAAACCAATAAGCGCCGCTAAGAGAAGAAGAAAAATGAAAGCCAAGAATATCTTCTTCTTTCTTGAACGCTTTTTAGCTGGTATAGCATAAAATTGACTTTCATCACTTTGAAAGTGTTGGTGGTTTGGTCTATCCTCTGCACTCAAAGAAGACTGGTCATTATCTTGAGTCATGACCTTAGTATCTCGGTTGAAGTTCTCTACTATCTTATCAGTTTGAATAGGCACCGTTTTAGTTTGGGTATTATCAGTATGATACACCTCTTCATTTTGACGTGTTTGATTTAAACATGAATTTAAATCTTCCCTCATTGCTTCAATAGTTGGATACCTATCATTTTTATTTTTTTCTGTTGCTCTAAGAACAACGTTACTCAATGATTGCGGTATTTCTTCGCGCTGTTCAGTGGGATTAGGTACGGAAGATTGAATGTGTTGTAAAGCTACACTAATCGCTGTTTCACCAGTAAATGGTGGCTTGCCTAGAAGCATTTCATAAAGCACGATACCAATTGAATAAATATCCGTCGCTTTATCTGTACGCTCGCCTCTAGCTTGCTCAGGCGATAAATATTGTACCGTCCCAAGCACGCTATTAGTTTCAGTCTTAGCCGTTTCGCTAAGCGCTTTCGCTATACCGAAATCCAATATTTTAAGCTTCTTATCTTTAGTTATTAAAATGTTGTGCGGTTTGATATCTCTATGGACAATTTGGTGAGCATGAGCATGTTCGATGCCTTCTAAAATTTGATGAGTAAAGTTGATTATTGTAGGCACATCAAGGGGATGGTGCGCTCTGATGAAATCATTTAACGTAGGCCCCTCTAAATACTCCATGACGATGTAGAAGTTATCATCTTCACCCTCATCGATATCGTACACATCTACTATATTCGGATGTGAAAGCTGCGTTAAATTATGCACTTCTTTTTGAAAGCGTTGCAGTATTTCTTCCTTTTCACCCGCGGAGACAGCAATCGCTTTCACTGCAACTGAGCGATTTAATATCGTATCTTCTGCTAAATAGACAGTGCTCATACCACCGCCACCTAGCTTTTTTGTTATCCGATACCTCTCATTAACGTAGTGACCCATCATACCTTATCACCGTCGATTTCAGCTATGATAAAGCTGACATTATCCTTTGACCCATGTTGTTGAGATAAAGCTAACAAAGCTTTTCCATGAGAATTTAAGCCATCGTTATCAGCTAATTGAGCTTGTATTTCATGATTGCGTACGTAATCTGTTAAACCATCTGTACACAATACTAGGTAGTCGAAGAATTTAATCTTTTTAGTAAAAAGATCAGGTGTAACGCGTCGATCAGTCCCCATTACCTTCGTGATGATATTACGTTGAGGATGATGGAAAGCTTCTTCCTCAGAAATTTGTCCTGACATCACTAAGTGATTGACAAACGAATGATCACTGGTGATTTGATCAGTTTCTCGACTATTGAATAAATAAGCTCTTGAATCACCGATATTCGCTACAATGATATGGTTATCATAGATCATAGCGCAAACACAGGTCGTACCCATCCCATGATACGCGCTGTGTGCTTCAGCATGTTCATACAAATCGCGGTTAACTTGTTTCAATGTAGTATTAAGCCACGTTTCAGCTTGATCAGGTTCGATATAGTTCTCTTCCTCAAAACGTGTCCTTAACGCTTCAGTTACGAATTGACTAGCTACTTCCCCTGCTTGATGACCTCCCATACCGTCACAGATGACTAATAGTTGTTGCTCCGTTTTGTTGTAGAAGATACCACCTGCATCTTCGTTCTTCTCACGATATTGTCCAGCGTCAGTAAATAATTCTGCATTAAGCATGAGCATCTACCTCGTTTCTACTTGACGTTCTTTTGCTCTTAGTTGACCACAAGCAGCATCTATATCTGAACCTTGTTCACGTCGTATAGTTGCGTTGATACCTAGTCGTTTTAATTCTTTTTCAAATTTAAATATATCTTCTTTAGGTGTTCTGACATAATTTCTTTCTGGCACATGATTGACTGGGATTAAATTGACATGACACTTTAAATGTTTGATTAAATCAGCAAGTTCTCTCGCATGTTCGACTTGATCATTGACGCCACCAAACAAGCCATACTCAAACGTAACACGTCTATTTGTCTTTTCTTGATAGTAATCAATAGAGTCCATCAGTTTCTGCACATCATAGGCGCGGTTGATAGGCATGAGCCGCGAACGAATTTCATTGTTAGCTCCATGTAAACTTACAGCGAAATTAATTTGAATGTCTTCTTCAGCAAAATCATAGATACGTGGAATGATACCGGATGTTGATACGGTAATATGACGAGCCCCAATATTTAAACTTCTGTCATGATTGACTATATAAAGAAAATCCATCATTTCATCATAGTTCTCAAAGGGTTCACCAATACCCATGATAACAATTTGAGATACACGCTCATCTGTCTGATCTAAAGCCTTTTGAACTGTCAACACTTGCGCTACTATTTCTCCTGATTCTAAATTACGGTTTAAACCACCAATTGAAGAAGCGCAAAATGTACAACCGATACGACACCCCACTTGAGTTGTCACACAGACGGAATTTCCATACTCGTGACGCATTAACACCGTTTCGATTGTGTAACCATCCTGTAGCTGAAATAAAAATTTAATCGTACCATCACGACTTTCCTGTTTCACTACGGTAGAAAGGGTGGTAATCGCAAAGTTATCTTCTAACAACTCTCGCAATTCCTTGGATAAGTTAGACATTTGGTCAAAACGGTCAACGCGTTTTTCATATAACCACTGATAAATTTGTTGCGCTCTAAACTTTTGTTGTCCATGTTCTACTAGCCAATCCTGTAATTCATCGAACTTCAGTGAATAAATAGATTGCTTTTCAAAGTTAGGAAGAAACTTATTTTTTTTCTTCTTCTTTTCAGTAATCATTTTAACTATCCTTTCTTCTAATACGTGTTATAAAAAATCCATCTGAATTAAAGTCTTGGGGTAGTATTTGAAGTGTTTTAACCTTCTGATGAGTTCTCGGGTCTTCAATAGGGTCAAATTCAAAGTCTTTATTTTGCTTCAGAAATGTATAAATAACATTCTCATTTTCCAATTGCTCTATCGTACATGTAGAATAAACTAATTTACCACCAGGTTTTAAATGAGATTTAACATTATTAAGAATCTCTAGTTGTAAATCTACTAAAGTATTTATTCTTACTTGTGATTGTTCATACTTTATCTCTGGTTTATGTCTCAGCACACCTAATCCACTGCACGGCGCGTCAACTAAAATTCTATCGTACGTACCTTGATAAGATTGAGTAGCGTCATGTTGCAGGGCATCAATATTATCTAATCCTAATTTAGCTATATTGTGTTCAATCAAGTTTATTTTATGCTCATGAATGTCCGTGGCAGTCACTTTACCTGTATGATTTAATAATTCCGCAATATGACAAGCTTTTCCACCAGGAGCACTACATGTATCTAGCACTCGGTTATCATTTTCTAGATCAAGATAACGTGCTACAAACATAGAGCTTTTATCTTGAATTGAAACCAACCCATCGGTAAAGACTGGTTCTTGAATGATAGAACCGCCTACTACGTGTAGACATTCTGGGATATCTTGATCAAGCTTTACTTGAAAGCCTCTTTCATTCAATAGCTTTGAGACACGTTCGACAGTTGTTTTAGCTGTATTCACCCTCACGGTCTGCCCAGGGTTTTCCAACATCGCTTGCGCTATACGTTCAGTCGTTGCAAAGCCGTGGTGTGTAACCCAATGTTTCACAATCCATAGCGGCACACTGTACGTTACCGAAAGACGCTTGTTGTCATCTTTAATATCTTCGAGAGACGAGAGGCCCGTACGTGTCATAGTTCTTAAGATACCATTAACTATCTTACTTTGATGATGTCCTCCATGTCTCTTTGCTATTTCAACTGCCTCATTGATAACTGCATGAGCAGGTATCTTATCTAAGTAATAAAGTTGATAAATACTCATCCATAACAGTATACGTACCCAGCGTTTCACTTTAGTTTTCAAGAAAGGTTTCAGGTGATACTCAAGGGTGAGTTTGCGCTTTAGTGTGCCATAAACAAGTTCAGTGAACAAACTTTTATCTCTCACAGATAGATCATATTGATTCAATACTTGATTGATAGCGAGGTTGCTATAGGCCTTGTTATTTAGAACATGCTCTAACGTGTTAAAAGTTAAATTTCTTACCGACACATCTTTGGTCATACAAGCACCTTGCCTACAAGTTGTACTTGTACACCACTTAGAAAGTTAGCGACTGACATACGTTTCTTACCAGCCAGCTGAATTTCGGTCAAAGCAATTGCATCTTCTGAACCAGTACCTACTATTAATGCTTTTTTAGTGGTCTCGACGATTTCTCCAGGTTGCCCATTTACACCTTCTACTATTTCGGCAGCAAATAATTTCATATTTGCACTATCTAAAGTCGTATAAGCCACTGGCCAAGGCGAAAGTCCTCGGATGTGATTGTAGATTGTTCGAGCGTCGCTATTCCAATTCACGCGCTCATCTTCTCTAGAAATATTAGAGGCAAAGGTAGCTTTATTCTCATCTTGAGGTATGCTGTCATTAATACCTTTAATGATGTCTGGCAAGGTAGATTGCAATAATTCTGCCCCTAGAAAACTCAATTTATCGTGTAAGCTTCCCACGTTATCTTTATCCTCGATAGTTATCGCTTTTTGAGAGATAATATTTCCCGCATCTAATTTATTAACCATATACATAATACTAATACCTGTTTCTTTCTCTCCATCAATGATCGCTTGGTGAATAGGAGCGCCTCCACGGTATTTAGGTAGTAAGGATGCATGTACATTGATTGCCCCTAGTTTAGGAGCGTCCAATAGCGACTGTGGCAATATCTGACCATAAGCTGCTGTAACTATCAAATCGGAATTTAACCCTATGAGCTCTTCTAAATCTTCGGAACTAGACAGTTTTTCCGGTTGGTAAACGGGAAGACCAGCTGCTTGAGCCACTTTTTTAACAGGTGGGGGCGTTAACTTACGTTTGCGTCCCACTGGTCGGTCTGGTTGTGTGACTACAGCGATAACATCATGTTCTGATATTAACATTTCAAGAACATGGGTTGAAAAATCAGGTGTTCCCATAAATATGATTCTACTCATCTTCAAAATACGCCTCCATTTCTGTTTCAGTTAATTCTCTTTCAATTAAATCGGTAAACCAGATACCATTGAAATGATCTACCATATGTAAGATCATTCTTGCGATATCATCGCAGGCGGTCATCTCTACTTCTCGTCCTCGTTTATCATTACTTTTTAGTACAATCATTTGAGGGCGTAGGACATAACCATACACATCTGGCTTGCTAATTGAGCCTTCTAACTCGTTTAATACCTGTTCGGACGTACGAATAATAGACGGATTGATCAGTTGAAGCAGGCCATCTTGTTCCATATCAATAATTGCGACCTGTTTAGATATACCAATTTGTTGCGCACATATTGCAGAAGCACCAACGTCATACATCGTATCCTCTAAATCGAGTAATAATTCTTCCACTTCTTGATTAAACTCCGTCACAGGTTGTGCAGGCTCATTGAGAATAGGATGACCTGCTGATATGAGGTGTTTGACCGACATACATACTTCTCCTTATAAAATATCATTAAGTAATTATAACTTATTTAGTGAAAAATTGCGATGGTTCTCTCTCATGTCATTAAGAGTTAGGGACATAACGTTAAGGACTTGAGCAGAACCGAACGCTGAGTGAAATCGTTACCAATGTTGACGAGTCGTGAGTGTTCCCGTCGACAATCCTGCTTTTGAGTCGGTGTTAATCGGTTTCGGAGAGTACAGAAAACTTATGTCGTAACCTCAGCTGTGTTAATATTGAAGTCGAATTGCAACAATTTAGGGGAGCGGGACAGAAATCTTTTTAGTCAAATTAGATTTCTGTCCCGCTCCCATTTTTTCTAAAATTAAGGCGATCTTCTAGATCACATCATCATTTGCGGATTAACATCAATTTTTAACGATAACTTGTCCTTTAAATACAAGTCATGATAGTAATCATCTAAATATTGTAACGCTCGGTATAAATCTGGTTCACTTTTGTACTTTATAAGAACTTGGAAACGGAAGGCATTGTTTATTCTAGTTAAAGGCGCAGGTGATGGTCCCAATACCAACGCCTTGTCCGAGAGATGGTTGAGGAGAACCTGATGTACATGTTTTGAAGCTTCTAATACTTTCTTCATATTTTCATGGGATATAGTAAAGTTAATGAGAAAATAGTACGGAGGGTATTTTCCCATCTTACGATAATTCATTTCTTTATGATAAAAAGTTTCATAATCGTTCTGTTGAACATCTTGAATGGCGTAGTGATCAGGGTTGTAAGTCTGAATAATAACTCGCCCTTCTTTCTCGTGACGACCTGCTCGGCCTGCAACTTGTGTTAAAAGTTGATAGGTCCTCTCACTCGATCTGAAATCAGGAAGATTAAGCATCGTATCAGCGTTAAGCACACCGACCAAAGTGATGTTCGGGAAATCGAGACCCTTAGCTATCATTTGAGTTCCTAATAAAATATCGCCTTTTCCTTTACCAAAATCATTTAGTAATTTTTCATGAGCACCCTTACGGGAAGTGGTATCTACGTCCATCCTAATGATGTTGGCATCTTCAAATTCTCGTTGCAACAGTTCTTCCACGCGTTGAGTTCCAGTACCAACTTGTCTAATATGTTCACTTTCACAATTTGGGCAAAGAACGGGTGGTCTCTCTTGATAACCACAGTAATGACACTTTAATTGGTCATTCGCTTTGTGATATGTTAGAGAAATATCACAATGAGGACATTGAGGTACGTGACCACAGTCGCGGCATAAGATAAAGGACGCATAGCCTCTTCTATTTAAGAACAACACGATCTGTTCTTTATTCTCAAGACGTGTTTGAATAGCTTCACGCAATTCATTTGAAAACATAGAACGATTACCTGTTCCTAATTCCTCACGCATATCAACTATATCAATATGGGGCAACGCTTGATTATTAACTCTATTTGGGAGGCTTAATAATTCATATACACCTTTACTTGCCCTCGCGTATGACTCAAGGGAAGGCGTCGCACTACCGAGGATGAGGGGACATTGATGATACCTACTACGCCATTCGGCTACATCACGCGCATGATAACGTGGATAATCCTCTTGTTTATAAGAGGATTCATGCTCCTCGTCGATAATAATAATCCCTAAATCTTTGAATGGTGCAAACACACTAGAGCGTGCACCTACACTCACACGTGCTCGACCATCACGGATCTTTTGCCATTCATCATACCTTTCCCCTTTAGATAATCCTGAATGAAGCACAGCTACTTCATCGCCAAAGCGTCTCTTAAAGCGCACAACCATTTGAGGCGTTAAAGCTATTTCAGGCACGAGCATCATTGCTTGTCGATCTACTTCTAGTACGCGTTCTATAGTTTGTAGATATACCTCTGTCTTACCTGAACCTGTGACACCGTGTAATAAATAAGTATTATAATCGCGGTTATCAATACTCTTCACAATTTGATTATAAGCTTGTTGCTGATCTTCAGTTAAATCGCGCTTGCGTTCCTTTTCAAAAACCCGTGTATCAAAAGGATCTCTTTCTACTACCGCATCGTATTTTTCAATCAAACCATTCCGCGTAAGGGTATTAATACTTGAAATGGAAAAATCCATTTCTTGTAATTCTTTCAATGTAACTACTCTATGACGTTCATCGCTTAAATAAGCATATAAATCATATTGCTTAGGTTTACCTTCTAATTCGGTTAAAACTGTATCAACATCATACAGTTCTGAAACTTTTACAGCACGTTGCGTTTTTTTACCTACATTTTGCGATAATAATGTTTCTTCAGTAATTTCTCCGCTTGATAAGAAGGGAATAATGTCATTCAAATCATTATTTTTTTGAGCCATTTTATACTCATAGTTACCTTTGCTGTCGAAACGGTTCACTAGCTTTGGAGGGACGTTCTCTTTACTGTTTAACTTAAATATTTTAGTGTACTTAGCCTTTAAAGCAGCTGGCAACATAACTTCTAACATTGAAATTCGTTTAGTCACATGATACTTACCGTACCATTTGCTTAGTTCAATAAGCTCAGTCGTAAGTTCTGGCTTGATGTCTCTAACTTCTATTACTTCTTTTAATTTAGACATATCTAAATCACTATTCGCTTGATCCGTAAGTTCCATTACATATCCTTGAATGGTTCTTGAACCAAACGGAACGACCACGCGCATACCCACCTGAATCATACGCTCTAAATTTCGAGGGACGAGGTAATCAAAGTTATAATCTACGTTTTTAGATGGTACGTCTACAATAACTTTCGCGATCATTTAACCCCACCTATTCTCTAATTCATCAATTATCTTCTTAGCTAAATTAACTTTAGATTCTCTGCCCAGCGGCACTACCGTTTCATCTTTAAAGTACATCGTATAATCATTGTTATCAGAGCTAAACCCTATCGTGCGATCACCAACATTATTAGCTATGATGACATCAGTATTCTTACGCTTTAATTTATCTAAAGCATACTGTTCAATATCTCTCGTTTCTGCAGCAAACCCTACTAAATATTGATGTGTCTTATGCTCGCCGAGGTACTTTAAGATATCCTGCGTACGTTTAAAAGTGACACTTAATTCGCCTTCTTGTTTCTTTAATTTATGGGGCAGCATTTCAGCAGGTGTATAATCTGAAACAGCAGCTGCTTTAAATACGATATCGGATTGCTCAAACTGACTCTGTACTGCCTCAAACATTTCATGAGCACTTTCGACTTGAATTACCTTGACGTCCTTAGGCGGTTGCAAAGCGGTTGGTCCTGATACGAGAGTAACTTCGGCTCCACGCGATTGAAGTGTTTCAGCCAACGCATAACCTATTTTACCTGAAGAACGATTAGATAAATAGCGGACAGGGTCTAGCTCTTCTATCGTAGGACCAGCAGTAATTAAGGCCTTCTTTCCATTAAAAGTGCTCTGTTCGTAAGATGCTTCTTTAGCCTCTTCACTAAAGTAAGAATTTATACGTTGAAGTATCTGCAGAGGTTCTTCCATACGGCCTTTCGCTACATAACCACAAGCTAGGAAACCATCCCCAGGCTCAATAAAGTGATAACCATCTTCCTTAAGCACTTCTATATTTCGTTGTGTTCTATTATTCTCATACATATGAACATTCATGGCTGGAGCTATAAATTTAGGAGTTGTCGTAGCTAGGAGTGTCGAAGTTACCACGTCATCTGCTATACCCACACTTAACTTAGCGATCGTATTAGCAGTCGCTGGAGCTACAATAATGACGTCCGCCCAATCTCCTAACGCTACATGCTGAATCTCGTTAGGATTTTCTTCTAAAAAAGTGTTAGTGTACACGGGGTTGCGACTGATTGCTTGGAAAGCCAAAGGTGTTACAAACTCTTGAGCGTTGTCAGTTAACATAACTCTAACATCATACTCTGCTTGTGTGAGCTTGCTAGTTAAATCAATCGCTTTATATGCCGCAATGCCCCCGGTTACAGCTAGCAGTACATTCTTCATTATACTTATCCTCCGTAATACTTATTATAATGTCGTCAATTTACTTTTCATTATACATTAAATCTAATTTGAAAGAAAAAGGAAGTGAGAGGAATCAATATGTAATACACATTAGAATTCCTAAGCTCACTTCCTTATTCAAATCATCTTAATATTTGCGGATTAATCACGAATTTCAGTTTAACTTACCGTCTTATACTCCTACATTCATGACCGAACAGATTGAAATTGATATTTTTTAATAAATCATTTCTTATATATACAGCTGCTGACTGAACATATAAAGCTCTGCAATAGTAGCAGGAATGGATCTTACAAATAAAATGATACGTAACATAATGTCTAACTCATATCATGTCTCATCTTGCTGGATTTACTACTGCTAAAAGATCAGCGCTTAGTTTGGGGCTGAGAGATACCAATAGTAAATCGTCTTAAAAGGCTCATATTGTACCACTGAACATCTACGACATTCCATAGGTCGGGACATAAGCGTTTAGGATTTGAGGAGGGGGCCCCAACAAAAAGAAACTGGTAAACCAGTTTCTACAAGCACAGCGAGTTGGGGTGGGGCCCCAACAAAGAGAAACTGGGACTTAATGTAATGTATCAACTTCTTTCAGCATCTTGGCAGTAGATGACTGATTTGAAAATGCGCTTGTATCAAGCTTTTTTCAATTCTAGTCATCCTTGCCGGGGCGGGACTACGAAATCTTTTTGTTCAAATTAGATTTCTGTCCCGCTCCCAACAAGCACAGCGAGTTGGGGTGGCCTTATAAAAGCGAAGCCGGAGGCTGGAACATAAAGGTCTTTGACTAGAGAGAAAGAGGCTGGGACATAATGTAATGTCTCAGCCTTTTTCAGCGTCTTGGCAGTAGATGACTGATTTGAAAATGCGCTTGTATCAAGCTTTTTTCAATTCTAGTCATCCTTGCCGGGGCGGGACTACGAAATCTTTTTAGTCAAATTAGATTTCTGTCCCGCTCCATGAGCACAGAAACTTATATCGCAACCTGCTAGTTGGTAGACGTTCACAGGCTAACATGGCTAAAAACGCTGCCTGACATGATAAGAATCAACATTGGTAAATCTTTAAGCTGTCATCTTCTAAAATGTTAATGACCTACTGCGGCAAAAGCTAAATCCTCTCATAAGAGCTCTCTAACGATTTGATGTTAAACTCTTGCCATTACATAACACAAATTATTTGTGGTCGCCTACTCCATCAGGATAAACATTTCCACCGGCAATTTCTTCTAAAGCTTTGCCCACTGTCTTAACAGACTTATAGTTATCTAATAAAGTGTTCTCAGGTTTATCTTCTAACTCTCTCGCACGTTTAGCTGCGGTAGTTGCAATTAGATATTTAGAACGAACTTGGTTAGTTAAATCGTTTAAAGCTGGATATAACATTACTTTTTTGCCTCCAATATCATTTTTCTATATTTAGCTTCAATTCGTTCACGCTTTAAGTGTTCTGCATCAACAATTGACTGAATACGTTGCTTAGCTAATTCAACTTCGTCATTGACCACGACGTAGTCGTATAAATTCATCATCTCTACCTCGTTGCGCGCTTCATTCACTCGACTTTGAATCTTTTCATCGCTTTCTGTCCCGCGTCCAACCAATCTTTCGCGCAAATGTTCCAAGCTAGGCGGCGCTAAAAAGATGAATAAAGCATCAGGAAATTTCTTGCGCACCTGCTTAGCGCCTTCTACTTCAATTTCTAAGAACACGTCGTAACCCTCTTCCATCGTGTCCTTGACGTATTGCGTAGGTGTTCCGTAATAATTACCGACATATTCAGCATACTCAATAAATTGGTCTTGTTTAATTAATTCCTCAAATTCCTTACGTGATTTAAAGAAATAATCCACCCCATCAAGCTCACCTTCACGCATTTGACGTGTAGTCATCGAAATAGAGTATTTATATGATGTAGAAGGATCTTCAAATATCTTCTTCCTCACTGTCCCTTTACCTACACCTGAGGGTCCAGAAAGAACAATTAGCAAACCTTTCTCATTATCCATGATAGACGACCTTTCTATCTATTCTTCTATTATTACAATATGATACCATACCGACCATTTAGTTGTATAGCTTCAATCGTAAATCAAGCACAATGACCAATCCTACCACTCATGTTACAATAAGAGAACTGAATTTATAGAAAGTGGTTGATTTAAATGGCATACGATGGACTTTTTACTAAAAAAATGGTAGAAGAATTACAATTTTTAATTAATGGGAGAATCCATAAAATAAACCAACCTGAGAATGACACGATCATCATGATCATACGTCAACAGCGTAAGAACCATCAGTTACTATTATCTATCCATCCTAGCTTTTCAAGAATGCACATCACCGAGAAAAAGTACGACAATCCTTTCGACCCGCCTATGTTTGCTAGAGTCTTTCGGAAACATCTTGAGGGAGGCTTTGTTAAAGAGATCAATCAAATCGGTAACGATCGACGTGTTGAAATTGAAATAGAGAGTAGAAATGAAATTGGAGATACTATTCACCGCACCGTCATCCTCGAAATCATGGGTAAACATAGCAACCTTATTCTTGTGGACTCTGAACGGAACATCATAGAAGGATTTAAACATTTAACTCCAAACACAAATCAGTACAGAACGGTTATGCCTGGATTTAAATATGAGACACCTCCAGCACAGGATAAAATTAACCCATATGAAGTAGAAGCTGAGGAAGTTAACCAATATATTGATTTCAATAGCGGTAACATCGCTCGCCAATTACTTAACACATTTGAAGGCTTCAGTCCATTAGCAACAAATGAAATTACACTTAGACGTCAATTTATGACTACGAAAACCCTTCCCCAAGCTTTTGAAGAATTTATAACTGATACTATGGCAAACAATACCCCGGTCTTTCATAAAAACCACCAAACTGGTAAAGAAGATTTTTACTTTATGAAACTAGAGCAATTTCACGATGACATCATCGTCTATGATTCTCTTCATCAACTACTTGATCGTTATTATGAAGCGCGTGGTGAGCGAGAACGCGTCAAACAGCGTGCCAATGATTTAGTGAAGTTTGTGCAACAACAATTGCAGAAAAACCAACATAAACTCAGTAAATTGATCGATGAGTCTGAAAGCGCAAAAGACAAAGAAACTCAGCAACTATATGGTGAACTTATCACAGCGAACATTTACCGCATCCATCAAGGTGACGACTCAATTATCACACTTAATTATTACTCAGGTGAAGAGGTTAAGATACCACTTGACCCTACCCTATCTCCATCTGAAAATGCTCAGTATTATTACAAACAGTATAATCGACTCAAGCGCCGCGAACATGAACTAACACACCAAATTCAATTAACTAAAGCTAACATTTTCTATTTCGAGAACATTGAACAACAACTCTCACACATTACAGTGGATGATATTGAAGAGATTCGTGAAGAGCTAAGAGAGCAAGGCTATTTAAAACAACGTAAACCATCCAAGAAAAAGAAAAAAGCTCAAATTCAATTACAAACTTATACATCTACAGATGGGGATACTATTCTAGTAGGTAAAAATAATAAACAGAACGATTATTTAACGAATAAAAAGGCAGCAAAAAATCACTTATGGTTTCACACTAAAGATATTCCTGGCTCACACGTTGTTATCTTAAACGACTCACCTAGTGAGGAGACAATTAAAGAAGCGGCTATGTTAGCTGGGTATTTCTCTAAAGCGGGTAACTCTAGTCAAATACCAGTTGATTATACTCGAATTAAACACGTACACAAACCTTCTGGTGCGAAACCAGGCTTTGTAACCTATGATAGCCAACGGACGTTATATGCAACTCCAGATTACGACCATATCAAGAAGATGTTTCAGACCCAATCTAACGCTTAGATACAACAATAAACGACGAAACTTAAGGTTTTTTCCTAGGAATACTTAAGAATATGTCTCTTATTAGGGAGCGGGACAGAAATCTAATTTGAATAAAAAGATTTCTGTCCCGCTCCCTATTTTTTCTAGAATTTAAATCTAGTATGACTTTAACTTCAGATTCTAACCAAGTTCATTTCTCTGGCAAGGCAAGTTGCCAATTGACACCAAAGCGGTCCTGAAGCCAAGAGAATTCTCTAAATGGCGGCATCTCAGTCTTCGGCATCAATATCGCACCTTTATCTTTCAACTTACTAAACAACCGCTCCATTTCCATAGCGTTATCTACCGTTACATATAATGACATTGCTGGATTCATTTCAATATCCATTCCGTTCACATTATCAATAGCCATAAATACTTGATCTTTTAATCTGAAGATAGCGTGTTGCAAGTAATCTGTCGGGGCATCATCATCTTCACCATATCGCACCAAAGCAAGTATTTCAGCATCTTCAAAGGCATCGACATAAGTATGAATTGCCTCTTCAGCTTGACCGTTAAACATTAGAAATGTTGTAACTTTAGGTATACTCATTGGATCACTCCTTCACACTGTTCTAGTTAATTCTCAAATAATTGTAACATACTCTCTCTAAACTAAGATTGAGTAACACTGCTAAACGTTCAACTTTGCGTTTAGCTTTCGCTTTGATAAAATAGAATCAATATAAACTACGGAGGTATAATATGTCACACCTATTAATTCCTTTACTCGTTTTTTTCTGTGCAATCTTTATAGGCTGGCTTCTTATTAAATTGTTTATTCGTTAATTGCGATAATCAAGCTAATTACGTGCCTATCTGTTTTTTCGACGCACCCTTGTCATTGCTATTAAACAGGAGATATCATTAAGTAACAAATTCCCAAGCGCCTTCAGTAGCTAAGCTTGGGAATTTAAAATATAACTTTATTATATTATCATATAAGATTATAAATTATCTCGCCATTCAACGAGAGCCTCTATATCTTCTTTAGAAATTTGGCCTTGTTCTTCAGCAACCTCTATGAGTTCGTTATAGTTACTCAAAGTATAAAATTGTAGACCAGCTTGTTCAAAAGCTTCAGTAGCTTTCTTCAAACCGTAAGTAAATATAGCTACCACGCCTAATACTTCGGCTCCGCTTTCTTTCAATGCTTCCACCGCTGTAATCGAAGAACCTCCAGTTGAAATTAAATCTTCAATCACAACCACTTTTTTACCTTCGCTCTTAGCACCCTCTATTTGATTTTGTTTACCATGACTCTTACTTTTAGAGCGAACATAGTTCATTGGTAAATCTAATGCTTCCGATAAATAGGCAGCATGGGGAATACCTGCTGTTGCAGTACCGGAAACTATTTCTACTTCTTCAAAGTGTTCTCTAGTGAGCTCAGCTAGACCATCACGAATTTGACGTCTAACGTTAGGGTAACCGAGCGTAACTCGATTATCACAATATATCGGTGATTTTATACCTGAACTCCAAGTATAGCGATCTTTCGGTGACAATGATACCGCTTCGATATCTAATAATGATTGCGCAATTTCTTTAGCCATTATGCATTACACCAACTTTCTTTAATTTTCTGATACTGTGCTACAGGATCTTGACTCTGAGTAATAGGTCGACCTACTACAATATGAGTCGAACCATTGATCTTCGCTTCTTGTGGCGTCGTAACTCTTTTTTGATCGTTCGTTTGAGCATCTTTAGGTCTGATGCCTGGCGTTACTTTAAGGAACTGCTCACCTAAATGTTCAGTTAACAAGCGGGCTTCCAGGGGAGAACAAACTACGCCATCAAGATGGGCTTCTTTAGCTAATTTGGCATAATTGAGTACTGCTTCTTCCATGGAGGAATGGATTTTTTGTTCTTGATGTAACATTTCCTCTGTAGTCGAAGTTAATTGCGTAACAGCAATGAGTTGAGTTTGAGGATTATGTTTACGCAAACCTTCAAGCGCTTTTCTCATCATCTCTGTACCACCTGCTGCATGCACGTTAACCATATCTACATCAAGCTGTGCTAATCCTTCCATTGCTTTTCCTACGGTATTAGGTATATCGTGCAGTTTTAAATCTAGAAAGATTTGATGCCCTCTTTCTTTAATTAACTGAATGAGTTCAGGCCCAGTTTGATAAAATAATTCCATACCTACTTTCACGTAAAGCGATTCATCAAATAGGTCTAAAAATTGAAGTACCTTCTCTTTAGAATTAAAGTCTAAAGCAATGATAGGTAATGAATTCACCGTTAGTTTCACCTCGATTGCATATAGTGCTCTAGGTATGATAGAGAACTCGCAACACTTGAGTTCTCTACCTTCTAAAGCTAATTAATCATAATGAAGTTATGGGACCTCGTTACATCGTTCTCATTGAGAATGTCATACTTTCGATGACTGAAGTTAAAGCATCTGCAGTATCTAAAGATGTAAGACAAGGTACACCATTTTCTACTGAAGCACGACGAATTTGGAAGCCATCTCTTTCTACTTCTTTACCTTTCGTCATGGTATTAATTACGATTTGTACTTTATTATTTTGAATTTGTGTGAGAATGTCATTTTCACGACCGATTTTACCAATAACTTGAACTGGGATATGATGGTCACTTAATTTCGCAGCTGTTCCTTTTGTCGCTATAATCTTATAGCCCACTTCATTTAATCGCTGTGCGATATCGACAATCTCATCTTTATCTTTATCACTTACCGTCATGAGCACAGTACCATGATCTTTCACTTCTACACCACTAGCTGTGAGGGCTTTAAACAGCGCTTTATCCATAGTTAGGTCTTTACCCATTACTTCACCCGTTGATTTCATTTCTGGTCCTAGTGTGATGTCCACATTTTTTAACTTATTGAAACTAAAGACTGGGGCTTTTATAAAGACACCTTCGCTATATGGTTGAATTCCTTGTGTGTAACCAAGTTGTTTTAAACTGTCACCCATGATACCTTGCATAGCAATTTGAGCCATTTGAATATGCGTTATTTTACTTAGGAAAGGAACTGTACGACTTGAGCGAGGATTTACCTCTAGAACGTACACTCCGTCATGAGCGATAACAAATTGAATGTTAATCAGTCCAACAATATTTAAACCTTTAGCTAATCGAATAGTATAGTCTTCTAACGTATCAATCTCTTCTTGAGATAGTGTTTGCGGCGGATATACTGCTATAGAATCTCCTGAGTGTACACCTGCTCGTTCGATATGTTCCATGATACCAGGAATAACAACTGTTTCTCCATCTGAGATAGCATCTACTTCTATTTCTTTACCTGTTAAATATCTATCGATGAGCACAGGGTGATCAGGGCTAGCTTTCACAGCTTGATTCATATAGTTTTTTAATTCATCATCACTGTTGACAATTTCCATTGCTCGGCCACCTAGCACGTACGATGGGCGAACAACTACTGGATAACCAATCTCTCTCGCATTTTGAAGCGCGCCATCTGGAGAAGTAGCTGTCTTACCTTTAGGTTGTGGTACATCGATTGTGTGTAACAACGCTTCGAATTCCTTGCGATCTTCTGCACGGTTTAAATCTTCCAAAGTAGTACCAAGTATATTTACACCATGCTTAGCTAACTTGTCAGCTAAGTTAATCGCTGTTTGTCCACCAAACTGTACGACAACACCCTTAGGCTGCTCTAAGTCGATGATGCTCATGACATCTTCTTCAGTTAACGGTTCAAAGTAAAGTTTGTCTGAAATTGAAAAGTCTGTGGATACTGTTTCTGGATTATTATTGACAATAATTGCTTCATAACCGGCATTTTGAATAGCCCAAACAGCATGAACCGTAGCGTAATCAAATTCTACACCTTGACCTATACGAATAGGACCAGAACCTAATACAAGAATCTTCTCTTTTTCTGTAACTACAGATTCGTTCTCTTGCTCATAAGTGCCATAATAATACGGAGTTGTAGATTCAAATTCAGCTGCACAAGTATCCACCATTTTATATACTGGTTTAATACCGTGGTCTTTACGTAATTGATATACTTCCTCTTCTGTCATGTCGAAACGATGAGCGATGACACGATCGCTGAAACCATAATTTTTTGCGAATTGTAAGTAATCAATATCACCTTTATGAGCTTTTAAGTCATGCTCTATATCGATAATCTGTTGGAATTTATTTAAGAAGAAATAATCGATTTTCGTCATTTCATGAATTTCTTCTAAGGTTGTACCACGACGTATCGCTTCACCTATAAAGAATAATCTCTCGTCGTCCTGTTCTTGAATACGTTGTTTAATATACTCTAAGCTAAAGCTTTCACCGTTAGGTAATCCGAGGTGATGCACGCCGTATTCTAAAGAACGAATAGCTTTAAGTAATGATTCCTCATAAGTGCGTCCGATAGCCATAACTTCACCTGTGGCCTTCATTTGAGTGCCTAATACACGTTCCCCTTTTTCAAATTTATCAAATGGGAAACGTGGAATTTTAGAAATAACATAATCTAGTGCAGGCTCAAATGCAGCGTAGGACGTGCCTGTAATAGGGTTTAACATCTCATCAAGCGTTAAACCGACTGCGATCTTTGCTGCTAATTTCGCGATAGGATATCCTGTAGCTTTAGAGGCTAACGCAGATGAACGTGATACCCGTGGATTCACTTCAATGATATAGTAACTCATTGAATCGGGATCTAAAGCTAATTGTACGTTGCAGCCCCCTTCTATTCCTAAGGCACGGATGACTTTTAAAGAAACATCACGTAACATTTGATATTCCACATCTGACAGCGTTTGACTCGGGGCAACAACTACTGAATCCCCTGTATGAATTCCTACCGGATCAATATTTTCCATATTACATACGACGATCGCGTTGTCGTTCTTGTCACGCATCACTTCGTATTCAATTTCTTTGTATCCCGCTATTGATTTCTCTATTAAACATTGTGTGGCAGGGCTGTAGTGCAAACCGTTTGAGACGACTTCTTTCAAGTCATCGTCATTGTAGCAAATACCGCCACCTGTTCCCCCCATTGTAAAGGCAGGGCGCACTATTAAAGGGTAACCTACTTGCTCTTTGAATTGAAAGGCTTGCTCTACCGTGTTGACAATATCACTTTCTGGAACAGGAACCTCTAGTTCATTCATTAAAGTTCTAAATTGTTCTCTATCCTCAGCTTGCTGTATAGATTCAAGTTTAGTACCTAGTAGTTTAACACCATTCGCCTCTAAGACGCCGCTATCATGTAATTGAATAGCCATATTCAAGCCTGTTTGACCACCCAAAGTAGGTAAAAGCGCATCCGGTTGCTCTTTACGAATTATACGCGCAATAAAGTCATGGGTTAATGGTTCGATGTAGACCTCGTCAGCAATTTCCTTATCCGTCATGATCGTTGCAGGATTTGAGTTAACTAAGATGACACGATAGCCTTCTTCTTTTAATGCTAGACATGCTTGAGTGCCTGCGTAATCAAACTCTGCTGCTTGACCAATAATAATAGGGCCTGAACCTACTACGAGAATCGTTTCTATATCTTTACGTTTAGGCATTGATATGACGCTCCTTTTCTTTAAATTCATTCATCATTGCTATAAACTCATCAAATAAATAATTAGAATCTGTAGGGCCTGGTGAAGCCTCAGGATGATATTGTACTGAAAAGGCTGGATGCTTTTTATGTCTTAACCCTTCTACTGTATCGTCATTAATTGCGATATGCGTTACTTCTAAATCTGTATGGTCTAGCGAAGCCTTATCAATTGAGTAACCGTGATTCTGACTTGTCAATGCAATTCTACCCGTTTTTAAATCTTTTACAGGGTGATTAGCGCCACGATGTCCAAATTTCATCTTGAAGGAAGTAGCACCTTGTGAAAGTGCAAATAATTGATGACCTAAGCAAATACCAAAGAAAGGGATTCGTCCTAATATACCTTTTATCATGTCGATGGCTACCTCGACTTCTTCAGGGTCACCAGGTCCATTTGATAACATGACACCATCTGGAGACATCTGTATAATTTCTTCAGCTGACGTATCATAAGGTACGACTGTCACGTTACAACCACGTGCATTAAGTTCTCGTACAATATTTTGTTTTTTACCGAAGTCAACGAGTACTACACTCTTGTCGAAACCAGTTGAGACATAGGGCGACTTTGTAGAAACTGTTTGAACTTCAGTACGTGGTAACTCCGTTGACTTCAACTGATCAATGACTGTCTCAATTTGGTCTTTATTATCTGTGAAACCAGCTTTGAGAACTCCGTACTTTCTAATCTTACGAGTGATACTACGCGTATCTACGCCGGAAATGCCCGGTATATTATACGCTTCAAGCACGTCGTGAAACGTCCGTTGAGAGCGGAAATTACTCGGGTGTTGGCTGGCTTCTTTAACAACTACGCCGTTAAGTGTTGGAACGAGCGATTCGAAATCATCACGGTTAATTCCGTAGTTACCGATTAAAGGATAAGTGAAAGTAATAATTTGACCAGTATAGGATGGATCAGAGATTGTTTCTTGATAGCCCGTCATCGCTGTATTAAATACAATTTCTCCTATTTTTAACTCTTTAGAGCCTAAAGGGTAACCTTCATAATATGTCCCATCTTCTAAGACCAGATAACGTCTCTCAATCATTAAAGTTCCTCCTTAAATTTAACTGTACCTTCTACCATCGTTAATACAGGATTGCCATATACTTTTGCTCCTAAAAATGGTGTATTACTTGCTTTAGAATGGAAATCTTCTGCTTGAATTTCACGTTCTTTATCTAGGTTAATAATTGTTAAATCAGCTAAACTGCCCTCTTCTAACTTTCCATAAGGCAAATTAAATATTTCAGATGGTTTGATCGTTAAATAATCAACGAGTTGTTGTAAAGACCAATCTCCATTTTTAACAAAATGAGTGTAAAGTAATGGGAACGCTGTTTCGCTACCCACAATACCAAAAGGCGCACGTGTCATAGGTTGGTCCTTCTCTTCAGCAGCATGAGGGGCGTGATCAGTTGCGATACAATCGATAGTCCCATCTAATAAACCTTCAATTAAAGCCTTGCGATCTTCCTTACTTCTAAGCGGTGGATTCATCTTGTAAATAGCATTGTCTCCAGGCACATCGTCCTCAGTAAGCAATAAGTGATGAGGAGTGACCTCAGCTGTCACTTTAATGCCAGCCTTCTTAGCATCTCTAATCGCTCTAACGCTTTCTTTAGTAGATACGTGACAGACGTGATAATGTGCTCCAGCAGCTTCAGCAAGCAAGACGTCTCGCGCAATTTGAACTGCTTCACAAATATTAGGAATACCTGGAATACCTAACTCTTTGCTACGTGTTCCATCATGCATAGCACCACCATATATCAAGCTGTTATCCTCACAGTGTGCAACGACAGCCTTTCCTTGTTGTGCTGCTTCTTTCATCGCTTCATACATCATGCTCGCTTCTTGAACACCTACACCGTCATCAGTAAAAGCAAATGCCCCATGTTGAGATAGACCTTTGAAGTCAACATGTTCTTTACCTGCTTGTCGTACCGTAATTGCTGCGTAAGGTAACACTCTCACATTAGCAGTGTCTTTAATGATTTGTTTAACATGTTCTAAATTCTCAACAGAATCTGGAACTGGCTTAGTATTAGGCATTGGGCAAACAGTTGTGAAACCGCCTCGAGCCGCTGCTTTAGTACCTGTTTCGATTGTTTCTTTGTGCTCACCACCAGGCTCACGTAAATGAACGTGTACATCCACCAATCCTGGTACTACGAGCTGATTCCCAGCATCTATAACTTCAGCACCCGTAGTATTATTAATTTCAGTGTCTATAGACTTGATTCTGTCATTATCAATTAAAATATCGACCTGTTGTAATTGGCCTTCCTTTAGTATTTGAGCATTTTTAATTAATTTCATATTTGATGTTACCCCTTTCTTCCTTTTAAGATTGTATCAATTACAGCCATACGTAAATACATGCCATTTTCCATTTGTTTAAAAATTCGAGATTGAGATGCTTCGACTAATGGATCTGCTATTTCTACACCCCTATTCACTGGTGCTGGATGCATAATAATAGAATGCGATTGCAATTTTGAGTAGCGCTGTTGATTCAAACCATACTGCTGGTGATAATCTTGTGCTTTAAATGTGCTTACTTCTGACTTGTGATGTCTCTCATGTTGCACTCTCAGCAACATAACAATATCTACTTGGTTAATTACCTCGTCGATGTCTACATAAGAAGCTCCGATGGACTCATCTTGCCATTCTGGTGGACTTGAGAACATCACTTCAGCTCCTAAGGCTGTTAAACTGTGATAATTACTTCGTGCTACACGAGAATTTTTAATGTCTCCACAAATGAGTACTTTTAAACCTTTAAAATAACCATACTCCTCGTAAATTGTCATGAGGTCTAACAAGCTTTGAGTGGGATGTTGACCGCTTCCGTCACCGCCATTAACAATTGGTATATTGATATTTCTTAGCTCTTCGTAATAGGCATTATTAGGATGCCGGATGACGAGTAAATTCACTCCTATACTTTCCAGCGTCTTACAAGTATCATAAAGTGATTCACCTTTTTGAACTGAAGAGGTCGACGTTTCAAAGTCCACTAAGTTTAAACCGAGCTTTTGCTCAGCAACAAGAAAGCTACTTTTTGTTCTCGTCGAGTTTTCAAAGAACAGGTTTGCTACGAACGTATCGTTATATTTAGGATGATCGCTCTTTCTGGCTTTAAACTCACTTGCTCGACTGATAAGTTGTTCGATTTCTGTGGTACTTAAATCTTCCATCGATAATAAATGTTCCATTGTTAAGCCTCCTTGTTATGTCAAATCATTTATTTGCTTTATGTTGAGGTAAAATTAAATTCAAGATAATGCCTGCTAATGCCGCTAATGCCATGCCTTCGATTTGAAGGTTTATTCCTAAACCTTTTAAATTGAACACTAAATTACCTATGCCAATAACTAAGATAACTGACGCGATGACTAGGTTGCGGTTCTGTGCAAAGTCAACTTTACTTTCTACTAACATCCTTAGTCCACTTGCTGCAATAATACCAAACAGCAAGATTGAGACACCACCCATAACAGGCGTAGGTATCGACGACACGAGTGCAGTGAATTTACCTATAAAGCCCAGTATGATAGCTATGAGGGCAGCTCCACCGATCACATAAATACTATAGATTTTTGTAATCGCTAAGACACCTATATTCTCACCATAAGTTGTACTAGGTGGCCCTCCTATTACGCTAGCAAGCATAGTCGAAACACCATCGCCAATAATAGATTTATCAAGTCCAGGATTCTTGAAGAAATTTCGTCCTACAATTTTATTGATAACCATCTGATGACCGATATGTTCACTCACCGTGACGAAGACAATTGGAACCATCACTAACACTAATCCTAAATGAAAAGATGGCGTATAATCTTTAAATGGCAAATAAATATCTGGTAACTGGAACCACTTGGCATGGATTACTGTAGAGAAATTGACAATTCCGAAACAAACTGAAACCACGTAACCCACAATAATTCCTATCAGCATGGGTATGAGCGATAGAAATCCTCTAAAGCATCCTTGCATAACTATAGTGACTAAAAGCGTAATGATTGCAACTAGTAAATAAGTTAAATTATAACCTTTCATCTCACCAGCATTTTCGTACATAGCCATGTTGACCGCGGTAGGTGCTAAACTTAAACCGATCACCATAATAACAGGGCCAACCACCACAGGAGGCAATAAGTGCATTAACCAATTGATGCCGACTAAGCGAATAAATAATCCAATAAGGACGTACATGACACCACTCATAAATAATGCTACTAGCATATCGCCAAGACTATGGTTTGCGATGCCAGTGATGATGGGTGTGATAAAAGCAAAGCTTGAACCAAGATAAGCCGGGATTTTCGCCTTTGTTATAAGTATGTATAATAGAGTTCCTATACCAGAAGCTAACAAAGCAGCGGATATAGGTAAGTGTGTTAAGAAGGGAACCAGAACAGTAGAACCAAACATGGCAAATAAGTGTTGCATACTAAGCAAAGCCCATTGGGTAGGTTTAGGTTTCTCATTTACATCTAAGACAGGTTTTGATGTCCGTTCAAATAGTGTTTCATTTTCCATAAGAATTCTCCTTAAAAAAAGTCTCTTTACTTGGCGCAAAGAGACTGAAGAAGTGTCTTTAACTTTATAATACGTCGACAAGGCGTATCATAAGTGATATCAAGACGGTGTATTGTGACATGAGCTACTCGGTCCCCGAGTATATACTCATCACAATTGCACACTGCTTTTTCAGTCTCTCGTACTGATTTAAAAGCTAACTATTCAATTATCACTGCATTCCTGTGATCTACTTCCTCTAGATAAACAGATACAGCTTCATCGCGTGCAGTGGGAATGTTTTTACCTACGAAATCAGCTCTAATAGGTAGTTCTCGATGTCCACGATCTACTAATGCTGCAAGACCTATTCTATAAGGTCTCGCGTTTTTTAATATTGCATCTAAAGCCGCACGTACTGTTCGACCAGTATACAATACGTCATCTATGATGATGACTACTTGATTAGTAATTTCAGCATCGATTTCATAAGGAGGATTCCCATCAGCATGGCCATTCAATTGTAAATCATCTCTATATTGAGTGATATCAATCGCGCCAGTAGGTACTGTGTAATCTTCTATTGCTTCAATCTTCTGTTTAATACGCTCCGCTAAATGCGCGCCTCGAGTCTTAATACCTAATAACACGAGGTTATCAATTCCTCTATTATATTCAAGAATTTCATGAGCAATGCGAGTTACAGTACGTTGTATTGCTGCTTCGTCCATAATAATTCTTTCTGACACCTTAACTCACCTACCATAGAATTTCACCAGTGCTAATCCGATCAGGCTTTAATATAGTAAAAAACCCCACGTCTTAACAAAGACATGAGGTCATATAACTGCTATAACAATAGACTCTACACCGCTAGCTCTTTATCGCTACAGTTAATCGATTTAATGCTATAGCGTAGCTTCGACAATAGCAGCCATCAAAACACTTTATCACTATAGTTAATCGATTTAATGTTAGAGCGTCTATCATATACACACGTATGTTATATTATGAATCATCATGTCTTCGAAGCCTCTCTGGGCTTTCAATTAAAGACTTAAATCATTTCTATTATCAATGACTTTACCTAAATTCTACACGTATATTAGACAACGGTCAAGGCAACTGAGGATCTTCTATCCATCAGTACTGCGTATATCTTGTAACACATCTTCAAAAGATTTAGGAGCCGGTGCACTTCGTTCAATATACTCTCCTGTTCTCGGATGCTCGAAGCCGATTATACCAGCATGTAAAGCTTGCCCCCCTATATCTAACGTCTTCTTCGGTCCATACTTTGGATCCCCAACTAATGGGTAACCAATATATTTCATGTGAACTCTAATTTGGTGCGTGCGTCCAGTTTCAAGTTGGCATTCTACGAGTGTGTAATGATTAAAGTGCTCTTTCACATCAAAGTGAGTAATTGCTTCTTTACCATCATCGACAACGGCCATCGCTTGACGATCGTTCTTATTACGTCCTATAGGTGCATCAATCGTGCCGTAGTCATGGGGTATATTCCCATGTACTAAGGCCGAATATTTACGCGTAACTGTCTTAGCCATAAGTTGCTCAACTAAATTACGATGAGCCACATCATTTTTAGCTACCATTAATAATCCGGAAGTATCTTTATCAATTCTGTGAACGATCCCTGGTCTGATTTCGCCATTAATACCAGATAGATTGTTGATTTGATACATGAGTCCATTGACTAATGTGCCGCTGTGATGACCTGCGGAGGGATGTACCACCATACCTTTAGGCTTGTAAACGATAGCTACGTCGTCATCTTCGTAATAAATATCTAAATTCAAATTTTCAGGCGTAATATCTGCTTCTTTAACTTCTTTCTCCGTAACGATGATCTCATCATTTTTTTTAACTTTGTAGTTTGCTTTTATCGCTTTACCATTTACTGTTACAAGCCCTTCTTTGATCCACTCTTGCATTTCTGAGCGCGACCACGTGCTATTAAAGTCAGGAAGCACTTTATCTATACGTACACCTTGATATCTTTCGTCTTCTATGTGAAATGTATGTTTCTCCATCATTTACCTCCTAACTTTCTTTGCGATTAATATCCTTTATTAAAGCAATAATTATTAATAGAACGCCTATAGTCAAGCTTGAATCAGCTATGTTAAAAATAGGGAAGTCATACCCGAATATATTAGTATCGATAAAGTCCACTACTTCACTATGTAATAAACGATCAATAAAATTACCAATAGCTCCAGAGAACAGTAAACTTAGAGCAATTTGCATAAACAGATTGCCTTTTGCTTCTTTGAGATAAAACACAATGAGTAGTACTAATATAATCAGAGTAACGATGACGAAGAAACTCATCTTACCACTTAGAATCCCCCAAGCAGCACCATTATTGCGATGAGAAGTAATATTTAGAAAGTGTGGTATCACTTCGAATGAGTCACCAACGCGCATGGTGGTCGCTATTATATATTTAGTTAGTTGATCTAGAAGTAGTACTACTACAGTTATAAATAGTGTGAATCCTAGATAATACTGTCGCTTCACTTAGGCCCCTCCTTAATAATGATCACTCTTTAACAACATCTTATATTATATCTCAATCAATCCTTAAACAAAAGTCAAGCTTTTATTAACACATAGAGTTTAACCAAATAGTTATTTTAAGCTACAAAGCGGTAGTTAAGTGTTAAAGGCTACGCTATTAGACTCTGCCCCCTTTAAAATACTGGAACGAATACGTCATTCACTGAGCTAACGTTTCGTATTTTTAGCGTCTTACCACCTTCAAATACTAGAGTGAATACATCGTTAGGAGCTAGCTAGCGAATCTTCTACACATCTATATTTATTCTTTTTACGTCATATAGCTTACGCTCTAACCAAAGATGGCGCTACGTATGGATTAATTAATAAGAATTAAAAAGAGGTAGCAAGGAAACGAGCGTTATGTCTCCTTACTACCTGAATTTAATTATGTTTAAAACGATGTTATTACATAATGCCTGTTCAACTCTCACTCGGGTGCTAAGCAAGATGTAAGCTCATTAATTTAATAGTTAAGATTAGCTATTAATACCGTCTGACTTATATGAGCGTTTCAACTACTTGCTGGCAACGAGGACATAATTCTGAGAATTCCCCTATTGAACCTAACTTTTCACTGTAGTTCCAACAGCGTTGACATTTCTCACCATGTGCATGCTCCACTTTAATATCTCCGTGTGCATAAGAAGTGGCACCGTCTACATTATCTTTAACTTCTGCCTGAGACGTAATGAACAATTGCTGTAAATCATTGAATTGCTGTAAGAAGTCGGCCGCTTTAAAATGCTCATTATTGCCAACAATCACTTTGGCTTCAAGTGATTTCCCAATTACTTTTTCATTACGGGCAGTTTCTAATGCTCGATTGACATCGTCACGTAGTTTCATAAATGTATCCCATTTATCAATGATTTCTTGATCAACAGACTTAACTTCTGGCATATCAGTTAAGTGCACACTTTCCTCTTCAACATGTGGTATATAAGACCATACTTCATCTGCTGTATGGACTAATATAGGTGCTAGTAATTTCGTCATATTTACTACAATTTCATAGAGTACAGTTTGCATACTACGACGTTTATGAGAATTTTGTTCTTCGATGTAAAGAATATCTTTACCATAATCCAAATAGAAGTTACTCAATTCTACGTTGATAAAGTTTTGGACTTCTTGGTAAATATTGAGGTAATCGTAATTATCATAATTCTCAATGGTGCTTAGCATAAATTCACGGAAGCGGTTTAGAATATAACGATCAACTTCTAATAACTCACTCTCATTAATAGCGTCAGTGTTAGGATTAAAGTCATTAACATTACCCAACATGAAACGTAAAGTATTTCTAATCTTACGGTAGACGTCTGCTGTTTGTTTGATGATTTCATCAGAGATACGCGCATCAGCCAAGTAATCTACGCTGCTGACCCATAATCTCGCAATATCTGCACCTTTTTGTTTCACGATTTGCTCAGGTACAATAACGTTACCTAATGATTTACTCATCTTTTTACCTTCACCATCCATGACGAAACCATGGGATAACAGCATCTTATATGGTGAACGACCACGTGTAGCTACTGATGTAGTAATAGATGAGTTGAACCAACCGCGATACTGGTCACTACCTTCAAGGTAAAGATCAGCTGGGTATGATAATTCAGGACGCTGTTCTAATACTGCACGATGAGATGAGCCTGAATCAAACCAAACGTCCATGATATCTGTTTCTTTAGTGAACTCACCATTAGGACTTCCCTCATGAGTAAATCCTTCAGGTAATAGTTCCTTAGCTTCTCTCTCAAACCAAACGTTTGAACCATGCTCTTCTACTAGATCCGCAACGTGATTAACTGTCTCTTCAGTCATGATAATGTCACCGTTCTCAGCATAAAATACTGGTAGTGGTACACCCCAGACACGCTGACGAGAAATCACCCATTCGCCACGATCTCGTATCATGTTATAAATTCGTGTTTTGCCCCACTCTACTTTAAACTTCGTCTCATCAATGGCATCTAGGATATCTTGACGAACTTGATCGATAGATGCAAACCATTGAGGCGTTGCGCGGAAGATAACTGGTTTCTTCGTACGCCAATCGTGTGGATAACTATGAGTTATAAATTCTAATTTAAGTAAAGCACCTTTCTCTTTTAATAAATCAGTAATCGGTTTGTTTGCTTTATCATAGAACATACCTTCAAATTGGTCTGCTTCTTCTGTAAAGACGCCTTTATCATTAACTGGACTGATCACAGGCAAGTTATACTGAGTACCCACTATATAGTCATCTTCCCCATGACCTGGAGCGGTGTGTACACAGCCTGTACCCGCATCAGTAGTAACGTGCGAACCGTTAATGACAAGCGATACACGGTCTTCGATGAAAGGATGAGCCGTTTCTACATACTCTATTTCTTTACCTGAGAATGATTTTACCAGCTCAATATCATCCTTATCCCATTCTAAACTTTCAGCTACGTCATCTACTAAATCTTGCCCAATGACATATTTTTCACCATTAACAAGGTATTCACCATACGTTAATTCCGGGTGTACGGTAATTGCTACGTTAGATGGTAACGTCCAAGGCGTAGTCGTCCATATGATAAACTTTGCATCATCATCTACTACATTCTTACCATCTTTAACATCAAACGCGACAAAAATGGATGGTGAGCGTTTATCGTGATATTCAATTTCTGCCTCTGCTAGAGATGATTCACTAGATGGTGACCAATATACCGGTTTTTTCCCTTTATAGATTAAACCTTTATTTGCCATCTCGCCAAATAGACGTAGTTGAGCTGCTTCGTATTCAGGTTCAAGCGTAATGTACGGCTGTTTGAAATCCCCACTAACGCCTAAACGTTTGAAGTCTTTCTTTTGTTGTTCGATTTGATCTAAAGCAAACGCTTTACATTTTTCTCTGAATTCTGAAACAGACATTTCTTTACGCTTTACACCTTTTTTAGTGAGCGCCTGCTCGATAGGTAATCCGTGTGTATCCCAACCAGGCACGTACGGTGTGTAGTAACCACGCATTGTCTTATAACGTGTGATGATATCTTTTAATATTTTATTAAGCGCGTGACCCATATGTAAACTACCATTTGCATACGGGGGACCATCATGAAGAATATATGATGAATTTCCTTTGTTCTTATTCAAAGATTTTTGATAAATATCTTTCTTATCCCATTCTTCTTGAATCTTTGGTTCTTTGTTAGGTAAACCTCCACGCATTGGGAAATCCGTTTTTGGCATGAGTAAGGTATCTTTATAGTCCATTACTTTCACTCCTTTATTCTGATTAAAAAAAGAACTCTAAGTGCAATTAACAGGGACGATTATACCGCGTTACCACCCTGATTAACTCAACTTAGAGTTCTCTTCGTTTAAACTATAGGTCCTGGTCAACTAGTGATATAAGAAACATACATATACTAGGCTTCCACCATCCCTAACTCGCTTAAATATGTTCACTGTTTCTTACGTGTCTATTGACGTCGTACATTTAAAAGTTAACTAATGCGTTCAGTGTAATTCAAACTATTTCTCATTATGTTGCTCATCTTCGTCTTTCTGAGACGCTTGACTCATTTCTTTCTTAGCCTTTTCCTCTGGTGTTAAGTCATCACTGTGTAGGTGCTGTAAATTTTCTTCGGTAACTTGTTGAGCATCTAAATCATAATTCAATAAGTAGTCCCAGTCTTCGTTTTTCAAAAGATCTAGCTGGGCTTCAACTAGCATGCGAAAACGCGATCTAAATATCTTAGACTGCCGTTTCATATCCTCTGTTTGGAAAGATAGACGGCGGGCTTTTTCAATCGCATCATTTACGATTCGATCGGCTTCTACTTGTGCTTTCTCCTTAGTAGCTTCTGCCTCTTTCTCAGCTGCTGCTTTAGTTTCTTCGCCAGCTTTTTGAGCTTGAACTAATGCATCGCTAACGGATTGATGTACGTCTTTATAAGATTTAATATTGGATTCTTTATCTTCGATTACTTTTTCTAACTGTTTTTTATCTTCCTTTAGACGTTCAATTTCTGTACTTAACTGGTCTAAGTAATTCGCTACTTCAGTAGCTTCATAACCATTTTTCACACGTGAAAACGATTTGTTTTTTATTTCACTAGGTGTAAAAGGCATTGATTAACCTCCTCGATCATATCACACGATATTATATAGACAGATATTTTTAATAGTATCTTAATTATTACAACTATTAAAAGGGATAGCTATGCTTAAATTATGTTATTACTTGAATAAAGTTTCAAACTTAATATGCAATTTATCTTTCTTAGTCTTTCCACCAATTTCAGTTATACGGGCTCTACCAAAGCCTTGTATAGATAGCACATCGTCTTTATCAAGTTGAAAGTTAACCGAATTAACAGGCACGTGGTTAACCTTAACCTTTTTTCTCTCTATTAATTGCTTAGCTATAGAACGTGATTTACGAATCATCTCTTTCAAAACTACATCTAAGCGCAATGCACTGACCGTAGCGGAGTATGCTTTCCATTCCTCTTTAGATTGTATCATATCTTTAAGAGGAATAGAATTAAGTTTGACTGACGCGCCCTTAACATGTGTTAATTCCATCATGATATAAGATTCTAATTGCTTTGTCAAAGTAAACTGAACCTTAGAATCTACCACAATATCACCTAGCTTTTCTCTTTCTACACCTAGTGACATAATCGTACCAAGTACGTGTTGATGTTGAATATTAACAAACTTCGTAGGATAGGTCAGTTCAATAAGTGAGATCTCATAATCTGCAATTTCTGGTTCAAAATAGGATGGTGAAATAATAGCTCGTTTACGTTCAGCTTCTTTCCCACCATAGAAACGGATGTGAAGTTCCTCAAAACTGTTCGTTACAACTTCACCTATATACTGTCCTCTAGGATCTAAGAAATGAGTTAGTACAGGAGCGTATTGATCTTGAGCTTGCTTACATTTATCTAACAATTGATCTATAATCTCTTTTTCTTCAGGTCTGAAATGTTGGTATATATCGATGATACTCACTCCACGTGTAAATAGAATTTCTTTCTCTCACTCTGCTCATTTATTGAGAGCAGTCGGGTTAAAAGCGTTGAGGATTTGAGCAGGGGGCCCCAACACAAAGAAACTGGTAAACCAGTTTCAACAAGCACAGCGAGTTGGGGTGGGGCCCCAACACAAAGAAACTGATAAATCAGTTTCTCCAAGCAATGCAGGTTGGGGTGGGCCCCAACACAAAGAAACTGGTACATAATGTAATGTCTCAATCTCTTTCAGCATCTTGGCAGTAGATGACTGATTTGAAAATGCGCTTGTACCAAGCTTGTTTCAATTCTAGTCATCCTTGCCGGGGCGGGACTACGAAATCTTTTTAGTCAAATTAGATTTCTGCCCCTCTCCCTCTTCCAGCATCTCGGCAGTAGATGACTGATTTGAAAACGCGCTTGTATCAAGCTTTTTTCGATTCTAGTCATCTTTGCCGGGGCGGGACTACGAAATCTCTTTATTCAAATTAGATTTCTGTCCCGCTCCCGAATTGTAGCGTATCTACCCACAATACTGCTTGTAGGACGCCGTTAAGCAGTTTATCTAAGCACAGAAACTTTGTGTTTCAACCTCATTTAAAAAGCCCCAACGCTTATTAAATCTAACATAAGTTGGGACTTCTCTCATTTTATTCATTCAACTATACTAACGCATTTATAATCATATTAAAGATAGTAGCTAACCCTCTTTGAAATAACCCTAGAACAATTAGGGCTACTATAGAGGAGATATCAATCATACCTATTGGTGGAATGATACGACGAAATGGTTCTAAGTATGGCTCATATATTTTTGCCATAAATTGGCCCAAAGCATTCTCTCGCGCTCCAGGAAGCCATGAAAGTAAGAAATATATTAGCATACCAAACGAATATATACGCACTAATATTAATATGATTGAAAAAATACTATTTAATAGATGTATGTCCATAAATAAACCTCTATTCGCTGTGGAATTCTCCATTTTCAATTTGATCTGTTATCGTTCCAGCAACTTCCACGTTATCCGGTGTACATAAGAAAATATCTGATCCTACGCGTTGGATATCGCCGCCAATAGCATAGACAGTACCACTTAAGAAGTCAATTATTCTTTTAGCTGAAACCTTGTCAATACGTTGTAGATTAACTAACGTAGCACGGCGGTTTTTCAACTCATCAGCGATATCTTGAGTATCCGAGAATACACGTGGTTCAAATAAACACATCTTTGAACTCTCTTGCACGTATTGACCATCACTTTGATTGTTCATATTTACTACATTGTGTTGAGATTGATTCATTTGATACTTCCTTTCACCTTTATTAGATGACTGGTATCTAGACGATTGCTTTTTAGGTACGGATTGCAACGAACGTTGACGTTCATTTCTATTAGTTGAGGAGGGTTCAGTTGCTTGATTCTTTTCTTGCACAGGCTCTCTATGTTGCTCCTTTTGAGGGGGTGCTTCTAACTCCTCATCCTCTTCTTCCACAGTGAAAAATCCATTAAATAAATCCTTTAAAGCCAATTGCTTCACTCCTTATCTCCTACTAATTTAGTTCCTATTCTTACGTAAGAAGCACCTTCTTCGATAGCAAGTAAGTAGTCATTGCTCATACCCATTGAAAGTTCACTACAAGGCGCATGTTTCAAATTAAGTGATTGAATTTCATCACGTTTCTTTTTTAACTTTTCGAAAATTTGCTTGATATAAATCTCATCTTCTGTATATGGAGCCATGGTCATTAGACCTACTACCTTGATATTAGAGTAATCAGCTAAAGATTGAATAAATGATTTAACTTCGGTTAATTCAAGTCCATGTTTAGTGGATTCACCAGAAATATTAACCTGTACAAAACACTTAACTTGATGATCAGCACGCTTATCGATTTCTTTAGCTATCTTTAATCTATCAAGGGCGTGGTAATAGTCTATCTCACGGACAACTTCCTTTACTTTACGAGATTGAAGCGGTCCAATAAAGTGCATGATGGCGTCATCAGGCAAAGCCGCTTTCTTCTCTAAGAAGCCTTCGACGCGATTTTCACCGAAATGTCTAATACCAGCTGCATATGCTTCTTTAGCTCGGTCTATTGTAACATATTTTGTCACAGCAATCACGTTAGGCTGTGTCGACCTTTTAGCTTTTTGGCTTCTCTCGCTAATTTCTTTTTGAATTTGCTCGAGATTATACTTCACAGTCATGTTGGAAACCCTCCTATCTTTGACCTATATAAGCTAACATTCGTCCGGTATTTCCCTTTTCCACCCTGTATGAAAAGAAAAGAGAAAGATCTTCAGACGTTTCATATTGTGTGATATCAATTTGACTTCTATCGATGCCGTTCGCTTCTAATAACAAAGCATTAGCTTCCTTCAAATCGATACCATAACGGTTCTTACCTCTATAAAAAATATACCTTGAGCTATCAATATTTAATGCTTCAAATTGCTTTCTCACATCTTCATTTATTTCATAGGATGTAGAGGTAGCCGGCCCTATGACTATCCGTAAGTCTTTACGAGGAAAATTGACTTTCTTTAGCATTTCTACAACGATTTGACCCACTGTGCCTCTCCATCCCGCATGAGCTAAACCGATGTAATTATTCTTTTCACTATAGAAGTATATAGGTACGCAATCTGCATAGCACATGGTCAATAAGATGTCACGACTATATGAATACATACCATCGACACCGTGTAGTTGTTGTGAAAGTTCTATGATATTAGTCCCTCTATCACTTTGATCTACTTCCACTACTTTATTCTCATGAGTTTGAATTGGAAAGACCCAGTTCTCGCGAGACATTTGGATTATATTTGAAAGCGTTTCTTGGTGTGCATCAATATTACTGGGATCATCGTTGATATATCGTGCCATATTAAAAGCTCTTTCTGGATATGAGCTCAACCCATCTTCGCGCGTCGTTATTCCTAGAAAGGTATGTTGTAACTGTGGATTTTCATAATTTAAAATATGGTGATGCTTTATAAATTTTTCAGTCATTTTTCTTCACTATCCTACCTATAAATTGATTATAGTAAGCGCACTTGTAAAAAAAGAGTGGGACAGAATCTAAAATTTTGTACAAATTTCGACTCAGTGTCCCACCTTCAAAGGATAATACTTTCCATGTTAAAGATACTTTTATGCAGTACTTCTATAACTATGATCGCTGTGATCTTTTAAAGAAAGCCAAACACTTTATGATCTCAACTGCATGAGCATCTATAGTCAAATTCAGCCATCTAGAAGATTACAACCACTCATCATACTAGGAATGAAAAGCAATCTATGACGATGTCGTTGTTCAATATAGGAATTGTTAGCTGCCTTAACTCATTATTACTTTATAGCTAACAGGATTTAAAATATTGGTACCTAGGCGCTCTAGGTTAAGTATAGATACTAACAATCATAGTCATAGACCTTGAAATTAATTAACGTCTAGATCTTCTTGAACGTCTTTCTTCTCGATTTCTAATAAAGCTAGGAATATCGTCTTCTTTAGTAGAGTGACTTCTCGTTTCTGTAGTGTTCTCAACCCCACCCGCACTTTCTGTTGTACGCGTAGAGAATGAGCTTTCTTGACTACTGCTGGAAGCACTAGAACCAAATCCAGTGTTAGACGCTTTACGACCTTGTGAAGCAGGTTTATCTTCGAAGCCTGTAGCAATGACTGTGACAACAATTTCGTCTTGTAATTCTGGGTTGATAACCGTACCGAAGATCATGTTCACATCTTCATCCGCAGCATCTTGAACGATGTCAGCTGCTTCTTGAGCTTCGAATAGAGATAATGATTCTCCACCAGTAATATTCATTAACACACCTTGAGCGCCGACAATTGACGTTTCTAATAAAGGTGAAGAGATAGCTTTTTTCGCCGCTTCTACTGCACGGTTTTCACCTGAAGATACCCCAATTCCCATCAAGGCAGAACCTTGGTTAGACATAATTGTCTTAACGTCTGCAAAGTCGAGGTTCACTTCACCGGATACAGCGATTAAGTCAGAAATACCTTGAACACCTTGACGTAACACATTGTCAGCTTCCTTAAATGCTTCCATCATTGGTGTTGATTTATCAACTATATCTAATAAGCGATCATTTGGAATAACGATCAGAGTATCAACTGCTGACTTCATTGACTCTACGCCAGCAGCAGCTTGAGTTTGACGTTTACGTCCTTCAAAGCTAAATGGGCGTGTTACAACACCTACTGTTAAAGCACCCATTTCTTTAGCAATCTTAGCAACAACCGGAGCTGCACCAGTACCTGTGCCGCCACCCATACCTGCTGTTACGAAGACCATGTCAGCGCCTTGGATAGCATCTTCAATTTGCTCACGTGATTCTTCTGCAGCTTTCTTACCAATTTCTGGATTAGCACCTGCACCTAAACCACGTGTTAACTTTTCACCAATTTGAATTTTTGACTCAGCTTTAGATAAATTTAAAGCTTGTCCATCTGTATTAATAGAAATAAATTCTACATTATTCATACCATGATCAATCATTCGGTTAACGGCGTTGTTACCGCCACCCCCTACACCGATGACCTTTAACGTCGCTAAATGATTAAATCCTTGTTCAAATTCTAACATTGTATTTCCTCCTAAATTTAATGGCCGATCATTCAAATAGAGATTTCATCAATTTCTTAAATTTACTTTCTTCTTCTGGTTGTTCTTCATGTTGATCGTGTTTAGTTTGTTCTACAGTATGTGGTTCTTTAGCACTCGTCCGTGCTGACTTATCTTCATGATGTGCATCAGATTTACTTGTTTTCTTTTTAAACCAATCAAAACCACTTGTTTTTGAAGAATTCTCCTTATCATTAGCTTCTATCTCTTCTTCTTCAAATTCTTCACTATCATGATTACTAATTGTAACATAATCTAACAGCTCATCGAAAGTAATGCTGCTAGATATTGTTGAAATAGCTGAAGAGAATTCAGGCTTTCTAATGCCCATCTGTGAAGGTGTATGAATTCTAACTTTTTCATTAACCATATCTTGCAGTAATTCTTTTACACCTAGTAGGTTAGCTGAACCTCCTGTAACTATAAAGCCACCGTTCACTTTTGTTAAACCTAACTCTTGCAACACATCAAACACATTGAAGAATATCTCTTCCACACGTGCTTCAATGATATCTGCTAAATCTTTCTGAGTGTATTGAACCGTTTCTTCACTCTCTAATTGATTGACACTAAATACGTCTTGATCTGAGGCGGAATCAAAGAAAGCGTGACCATATTGGTGTTTAATCTTCTCAGCCGACTCATGGGTAGTATTTAATCCTTGAGCGATGTCATCAGTGATATCACGTCCGCCCATCTCAATAGCGTCAGCGTCGACAAGTTCACCGCGCTCATAGAAAGCAATCTGAGTTAAATCTTCGCCAATATCTATGATACAAGCTCCTAACTCTTTCTCAGTAGCCGTGAGAATTGGGCCGTAATTATAGGCGTCAGAATAGACATCTAACACATCAACACCACAAGATTCTACACATTTAATCATATTGATTAAGATTGAGCGCTCAATAGCAATCACGCCCGCCTCTACACGTAGAGCGTGTCTAGCCACTAATTCTTTCGGATCTGAGACTTCATTATCTCCATCCACATAAAACTTAATTGGGAAAGTATCAATGACTTCGGTGCCCTCAACATCATTCTTGTCACGAATGCCTTCTAGGACATCTTCAATATGCGCACCATTGAGTTCTGTATCTTCGTAAAATTCTATTTCATTTGTTTCGTCAAATACTTCTGTTTCAATAATTGGTAATTTCAAGAATACTTCTTTAATATCAACACCTGAAGCAATTGACGCTTTCTTTATAGTGTCTTTAATCGCTTGTTGAGCGATATCAAAGTCGTCTATCAATCCATTTTTAATTCCACTCGTATAGGTTTGTCCCGTACCTATCACATTTATTCCATTATGAAATTTTTCGCCTACTATTGCTTTTATACTCGATGAACCTATATCTATACTTACATAATAATGTTCCTCCATAGATAGGCACCTCCTGACCATAACTTTTCAAATTTACACTACATTCAGTTTACAATACGTAATGTACCTTGTGAACTATAAACACATCCGTTTAACTAATTTTTTTAATTATTTTTTTCTTTACCTTTATCTTTGTTTTTATCAATCTTATTCAAAGTGTTTTGAAGTTCATCTTTAGCTTTATCCTCATGATCAGAACCTTCTTTAACGTTCTTTTCACTATTTGATTGATCACTAGTATTTTCACTGTACGGTACGAAAGCTGCTCCCACAGTCAGATCGATATAACCTGAACGTTTGAGGTTACCACTTTCATCACGTTCAAGAGACTCCGACATTTGAGGATAGTATTTCATCTTACTCGCGATAGTGCGAATATTTCCCAATACTTGGATATCGTCTGACGTGTAAAGTTTGATTTGATTTACATTACCTTTTTCAGGTTGGTAACTAATTTCTGAAATTGACGACCGAACATCCTTAGGTATCTTACTGAGTTCGCTAATCATATATTTTTCTTTTTCTTTGTTGAAATTAGTGAGCACTGGCCCATTATCTTCGCCGGCGTCGTCTTTATCTAATACTTTACCATTCTCTAATATAGGTACATAATTATCTTTTCTCTTAACCAAGCCTACAATTTGATATTCAGCTACTTTAACTGCAAGACTGTTAGGAAACTGTTTATGCACAGAGGCACGTTTAATCATAGTTTTATCCTCTAACTTCTTCTCAGCTTTACCCGTACTAAAAGTGTACATACGAGAGTGAGACGTAACATTGACAGTTTGACGTATCTCTTTGGTTGAAATATTATCATTGCCTGAAATATAAACATGCTTTACTTTGCTTAAAGGCGTAAACATATACAGTAATATCAATATGATGATTAAGAGTAATATACCAAACCCAACTACTTGTATACGTCTTCTTTGTCGTCGTCTTGCAATACGTTTTGCTTTCAGATACTTAGAGTCAAACTTGCTTACGTTCTCTGCCAAATTATTTCACATCCTTTAAAAATGGGGTAAATGTGAACGGAAGCGATCAATAAATTTTTGACCCCGTTCTTCAAAGGTATTATATTGATCCCAGCTTGCACATGCTGGCGAAAGAAGTACAATATCGTTCGGTTCGATAACTTCTTGTGCCTTATCAACTGCATCTTCTACATCAGTAGCTCGAATAACGTATTTCCCTTGACTTGAACCTAACTTAACAAATTTATCTTGCGTTTCTCCAAAAGTTATCATCACGCGAACATTATTCATATATGGCGCTAATTCATCAAATGAATTTCCTCGATCTAGCCCACCACATAACCAAATAATGGGTTGCTCGAATGAGTTTAAAGCAAATTGAGTAGCTAATGTATTAGTTGCCTTAGAATCATTATAGTACTTATTCGTCTTATTAGCTCCTACATACTGCAGGCGATGTTCTATACCAGAGAAAGTGATTAAGCTATCAATGATAGCTCTTACTGGAACACCCGCAAGTAATGATGCTAACACTGCAGCTAAGACATTCTCTAAATTATGTTCTCCTGGTAACACTACATCATCTACGTGAATAATTCTAAACCCTTGAAAAACAATGTAGTTATCCTGAATATAAATACCATCTACTTCTTGCTGTGTCGAGAAGTAATATGTACGCGCTTTTAATGATTCGGATTCAATTAAATGACGTTGATGGTAATTGCAAATTAAATAATCATTTTCTGTTTGATTTTTATAAATATTCTTTTTGGCATTTTGATAATTCTCTAATGTTTCGTGATAGTCGAGATGTGCTGAATAGATATTAGTGATAATAGCGATGTGAGGGCGATATTGCTCGATGCCTAATAATTGGAACGACGAAAGTTCAGTAATCATGTAATCATCTGAACTTACTTCTTGAGCTACTTTTGAAGCTACAAACCCGATATTACCTGATAAACGCCCTACTTCACGACTCTTTTGAAACATATCACCTATAAGTGAAGTTACAGTAGTCTTCCCATTAGTACCTGTGACACCGATGATAGGTGCTTCAGAAACAAGATAACTTAATTCTACCTCTGTTAGTATTTTCAATCCTCTATTAACCGCTTCCACTAAAATAGGTACTGAGTACGGAATACCTGGATTTTTGATAATTATAGGATCTCGATCAAGTAAGGATAAGGGATGATGACCCCCTACAATTTCTATGCCCATGTCTTCTAGATCTTTCGCATGTGAATCTTGGCTTAAATCCTTACCATCATTAACGACGACTTTAGCACCTAATTTATTAAGTAGCTTCGCCGCTTCATATCCGCTTTTGGCTAACCCTATTACAAGTACATTCTTATCTTTTAAACCTGTATAACTCAACATTTATATTAGTGCACTCCAATCCATAAACCAATTAAACCAGCTACAAGGCCTACAGTCCAAAACACAGTAACGACTTTTCGTTCATTCCAACCACATAATTCGAAGTGGTGATGTAACGGTGACATTCTAAATATTCTTCTACCCGTTAGTTTATATGAGGTCACTTGCATCATTACTGATAGCGTCTCTGCAACGAAGACTAAACCTATAAATAAGAGAGATATCTCAGCATTTAAAAGTATGGAGATCGTCGCAAATATACCGCCCAGTGCCAAACTACCTGTGTCTCCCATAAAGACTTTAGCTGGATTAAGATTAAATGGTAAAAAGCCTGCTAGAGCGCATATCATGATGATACAGAAGACACCAATAGCTGCTTGCCCTAATAGAAAAGCCATGATTGCATACATGACGAAACCTATAATAGATAACCCTGTAGCTAAACCATCGAGACCGTCCGTAAGATTGACGGCATTCGAAAAACCAACTTGCCAGAAGATAATAAAAATTACATACACAACAGATAATGGGAGATCAAAGTGTGTAAACGGTATGTGAATACCTGTAGAGAAATCAGCAAGGTTAAAGGCGTAACTCAAAATAAAGAAGATGACTGCTATAGCTATTTGAGCTAAGAACTTCTGTTTAGACGTGAGCCCTTGATTATTCTTCTTTACCACAATTATATAATCATCTATGAAACCTATTAATCCAAACCCAATTGTCACAAACAATAACAGGATGAGTTCGTTTTGATAGTCTGTAAATATAATTCCTACAATTGTAGTTACAATTATACTTATGAGGAAAGTCAAGCCCCCCATCGTAGGGGTACCTGTCTTCTTCATATGACTTTGAGGCCCTTCTTCACGAATGCTTTGCCCAAATTTCATCCTCTTTAAGGTTGGAATGAGTAAAGGCACCAATATAAATGTTATAAGAAATGCACTAATTGCTAATAAATAAACCATATTATCCTCCTTGAATCTGGGAACAACCTTAATTGAACACCGTAATCACCTTATTGAGACAATTTATTACACAAGCTGAGAAAAATTGTCGCTCTATGTTAGCGAAAACTCCCATTATATTGGATTACAATTTCAAACTCTCATGAATATCTCTAAAGGAGCTAAATGCTACCGGAGCTCATGATTAACCTCACACTTGTGAACTAACCGTCTGTTTCAACTAAGAACCTTTCTAAAATTGTATAACGATAGTTGGCTATAATTTAAATTGAGAACGCACTAGTAAACGTCTGTATTACCTTAAGTGGATTTGTCCTTATGTTTAGAAGCATTTTTCTTATCTTTTTTATCCTTTTCTTCTTTTTGTTTACCACTTAAATCTTGCTTCTCATTATTTTCGGTTCCTTCTATTTCATTTGCAGATAATTGCACTGTAACTTTGTCTTTCTTACCAACACTTTCACCCTGTTTAACAGATTGATCACTAACGTAACCACTACCTTTGATATCAACTTTAATATGAGTTAATCGTTCGAAGGCTACGACCTCTTCTTTAGACCAACCGCTCATGTCTGGCACTGTGACATCTCCGTCGGTTAATAGCAACACTCTACTATTCGGAAGTAATGATTTATTGGCCGCTACAGATTGCTTAGTAACTTTTTTACCGCTACCTATAACTTCAGCTTTTAGCGATTTGGATTCAATACTATCTTTAGCATCATCAAGAGACTTGCCTTCTACTTGAGGAACTTTACTATATTTTACGTCAGACTTATCTTTAGAGTTCTTATCAGTAACATTTAGGTATTTAAGCGTATTCTCCATTATAGGTTTAAATGCTTTACTTACACCCATTTCATAAGCCTCTTGGTCATTTTTCTGCGCTAAACTCATTCCGGCGTAAACGATGACTTGAGGGTCTTTCTTTGGTGCTGCTCCAATAAAGCTAACGAAATAAGGATTATCGCCAGTTTCATATCCTCCATTCTTACTTGCCACTTGCGCTGTACCAGTCTTACCTTCCAAACTATAGCCTTTCAGACGATAGTTCTGAGCATGGCTCTTTTCACTATTAACCACCTTATCGAGTTCAGTACGGACTTTTTTAGTCGTTTCTTTAGTCACGGGCTTGCCATTGTACTCTGTCTTTCCTTTATAAAAGGTATCTTTAGTAGAAGGATTATTGATGCTACTCACATACCAGGGTTTAACCATATTTCCGTCATGATAAAACGCTGAATGTGCTTGAAGCATCTGTATAGGCGTAACTGTAGTGGATTGACCAAATGCTGAAGTCTTTTGTTGCGCTTCGTTGTCCCAAGCTATACCACCTTTAGCTTCACTGTCGAATAATCCGTTGGTTGGTTTGCCAAAACCAAACTTTTCATACCACGTCTTCATCTTGTCAGCGCCTACTAAATCTTGAAGGTGCATCATCAGAGTGTTGGATGAGTATGTAAAGCCTAATGTCATCGGAATCTTGCCCCAACCAACTTTATTCCAGTCAGATATTCGTGAACCCATAATATCTCTATGACCTGATTTGTATTTTTCATTCGGCTTAAACTTTCCTTCTTGAATAGCAGCTGCTAAACCATAAGTTTTAAACGTAGAACCAGGCTCATAAGTATTTTGATAAAGGTCATTTGCCCATTTCTTACCGAAGTCTTTTCCAGTTTCTGGATTGAAAGTTGGTCGCTGACTGTAACCTAGTATTTCACCCGTTTTTGCATCCATCACGACTGCAAACAAGTCTTTCGGCTTAAAGTGATCAACCATTTCATCAAGGGCACGTTCCACGAAAACTTGAATGTTTGAATCTAATGTGAGATGAACATCATCACCGCGTTTGGGCATTTTCTCTTTTTTACTATTCGGTGCGATATAGCCCCAAATATCACTAATATATGACAATGAACCTTTCGTTCCTGATAGATAACTATCGAAGATTTTTTCTACTCCCATTGCGCCTTTAAGGTTACCAGTATCTGGGTCTTTTTGAGCTAGTCCAATCAAATGGGAGGCGAAGTTACCGTTAGGATATGAGCGTTCAGTTTCAGGATAGAGTGCTATTCCAGGTAAGTGCATTTTCTCTATTTTCTCTTTTTCTTTATAAGTCAAATTGGTTCCTTTTTGCCCAAATTCAACTTGGAATGCTTTTTTGTTGTCTAATTTGTTCTCAATGTCCTTTGCTGACATATCAAGTACAGAAGATAATTTTTTAGCAGTCTTCTTTTTATCTACCACGTGTTTGGGTTTATCGCTGTCTTTACTAGCTGCTTTATCAATTACAGCTACTAATTTATAGCGCTCGACATCTTCTGCTAGTATCTTTCCATTTCGATCATAAATTTTTCCGCGTTCGGGTTGTTGCGTCTTCTCAGCTAAGTACTTTTGATTCGCTTTTAATATAAGATCCTGGCCAGAAGAATGTCCAGTAAGCATGATATATGTAAATCTTAAAGCTAACGTAAAAAAGAGCAGTCCGAATCCAAGAGTGAGTAGGACTGCCCCTATTTTATTTTTTTTTATTTTAAAAAGAGGTTTTTTTAGTCTAATTTTTCGCTTCGCCATTATTACGCACTACCTTTACATTGTCGTTCTTAAGGCTCATTCCTTGTTCTTTAGCCTTATCGTAAATGCGCTGATATGAGGAGTTTTTCTTGATTTCTGATTCGATAGCACTATTTTCACTTGCTTGTTTTTCTATTTTATGATCTAGATCTGCTATTTTACCATGAGTGTCGTACGCATCCATTTTTAAAGATAGCATATAAATACTTACGAAGGCAATTACAGTTATCAAACCTATGTATAACATTTTTTCAAATTTAGTTAGTTTAACTATGACCTTACGTTTAACAGACTGATCTGCCTTTTTATTAGGTTCTGGTTGCTGTTCAGGTACGTGTTGTGCAGTATTGTATGGTTCATAAATTTTTTCTACAGCCATCGTTATAATTCCACTCCTTATTTTAGTATTTCTGCAACGCGTAACTTAGCACTGCGCGCTCTGTTATTCTCTTCTACATCTTCGTCGGTCGCGACGATTGGCTTGCGATTAACTCTTTTTAATTTAGGTGTGTAAGCTTCAGGTAACATCGGTACGCCTCTTGGTACTTCAGGACCTTTCTCATACTCCTGAAACATCTGTTTACACAATCGGTCTTCTAAGGAATGGAAAGATATTACTGATATTCTTCCATTAACACGGATCAACTCAATTGCTTGTTTAAGCGATTCTTCAAATGCAGAAAGCTCGTCATTAACAGCGATTCTTATTGCTTGAAAGACTCTTTTAGCAGGATGTCCACCTTTACGCCGTGCCTTAGCAGGAATCCCTTCCTTTATAACATCAACGAGTTCCAAAGTAGTTTCGATGGGTTGCTTAGCGCGATGTTGTTCAATACGTCTAGCAATTTGCTTTGCAAACTTTTCTTCACCATAGCGATTGAAAATCCGCACAAGTTCTTGAAAAGTCCAATCATTTACTACATCATAAGCCGTTAACTCTTGAGTCTGATCCATACGCATATCTAACTTTGCATCATGATGATAACTAAAGCCGCGTTCAGGTACATCTAACTGCGGACTTGAAACGCCGAGATCGTAATATATACCATCGACTTTCTCTATATTTAAATCATTCAAAATTTCTGTTAATTCACTAAAATTACTATGTATAAAAGTAACTTTGCTTAAGTGATCTTTAAGCACATCTTTCGCGTTATCTAAAGCAGTTTGGTCTTTATCTATAGCGATTAGATGCCCTTTATCACTAAGTTGTTGTACTAAATAGAGTGCATGTCCTGCTCCGCCAAGCGTACAGTCAACATACGTACCATCTTGTTTTACGTTAAGTTCGTCAATGGTTTCTTTTAACATGACGCTGACGTGATGAAACACACAAATACCTCCATTTAAAATTCAAAGTCAATTAAATCTTCAGCAATATCCTCGAAACTCTCTTCAGATTCTTCATAGAAGTTGTTCCAAGTTTCGCGATCCCAAATCTCAATGCGATTTGAAACCCCAATTACTGTACATTCCTTACTTAAATTAGCGTATTGTCGTAAGTTTGACGGAATATTGATACGTCCTTGTTTGTCTAACTCTACTTCGATAGCGCCAGAGAAGAACATACGCATGAATTTACGTGCGTCTTTTTTCGTCATAGGTAAGGTTTTCATCTTCTCCTCTATCGTTTGCCATTCTTCAAGTGTATAACCAAACAAGCATTTATCGAGGCCTCTAGTGATAATAAAACGTTCATTTAAATCGTAACGAAACTTAGAAGGAACGATCATACGACCCTTCGTATCAAGTTGGTGCTCGTACTCTCCCATGAACATTTTATTTCACCTCACCTTCTATATATATAATTTACCACATCTCCCCACTATCCTCCACTATTTATACAACATTTACCTCATTTCTTTATTTTGCATAAAAAAATACCCGATTTGATTCGACGTCAAATCGGGTAAAACGCTGTGGCTCTAAGGTTTTACAAGGATATGTTTGAATGTGTAATCAAGTGGTGGAAAAGTGGAGCGACTGAACACATCTGTCCCAAATTCGTTCATAATTTGTAACGGATTCCATATTCTCTCTTGTAAACCACCCATAGGATGGAGTACAGATTCAATCTCACGGAAGTGTTTCATGCTTATATCGTTTTCTCGTTCAATATTTAATAGATATCTTTGTAGTAAATACTCGTATTGTTTTTGATGTATTTCATTATTTTTGTCTACTAGCAATTCATTATCGTTATTACCTTTAACTTCAAGCTTAAGTAACTTATAGAGTTCTGATTGTCGCTTTTGCATATGCTCTACTTGTTGTATAAATGAACTTGAAGCTTTACTTCGAATAAATTCCGACTTGTACTTTTCCAAACCACCTTCAATTGCGGTGCTTGTATCTACTTGGTATCGAGAAAGTAACTTTTCTGTGCGTGCGTTGAGATAACTTATTCTAAGTCTAGGTAAGACTATCGGCATTTCAATTTCTAATACTTTAAAGATTTGATTCAATTCAGCCCAATACTTAATTTCACTAGGACCGCCTATAAAAGCAATAGTATTAAAAAGCCATTCTTGCATCAGTGGCCGTGTTACCACATTATTTGAAAACCTTTCAGGTTCATTATCAATTAAGCTAACTAGTTCATCATACGTATAGTATTTATTTGATTTAGAGGTTTTGTAACTACCTTCTTCGAAAGTCAATAATTCTCTGACTTCATCCTCTTCGATAAACAGATGGACATTTGATTCTGTTTGAATCATCTTTTTTAACCCTTGATGTTCTACATCTGTTTGAGCTTGTTTGAACGCTTGATCAATTGATTGATGGTTGTACAGTAAAGATTTTAAAAATGATTTTTCATACTCACGAAGTGGTTTGAATTGAGCATCAATGATTAATAGACCATATTCTTTAAAAACTTGATGAATCAATGCTCGAAACATATCCGACCAATTATCATTGGTCATTATAATTTCTTCACACATTTCTATTAATGGCTTAGTATGCTCAGTCTCAGGTAGCTCTTTAAAGAAATCACGCACTGCTACTTTAAGATCGCTCTTACTAGGATGATAATGAGTAACACTATTTTGCGGCGGCTTTAAAGTATGATATTTAACTTTATTCAAGTTCGCCTCTCCTTGGTTGTATGCAAACGTGTGATTTACTTCATCAAAATCATGATCTTCACCAGCTATCCAAAAGACGGGGACAATTTGTTCACTAAATTTGTCTTTAAGAGAACGTGCTAAAGTTATAATAGAAAAGATTTTATGAAAAGAGTAAAGCGGGCCGCCCAGTAATCCAGCTTGCTGACCTCCAATAACAACTTTCGCCCCATGGCTCAGCGCTTTTAAGTTATCTAATTGCTCAGAGGATAAATCTAAACCTGCCATATATTGTTGAATAATTTCAGAAACCCCTTGTTCTCTTCCATTATTTGAACTATTCATTTTTAATTGATAGCTTTCAGAATCCATCGCATCATATTCGAAAAATTGTGTTAGAACTGTATCGCTGTCTTCTATATTTTTAATAAATTGATCATCATGACTTAACTCAATCGTCTTACTGTGCATTCCCATTCTCCTTAGTCATTTCATTCTATTACAGTATAAAGATTATATTGCCTGATGACAATTATACGGCTTACTATATAAAGAGAAGAAAAAACTAATATTTAATATGCAGATAGCGAGTAAACTCAACTATTCAATCCCATCCATTGATCCTATTTAACAAAGAGGCAGAAGAAAAGGGAGCGGGACAGAAATCTAATTTGAACAAAAAGATTTCGTCGTCCCGCCCCGGCAAGGATGACTAGAATTGAAAAAAGCTTGATACAAGCGCGTTTTCAAATCAGCCATCTACTGCCAAGATGTTGAAAGAGGGAGCGGGACAGAAATCTAATTTGAATAAAAAGATTTCGTAGTCCCGCCCCGGCAAGGATGACTAGAATTGAAAAAAGCTTGATACAAGCGCGTTTTCAAATCAGTCATCTACTGCCAAGATGTTGAAGGGAGCGGGACAGAAATCTAATTTGAATAAAAAGATTTCGTAGTCCCGCCCCGGCAAGGATGACTAGAATTGAAAAAAGCTTGATACAAGCGCGTTTTCAAATCAGTCATCTACTGCCAAGGCTGAAAGAGGCTCGGATTTATGTCCTAGCCTCTCTCTCTAGTCAAAGACCTTTTTGTCCCAGCCTCTTTCTTTCTAGTTAAAGACCATTATGTCCCAGCCTCTTTCTTTCTAGTTAAAGACCATTATGTCCCAGCCTCTAGTTTTCAATAACCAGTCCTATTTGACAAAAAGCCAAAAAAAATACAAGGTCAACGTGTCAGAAAATTATTTTCTTGACACATATTTGACACTTGCAATCGGTAAACGTTGTCATATCAACGTTGTTTAACGTCCTGGGAGGGATTCGAACCCCCGACCGATGGCTTAGAAGGCCATTGCTCTATCCAGCTGAGCTACCAGGACATAACTATTTTTAACACAATATCAATTATAACTAACTGCTTTAAAGAAAGCAATACGTGTATTGTTGAATTTTAAAAAGATTTTTCACTAAATTAGGCTATTTGCAACGTAATATTAAATATGCCCTATATTATTTAATAGTGTCTTTTACCTATTAACTATATAAATTGCTTTCCTCTATCGTATTAAACAGTTTATCATTAAGAGGACAAATGGGAGCGGGACAGAAATCTAATTTGAATAAAAAGATTCCTGTCCCGCTCCCTGAAATTAAAATATTTGTTATATTATAGCTTTTAAATTAGTTATTAGGTGCCCACAGAAGTACATCGTTGCCTTCTTGATTCTGTTCCCCTGTATCTTCAAAACCATGTTTAAGGAAGAAGTCTTTCGAACGATTGCGTGCGATAACTTTAATTGGTAGACCTTGATCTTTGGCAAAATTAAGAAGTTGTTCACCGTAACCTCTACCTTGGAAAGATTTTAATACTTCTAATTTCCATAACACAAGATAGTCATCATATTTAGGGAAATAAGTTTCCTCGACTTCGCCTTTGCGATAGAGAGCCATTCGTGCTCCTAAACGATCACCTACGTAGATACCATAGAAAGGCGAGACTGAGCTTGCGTCAATCATCTCGCCACGCAATTCGTCTACCATAAATAAATCTTTATTTCCAAAGTTACGGAACTCTTCGAAAAGTTCGTCGGTTTTATAATTGATATCGAGACGCTTTACGTCACTCATTATGTACCCCCACCTTTAGTTTATTTAGTACTATTATACATGATTATGTTCAGTATTGACAAAATATTGTTGTTGTTTGTAGATAATGTGACGAGTTTCTTCATTAATATAGGATGGAGGTATATGGTTTCTATATCCTAAAAAACGAATTTACTATTTCTCAAAAGCAGGATGTTCAACAGAGTCGCTCAAATCCTAAACGCTTTAGTCTAGCCTTCTTTTTTAAACTAAAAAATCCCGCCTCCGAAGAGGCGGGTAGAAAGTGTGTAGACATAACACCTTCATACACCTAACTGTTCATTAAATGTAGGTATTAAACCTACTATTTAATTATATCATATTGTTTAGTAAAAACACACTAAAAATTTCTAACTCGCCTCTACGTATATATAGAATATGAGTTTGAATAGAATAACCCCGGGGAGCGGGACAGAAATATAATTTGAATAAAAAGATTTCGTAGTCCCGCTCCCTTTCTCTCTAATTAAAAACCTTTATGTCCCATCCTCATATTGCTAAATATCTATAAAGCTACAATTGAAACACTTCTTCACTAATGACGTCGTGGTTACGATTTCTAAATTTTAGATAGACTTTTCCTATTTTATCATCTACATTTATTTCGGCATATGTTTCTTCAATCCTGCTCCGCGATTGTGAAATACTTCCTGGATTTATAACATGAATGCCCTCTATTTCTTCATGCTTTGCCACATGTGTATGACCATAAAAAGCGAATTGACAACGGTGCATCTTAGCTTGATTAACTAATATATCTCTCGTACGATTGACTTCATGTACATGACCATGCGCACAAAAAGCCCGAACTCCATTAACATTTACGATTTCTTCGGCTGGAAATTCAGGATAAAAATCTGTATTACCTTTTACACGCACAAACTGACTTAGTTCAATGTCGTCATATGTAAATTGCGAATCACCGAGGTGGATAGCTACATTACACTCAGGGAATTGTTTCATTACTTCATATAAGATACCCTGCTCCATGTGATTATCACTAACTAATATCATCTGCGTCATATCATTCATCCTTCAAATATCTTTCTAGTTTCTCTATAGCACGTTTACGATGACTAATTTGATTTTTCTCCTCTGGAGACAGTTGCGCCATCGTTTTACCTTTTTGTTTTAAGTAAAAGATCGGATCATAGCCGAACCCATTTGCTCCACATTTGATTCTTGTTATCTCGCCTTCAACCACACCTTTAAATTGTATCGTCTCCTCATCTGGAGCACTCATGCTAATAATACATATAAATTGCGCATCACGTTGGTCGGTATCTCCTAAGTTATTTAATACTTTCTCAATATTATCGTCGTCGTTTTTACCTTCCCCAGCATAGCGAGCAGAATAGACACCTGGTTCTCCCCCTAATGCATCTACATTTAAGCCACTATCATCAGCAATAACTCTTTTATTTAATGCCTTAGCCGCAGCTTCAGATTTCAGTTTGGCGTTTTCTTCAAAGGTTGTACCCGTCTCTTCTACATCGAAACCTTCAATAATTTCACTTATACCTATGACATTATATTGAGGAAAGATAACTTTAAAATCTTCAATTTTCCCTTTATTATTAGATGCAATAACTAAATCTTCCACATTTATAACTCCTTTGTTTCAAGTTCTATCTGTTTAACTTTAATATTTAGACCTAACCATTCTTTAATAATGTATTCAATATGTTCCGTATCTCCAGTTGCAAAGAATTGGTGCTGTGGAGAATTTTTAAAACCCGCGTGCTCATTACTAAACGTCAGCAAAGCACTGACCTCTCGAGCAGTCTCTAATCCTGATGAAATCACCGTTTTCTCTCCGCCAAAATATTGATAAATTTGTTGATAAAGCAAAGGATAATGCGTGCATCCTAATATGACAGTATCTGCTTCACTATGTCTCCACTGCTTCAACGTTTGATGGATAATAATACTCGTAATCGTCGGTTCACGATAGCGTAATTGTTCAACTAAAGGGACAAAACCCGGACAAGCTACCCCAGCTACATCGACATTAGGATTAATATGCTTAATATGATGGCGATAAGCCTCAGATTTGATTGTCCCCTCAGTTCCTAGTATTAGAACATTATTGTTTGTAGTCGTCATGATAGCTGTGCGCGCACCTGGTTCAATCACTCCTATCACTGGAATAGGAAGTATGCTCTTTAGTGTTTCGAGAGCTACAGCAGTAGCAGTATTGCAAGCTATGACAAGCATTTTAATCTCGTACTGCATTAACGTCTTAGCTAATTCAATCGTAAACCGTTTAACTTGGTCAGCGTCCCGAGGGCCATACGGACAGCGTTTAATGTCACCTAAGTAATAAATTGTTTCATTAGGGAGTTGACGCATAATTTCTTTAGCTACTGTTAAACCGCCAACACCTGAATCTATCACACCGATGGGTTTCTCCATGTTAACAAACATCCTTAGTATTTATTTAATTATATTTTAGCACAATCCTAATTCTGCCATCATTTACTGCGCTTAAAAATATGAAAGTTGGAAACAGTAGCTCAATTTAATCATATAAAAAACATTGCACGATATATACTCTTCTCCGGAACCTATCATTCAATGTACAAATCATTTTGTAGCTCATCCAAAAAAGGGAGCGGGACAGAAATCTAAATTGAATAAAAAAATTTCGTAGTCCCGCTCCCGGTTTTCATTAACCAGTCCTATTTGACAAAGAGCCTAAATACGGTCAGCAAATATTAACTAACTGCTAAAAATACAACCCATATATAACTAAGAAACCCCGACTTAGTGCCGGGGCTTCATCTTCTATTGATTAGTCTACTTTGTGATCTGAACCAAAGAATGATTTAAACATATGGAATGATGTTTCTCTGTTCATAGCCGCAATAGATGTTGTTAATGGGATACTCTTAGGACAAGCGTTTACACAGTTTTGAGAGTTACCACAAGCTTGTAAACCGCCGCCACCCATAAGGGCATCTAAGCGTTCATCTTTAGTCATTGAACCCGTCGGATGCAAGTTGAATAATCTAACTTGAGATATAGCTTGCGCACCGACAAAGTCATTTGTACTAGTCACGTTAGGACAAACCTCTAAACAAACGCCGCAAGTCATACATTTAGATAATTCGTATGCAGTTTGGCGTTTCTTCTCTGGCATACGTGGTCCTGGTCCTAAGTCATACGTACCATCGATAGGTACCCAAGCTTTCATACGTTTCAAGTTATCAAACATTCTTGAACGATCAACTTGTAAGTCTCTGACTACTGGGAACGTGCTCATAGGTTCTAATTTAATAGGTTGTTCTAACTGATCGATAATGGCTGAACAAGACTGTCTAGCCTGTCCATTAATCACCATCGAACAAGCACCACAAACCTCTTCGAGACAGTTCATATCCCAAGTAACTGGTGTTGTTTTTTCACCTTTAGCATTAACTGGATTTCTACGGATGTACATTAGACATGCAATGACGTTTAAGTTCTCTTTATATGGAATCTCAAACTCTTCATAATATGGTTTTGATTCGCTATCGTCTTGGCGTTTAATGATGAGTTTGATGGGCTCTTTATGTTTAGTTTGTTGCTGTGTTTGATCCTTAGTTTGCTCTGCCATTATTTTTTACCTCCTTTAGACTTTTGAGTGTAGTCACGTTTACGAGGTTCAATCAGGCTGATATCCACATCTTCGTATGTGAACTTAGGTGCTTCAGTTCTACCTTGGTATTCAGCTAATGTTGTTTTCAACCATTCTTCGTCGTTACGATCAGGGAACTCTGGTTTATAGTGAGCACCGCGTGATTCATTACGATTGTAAGCACCTATAGTGATTACACGTGCTAATTGTAACATGTTCCATAGTTGGCGAGTGAAGAAAACTGCTTGGTTACTCCAAGTTTGTGTATCTTCAATATCGATATCCTCATAACGTTTCATTAACTCTTGGATTTTCTTATCTGTTTCTAATAACTTTTCATTATCACGGACAACTGTAACGTTGGCAGTCATGATTTCACCAAGCTCTTTATGAAGTTTATAGGCATTTTCTGTCCCCTTCATATTAAGTAACTTGTCGAAACGTTCTTGCTCTTCTTGAACACGTTTATCGTAAATGCTTTGATCCATATCTTTATATGTGTCTTCAATATTTTCAACGTATTTCACTGCATTAGGTCCGGCAACAGTACCGCCATAAATAGCAGATAGCAATGAGTTAGCACCTAATCTGTTACCCCCGTGTTGAGAATAGTCACACTCACCTGCTGCGAATAAACCTTTGATATTAGTCATTTGATCATAGTCAACATACAGACCGCCCATTGAATAGTGAACGGCTGGGAATATCTTCATTGGAACTTTACGTGGATCATCACCGGTGAATTTTTCATAAATCTCAATGATACCACCGAGCTTAACATCTAATTCATGCGGGTCTTTGTGCGATAAGTCTAGATAGACCATATTCTCTCCGTTGATACCTAATTTCTGGTTCACACACACATCAAAGATTTCACGTGTAGCGATATCACGAGGTACAAGGTTACCATAGTCAGGGTATTTTTCCTCTAAGAAGTACCAAGGCTTACCATCTTTATAAGTCCAGATACGACCTCCTTCACCACGTGCAGATTCACTCATTAAACGCAATTTGTCATCGCCAGGGATCGCAGTTGGATGGATTTGGATGAATTCCCCATTAGCGTATTTAGCACCTTGTTGATAAACTACTGAAGCTGCTGATCCAGTGTTGATCATAGAGTTCGTAGTTTTACCAAAGATTATACCAGGTCCTCCTGTGGCCATGATAACTGCATCTGAACCGAAACCTTTAATTTCAGCTGTAGTCATATCTTGAGCGACGATACCACGTGCACTGTCATCTTCACCTTTTACAACACCTAGGAATTCCCAACCTTCATATTTAGTCACTAAGCCATCAACTTCGAAACTACGTACTTGTTCATCTAAAGCGTATAGAAGCTGTTGACCCGTAGTAGCGCCTGCATAAGCAGTACGGTGATGTAAGGTACCTCCGAAACGACGGAAATCTAATAATCCTTCGTTTGTACGGTTAAACATAACGCCCATGCGATCTAGTAAGTGAATGATCTTAGGTGCTGCTTCTGTCATCGCTTTAACTGGTGGTTGGTTTGCTAAGAAATCCCCACCATAAACAGTGTCGTCAAAGTGAATCCATGGTGAGTCACCTTCACCTTTAGTATTAACTGCCCCATTAATACCACCTTGCGCACATACTGAGTGCGAACGTTTAACTGGAACAAGTGAGAATAAGTCTACGTGTGCCCCTTGTTCCGCTGCTTTAATTGTTGACATCAGACCGGCAAGTCCTCCACCGACAACAATTACTTTTTTCTCTGCCATAAATGTCACTCCCCTAGTTATACTCTTAGACTAATTAAACCTTTTACTCTATACGAATGCGATAATTGCACTTACACCAATGTATCCGATAATTAAGAATACAATTAAAGATACCCAAGTAAACACGCGTTGTGAAAACTTAGATTGTAGGACACCCCAAGTTACTAAGAATGACCATAAACCATTAGAAAAATGGAAGACTACTGCTAAGATACCGATAATGTAGCCGCCTAACACTAGTACAGGATGACTTTGGATTAAATCATGGATCATATTATAGTTAACTTCGTGTCCACCAATAGCCTTTTGAATACGCGTTTGCCACAAGTGAATTGCAATGAATATGAATGAAATGATGCCTGTTACACGTTGTAAGAAGAACATTACATTTCTGAAACGAGAATAATGTCCTACATTGACTTGAGCTGTAAACGCGATATGTACACCATAAATTCCATGATAAAGTAACGGTATATAAATAAATAAGAATTCAAGAATAATTAAGAACGGTAGTGATTCCATAAATCCTGCTGCTTGGTTAAATGCTTCTGCTCCTTTGGTTGCTTGATGGTTTACTAACAAGTGAACGATCAAGAAGCCACCAATAGGAATTACGCCTAGCAACGAATGTAGACGTCTAAGATAGAATTGATTTTTTGTATAAGCCAAAAGGAAGTCCCCCCTGAAAAACTAATTAATTTCGATTTCTTTTATAGATATTCCTCTACGCCCTTTTAGGTTGAACTAGAATTCTAATTAATCATCACTTATTTTAAAAACTAACATAAGTTACTCTCACAGATAACCCGTGAGAAAAATCCTCTTATATAAATAGGTTTAAAAATAAGTGATAACACTTCTCAATTAGAAAACGCTTCCACATATCTATAAAAAAAGAAATCCGCTTCACACACATTGTAACACTAAATGGAAGAGTTTTGGGCATGAGAATGATTCTCACACCCTAAAAATTACTTTTTCTTCTCCTCTAAAGCCATTTGTAAATTTTCTGCGACCTTGTGTGGTAAACCTGCATTTTTCAAATCCTCTAGAGAAGATTCTCTCATTTTTTTAATTGAACCAAAGGTACGTAATAGACGTGTCTTACGCTTGGCTCCTATACCTTCAACGGTATCCAATACTGATTTGAAACCGCTTTTCTGTCTCGTTTGTCTATGGAAAGTAATAGCAAAACGGTGAACCTCGTCTTGAACTCTCTGCAAGAGATAGAAAGCTTGACTGTTCTTCTTAAGTGGAACAACTTCTGCATTCTCACCGTAGAGTATCTCAGAAGTTTGGTGTTTATCATTCTTCCTTAAACCTGCTACAGGAATATCTAATCCTAATTCATTTTCTAGAACGTCAATAACACCGCTCATATGCCCTTTACCACCATCTACTATGATCAAGTCAGGCAACGGTGTTCCTTCGTTCAATACGCGAGTGTACCGACGGCGCACCACTTCTCGCATCGATTTATAATCATCAGGACCTTCTACCGTTTTAATCTTATACTTCCGATAACCTTTTTTGTTAGGTTTCCCATCCACGAATGAGACCATGGCGGATACGGGATCCACGCCTTGAATATTTGAGTTATCAAATGCTTCAATTCTTATCGGTGTTTGAATGCCCATACGATCCCCCAGTTCTTCAATAGCTTTAACTGTACGGGATTCATCTCTAGCTATAAGTTCAAATTTATTATCTAGTGAGACTTCAGCATTGTGGTTGGCAAGATCTACCAATTCTTTTTTCTTGCCCCGTTTAGGTTGAACAATCTTAGTATCAACTACCGATTTAATCACTTGAGGATCTAACCCTTTAGGTATGTGCACTTCTTTAGGTAAGAGATGTTGATTCAATTCGTAAAATTGACCGATAAAGGTATAGAACTCTTCTTCTTCAGTTTGCTGTAGAGGAATCATAGTTACGTCTCTCTTAATCATATTACCTTGTCGTATGAAGAAGACTTGTACGCACATCCAACCTTTTGAAACGCTATAGCCAAACACATCTCTCGTAGATTTATCGGGCGACATTATTTTTTGTTTACGTGTTAAATTGTGAATGTGTTGGATTAAATCTCTGTATTCGCCCGCTTGTTCAAAGTCTAATTTCTCACTAGCCTCTAACATACGCGTTTCTAAATTTTTTAATATCGTTTGATCTTCTCCGTTGAGAAAGTCACTAATTTCCCTAGTCATCTGGGCATATCTTTCTTCATTTACATCATAGACGCAAGGGCCTAGGCATTGACCAATGTGATAATACAAACATAATTTATCAGGCATCTTATCGCATTTTCTAAAAGGATAGATTCGATCTAATAGCTTTTTAGTTTCTTGAGCGGAGTAAGCATTAGGATATGGGCCAAAATACTTACCCGTACCTTTCTTTACACGTCGCGTTACTATGAGTCGAGGATACTTTTCCTTAGTGATTTTAATGAAAGGATAACTCTTATCATCCTTAAGCAAGATATTGTAGCGAGGTTGATATTGCTTGATCAGATTTAATTCTAACAGTAAAGATTCAGTCTCATCTGAAGTGACAATAAACTCGAAATGACGTATCTCAGCTACTAACCTCGTCGTTTTAGTATCGTGTGCTCCCGTGAAATACGATCTAAGACGATTGCGTAATCTCTTAGCTTTCCCTACATATATTACCTGATCATTACGATCTTTCATTAAATAACAACCTGGCTCCATAGGAACGACGGCTAATTTCTTCTTAATATCCTCCTGTACTGTGTCCACTACATCACCCTCCCTTCATTGTAACTGTAATATCACACAAATAAGACTGGGAGAAGTTGTCCCAGTTAGTTTAAAAAGAGCCTAAGACAAGTATTGTTGTCTCAGACTCAGCTGTTCACATCATTTAATATAAGCGTGATGACATCATAGTTGCCATAAACGTCCATCGATATGAGCATCGCTTAAAAGCATAGCCTTACTCTTACTTATTGCTAGAGAACATACTAGTCGGCTAACGTAAAGTACGCACGTCTAGTCGTTTATCTAAATATCGCGCTTATAAATGTTTTTCAATTACTTCTGCTAGGTTTTCCTTCGGTTGGAAACCTACCACTTTATCTACAGGTTCTCCGTCTTTAAATAAGACCAATGTTGGTATACTCATCACTTCAAATTTAGCTGCTGTTGATGGATTTTCGTCAACATCTAATTTTAATATATTCGCTTTGCCATCGAAATCTTCAGCAAGTTCTTCTAATACTGGAGCGATCATTTTACATGGACCACACCAAGTCGCCCAGAAATCTACTAAATTGACACCTGATTGTATATTTTCATCAAAGTTAGAATCAGTTACTTTTACGATTGCCATAAATGCCAATCCTCCTTAATATCAAATGTTGTGGAAATTATAACAGAATTTATAATTTCCTGCATACCTTATTGCTCAAATCCTATTTCAGCTGAGCTACCGTAACGCCAAACCCACCTTCGCTCGGCATACCGTTGCGATAGGAAGAGACGCTTTTATGTCGTTTCAGATGTTTTTGCACACCTTTTTGCAAAGCGCCTGTTCCTTTACCATGAATAATGTACACTTGCTCATAATTACTTAATACTGCTTGATCAAGATATTGATCTAATTCAACTAATGCTTCTTCATAGCGGTAACCGCGCAGATCGAGCTCCATTTTCACATTCTGACGATTATGTCGTTTCACCATTCTTTGTGGCTGTGGCTTTTCTTTCTTAGTTTTCTCTAAATCTTTTAATGGCAATTTCATTTTAATGATACCCATTTGGACGACAGCTTCTTCGCTATCAACGAGTTCAATCACTGAGCCCTTTTGGCCGTAAGTAAGGACTTTAACTTCATCGCCTACGCGAATCGCGTCCCACTTTTTCTTTTTAACATCCTTTTTAATAGATTTTTCCTCATATTGATCTTCAAGTGCTTTCTTCTTATCGATGAGTTCATGTTCTTTAACATCAGCGCCCTTTTGATCACGCATCTCACGTAGTTCTTTAAGAATTTCATCTGCTTCACGTGTAGCCGTTTTGATTTTCTGATTTGCTTTATCCTGTGCTTCGGCCATCATATGTTTCTCTTGATTCTTAAACTTATTATATTGATGCGTTAGCTCATCGTGAGTGGATTGCGCTTCTCTTAACAAGCGATCGAGTTCAATTCTTTGATTCTCAACACGTTTCGAGTTTTTTTCAAGTGACGCAATCATATGATTAATTTCTTGTTCATCCTGACCAATCATCGTCTTAGCTTTAGAGATGATCCTCATTCCTAATCCAAGCTTTTTAGAAATATCAAAAGCATTTGAACGCCCAGGAACTCCCATTAATAATTTATAAGTAGGGCTTAGTGTATTAACATCAAATTCCACACTCGCATTCATGACCCCTTCTCTACTATAGCTATAAGCTTTAAGTTCAGGATAATGTGTCGTAGCCATAACTAAAGAACCTATATCTTTAACATAGTCGAGAATACTCATTGCTAAAGCTGCGCCCTCGCTCGGATCAGTACCGGCACCGAGTTCATCAAATAGGATGAGACTATTAGGAGTAGCCTCTTCTAATATAGACACGATATTTTTCATATGAGAAGAGAAAGTGGATAGTGATTGTTCTATCGACTGCTCATCGCCAATATCGCAATAAACATTTTCAAACACCCCTAGTTTACTACCATCTAACGTCGGTATCAGCAACCCTGATTGAGCCATAATGATGATCAGCCCTAAAGTTTTCAGTGTAACCGTCTTACCACCAGTATTAGGCCCGGTAATAATAACAGTTTCTATATCATCTATAAATTCTATCGTATTAGGCACGACCGTCTCTTGGTCTAATAAGGGATGGAATGCCTTAGGTAAGTATATCGAACGATCCTTAGTAAATTCTGGCTTCGTAGCTTTGATCTTATGTGCATACCTAGCTTTGGCCACTAGAAAATCAATTTGTCCCATAATCGTTTCAGACGTCAAGCAATCTTCTGCCACCTGAGCGACTTCTGCAGTTAATTCAGTTAATATGCGCTCTACCTCTACTGCTTCGTCATTGCGCAATCGACTGATTTGATTATTCATCTCAACGATTGATGAAGGCTCTATATATAAAGTTTGACCAGAGGATGATTGATCATGAACTATCCCCTTAAAATCTTGGCGGTACTCTGCTTTCACAGGTATTACATTACGATCGTTACGTACAGTCACAATTGAATCGGATAACTTTTTCTGATTGGAGTGACTTTTAACTACTTTATCTAAATGTTGACGTATGCGTTGATTAATACTAGAAATTCTACTACGAATACCTTGCAACTTATAACTTGCGCTGTCATATAACTCATGTGCATCACACTTTTCGTGAATAGTATGATAAAGATCTGTTAACACAGGTAATTGACGCATTCTTTCATGTAAGATTGGATAGTGTATTACATCTTCGTCATCTTCTAGCATATTAAAGTAGAATGTCTTAAATTGATTTTGAACTTGTATTAAGCGCTTTATATTATTTAACTCAGCAACGTTGAGAACGCCACCAATTTCAGCTCTTCGTATAAAAGGTGAAATCTTAGTGATACCAGTCAGACTTGGCAAACGTAACTTATTATACATTTGTGATATTTCATCAGTTTCGTTCATCTGAAATTCCACAGTTGCAAAGTCAGTTTGGGGCTGAAGGGCTCTGGCTTTCTCTTGACCTAAATCACTTACGGCTTCATTCTCAACCTTACTCACTATTTTATCGAATTCTAAGACATCTAATGATTTTAGTCTCATACAATCCCTCTATTTCGTATTTTTCTCACTAGTAACAAATTGTTTAAACGCTTCACGTGACATAGTATTAATAACTCTATTTTTATTAACAAAGCCTTTCTGTGCAGTGGCAACCCCATATTTCATAAATTCGAGATGCTCTGTATGATGCGCGTCAGTGTTTATCGTCAATTTGACATTCGGATGCTTACGCACTACCTCTGCACTTAAATCTAAGCGTTTAGGATTAGCATTTATTTCTAATACTGTACCTGTTTCTTCCGCTAGTACACATAGCTTATCTATATTCGGCTTATAACCATCCCGCTTCCCAATAATTCGTCCAGTTGGATGAGCAATATGGCGGACATATGGGTTGCGACAAGCTTGTTCTAAACGATACATAATTTCATCTTCAGATTGATTAAAACTTTGATGAATCGCAGCGATGACGTAATCTAATTGAGCTAAAATCTCGTCTCCATAATCTAATTTGCCATCCGGTAAAATATCCATCTCAACTCCGGAATAAATATCTATTTCTTTATACTCTTCATTCAAACTAGCTATTTCATCTCTTTGACGTAATAAACGTTCTTCAGATAAACCATTTGCTACCCGTAGACTCTTCGAATGGTCCGTAATCATCATGTATTGATACCCTTTAGCGATATTAGCTTCAACCATTTCTCTCAAGCTAAACGCACCATCACTCGCAGTAGTGTGCATATGAATATCGCCATTGATATCTTCTAGTTGGATGATCTCGTCTAAATGGCGATCAAATTCGCTACCATCTTCTCTTAGAGCTGGAGCTATCCATTTACAACCATAATGTTCGTAAATTTCTGCCTCACTTTGATATTGAATGAGTTCGCCTGTTTCTTTCTCAATGCCATATTCACTAATTTTTTCATCATTTGCTTTAGCTAATTGACGTATGCGGATATTGTGATCTTTTGAGCCAGTAAAATGTTGTAACGTGTGGTAAAAAGCAGACGGTTCGATTAAGCGGAAGTCGACCCCTATCGTTTCATCATCATACGTCAATTCAAGAGAGACCTTAGTTTGTCCTACCGCGACTTCTTTCACTTTGTTTGGTATAGTCAATAATTGCTGTTGGACTTCTTCTGGTTGGTCAGTACTAATAATATAATCTAGATCCTTACTTTGCTCTTTATATCGGCGAAAGCTACCAGCAACTTCAAATTGATCGACGTGTTTAAGTTCACTGATAAACACATCGATTTCCTTGCTTAAACGGCGCATTAAATCGATGGGATAACGCTCTTTTCTTGCGCCTAGTGCTTTAACAGCTTCTAAGATATTTTTCTCAGTTTTCTTCGCAAATCCACTTAATTCACTAACTCTGCCATCTTCACAAGCTTCTTGTAAAGAAGCTTTATCAGTAATATTTAATTCCTTATATAGTTTTGAAATTTTTTTGCTGCCTAAACCTTGTATCTTAAGTAAAGGTATTAGTCCTTTAGGAACTTCTTGTTGTAGTTGCTGTAAGGTTGAAGAACGCTCTTCTGTACGATATTCATTGATGACCTCGCCAACACCTTTACCTATCCCCTTTAATTCAGTTACATCTTCTATTTCATCCAATGTGCGTTCATCTATTTCTAGCGATTGAGCAGCTTTACGGTATGCGGAAACTTTAAAAGTGTTTTCACCTTTGAGTTCCATGTAAGTCGCTATCTGTTCTAATAGTTTGATTACATCTTTTTTCGTCATTTTCTCACTCCATAGAAAATGGCCAAGACATCTCGCTTCTAATATAAAAATAGAAATTAGTTAGCCCTGACCATAAAATTTAAAGTTAAATGTGTTGTACAAAATTTGAGATATAAGGAATTTCATTAAGTAAAGCATTAGATAAAAATGAAGTTGCTAATTGATGTTGAATCGTTTCATTAGGGTATAAAGAAACCGTATACAACCCTAGTGAAATGATAAATAGTGCAACAATAAGGCTTGGGGCAATGCCTAATAGTCGACTAATTAAATGCGGTCGCTGAGAATGAAACGCATTGCTCAACACACCAATTACAAACTGAAGTAATAGACGCGCTACTAAGGCTATAATTATAAAAGCAATGACATCATCAAAACGTTGCTCTAGGTTATCGAAGTGATATGTGTAATTCATACTATAAGCTTTTGTTTTAGGAAATGGTATCAAAGAGTCTAGTTTTGAGGCGAGTGGCATATAGAAATAGTACGCAATGAATACTGCCCCACTATTAATTAGTAAATTAACGAGACTAGACCACAAACCACTGCTGGAACCTCTCATCACTAGGGCGTAACATATAAAGATTATAGCTGTATCAATAATCATTCTCTTTATACCTCAACTGTTTGATTTCTTGTTCTAAACGGCGCTTTTCCTCTTCTAATTGGACTTTCTCATGCATTACATTAACCGCTGTCAGTATAGCTTTCCGTGTAGTATCAAGGCCCGTACTTCGACTGCCTAACTCTTTTAATTTCTCATCAACCAAATGCGCAACGTGGCGTATATGCTCAGGATTGTCCTCTCCTACAATAGTATAATGTTGGTCATTAATAGTTACATTAATACGATTCTTAAATTCTGCCATAATCTAACTCCTGACTTCATTTTCTTTAAATATTGAAAAGTATATCTCAATTTTAAATGCTCTATTCAAAAATATTTATCACGCACTATTATACACGAGAGCCTTGTATTATGTAAGTAGTTGTATATATATCTTAACTTTTTAATTAACGGTTAAGAGGCTGGGACATAAAGGTCTTTGACTAGAGAGATAGAGGCTAGGACATAAATCCCAGCCTCTTCAACATCTCGGCAGTAGATGACTGATTTGAAAACGCGCTTGTACCAAGCTTTTTTCAATTCTAGTCATCCTTGCCGGGGCGGGACAACGAAATCTTTTTTGTTCAAATTAGATTTCTGTCCCGCTCCCTTTTAGCATCTTGGCAGTAGATGACTGATTTGAAAATGCGCTTGTATCAAGCTTTTTCAATTCTAGTCATCTTTGCCGGGGCGTGACTACGAAATCTTTTTATTCAAATTAGATTACTGTCCCGCTCCCTTGCTCGTATATAAATATGTCAATTCTAGAATTCAAGAGAGGTGAGCTACTTCACTCACATGCCTTCTAGTAACAAACCTCTAGTGAAATAATGTTTTCTAATCAGTGTGTGTGATAAAATTCTAACTGATATTTAACACAAGCGAGGGAAATTGACAATGACAAATGTGGTGGAAAAATTATCTGCGAATCAAGTGGAGTCTTTACTCAAGAAACTACCATTTGAAACCTCCAACTTGCCACAAGGAATGCGCGCTCGAATTAAGCATCAAGGAACGACTATTTCAGTATATCAGTCCAATAAAGTTATGCTTCAAGGGAAGAATGCTACGACATTAGCTAACCAGCTCTTACCTACCAAGGCTGTTAGTACTGTTTCTTCTACCCAAACTAAAAATGTGTCGTCGACGATTCACTTTGATGACTATAATTGTATAGGTAGCGATGAAGCTGGTAGCGGTGACTACTTTGGTCCTCTTACTGTTTGTGCAGCCTATGTCTCACGTCAAAATATTAAATTACTCAAAACGCTAGGGGTTGATGATTCTAAAAAGTTAAACGATAACAAAATTGTAGCACTTGCAGAACAAATCATCTCATTTCTTCCCCATTCTTTACTCGTACTCGATAACGTTAATTATAACAACAAGCAGAGGGAAGGCTGGTCTCAAGTCAAGATGAAAGCAGTATTACATAACGAAGCTATAAAAAATGTAACGCAACGCATCGATCAAGGGGACCTCAACTATATAGTGATAGACCAATTTGCTCAACCTAGCGTATATAAAAAGTACGCTTTAACAGACATACCTTATCCCCAACTCACTCACTTTGAAACAAAAGGTGAGTCTAAATCCTTGGCTATCGCAGCAGCAAGTATTATTTCTCGCTATGCCTTCATCAAACACATGGATCAGTTATCTCAGGCTTCTCATTTCACCTTACCAAAAGGCGCGAGCAACAAGACGGACCTAATCGCAGCACAAATGATTACCAAATATGACCTGAATTATCTAGATAGAATAAGCAAGAAACACTTTGCTAACCGTCAAAAGGCTATCAACCTGGCTAAAGCTAGAACGCGTCCTTACAATTAATGTTTCGCTTCTATCACTGTAAAACTCCTCCAGCTACAAAATCACTCTGCTCATGAGTTAATTTAGCATGCTGGAGGAGTTTCTTAATCTATATCATATAATGAGGGTTTATCTAATTGTTGCACCGCTAGATTCTAAAGCTTCTAGTATATTATTATGCACAGCGTTAACGCGTTCGTCTGTTAGCGTGTTCTCAGTATCAAGATAAGCGAGGCGAATTGCAATAGATTTTTCATCTTCAGCCACATGCTCACCTTCGTAAACATCAAACACTTCAGCATGTTGCAAAATATCGTCACCATTCTGTTTAATAATTCCTATAATGTCTGACGAAGGTGTTGAGCGATTAATCACGAGCGCTATATCTCTTGAGACACCAGGATAGCGCGGTATATGTTTATAATTAATATAGCCAACACTTTCTTGCATTAATCGATCATAATTCAATTCGAATACGTAAGTGCGTGATAAATCTTTTTCTTTCTCTACTTCAGGATGTAATTCGCCAATAACGCCGATACATTCATCACGTAAATAGATTTGAGCTGTACGACCTGGATGGAGACCATCGATCTCAGCAGCAGTATACGTTAATTCTAAATCAAGTTTTTCAGCAATACGCTCTACTATCCCTTTAACTATATAGAAATCGATTTCTTCTTTTTTATTCTGCCATTTATTCACGACATAGTTACCTGTCAGAATACCACTTAAATAAGTTACCTCATCTGGTAATTGATCAGTTCCATTACCGAAGAATACTCGACCGAGCTCATATAAACGCACATCGTGATTTTTACGTGCTACATTGTAAGCCGTTGCGTCAATTAAATTAGGAATCAAACTTTGACGCAGTGTTGAATGCGCTTCGCTCATAGGCATTAAGAGCTCTACGACTGAGCGTTCAGCCAGAGCATAACTAGACGCGTCTTCTTTAGATACTAATGAGTAGTTAATAGCTTCGTTAAGACCAGCGCCTTCAAGAGTTGCTTTAACCGCTCTTGTCTTAGCTTGTTTGTCAGTTAATGCCCCGTTCGTTACGTCGTTAAATACTGGCAGTGTGGAAGGTAAAGCATCATAACCATAAATTCGCGCAATTTCCTCAATTAAATCTTCTGGAATCGAAATATCTTTACGTCTAGAAGGAGCATAAACCGTAAATATAGCTCCCTCACGCTGATGATTAAATCCGAGTTGATTAAATATCTGTTCAATATCGTCAGCGCTCAGCTCAAATCCTATCGTATCATTAACTTTCTCTACTGAAATTTGAATTGGTGTTTCAAATTGACCTAAGTCTCCAGCACTTACTCGACCTTTACGCGTCTGACCATTCGCGTATTGTTCGAGGAGGTAGCATGCACGATCAACGGCTTCATCTACTAACTCAGCAGCCACACCCTTTTCAAATCGACTTGATGCTTCACTGCGTAAATTTAAGCGACGTGAAGTATGACGAATTGAAACGGGATTAAATATAGCGCCTTCAATAATCACATTGGTAGTGCGTTCGGTTACTTCTGAGAAATCTCCACCCATCACTCCTGCTATAGCAATTGGTTCTTTGCCATTTGTGATGACGATATCTTCACTTTGTAATTCCCGTTCTTGTTTATCTAACGTAGTTATTTTTTCATTTGGTTTCGCTTGTCGTACAATGATAGAATTTGAACCGATTTCATCTTGATCAAACATATGTAACGGCTGACCATATTCTAATAATACATAGTTAGAAATATCTACCACATTGTTGATTGGACGTATGCCAGCTTTAATCAAACGCATCTGCATCCATAAAGGAGAAGGTTGAATGCTCACGTCTTTAACGATACGCGTACTATAATAAGGAGCTATTTGGCTCTCTGCTATGCTAACACTTAGTTCTTCTTGCACATCCCCTTCTTCTTTCTCAGGTGTGTGGGGAGGCTTTTGCATCTCTCTATCATATAAGGCTGCTACCTCATAACCCGTACCTATCATACTTAATGCGTCCGCGCGGTTAGGAGTTAAATCAAATTCCATCATTTCATCGTCTAGATACAAAGCGGTTAAAGCATCTGTACCTGGTGCGATGTCACCTGGGAGAACGTATATGCCATCTTCAAATGATTTAGGTATAACATTCGAAGCAATACCTATCTCTTGCAGAGAACAAATCATACCTTCAGAACGCTCTCCTCTGAGTTTAGCTCTTTTAATCTTAATACCGCCTGGTAAGCGTCCGCCAACTTTCGCTACAATTACAAATTGACCTCGTTGCACGTTGGGTGCACCACATACGATTTGTACAGGTTCTGATTCTCCTAAGTCGACCTGACAAATATTTAATTTATCTGCATTTGGATGAGGTTGCTTATCAATGATATAGCCCACAACTAGATTTTTAATATCTTGAGTTAAATCAGTTATATCATCAACTTCAATACCTGTGCGTGTAATTTTTTCGGCAAGTTCTTCTATAGGCTCGTCAATCGATACGTAATCTTCTAACCATTCTTTAGATATTAACATTCAGCTTCACCTCTGTCTTCTACTGATTTAAATTGCTCTAAGAAGCGCATATCATTTGTATAGAAATGGCGGATATCTTCAATGCCGTATTTCAACATCGCTATACGGTCAGGTCCTAAACCGAAAGCAAAGCCGGTATATTTCTCAGAGTCAAATCCTGCCATCTCAAGCACATTAGGATGTACCATACCTGAACCTAACACTTCTATCCAGCCAGTGTGTTTACAGACGTTACATCCCTCGCCTTTACATTTAAAGCATGAGACATCTACTTCAACAGAAGGTTCTGTGAATGGGAAATAACTAGGTCTCAATCGAATTTCACGATCTGCTCCAAACAACTCTTTCGCTAGCAATTCAAGTGTGCCCTTTAAATCGCTCATCCTAATATTTTCAGCCACGACTAAACCTTCTATTTGAGTGAACTGATGACTGTGAGTTGCATCATCTGAATCGCGACGATAAACCTTACCAGGACAGATAATTTTCACTGGTCCTTGACCATTGCGTTTCTCAAGCGTTCGAGCTTGGACCGGTGACGTATGTGTTCTCATCAATATCTCATCGGTGATATAAAAGCTGTCTTGCATATCACGTGCAGGATGGGATTTAGGTAAATTGAGCGCTTCGAAGTTGTAATGATCGTGCTCGACTTCAAATCCTTCTACTATTTCATAACCAAGACCAAGGAATAAATCTTCTATTTCTTCAATCGTACGAGTTAGCGGATGTTTAGCTCCGAGGCTAATTTCGCGACTTGGTAGCGTCACATCAATTTTCTCTTCACGCAGCTGGGCTTCAAGCTGTTCATTAGCTAGTACCTCTTGTCGAGATGCTATTTCAGACTTAATTGTTTCACGTAACTCATTTACCTTTTGACCATATGCAGGTTTCTCTTCATTAGATAATTCCTTCATATGTTTCATTAACCCTGAAACAGATCCCTTTTTACCTAAATATTTAACTTTGACATCTTGTAAAGCCTTTTCATCTTGAGCTTCATTAATATCAACTAGTGCTTCTTGCTTCAGTTGAGACATTTCTTCACTTTGAGTCATAAATTCGTCCTCCTTTGTTAAATGTGATGTGACAATGTGTTAAGACATTTGATCGGTTAATGAGAGAAATAAAAAAAGCCTTTCATTCCCTAGCAATGGGACGAAAGACTTCCGTGGTACCACCCAAATTTATACGATCTACCGTACACACTTGATAAGTTGATAACGAACGCATAGTCCGACTTAAATCTCTTTAAGTAGCCAAAAAGACGAAAGAACTAATTTCAGACGGAATAACTTTCAGTCATGATTATTCTCCCTGGGCGACTTACTACCATAGTTCACTTCTTTTTATAGGCATATATATAGTTTAAACATCGATTTAATTATATATGAAAGCATACATGACGGTCAACCTTTCAAATGATAGATCAGAATGCTTCCAGCTATTGCAACATTGAGGCTTTCGGCTTGTCCATAAATAGGAATAGTAAGATTTTGATCTGTGCTTGAAAGTATTTCAGAGCGCACTCCTGCCCCTTCATTACCTAGTAGTAGCGCAAATGAGTCACTTGGTTGTATTTCTTTAAAAGACGTAGCTCCCTCTATCGAGGTGCCATAAACGCAGCCATCAAATTCCGAAATAAAAGTTTTTAAATCTCGATAGACTATTGGCTGATGAAATACACTACCTTGACTGGAGCGTAACACCTTATCTTGATATGGATCGGCGGTGCCTTTCTCTAATACAATCAAATCTAAACCAGCAGCGTCAGCTGTGCGGATCAATGTACCAAGATTACCAGGATCTTGTATTTGATCGATTAAAAGCACTTGCTTTGGTTGTACAACTTCAAAGTCTGGTTGTTTAATCACAGCAAAGATACCTTGTGGAGTGACCGTTTCAGACAGAACTTCAGCAACTTTAGTAGTGATTTGATAAGCGAAGTGGGCATAACCTAAAGTCTCTTCATCAATTCTATTCGGATCAATACAAAAGAGTTGCTCTACAACTATGTTGCTTTGAATGGCTTCTTCTATGAGGTGGTGTCCTTCAATGAGTGCTAAACCTGTCTTGTCTCTTTCTCTCTTCTTCTTTAATTTATTCGCTTGTTTAATCTTACTATTTTGTACAGACGTGATTTGCTCCATGATTGTCCTCACTATAAAATTATTATATTTAATACTATAAATTAACTTACAATTGTAATTTCAGAAATAATCGAACATTTTATGTATTAAATCAAGAGGGAGCGGGACAGAAATCTTTTTATTCAAATTGGATTTCTGTCCCGCTCCCTCTTATTGAAATACAATATCTAATTATTTAGATACAACTTCTTCGCCGTTGTAAGAACCACAGTTTTTGCAAACACGGTGAGATAATTTATATTCACCACAGCTTGGGCATTCAGTCATGCCAGGAGCTGAAAGTTTAATGTGCGTACGACGTTTATTTTTTCTAGTTTTAGACGTTCTTCTCTTAGGTACTGCCATGTTTAATCCTCCTTATTATATAAAACACAAAATCAATTAATATCAGATTCAATAATCCATTATACTATAAATTATTAGAAACTGCTATTTCTCATTATCGTATAGATGTTGTAATTTTTGAAGCCGTGGATCAACTTGTTGCGTTTCCTCTTCTTTTTGCTGCTCAAGCTCTAATGCTTGATCTTCGTCAATAACTTCCCAACCATTTCCTTCACGTAACATTTGATCACTTTGTTTAGAGAAAGCTCTCATCGGTTTTTCAACTACAACAATTTCTCTTACAACCTCTTTGAGATTGACCATGCCATCTGTCACATCATGATAGTGTTCTTCACCTTCATCATCTTCGTCAAATTCAAAAGGCTCAAGCTCAAAGATTTCTTGTGTAGTAACATTCAACGGGACTTCAACTGGTGTTAACGTTCGGGCGCATGCCATCGTATACGTTCCCTTAATTTGAATGTCCGCAATGACTTCTTTAGATTTAACATTGATTTCACCTTCAACATAAATAGAAGACAAATCTATTAAATCTAATGAAGATTTGAGTTGATCAAAATTCACGTATTCTTGAATTTCAAATGGTTTACCTTGATATTTACGCAATTGTGTTATCGACCATTTCATATGGCTTCACCTCTAACAAGCACAAAATTTATTTTAACTTTATAGGAATTAGTTGTCAAGATAATTTCTTAACACGCTCACGCTTTAATATACCTCTTACCTAAATCGTTTAGATGAAATTTACTACATTCTATGAACTTCTGATACAATACTAATATTGAATCTTCTTAAGGAGAAATGCAAATGAAAAGTGTTGCTATCATAGCTGAATATAATCCATTTCACAACGGTCATCAGTATCAAGCTACCACTGCTAAGTCTTTAGCTCATGCCGACGTGACCATTGCTATTATGAGTGGGCAATTCGTCATGCGCGGTGAACCTGCCATATATAATAAATTCCACCGTACTTTAATGGCTTTGTCAGAAGTAGATTTAGTTGCTGAAATGCCGATCCATGCTACGCTTTCTGGTGGAGAATATTTCGCAAATACTGGCGTCCAAATTGCTCGATATCTAGATGTTAATTCTCTCTCTTTTGGCGCTGAAAGTGATGATATTACACAATTCACTACGCTTGCAGAACAACTCAATACTTCCAACTATCGTGAGCAGCTCATTTCTAAGGTGAAAGAAGGTAAAAGTTACGCTCGGGGGTTAGCAGAGATCTTTCCTAATGAGCCGTTACTATCTTCACCTAATAATACACTAGGTCTCTCATATGTCCGCGCTATATTGCAACAGAATGCTGGCATCGAGCCGCTTCCTATTAGAAGACTAGGAAATGCACATCATGATACTCAAATCCACGAGAAGCAATTTGCAAGCGGAACAGCTATACGTCAAGCTTTACAAGATCAAAACGCTGAGTGGAGAAAAGTTGTCCCTTATCGTATTCAAGATCTTTATACTGAACCGTCATTTAACCTGGATGATATTTTTCCATATTTAAAATATGTGATTATAGCTCGAGATAAAAATGACTTAAAGCACATTTATGGTATGACGGAAGGGATCGAATCACGTCTCAAAACTTATATTGGTCAAGCACACTCGTACGAAGAATTTATTCAACTGATCAAAACGAAAAGGTATACCCGCACACATTTGCAACGACTGTTAATGAATGTATTATTAAATATTAAAACATGTGACGTTACTCATGACGATGTGACAGGTGTTCGAATATTAGGAATGACGGAACATGGTAGACGCTATTTAAAACATTTACAAACACTTTACCCAGAGCGAAATTTTGTAACTAACGTCACTAAAAAAAGTGCCCCTCTATTTAAAAATGAAATAAAAGCCACGACAATTTTCAATTTCTTTTCCGGAAATGATCAGACTGATTTTAATACTCCTGTTATTAGAAGATGACAGAGTTACAGAGCGAACTAGCTATTATTTCAATTGATTTCATTGTAATGGATTGGAACGCCTCGAAGGTCTGACGCGTCCTATCACGTTCTTATACTTCCTATCCTAAAAGTAAATTTAAATAGTTGACCCAAGGAATAGTTAGTCACTTTGTTAAATTTATTAAAAAAACACAGAAATCTTAGAGCCTAAAATAGATTTCTGTGTTATAACCCTTATCACCACCGCTACATTCTCTGATAGGTTAAATTTCATGTTCAGTAGCTATAGTGAGTAAGATGAATTTACGTGTAAGGATTTAGTTCTATTATGTATGCCACACTCGCCTAAGTATGACTCAGTTGCTAGATTCACGCATGAATGACTCTAAGCATTGATAACCATCGAACTTCAATAACTGACCCTTAGTCGGAATAATAATAATTAACCTCTGAACTTTCTATTCAGTGCTTCTTCGACATGTTGAGGTACGAAATCAGATACACTCGCCTTGTATTGTGCCACTTCTTTCACGACACTTGAACTAATGAATGAATAATTTGTACTGGTCATCATATACATTGTTTCAACTTCATCGTTTAGCTTTTTATTCATTGAAGTTAGTCGTAATTCGTACTCAAAGTCACTGACAGCACGTAGCCCTCTCACGATGGTTTGAGCTCCAATTTCAGTACAGAAGTCAACGAGTAACCCATTAAAATGATGTACACTCACATTATCAAGATCTTCTACAGATTTCTCTATTAAATCGATTCTCTCTTCCAGTGAGAATAACCCAGATTTACTACTATTCTTAAGAACACAGACGTGAATCTCATCAAAACGCGTTGCACTACGTTGAATAATATCTATATGCCCGTAAGTAATTGGATCAAAACTACCGGGGATTACAGCCTTAGTTATTGACATTTTGTTCTCCTTTTTCTAATAACATTGTGTTAGTTAATCCATAGTTATAACGTTTAATCATCTGAAAATTACCGATATTGATATCCTCACGATGATTAAATTCACAAACGATAATACCAGTTTCTTTTAATAAATCAAATGATGCAATTGCTTCAAGCGACTCATCAATAAGTCCTTTTTCATATGGTGGATCGAGAAAGATAACATCAAATTGCATTTCGCGTTTGGCAAGAATCTTTAACGCACGCGCGGCATTGTTCTTGTACACTTCGGATTGATTCTCTAACCCCAACTGCTGTAGGTTGCCCTTAATAACTTTAAAAGCCTTGAAGTTCTGATCGATGAAAATCACCTTATCCATACCTCGTGAAAGAGCCTCAATACCTAGTGCGCCGCTTCCTGCAAATAAATCCAACCCTACTCCTCGTATTTCGTGAAGACTATTAAATATCCCCTCTTTAACTTTATCCGTAGTAGGTCGCGTAGTTCGGCCCTCTAAACTGTCGAGTGGTTTGCTTTTATGTCTACCGGCAATTACTCTCATCTCTACCCCTCTTTCTTTTGTCCTAAAAGTTCTATATAATGCTAAATCAAAAGGAGGATTCTAAATGAAACAATCATTTATATATTTAGGCAATGGCTTAAGCGATCTATTTGAGTTCTTAACGCTTATCGAATATAACCATGAACGCACTTCCAAAGTGGTCTACTTTCATACACCCTTATCCCATAACAGACTAACTTCTGTAGCACTTATTATGAAACCAACTGCTGACAATCACTTTCAAGCTATGTATTATATGCAAGACGCTCTAAGATATCCTTACCCTTCTTCGAATAAAAAGTTTGAATTCATTAATAAATGTGCTGAAAAATTTAATATCCCTATCAAAGAAGTCGATGTACATCCTCCGGAGTCTTATCATGAGCAAGAGCTATATTACAATTACTTGACTAGTGTATTGCGCTTGCAAAATTGGATTCCGCCACTGCAGTGAGTCATATCAAATGCACATGAGGAGTGAATGAAAAAGCTAACTGTTTAGAAGCTGACTTGAAACTTAACTACCCACGACCTCGTACATAATTTAAGTGATCGTTGGATCAATTAAGAGAGTTCATGTTTCTCTTTTTCATAGACCTTTTTTAGCGTCTTATATGGCGAACCTTCAATATAATCTACATATTTTAAATTCATAAGCTGAGATACTATACGATTTACATCGTCTTCATTCACATACAGAATCACATAACTGCGTCTGGAGTTAGTATAAACTACATGGCCATATTTCTTTAACTGTCTAACATATTTTAAATTTTTCAAGAATATAATTAGACTTACTCTTGGGACGGATTTCATCAAATAATCACTCCAATTATTAACTCCTATATAATATCACGTCTACGTTATTTTATAAATATATAGAAGAATAAGATCTATCTCGCACTTAACATTTTACAACAGCAGAGAATACAGTCTACGTGTAAACAGTATGAAGAAACTACTTGACGAGGACTTTATACACTTTGAGCTAGAAGAGGTCGGTACAAAAGCGTTTAGGATTTGCACAGAACCAAACGATGAGCAAAATTGCTCTCCGTATTTAGTCGAATCGTGATATTTCTACCGGCAACCCTGGTCTGGGACGCCGTCAATCGATTATCCAGAACACAGAAACTTTATGTCTCAAACTCGATGATATAGTAGTAGATATGTAAGTATAATAGCTAAGCATTTGAATGATGACTCATTATTTATTGGGTGCGGGACAGAAATCTAATTTGAACAAAAAGATTTCGTAGGCCCGCCCCGGCAAGGCTGACTAGAATTGAAAAAAGCTTGATACAAGCGCATTTTCAATTCAGTCATCTACTGCCAAGATGCTGAAAAGGCTGAGACATTACATTATGCCCCAGCCTCTTTCTCTCTAGTTAAAGACCTTTATCTCCCAGCCTCCATTTAATATATGAGTTAAAATATTATCTATTACCTTCAGAGAGAACATTTACATGACCCGCCTGAAGCACATCCTCCTTTATCATATTGAAAGAATGGATTTCCTGCCTCTATCTTCACATGTTCTGAAACTGAGTAAGCTATCGTCGCGATGATTTGATCGATCAAACTTTGTAACTCCGTTTCTTTCTTCTTATAATCAATCACACAGGGCACCATTTCATATGCTCTCTTCCGCTTTCTAGTTTCTAACATAATTTGTTGATAATCTGGATGATATTTTCCAAACCGTTGGACGTCATCATATTGATCCTTGGCCTTCAGGAAAGCTTGATACAATAAATGTGCTTCCGCATCATGATTTAACTTCTGTTCTGCTACTTTAAATTCATGATAAATTCTCGATTCTAGAATCATATCAGTTAGTGCTTCGATTTGATCTAAAACTTTCAACGTTTGTTCAGTGATCATCTTTATCCCCCTATAAACTACTCTTCAATAAAGATAAGGTTATAATAACTATCATTAACTTCGCCGCCCATCTGACTGTAGTCAGTACTCAATAATCTTGAACGGTGTATATCAGAGTTAAGCCAGCTATTAATCAAAGTGGGAACGTCATTAAAGTCAGACCCAACATTCTGCCCTGCACTCTTAAAGAGTATATTTCGTTCTTTAAGTTGGTCTTCAAGTACATCTTCTCTAAACTCAACATCCTCTTTTGACGTAGCTTGGTAAAGATTAAGAAAAGCAATACGCGAAACATCTTTATCGACCTTAAGAGGTCGTAGCCCCTTCAGCTTGCGCATTTCATTAGTTACTTCATATAACGTTAAGAGTTGATTCGAGTTTTGTTCATAAGGTGAACTTTTATCATCATGATTAAACTCTCGAGTTTCAGTATCATTCAACGTTTGATAAGGCTTGAAGTTCATTAATGCTTCACTATCTAGGTAACGTACTGCTAAGATCTCGTTTGTCTGTTCATCCATATATATCTGAGCGTAGATTTGACCGAATTTCACTAAGGCTTGCGTTTTCATATCGTGATCAGATAGCTCTATATCATATTTTTTATGATGCGTTCTTATCGTTGGTTCTGTATTTATACTTAAATTCTCATATATATGGGAACCACTTTCCATTATTTTTAACGGTTGAACATTAACATCTTTCCCAGTAGCATACACAGATTTAATGATATTATCTTTAACGGAGACTATGTAGTATTGGTTTTTTCTTTTAAACACATAATTTTTATAGCTGTTATAGAATGGATACACTCGATCTGCCTGACCAAACTTCTTAGTTAACTTATTTAAACTCTTACCTACCCACGTACCAATACCATGTTTAGGCATAGTATTCTGCGCCTCTTCAGTATGATGTGAAGGATGTGCTTTGTCACTTGATATGCTGGAGTGCTTGTTAGGATTCTTTAGAACATCAAACTTGAGACGAGGTGAGTAAAATAAATAAATTATAACGAGTATCACTACGATGACTCCCAATACTTTAAGTATTATTCTACCCATAACTCACCTCTCCTTTTAACCTTATATTTAACACTCTACACCCCGTAAGGTAGCACACATCTATGAAATGGATTGAAGTTCAAATATGAGTGCTGATATTGAACATTTCTGCTGAGTTATATTCAAGTACTAGTGTGCCATACTTTATTATTTCTATAAATATAGTATTAACATATTTATCATTTATCTAGCCTGATTATATCACGAGTTAAGTAAAAGAAATACGGCTTTACTAATGGTTATCAATCTGCACAAAGTACACTCACACTCAATGGAGCACCCTCATCCATAGAAGTAGGACAACTACAGCCTAAATTAAGTTCAATCTCATCTAGATTCTTTGTTATACTCTAATTCAAGAGGTGAATCGAATGTCATATATAAAAGTAAAAGGTGCCACACAAAATAATTTGAAGAATATTTCAGTAAATATACCGAAAAATCAAATCACAGTCTTTACTGGACGTTCAGGTTCAGGTAAATCTTCCCTCGTTTTTAATACGATAGCTGCTGAATCAGAACGCCTGCTAAACGAAACTTATTCAACCTACATCCAAAATCAATTATCGCAATTTAGTAAACCGAACGTAGAAGCGATTGAAAACTTGCCTGTAGCGATGATAATCAATCAAAAGCGTTTGGGTGGAAACTCTCGTTCAACGGTTGGTACGATTTCAGATATCTATGCTTCTGTTCGCTTGTTATGGTCACGTATCGGCGAGCCATTTGTAGGTTATTCAGATATATTTTCATTTAACAACCCTAAAGGTATGTGTACGACTTGCTCAGGATTAGGTTATATCGAAGATATTGACTTAAATGAATTATTAGACTTTAATAAATCTTTAAATGAAGATGCGATTAATTTCCCTTCTTTTCGTCCTGATAGTTGGCGTGGTAAACGTTATCTATACACTGGACTATTTGATAATGATAAGAAATTAAAGGACTACACACCTGATGAACTTGACACTTTTCTATACACTAAACCTACGAAACTTAAAAATCCGCCTGAAGAGTGGCCGAGAACAGCTAAATTTGAAGGGCTTGTTCACCGCTTTAGACGTTCATTCTTACTGAGCGATAACTTTGAGAAAAAGCGTTTTAAAAAGGATATTGATAGAGTTGTGACATCTAAGAAGTGTCCTGATTGCGAGGGCAAACGACTAAACCATGAAGTGTTGTCATGTAAGATTAAAAATTATGATATAGCAGATTTTACAAATCTATCTATTGATGATGCCATCACTTTTTTACAAAATATACAATCTCAAAAAGCTCAATTTATTATCAAACCATTACTGAAACAATTAGAAGCGCTTAGCTATATCGGTTTAAATTATTTAACCTTAGGAAGAGAAACACCTACACTATCAGGCGGTGAGTCGCAACGTATCAAACTCATTCGCCATCTCAACAGTCCACTATCTGACCTAGTCTACATCATTGATGAACCAAGTATCGGTTTACATCCAGATGACATTAAACGCATAAATGAAATCATTCAATCTCTTAAAGACAAAGGTAATACAGTACTAGTGGTGGAACACGATCCTGATGTCATTAAACATGCTGATCACGTCATTGACATCGGTCCATACGCAGGTAAGAATGGAGGCCAAATAACGTTTTCAGGTTCGTACGAAGACTTGTTAGCCACTGAAACGAGCACAGGTCAAGCACTGAATCGTACACATCAACTTAAAAGTAAACCGCGACAATCTACAGAGAAGATTCAATTGCGACGAATATCTCGAAATAATATAAAATCCCTATCGGTCGATATTCCTAAAAATGTACTCAACGTAGTTACTGGTGTTGCTGGTTCCGGAAAGTCTTCGCTAATTTCCGAAGGTCTAAAAGACAAAGCCAATGTAGTATATGTGGATCAAAAAGGTGTCCACGCATCAAATCGTTCTAATTTGCTTACCTATTTGAATATATTCGATGAAGTTCGGACATTTTATAGTAAGCTTACTGGTCTGAAGAAGAGCTTGTTTAGCTACAATTCAGCAGGTGCTTGCCCTGAATGTCATGGGAAAGGTATATTAAAGACTGAACTCGCCTTTATGCCCGACTTTACTCAAATTTGCGATGTGTGTCAGGGCACGCGTTATAAACCTGAAGTGCTCGAAGCACAAGTTGAAGGATATTCAATAGCTGACATCCTAGCCCTAACGGTGGAAGAAGCAATGGATTTCTTCGAAGGTCAAGAAGAAGTTACTACCGCTCTACATTCTTTAGCTGAAACTGGTTTAGGTTATATGGCACTTGGTCAATCGATGGACACTTTGTCTGGAGGCGAGATGCAACGCGTCAAATTAAGTAAGTACCTATCACGTGAAGTTAGCGAGCAAATATTCGTTTTTGATGAACCTACTACGGGCTTACATGAAGATGACATTCCATTGTTAATCGAATCATTTAATAAACTCATCGCGGCTAATAACACTGTTATATTGATCGAACATAACTTAACTATGATAACAGAAGCTGATTGGATCATAGATATCGGTCCATACGCAGGCGATCAAGGTGGTCGCTTGCTCTATTCAGGTTTACCAAAAGGGCTATTAGAGGTTAATGAATCTGTTACTGCCAAACACTTAGAACGCTATATTAAATAAGATATCTTATATTCTTAATCTTATACTAAACGACCACCATCTCAGCATTCTGTTTCTTATTCGATTAGACGAAGCAAAGAGGCAACAATCCTGAATAAAGAACGGTAAGATGTTGAGAAAGAGGTCGGGACATAAAGTTTCTATGCTCTGGGAACCTGATTAACGGCGTCCCAACTGCTGGATTTCGACAGAACTTTCACGATTTGGGAGCGGGACAGAAATCTAATTTAATTAAAAAGATTTCGTAGTCCCGCCCCGGCAAGGATGACTAGAATTGAAAAAGCTTGATACAAGCGCGTTTTCAAATCAGTCATCTACTGCCGAGATGTTGAAGAGGCTGAGACATCTCATTATGTCCCAGCCTTTTTTTCTCTCTAGTCAAAGACCATTATGTCTCAGCCTCCGGCTTCGCTTTTATAGGGCCGCCCCAACTTGTATGGCTTGTGGAAACTGGTTTACCAATTTCTCTATGTTGGGGCCCCGCAAAAAGGGACCGGAACAGAAATCTAATTTGAATAAAAAGATTTCTGTCCCGCTCCCCATTATTAAGGTAACTTCTTCTATTAGACTAAGACCGAATAACTAAAGATAAGATTTTGACACGTGCATTTCCTATATTTTCAATATATAACAGCGTGGCTCACAAAATGTGTTCGTAAACAAGACAAATTACAAACCTAACGTTGCTTTGAGTAAAGAAGTTGTTTCTCCTCCTGGATATAACACATAGAGTAAAATATAGACTGCTACACCAGTTATAGCAGTGAAAAACCAAATGATTGAAGCAACTGGTCCTACCTTGCGATGAATGTGAAATTTATCTTTATAGGCTAAGATGATTTGTACTAAACCTAGTACACCACCTACTGTTGCGAGAACAATGTGAAATACGAGGAATATAGTGTAATAAACTTTAATAGTATGAGGTCCCCCAAAAGCTGTATTACCTATAATAGCAGTACGTGCTGCATAAATGAGGAAAAAGGCAAGAGCAAAGAAAGCTGCCCAAAGCATAACTCTCTTGTGCGTCTCTATCTTGCGTTTCCATATCATCCGCCAGCCAATCGCTACTAATATAGCGCTTATAACTATAAAGCTAGTACTTAAAGTTGGTAAAATAGGTACATTCATTTTCTACATCCTTACTATCTTAATTACAAATTGCACTGCCCGTAAATACGAATGCAATTTATAATAATTTTAATTTGTAGTAGTAATTAATTAAAACATTTTAATTAATGAAATAATAACAGTAAATACGAAAAACACCACTAAATAGTTGAGAGAATAAATAAACATATTAGTTGCCCACTTAGTTTGGTTTGAATTCTGCTTAAAACTAGTGAAACCAACAAATAGCCAACCAAGATTTAATAGAGTGGCAAGAACTATAAAAGTAGTTCCTAACTGGTTCAGTAAGAAAGGAAGTGGTAATAGACAAATTAACCAAACAAACATACTAACACGTGTACGTTTGAATCCTTTCACAGAAGGCAACATAGGAATATTAGCAAGTGAGTATTCATCTTTACGTTTAATAGCTAAAGCGTAGAAGTGAACAGGTTGCCAACAAAATACAACTAAAAATAAAGCTATAGCAGTGAGACTCAATTGTCCCTCTAATGCAGCCCAGCCGATGAGTGGCGGAACAGCACCTGGAAAACTTCCAATCACGGTATTCCACACTGTATGGCGCTTAGACCAAATAGAGTATAGAGAAACATAGCCTACAATGCCCATTAGACCGAGTACTCCTGATGCTACATTAAGTGTGAATAGTAATGCTTCCCCTACAAGCATCATCCCAAAACTTAGTATGAGTAGATTTCTGTTGGAAATTCTATTATTTACAGTTGGTCGCTTTTGTTTACTTGGCATGATACGATCAATATCTTGATCATAATAATTATTGAGAGCACAAGAACCTCCCATAATGAATGTTGAACCAACTATCATGATTAAGATTTGTGGTATAGATGAGAAGAAGGAATGATGTGCAAACACTACCGCTAACCACGCTCCAGCGAACGCCGGAATTAAATTACCTTGAACAAGACCTAACTTGATAATTTCTTTGAGCTCTTTCAAGCTAACACGTGTTGAAGTGTGTGCCATCGTTTGTTCTTGTTTCATAGTTTCCCTCCTATTTTTTCATATAGTATCATGATATTACATTTTCATATGAATGACTACAAGCTTAATCAATAATTTGTGACAGACAAGCGACAAGTTAAATTCTTGTTGAGTCTCACTCATAAACATCGTAGTGTGAGGTCTCATTTCAACTATTCTCATAACATAGCCGTCATAAACTCTGATTAGATATTATGATATCGTTTCATGAATCAGGTTAACTGCATCATGTGTTCCCCTTTATACACAAAGCACCTAGTTAAGTTAGTTTAAGGATGGTTTATTAAATAATAAAAAATAACCCTATTTTATAAGTATTTTACTGTCAGCTTACATTTCGGTGGAGAGTATCAAATCAATAGAGAACGAAGTTGAGACATAAAGTTTCTGTATTCTGGGAAATTGAGGTACGGCGTCCTCAAAACATGATTTTTCGACAAAAATGCTCACGATTCGGGAGCGGGACAGAAATCTTATTTTCAAATTAGATTTCTATCCCGCTCCCTAAATCGTCATTAATAAGTCACAAAATCAACTCTTATTCTTGCTATAATAATAATGAGATTTTACTATGTTTAGTAGAGAAAAAATAAACATACGGCTTATAAATAAAAAATAAGGTTTTCACTTATTTTGATGGGGTGTTTATCATTGTTTAAAAAACGTAACCTCAAATGGTTATCTGTAATAACTACACTCATCATGGCATGGGTACAACTCGGCGGCGCTCTAGTCACTAAGACCGGTTCCGAAGATGGTTGCGGAACAGATTGGCCGCTTTGTCATGGTGCGTTAATACCTAGCAGTTTACCAATTCATACATTAATTGAACTCAATCATCGAGCAGTTTCTGGATTATCGTTAATCTTTGTATTATGGCTCGTTATCGTTGCTTGGAGACACATCGGCTATATTAAAGAAGTCAAACCCCTGTGTATTATCAGTTTAGGCTTTCTATTAATGCAGGCTTTGATTGGCGCTGCTGCTGTGATATGGCAACAAAACGCCTATGTGCTTGCCTTACATTTCGGTATTTCTTTAGTGAGTTTTTCTTCTGTCTTCGTATTAACTTTAATCATTTTTGAAGTGGATAGAAAATATGAGGCTGATGAATTATTTATTCAAAAACCCCTCAGATTACTCACTTGGATAATGGCAGTGATCGTCTACTTAACTATTTATACAGGCGCATTAGTTAGACACAAGAAAGCTAGTCTAGCTTATGGGGACTGGCCACTGCCATTTCACGATATTATTCCACACAGTGAAATCGATTGGGTTAACTTTACTCATAGAGGAATGGCGCTCATCGCTTTTATCTGGATATTAATTTCATTTATTCACGCTATTAAGCATTATCCTAACAACCGCACTATACGTTACGGTTATACAGTGGCTTTCATACTCATTATCTTACAAGTTACAACGGGTGCGCTTTCAGTTATCACTCACGTAAATCTTATTATTGCGCTATTGCATGCGCTTATCATTACAATTTTATTTGGTATGATTGCGTACTTTATAGTCTTAATGCTTCGTACTGTACGTAGTAAGAAACAGTCATTGTAGCTGCACTATTAGCTTCGTTAGAATGTGTTTTATCTCCATTGAAAAAAGATATTACTTAATATTTAAATAGTCATTTACTCTCGTAAGGATGAAATGAGCAAATCCGTTGTGATTTCTCTCTCATCCTTTTTTGAATAAAGAAGGGGAGCGGGACAGAAATCTAATTTGAACAAAAAGATTTCTGTCCCGCTCCCCTTTGATTAATAAAATGCTATTATCTTCTAAAATAGTTACCTTGTCTTTGTTGTTTAAGCGCTCTCTTACGTTTCGCTTCCTCAAGTTTAATCTGTTTAGCCGTAATCAGCAGTAATCCCATAGCAATACTCAAACTAATCATGGAAGAACCACCAAAACTGATAAATGGCAGTGGTACCCCAGTTAGAGGTATAGTACCTGAAATCCCTCCTAAGTTAACGAAAGTCTGACTACCGATATAACTTGCAATACCGACGCACACAAGCTTATAGAAATAAGAAGTCGTCTTATTCGCTAATATAAACGCCTTGTAAACGATGTAGAAGAGTAAACAGATGACAAACAAGCCACCTACTAAGCCTAATTCTTCACATATGACCGCAAAAATAAAGTCCGTATGAGGTTCTGGCAAATAACCGAGTTTAAGTATACTGTTACCTAATCCTCTACCAAACAAGCCGCCATTACCAATTGCAAGTAGAGAGTTAGACACATGATAACCAGTTCCAGACTCACTACCGAATGGGTTTGTAAAGGTGCTAAAGCGCGCAGCTAAATAATTAGGAAACGCTCCTAATAATAAGAATAGACCACCTACTAAAAGAATACCTATAAAAATAATACTGCCGTACTTGATAATCTTATCAATACCCACTCCAGCGTATAATATGACTGCGAATACGACCATTAAGATTAATAATGTTTGCCCTACATCTCGCTGAAATAGAACTAGTGTAATACATATGCCGACGAGGATTAATGGAAATTTAAGAACACTGACTTTCTTAAATACTTGAGGTCGCTTTTTCTCAATCATAAAAGATAGGTACAGAATCAACGCTATTTTAAGAAACTCAGAAGCTTGTAAGTTCATAAACCCAAGATGAATCCAACTTTTAGAACCATTGATATTACTACCAATTAATAAAGTGGCGACAAGTAGGACTAGCATGGTGAGCATCATCAATTTCTGAAAACGCAAAGTTTGGAGTACTTTCACATTCATAAAGAATGCCATAAAGAACACGATGGCGACACTTACTATTACATAAACTAGCTGCCTAGTGTAAAAGTATGTACCGCTTACAGGTATCCCGTTAGTTAAAGTACCTTTAGTCGCTGCCACCATACTCGCACTATAAACCATGATGATACTTATCAAACATAACACTATATAAGTAACGACGAGAGGATAATCAATGTATTTCGAATATTTACCTATGTAGCGGAAAAATTGTTTAACATTATTCATTCTTTTATCATCCAATTCTATTTTTTCAACAGAGCATTAAAGAGGAGTAAATATCTCAATTACACTACGTAATTAATTGGCTAGGAAATAAGGTTTACCGGCTTCAATATTATCTTGAACTTTAATTATGACTCTTACCGTCTTTGAAAAGGTTGAAGAAAAGCGCCGTACACCTGTTATATTCGAAGGCTAGCATCCAATTATTATGCCTCTAATTTGAAATACTTTCTGTTTCTTTGAAGCTACTAACTCATTTGTACAAATCACATTATAGCAAAAACTATTAGTGTTGCTCGAACAAAAATATGTATCGTTCGCCTTCTTAAATGTGAAATCACCAATATAAAAAGAGACTGAGTTGATCACTAGGCGATTACTCAGTCTTTAACTACTCTATCTATGTATAAGCACACACTACCTAACATAGATGAAAGGATGAGACATAACGTTTGTTGAAGAAAAAATAAACTGGTTTCTTCTTATTCTATACTTTGTATTGAACGGGTTCGCTTTTATAGGGCCCACCCCAAATCGCTGTGCTGGTGGAGCCTAGGACATAATGAGATGTCTCAGCCTCTTTCTGCATCTTGGCAGTAGATGACTGATTTGAAAATGCGCTTGTATCAAGCTTTTTTCAATTCTAGTCATCCTTGCCGGGGCGGGACTACGAAATCTTTTTATTCAAATTAGATTTCTGTCCCGCTCCCTCTTTGTTGGGACCCACCCCAACTTGCATTGCTTGTAGAAACTGGTTAACAGTTTCTCTGTGTTGGGGCCCCATCCTCAAATCCTAAACGCTGTTGTCCCGACCTCTCTTTATACTTAATTTCCACTATCTATATATACACTATAAATCGATGACCTTCATTTACAGTTGATATTTAGTTCAATTATACGTTTGTAAAGGCTTCATGTAATTTAGAAAGTTCTTTTTCTAGACGAAGCATAATATCTTTTGCTGCCTCACGATCAACCAAACCAAGCTCTACAGCAAAATCCACTTCTTTTTGTAAGCCATACATTTGAGTGTCTAATACTTCTTCGTATAATGGGCATTGCGGTAAAGTTAAATTATCCATTTGAACTTTAATCATTTGGAAAATTCTTTCCGCGTCCTTATTTAATTGGTCATATGCCGCACTTTTTAACTTTTGGCTTTTTACCATGACATACTCCCCCTATCATTTATAGCTTATAAGACAAATTCTATCTTACTCATTATTAAAAAGCAAGTGAATTTGAAGATTATACGCAAACCTATCAAATGTGATAAAATTAAGTCATGTAGACTAACGTATTACGAGTTTGTAGCTACTTAAATTAATTTTCAAAATACATATAACTATCAACTTGAGGGAGTGTAAGTATGATACAAATTAAGGGTAAGGTTAAATTTCCTATCACTTTAGATAGTACCACATGGATCTTTGACGATCGGAAAGTTAGATTAGAAGATTTAGAAAAAGGTGTGTTTGATGGAACTAAACCTATCGCTTTCGAAGATAATAGAGAATGGAACCGCGCCATTTTAGAAGGTCAGACCAACCCTCCAACTCTAAATTCAGAAATAAAGTACAAAAAGCGCTCAGTCTTAGAAGGCTCATTTGTCATTAATATGACGCCATTCTTTAAGAATGCAGAACCCGCTTCAGATGCAACGACTATCCGCCTGTCCAATGATGAGGATACGATAGATATTCCCCTAGACCTCTTACCATATCTATTCTTTCAATTTGCTAAAGATGGTAAAAGGTTATATGAAGATAATATGATTGATAGCTTTGTTTATATTCCAGAGGAAGGCTATCAATATAGTATTAAACATGTAACAAATATAGAGGTGTGCTAACTGAATGAGAAAGGTTCAATGTATCATCTGCGATACTATAGTATTTATCGATGAGAATACGCTTGAAGCTAAACGCCTTCGCAACGATCCTATTCATACTTTTATGTGCGACGAATGTAAAAGTAGACTAGATACTCCGAAGCAACGCCGTCAACAAACGACTTTTAATCATAGATAACAATGCTCTAAATATAAATCTTGATCGCATATCTTAGTGTAAATGCTACCGAGACAACTAAGCTATATCCTGTGAAGTTTAGTATGTTCTTAAGATGTCTCATCAATTTCGTGAAAAAGCACTATGATGATTTAAATGGTATGAGAACGTGTTCTTCAAGAGGCTGGGACATAATGTAATGTCTCAGCCTCTTCAACATCTTTGCCGGGGCGGGACTACGAAATCTTTTTATTCAAATTAGATTTCTGTCCCGCTTCCTTGAAGAACTACGGCCTTAAATCATCATAGTGCTTAAATTATTAATATGAGTCTTCTCATTAATGTTTATTCTTCATCTTGCATCATTTGCTTTACGCGTTTAGCTTCTTTTTCACGAGCGCCTTTTTCTAAGATTTTCTTTCTAATACGAATAGTTTCTGGAGTAACCTCAACTAATTCATCATCATTAATAAATTGTAAGGCTTCTTCAAGCGTTAAGATACGTGGGCGTTTCATAGTCTCTGTTTGATCTTTAGTGGCAGAACGTACGTTAGTCTGATGCTTAGTCTTAGTTATATTCACAGTTAAATCGTTCTCGCGATTATGTTCACCGACTATCATACCTTCATAAACCTCTGTACCTGGTTCCATGAAGTTAGTTCCACGATCTTCTAAATTGATAATAGCATAAGAACTTGCTTGACCTTTATCCATTGAGACTAACGCGCCATTACGACGACCACCTAAACGACTTTTAATACGTGGACGAAATTCTTCAAAGGTATGGTTGATAATACCATAACCACGCGTTTGAGACATAAATTCAGTAGTGTAACCAATCATACCGCGCGCAGGAACCATAAAGATTAAGCGTGTTAAACCATTGTCTGTAGTAATCATATCTTCCATTTCACCTTTACGCGCTCCTAGTGATTCAATTACAGCCCCTGTGTAATCAGAAGGCACCTCACATTGCACGCGTTCAAACGGTTCACAAACCTCGCCATCAATCTCGCGTAAGATAACTTGAGGTTTAGAGACCTGTAATTCATAACCTTCACGTCTCATATTCTCTATTAAAATAGATAAGTGTAATTCACCGCGTCCTGCAACGACCCAAGTATCAGGAGAATCTGTTTCCGTAACTTTAAGTGAGACGTCTGTTTCTAATTGCTGATCTAAGCGTTCTTGAATTTGACGTGCAGTTACGTAATCACCTTCGCGTCCAGCAAACGGTGAGTTATTAACCTTAAAAGTCATTTCAAGTGTGGGTTCGTCAATTCGTAACACAGGTAAGGCTTCTTGATTGTCTTGCGGAGTTACAGTCTCCCCTACGTTAATATCTTCCATACCTGAAACTGCAATTAAATCTCCTGCTTTAGCTTCTTCAATCTCTTCACGGTTTAAGCCGAAATAACCAAATAATTTAGTCACGCGGAAATTCTTAACTGAACCGTCTAATTTAAGCAACGACACATTGTCCCCTACTTTAATTGTGCCGCGAAATACGCGACCAACACCTATTCGGCCTACGTAATCATTGTAATCCAATAAGGCTACTTGAAATTGTAAAGGCTCATCACTATTATCTATAGGAGCTGGTACATAATCAATGATTGTTTCATATAGAGCTTTCATATTTTCGTCTTGTTGTTCTGAGTCTAAACTTGCAGTACCATTGACTGCTGAACTGTACACAACTGGAAAATCACATTGTTCTTCTGAAGCTTCAAGTTCGATGAATAAATCTAATACTTCATCAACTACTGCTTCCGGTCGAGCAGTTGGTTTATCAATTTTATTAATAACAACTACAGGTTTTAAATCTTGTTCTAAAGCTTTTTTTAACACGAAACGCGTTTGTGGCATAGTACCTTCATAAGCGTCCACTACAAGTACAACACCATCTACCATTTTCATGATTCGTTCTACTTCACCACCAAAGTCAGCGTGACCTGGTGTATCTAATATATTGATGCGGTTGCCATTGTAATTAACCGCTGTATTTTTAGAAAGGATTGTAATACCACGTTCTCTCTCTAAATCATTAGAATCCATAGCACGCTCATCGACATGCTCGTTCTCACGGAAAATACCTGATTGTTTCAATAGTTCATCAACAATAGTTGTCTTACCGTGGTCGACGTGAGCGATGATAGCTATATTACGAACATCTTCTCTTAAATTAGTCATTATATATTTTCCTTTCTTATAGTAGATTCCCACTTTTAATTGCAACTTTTTTATTATATCATATAATTGATGAAAGAATACAAGAAGGTGTGGTCTAGATGCAAGACAATCAACAAAAAAAGTCTAAAGCAATATTCTGGGTACTTGCAGTACTCGCTATATTATTCCTAACGCTTTTTAGTTTCAGTATAGGCGCTGGAAATATTCCATACATGATTTTAACACTTATACTATTCATTGCAACATTTGGCGTAGGTTTCTCCCTTAAGAAGAAATACCGTGAGAATGATTGGTTTTAAGGAGCTGTTGCAAAGTTATAAAAATAAATCACTAGTGATGACTTTGATGTTTTTTGCTATTAACTCGCCAACATGTAACTTATTTCATGACATGGTGAAAAACCGTAGATCTGAAGAGACCTGCGGTTCTTTTTATACAATCCATAAACACATTCAATGCCTTTAAGTGTATTTTTAGCTGTATTTAAATTTTGATATTTCCCTTCTCTTATTTTAATATGACGATGGTCTTGTTCAATTAAGTTGTTGAGATATTTAGACGTACAATGACAATCTTTGTTGAGGTTAAAATCTTTAATTGCTTTAGATATAGCTGCCTTTGTTGATGGTGCTTTGTCAGTGATAATCATCTTAAGTTTACTAAATTGTTTAATCAGTCGCTTAATAAATGCATAAGCTGAAACCTGATCGCGTTTTTTACGCAACCAAATATCTAGTGTATGACCATCTGCATCAATCGCACGATATAAGTAGCACCATTGCCCTTTAATTTTGATATACGTTTCGTCTATATGCCACTTATAATAAGCTTTTTTATTCTTTTTCTTCCAAATTTGATACAAAATAGGTGCATATTCTTGAACCCAACGATAAACGGTGGAGTGATGAACGTTCACACCACGTTCTCTTAATATTTCAGATATATCACGATAACTCAGTGCGTATCTTAAGTAGTAGCCAACGGTTACGGTTATGATATCTTGGTTAAATTGCTTATATCTGAAATAGTTCATAGAAAATACCTCTTTTTGTTAAAATTATACTACAAAATTAACTTTGCAACAGAACCCTAGGGAGGGATTAAATGGGTATTTGGTTCTTTATAATTATTGCTATAGTGGGTAGTATCTTTATATTGTGGAGATTAATGTTTAGAGATTAATAAAATTAAAAGGAGCAATTCTCACAACTTGGAGCTTGTCATGGTTATAATGAGCGATGACACTGTTTTTCTTACTTATATCAATGCCTAAATAATTGATAAGTCAAACCTCCAATATCGTTTTTGAGAAGCAAGAACTTTACTTAACCTTTCTCATTTCACTTTCCTATACACGGTTTCAAGAACCCAACATACTCCAATCGAATTTCAAAAGGCGAGAGTAAAGCTGATCGGTTTTGAATACGGATTTAAAATCCAAAAGACCGCACGATCTACTTCTCTCTTTAACTATAAAAAATGAGTCTGGGACATAATGTAATGTCCCAGACCCTTTTAGCATCTTGGCAGTAGATGACTGATTTGAAAACGCGCTTGTATCAAGCTTTTTTTAATTCTAATTGTCCTTGCCGAGGCGGGACTACGAAATCTTTTTATTCAAATTAGATTTCCGTCCCGCTCCCTTTACTTATTCTATATTGCGTATTAACATGACATGAGGTATGCCTATCTTAATATAACGGCGAAACCTTCCCTGAAAAAAAACGTACAGTACATGATTACCATTTAGCAATTAAAAAGCAGTTCTGAATTAGACTAAATCTTTACAAAATGCTTAATTAAGAGTTATCTTAATCCAAGTAGTGTCAGTATGTTCAAAAGAACTATAGTTAATGCAGCTGTAACTGCGATCTTTAGGAGTTTTGATCCTTTGGCTTCATCATATTTTTTATATTTAATACTACAAATAATACTTCCTATCGCAAATAACGGAGTAATAATTGTTAATACTATAAAAATCCACGCCCATCTTTTTAAACCTTTTCCATTCTGTTCCATATAAATTTCTCCTTTATAATATATTTCTTGTTAAAAGTGCTTAATTAATAGTTATCTTATCCAAAGTACGCCAGGAAATTTAAAATAACCATGATAACTCCAACTATAATTGCGATCATTAAAAGTTTTGATCTTTTGGCTTCGTCATATTTTTTATATTCAATACTACAAATAATACTTCCTATCGCAAAAAATGGACTGATAATAGTTAGTACTATAAAAACCCATGCCCATACTTTCCAATCTTTTTTATTCTCTTCCATATAAATATTTCCTTTATAATGTATTTCTTGTTAAAAGTGCTTAATTAATAGTTATCTTATTCCAAGTAATAACAGAAAATTTATAATAAACATGGTAACCCCGACTATAATTGCGATCATTAAAAGTTTTGATCCTTTGGCTTCATCGTATTTTTTATATTTAATGCTACAAATAATACTTCCTACCGCAAATAACGGAGCGATAATTGTTAATACTATAAAAATCCATGCCCATACTTTTAAAGCTTTTCCATCCTTTTCCATATAAATATCTCCTTTATAATGTATTTCCTGTTGAAAATCGATTTACCCTAAAATAATTGTTCCTATAATTATCCAAATTGTTACAACTAAAGGAACAATTGTTTTAAATAAAAATATGTCATATTTTTTCTTACGATAAATATCGATAGCTAACCAAATCAATACAATTATTATTCCAATTAATATAAATATTGGATTCATTGATAATTGATCTTCTCTTAAATTATCCGGCATTTTTAATTTGGTAATTACTAGAAGAACAATTGATATGATAAAATAGTAAATTGATCTAATTCTAGATGTTTGTAAATCTAGTTCTTTAGATGCCAGTTCTTCATTTTCTGGCTCTTCGTTTTTTTGTATCAGATATATTAATAAACGGGGTTTTATCCAAAAGTATTTAATAGCAATATACATATAAATATATGAACCTAAATGTGTAAAAAATAAAACATTGTCTAAATCACGTCCCTCTAACTTTCCAGCTATATAATAAAAGCTAATTAAAGCTATTAAAATTAGAATATCGATTAAAAATGATAGCAAGGAAAAACCAGCGTTTTTTAATACACTTATAGCTCTAACAGCATAAAACATTATAAACAAACTTATTAATACAATATATATCAAATCATTCACTCCCATCTTCAATCCCAATAACTAATCATTTTCAAAAACCTTTGCTTTCACATCGATCCAGCCATTTTCACTTTTTCTATCAGTTTTAAAGGTATGATAGTACGGTGAAACGAAACTCAAGTTATTTTCTTTAGCAAACTTATTCATATCTTCTAATAACGCTATTTCATCCTCAACAAAATTATTTGAAGTTATTCTTCCTTGTAATAGCATATCTATACAAAAATATGTTCTAAAATTCAAATCCTTGGTTGGTCTAAAACCTTTATCTACTTGCATAAAAACTTCTATATTAAACTTTTTTTGTAAGTCTATTTGTGTTACTGCGAAATTAATGGGTCCAGTAGAACTAACACCGACATCTTCACATAAATATATAAACTGTTTAAAAATCATCTCGTAATCTTGGATAGTTATATCTAAAAATTCTTTATATGCTACATTTTTTAATCTGATTGATGAATAGCTATGTTTATTCACTATTATCACCATCGCTCAGTTCTAATTGAGCATATATTTCAAAGACACTCCCACCAAAGTAATCAACCATTACATGGTAATAGGGTTGGTCTAGTATTTTAACTTCATTTTCCTTTGCTGCTAGCTCTATTTGGCTATAGACTTGCTCAAATTCACTTTCTTCGAAACATTTTTCAGATAGTGTTGGACCAACCTCTAACATATCGATATATTCTATATTTAATTCGGGTATATCATGTAATTCTGTATTTAATGAAATAAACGCTGTATATTCATACTCACCGATTCCAATAGACTTTTTTTGAAATATGATTGGACCAGTAGGATATATATCTTTGTCCTTAAAGAATTCATTCACAGTATCTAAACCATCCAACCAATCATCATTTTTATCAATTTCAAATGTAATTTTTACACAAAATGGCATTATTAGCATTCCTAACTCCACTATAAATCAATCCCGTCTTTTTCTGAATAAAAATCAAAAAGTGTTAAATAAAAATACGATCTCCCTATAAACATATGACAACAAAAAAGCATTATCATTCCCATCCAAATCGTTGTATATTCTTCAGAGTCTGCTGGTACAATCATTGATAAATAAAATAAACCAATAAATTAGATGATGACTAAAATAAATCCGCAAAACTTTTTTATTGAAATATATTTTTCAATAAACATTTTAAATTCACCGCAACTAAAAATAAATAAAACTACTGCGGACATGAAAATTAACCCTGCTATGATTAACCAGTAGTCAAATGCATCACCTCTAGAACCCGAACAATAAAATACATAGACAGTGCTCATCTAAAAAGGTATATTATAACCAGAAAGTAAATTAACTATAAAGTAATTTATCAACCTCGACTTATAATGATCTCATTAAAATCAGAGAGTAATTTTTCCTTTTTATTGTAAGTATAGAACGTACCATAATAATAGAGAAATACATATATAGACTTTCATATACATAGGCACTCCACCCTTAAATCCCACTCCAAAATAGATAAACAAATACAAACCATATGCTATTTAATCGACTCACGTGAACCTAATTAAATGTGAATGCCTAATGTTCTCTATACATTGTCTTTGAATATCTTCTAAATCCATATTTTCACCTCCTAATTAAATACTGATTTAAATCCACTTGCTACTTGACCCCAACCATTACTAAATGCATCTTTTGTTTTGTTTAAACCACTATTAATCCCATCTTTGACATGATCTTTTATAGCTTTATCTCCTATTTTAAAGTCAGCTGCCATCCCTACAAATCCACCTGCAATTGCACCGAGTATTGGTCCGACTACTGGAATTGGAATAGCAGTACCTATAGCTGTACCTGCTGCGATACTCCCACTAGCTATTGATAAATCAACGCCCAGGCTTACTAGTTGTTCTTGTTTTGAATCTTTATTTAAATTATCTGTAAAAGCACTAACGAACGCTATTGGTTTAAATATTTTGCCACCCCCATTCAATAACATCCCTGATTTCCCTAATATATTTTTATTTTTAAAACCTTTTCCAAATTCTTTAACTCCTTGTTTTATATCATCATTCCAATATTTTTTTATATTTTTTTGAAAAGCAGTTGCTGATTGAAAATTTTCTTTTTTCAAAATTGTTTCTCTAAAACTTTGCTTTACAAATGTATTTTTAAATTCTGTTTTTGCCGCTTTTTTCACTTCAGCTTCATCAAAAAACTTTTTAGCATCACCGAATTGATATTGGAAGTTTTTATCTTTTACAATTTGCTTCAATAATTCAGCGCTTTTACTATCATATTCTTGTACTTTAGTCATCCAATTCACTAAATTCCCTTTTTCAAATGGATTGCTTTTAACAAATTCACCTGCATTTTTAATAACGTTCTTAATCTTAATATTTCCTCTATCAGTATTAAAAATTGTAGCCATTTTACTTAAAGTTTTTTTATCTAAATTGTTAATGAGTTTATCCATGTCTCTGATATTCATATATTTACTAAATCCTTTTCTTGCACTACCTCCGCCAATTGCTTTCAAAGCAAAATACTCTCGTCCCGCCGTTAGAATTAAATCATAATTCTTTTTACTTAGACCTGGTACGCTATATAGTTTGTCACTTGTAGACTCCATAAGCTTTTGCCATTTAATGAGTTTTTCACTCGTTTTGTGCCTTATAATAGCATTCTCTATCTTAGAACTTGTAGATTTTATTCTAGCTCTATTTGGAGATAATCCTTTTACATAGGAACTCAAGCCACTTAACTCAGTTATCAAGTTATCTGTTCTATCTCCGTCAATAGAATTATTCGAATCAAAGCTAGTTAATTTTTCAATTGTTTTATCAATATGCTTATTAAATTCGCCCATTTTATTAAATAAGTTATCTTTTTTTATTTCTGTAGCTGTAGTTAATTCTGATACTTTTGCAATTGCTTCATTTGCTTTACTTGCTGATCTATAAACTTCTTTTATTGCATCTTCAATATCAGTCTTATATTCTTTAATTTGATCTTCAACTAAAATTGCAGATTCATTATTATCTACTTCACTTTGAAATTTTTCTATAGACTTAGACATATCCGATTTAAATCGTTCATTTATCTTTTCTATTTTATCAATTGTTTTAATGTGAAAGGTATTAGTATAGGTTTTTACACTAGTGGCAGCTTCTCCTTCAAAGCCTTCAGCATTAACAAGATTTGACATACTGCTGCTTAATGAATTGACTTTTTCATTTACAGAATCTAAAGAATTACTAATACTTTTTTTCAAATTGCGTACTTCACTCATATCTACTTTTAATCCCAACTAAATCCCTCCTTATAATTTCTCAACTTATAATTTAGCTCTCAAAATATTTATTTCACTGGTTAAGGAACTAATTTCACCTTCTACACCAGAGATCTCAATTTCTTTTTTTGATATATCATTCTTTAAATCCGTAATACTTTCATCAAAATCATCTGCAACTGACTTCATTTCTTTATCTATGTCATCTTTATGTGTATCGCTTTTACTACGCGTTTGACCTTTCCAATCTAAATCACTTATTTCCGTCTTATCATATAAACTTTTCGCACTAGTAAAGTCATCTTGTGATGATTCAACTTCCTTTAAAGCCTCTTTTAACCTCCTTAAGTCATCTTTTAAATCAATTAATTCTATTTGTTTCGTACCTCTTTCACTCTCTTTTCTCGTAATTTGTCTTCTGATTTCACCCTTGTTACTCATTTTAATCTCCCCCTATGAGCTATTTATTTGACCTGCTATCTCTTGATCATTTGCAACAATTTCATTAACTGTTGTCTCCATCGCCGATACATCTTGATTTACTATTCCCTCATAATTAGAGATAGCTGTTTGATAATTTTCAAACATCTCTACGTATTCTTTGAAAGTGATTAGATTCGTTTTTGAAAGATTTGCTTCGCTATTGTTCAACATAAGTCCCTGACCATTACTTCGAATACTGCTTATATCTGCAGAAACCTCAGCTTGATTTAATTTAATCATAATGGTTACTCCCCAATAAGTTTGATTTTTTTGTATTCCTGATTATTAACATAGTACATTTCTCTAGCTTTTAATTCTGGTTCTCCATATTGATTTTTAACTTTTATAAATTCTTGTTCTGATATCTTATGCGCTATAACAGCTTGGCTCACTGTTCTAGTTAGCATTTTACTTTCTTTATCAAATGCTCCAACTGTATCAGAGTATAGCCCACTAGCTATAACAAACACATTATACTTTGGCCCTTCATTAAAGAGTGTTCTAATCTCATCTTCAGTCATTCCAGTTGTTTGATTAAAGCGTTTTATATTATTAATAAATACTATTTTTTTATCTTCACTTGAACGTTTACCTTCTTTTCTAGCATCTATTTCATGTTTGAATCCTGCTCTAAGATTACTAAATTCAGAATGCGTTGAATAATAAGAAGTAACGTTATCTTGATAGCTAGCTAAATTCTCATCCACATCTATTAGAATCACTAAATTCTGTTTGCTTAGTATGCTTAAATTATCTAAAATTAGATTATTCATGTATTCTAATTCATTAGGTTCTAATGCAGTAATAATAGATGGTTTTGACAAATCTAAACTCACTAACTCTACATCTTCAAAATCTAAGCCGAGTGGTAATAGATGGTCTTCCAAAATAACCTTTTCTAAATCGTAACGCGCCTTCATATCTTCTAGTAAAACTTTCTCCGGTATCATTGGAATATGTACAGGGTAATCACCGACATAATATTCTTTCATTTGTGCAACTTCATCTGCGATTCTACTGTTATAAGTTTGCCCATCATCCAATTCAAACGGCTGTGCTATCTGCATTTGAGTGAAATTATCATCATTAATCGCAGCACGACCTTTAATATCTTTCACACCTTTCTTATAAGAGCCAATAATATTCGTGAGCTCATTATTTTCAAATAAATAAAGTGCGATACGAGTTTTTATATTTGTGAATATCGCTGACTTAATCGCATTAGATCGAGAGCCTGTTAAGATAATATATACACCTAATGCCAGTCCTTCACGCGCAACTTTAGCCATCATTTCTTCAAATGATTCAACAAATGTTGATTCCTTAACAGTGTCGTAATTATCAATCATGATGAAGATGTTAGGAACAGTTGCTTGTGTTTCCTTATTAAATTGCTCAATATTGACTACACGTTCTTGGCTAAGAAGTTTCTTACGTTCTGATATTAATTGGTTAACTCTCTTAATCGCCTTTTCAATTTTATCTTCTTGATCTACTGTAAAATAATCTGCTACGTGCGGCACATCTGATACAGGCATCAAACCATTCGTTCCGAAATCAAATAAATACATGTGAGCTTGATCTGGACGATAGTGACGTGCTATATCAAATATTGTATTGTGTAAGAACGTAGTACGGCCATAACCTGGACTTCCAATCAAAGCGATATGGCCTGCTTGATTTAACTTAAGTGACATTGGGCCTTGATATTGTTCTTCTGGTACATCCTTAAGACCAATTGTTAATTCTACTTCTGGTGGTTGGTCTGACCATAGTTTTCTAAAGTCACTCTCTATTAACTCCGTTTGATATACCGCTTCAGGTAATGGTGGTAACCAAGGGCGTTTGACATGTTCTATACCTAAACGTTCAGTAACTTGCGCAATATGATCAATAACCGCTTCTAACTCTGTTAAAGTCTCTTCTGGTTCCTCATTGTCTAGACTACTTAAATCCTTATTGATCGCTTGTAATTGGCCAAAATCATTAACCATATAAATCGTCTTATCTTCCACTTCAAGTGCGTCTCCTATAGAGTCATAAACAGAACCGCTCCACGCAGATTGAAATAATTCATAAATTTCATTATTACCTACTTGTAAATAAGCACGACCAGGTAAGGTGATATCTGCTGCGTCAGGTGTTTTTAAGATTTCATTGCTATCTTGTCTATCCTGCACTTTTAACGCTAATTTAAATTTAGAGTTGGACCATATTTGATCATCGACAACACCTGAAGGTTTTTGTGTAGCGAGTATTAAATGTATCCCTAAAGAACGTCCAATACGCGCAGTTGATACGAGTTCTTTCATGAAATCCGGTTGCTCAGATTTTAATTCGGCAAATTCATCAGAAATGATAAATAGATGTGGCATAGGTTCAGTAGCTATACCTTCTTTAAAGAGCTTATGATACTGATTAATATGGTTCACATCAAATTGACCAAATAGACGTTGCCGTTTTCGCAACTCAGCTTTAATCGACGTCAATGCACGCATGGCTTCATCACCATCTAAATTGGTAATTGTACCTACAAGATGTTTTAAATCTTTAAATAAATTAGCCATACCACCACCTTTATAGTCAATTAGTAAGAATGCAATTTCATGGGGATGGAAGTTGACGGCTAACGAAAGTATATACGATTGGATAATCTCTGATTTACCTGAACCCGTTGTTCCTGCGATTAATCCATGAGGACCATGCGCTTTTTCATGTAAATCCAATGACAAAATGTCATCTTTGCCACGCACACCTAAAGGTACTGCCATCGTCTTAAATGTTTCATTTTGTTGCCAACGTTGCTCAACATTTAGTGCTTCCACTTCATTAATATTGTACATTTGTAAAAATGTTATACTATTCGGAATAGCATTTTTTATATGCTCAATATGATTTAAGTTCGCTAAACGTCTGGCGATATATTCTTTGTCTAAGTCACCCATGTCTTCTGGTATGAATTTCAATTGCTTTAATTCTTCCTCTTTCATTACCAGTTCGCCTTCAGTACGTGATTTAATGTCAATAATTGTCTCTACATGCTCTGGCAAACTTTCAATTACATCTTCAACAAAGATAAGCGATATACCATATTCTGATAAATCTTGGTTCACATATTCTAAGATAACGTGGTCTATAATGAGTGACATATCTGTAATCACAAAGATGAGGTGCGGATTGAAAATATTTTTTTCGTTACTCTTACTGTGTTCACGCGCTGTTTGTATACGTTCTTTAATCATGCTATATACTGATGTCAATATCTGATCCCGCGTGCGTTGATCGTATACAAACCCTCTGATATTTTGCGCTTGGAACGTCATATGAGGTAACCATCGTGCCCAATTAAACCACTGTCGTTCATCTTCTCGGATAACAAATAGAAATTCGATATCATGATAACTATGGAAAGTTGCTAACTGTAACATCATTTTTTCTAATTCTTCAATAATGAGATGACGTGTACCGATATATGCAATAGGTCCGTGTGTTAAGTCATTCACTAGTGGCGCTTGTTCTAAATCTTGATAAAATTCATATAGCTCTTTAGCATCATCAAACAACTCATCACGGCGTTGGATAAATTCATCTTCTTGGTAATCTATTTCGAAAGATTTCTCAATACTTGTTATCCCCAATTTGTAATGTAAAAAGTCATGGTGATGTGATGTTTTCTCATAAATACGAGGTGCTTTTGTTTCAACAATATCCTTAATTTCTGGCAATGTAGGATAATGAAAATTCAAACTAAATCGTTGATCTTTGATCGCATTATTGATTTCTGTCGCTTTATCACTCAGATACTGCTTATAATCCTTTTCTCGTTTCTCAACTTCTTCTCTATATTTCTTTTTTTCAGTAATATATGTTGTTATCCCGAAAATAATAGTAACTGCACTCATACCCACCATCATCAGTATATAAATACCAACAGGTCTTACTAAAAAAATCACTACAGTTAATGCAATCATTACGAGTGGCGGTATAATCGATCGCCATAACATTGTGTTATTTTTTTGAATAGGCTGTGGTGGTTTCTCTATTTTTATTTTATCTGTCGGTTCCCGATGAATAATTCTAGGGGAACGATGATAGTCATTAAATTCATCTAATTGAGCATTAGGCTCGTTTCTCATCAATCGAATTAACTGAGACTGCACTGACTTATGTGAACGAATCACAAGTCCTTCTGCCTGAATTTCTATCCAAACTCCCTCTATAAATACATGATCACCTACAAATATCTTTTTGATCTTTCCTTTTTCTAATTCATAGTTCACATATACATCAACACTACTATCATTACTTAACAATAGATATTGTTGGCGCCTAATATTATTGATATTTTTAAACATCAACACACTGGACAAATCATGAACTTCTATATCTTCAAATGAATTTGGCCCAATTGTCATTACATCTTGAGCTGATGGATATTCAAACGCAAGTGTTTCATCATCAGAATAAAGCATTAAATTAATGTTACCATGTTCACTTTTACGTACTAGAGATTGAAATATCGTTGTATGGTTTGCTTGCCACATGCCTGCGTCATTTTGCTCTAAATGAATAACTTCTTCTAAATTTTTAATTGTAATATCTGCGCTGTCATTATTACTAATCGTATACGTTTTATGGTCTTTCAGATTGAGCATTTTTAATTGTTCTTGGTGCTTTATAATTAATTTATGCATCGTGGTGTCTCAGTCCCATACTATTTATTACGTTCGGCCTTTTGTCTTTTCTCTTTATCTTTTTGTGCTTGTTCTTTTTGCTTTTTCTCGTTTTCTTCTTGTTGTTTTATTTTTTCATCTTTTTTCTTATCTGCTTCTTCTTGTTCTTTAGCCTTTTCTTCTTTAGCTTCTTTTTCTTTATCTAAAATATCTTGTAATTTATCATTATATTTTTTCGTTTCTTCTGAACGTTTATCATTTGATAAATCCGGATTATTTTTTATATCACTTAGTTTATTAATTAATGCTAGTTTCATAATGTCGTTGTCGTCTAAATATGTAGCAATATTTAGTGCCTCATCTAGATGTCCTTGACCTAACTCAAACCAATACAGCAAATAATCTTTGTTTGAGTTAGGTGTTACATTGTTTAATAAATTTTCCTTTTTCTTTTTCTCTAACCCTTGTTTATTCGTTTCTATATAACTTGTTGCATAAATATATAACGCTTCTTTATCTAACTTTTTTCCATTTAAATCTTTATAGTCATTTAGTACTTGCGTATAATCTGCTTTCACATAGGATTGATATCCATTTTCTACTTGTTCATTTATTTTCATTACTGAAAAATATATGTATGCCAAAAAGGCAATCAAGCTAATTGTTATAACGCTAACTGTAGTAGCCAACCATTTAAAAATGGTGTATCGTATTTTTCTTACGTATGTGAAATTTTGGGTGTAATCCTTTTGATGCTTATCATATTGACTATTCAAGAATGATTGTAATTCTGTTAGGGATTTTGTTTCTATCACTTTATTTTCAAAAGGCGTGCCTTTATGTAAATCTAAATTGCCTTCAACTAATGCTTCGAATGATGTCTTTTGGTTAAATGCATGAATGATAAGTGCTTTGTAACGCGTTAACAATTCTTCTTCTGACAAAGGTAATGGTGCAACTATATTTTTCAAACCTCGTGTTTTCACCAATGGTAAACCATCTTTTGTAAAATAAAGTTCTTCTGCACCTAAATTAAATGTATATCTCGTATTACCTATATCTTGTAATTTTGATATGTTTAATAAATATCTTAACTTTTCATTTTTGGAAAATGCTTTTATATTTTCAAAGGGTATTGCATGCTCGGAAAGATTATAGTGAATTTGATAGCTATCCTTGAGTTCTGTCACATTAGCATCTATGAAATATTGGCTACGTTGTTCGAGTAAATACATTAGATGATGGTGTTCTGATTTAATTGAAGCTTTAGATATTTCTCTCTTATCTATTCGTTGTATATTTTGATGATCCGTATCTATTGCACTGTCTAATGGTTCAAGTTCATTATTTTCTTTAGACATATTATTAGCCATTTTTCATTCCCCTTATAATAATTTCAAAATATCACCGTCAGCAATTTGAAAATCAATTAATCTATCATTTTCTACTAATAATTGCTTTTTGGTCATCACTTTAACTTGAATTCTCAGGTCGTAAATTTCAATATCTAAACTATCAATTACTAAAGGCAGCAAGCTTTTTAGCGGTAAATATATAGGTACAGCTAAATCGTACGTCCCCAAATTATAATTAGAAAAATCAAACGTCACTTTTTTGTGTTGTCTCATTGTTGTTTTCGTCTCCCTCTTCTAATTGAAAATATGACAAATCCAATTGTTAAAAAAGCTCCTATACTTAACAAAATGTACGGTAATATATTTTTCTCCTGCTTGTTTTGAATATAAGGTTTTTTATCACTTTGCGAACCTTTTTCAGAATTCTTTGTTGAGGTAAACAGTACTTTTTTTATATCATCCAAACGGGCCGATGTGCCGGGCTGAACATGAAATATATTATTTTTAATTTCTTGTTCTTTTTTTAGTTTCTTTTCTTTGATTCTTTCATTTACAGCTTTACTATCTTTATCAAACAATGTTGTATCATATTGATTTAAACCATTATTAATGATTTCTTTATCCTCTTGCTTAACATTAATATCAAGGCTTCCATGTTGTTTATCTGCAGTTAATAACGTCAAGGTCAATAATGCTTCAATCAACATCATAATAACCTCACTTTCTTAAACTGCTTAATAAACATGTTCAATACGAATCCCATAAGGGCCACGATAGCTAATATAATTAAGGCTAGACCCACTGGGTCTTCTGCATTTAAATAATTAAATATCATCGTATCGATATATGATAATGGTGAGAATTTATTCAATCCCTGATTATTACCAGTAGGATTTAAATAATTCATTGTTACAAAGTACATAGCTAGTACTAAAATCATAATAAACATACCAATGGACTTTAATTGTCTTAATAAATAAGTATTAATCAATACAAATACAACCATCGTAATAATAATCATCAACATAAATCTTACTTTATATCCTGATAATATCGCATAACGGTTCAATGCGATGATACCTATAATTATGCCCTCTACTAAACCAGCCGTAGCAATGATTGCAGCGTTAATTAAATTATTCCATAAATGATTATGCCTATTAAAATCTTCTTTAACGATATTCAATGCTCCTTTGGTACGTTCATAACTATAGAATACGTAGCCAGTCATCATTGCTAATAAGTACATGAGTAGGACAAGAATTGTTGAAGACATTGTGTCTTTTGAACTGTTGTTTGCCAATACATTTTCTAGATTTTTCTTCTGTATAGGGTTACTCATAAATGCTTTTAAAGCTTCATTCTGACGAGCCCCGTCTTTAGAATTAGCTAGAACTTTTTCAAAATGTTTTGAAAATAATTGGTTGTCGTTGTCATTTTCTGCCATTTCTTTATTTAAGTCATTTGCTCTTGTTCCAAGTGCCTTACCACTTGCATGAAGTTTGCTAACATTATCATCAAGTTGATTTAACTTTCCGCTTATTGACTCTGAGATAGACTTGGATTTTTGACTGTCTGATAATAATTGCGTACTTCTCTGTGATAATTTACTTATTTCAATATCTAAATTTGTAGATAAAGTTGTGAATTCTTTACCCTTTTCTCGATCAACCTTGGGTTCTACGGGATCGTCATTAAGTGTTTTTTCAGTTTCGCTTAAATCATTAACTAACGTATTGATGTCTTCTTTAATTTTACTCATTTGATCTTTGTTATTAAGAAGTTCATCGATCATCTTATCGGAAGAATCATTCATATCTTCAATTAGATTTAGTAATGATGATTTGTCCATTTTAAAGTGCTCCATATCTTTAATAACTTCGTTAACCATCATGTTTACAATATCTTCATTTTTTATTTTAGGATCTTCTAATTTCAAATCCATGTCTTTAAATATATTATATTGCGCTTTAAATCTATCTAATGAACGTAACTGTTGCTTGACTTCCGCTCTAATTAACTGCCCTTCTAGGTTATGATTAATTGATAAATCGACAACACTTATATTTTCTCCTTCTTGTTTCTCAGTTGATTTCGCTATTGTCCCTTCGTCTGTTTTTTCATTATTTTCATCTTTATTCTTGTTCGCTTGACCAAATATTAATTGTAAACGCATCATTTTATCTTTAAGGAAAGCTTTTTGATATTTATCTTCTGGCTTTAGTTTGGCTACACCTTTCACTTCAATATTATAAGTTCTTCGGGTAGTATCTAATTCGATATTTTGATCTTTTATATCGTATTTTTTACCATTTATCTTCACAGTACCTTCAAAATTAAAATTTGGGTCTGTTGCAATTGTTAACTGATTTAAATCTTTACTTTTTATTGTTTCCTGACGTTCAACATTAACGCCTTTATTAATTAACTTCGTCGTATCATCCGCATTTAATTCTTCATGATAATTATCCTGACGAATGTGTTCACCTGGATGAGATTTATTAAAATCTTCTTTAAATGTTTGAACATCGTCTAATATTTGCTGATACTCAGAAACTGATTCTGGAGACAAACCTGTTTTTTTCAAATCTTGCGCTGACATATTGAGAATATAAAATGCATCGTCACTCGTATGATTATTTTCTATTGCATTGCGTAAATTATTAATCATCGTGTCATTAACTTTTTGTCTTTCTGTGTTAGATGATTCTAAAGCTTCTTTTAGTTCTTTGTTATTGTCTAACTGCGTCTTCATAGACTCTGTGAGTTTTTGTCTATATTCATCAACCATCTCTTCTGTAAATGGTGATTCCTCTTTTTTAATATCTTTCTCTATTTTATTTAAAGTCTCTTTAAAAGCTTTTTTATATACTTTTCTTGACCGATTTTCTATATCTGTCTGTTGATCCAAATGACTATTTACTTGTTTTAATTGGTTAATATAGTTATTGATTTCTACGCTGCGTTTCTGAGATTTATAATCATTCAATGTCTGTTCTAAAGCCGAGATATTTTCTTCAAATAGCGAATTTTGATCTTGCACAATTGTTGATGCTGAACTATTCGTATCAATATTAAAAACACTAGAATCAGAACTTAACAATGAATTATTATAGTTTTGAATCATTTTTGTAATGTCATGATTAGCACCTAATGAATTAACCAAGGCATCTGTAAATAGCGATGGGAAATCATTTAATGGATTGAGTAAATAATCAGAAAATCTATTATATACGCTCTGTTCACGCTTTATAATATCCCTAACGTTTTCTTGAGCATTGTGTAAATTATCAATAATACTTGTTAAATATATCTGAATCAAATATTTATTAAAATCATTTAATACGCTGCCAACAACCTTCTCAGTTTCTCTTGCTACGCTTTCTTTTTGACCTACAGCCGTTTTATACTGTATAGACATTTTAGATGGTGTTTTTTCATCTATTTGCATAGCTAATTTTGAAAAATTCTTTGGTATGACAAGCATGACTTGATATTTACCTTGTTTCAATCCATTTTCTGCAATACTTCTAGATACTGTTTCAAATTTGTATTTATTCTGATAAGATAACCTCTCAATAAATGGTTCACCTAATTTAATTTTTTTACCATTATAAGTTGTTTGCTGGTCCTCATTTACTATTGCTATTTGAATATCTTTATTCTTTTTTACTTCATTTTTAATACTATTTTCAGTTTGGTCACCATTTTTTTGTTGAACAACCATCAAAATTCCCGTGAAAGTTATCAAAACGATTAATATTATGGCTAACGTATAAATCCATTTTTTCTTTTGCATAAGTTGTTCCTTTCAACTCTTTTAAAATATTTAAATTGAAGCCACACTTTGACATGTGGCTCAATATTTTAAAATAATTACTGTAAACCAAAATTATTTGATAACTGTTGGTCATGTTCTTGTACAGCATCAGCAGTGCTATTTAACTGTTGTTTGATTTCTTCTAATAATTGAGCAAACTTATCTACCTTTGGACTTAATTGTTGGAATTGTTCTTCGAAACGACTAAATGCTTGTCCTTCCCAGTTAGCAGCAATTTCACCTTGTGCACGCGTTAAATCTGAAAGTATTTGATGAATTTGTTCAGCACCATTACCGTATGATTGAGACTTAGCTCTTATTTCTTCTGGACTCATTTTAATCATTGCCATAATAAAAACCTCCTGAAATGGTATTAACCAAACTTTTTAAAAGTCACATTTAAAAAAACAAAAGTTTTTAAAGATATGTACTTTAAACATAATAATAACCTAACGGGCTCATGTTGTATACACTTTTATTCAAAATTTTCAAAAAAATGAAAACCCATTCATAAAGTGAATGGTTTGCTCTCTGGCCAAAAGTCTAAGTTACTGATCACTCATTGAACAGCCACTGGAAAAATTCAGCAACTTTACTACTTCCTCAGCGACCCTTAAAAGGAGTCTAAATTTTTCTCAATCTATTATTCTCTTCTCCTGTTAATAGAGCTATATATTCTATCATTGTTAGTTATTCTGCAACGATGTCCTCTTGTAATTGATTTTGAATATATGCTTCTATAATCTTGTTATTTCTTCCAACCTTAAGTATAACGCAGAATTTACAATTAGCTATAAAAATTCTCTGATTATACAATTTACTTATTTATTTATTGAATAGGGTTGTGTATAATCGTAAATAATACTTAAAGAAAGGGCTTACAACTTTTGCTATGAGAAAAACTATATTAAGAGGATCTGTATTGCTCGTTATGATTAGCAGTTTAAACGTCATTTCTTCTACCAATACTTACGCACAAACCTATACTACTATTGAGGAAGCACAAAAAGCACATCCATATGCTCAATTTAAAACGAATCGATCAGATGGCACATTTATGTATACATATGGAGGATCAAATGTACAAAGTAAGGACAATACGACTAGAAGTAACCGATTAGAAAATCACTCTTTTATAAAAAAACGTAACGCCAATTCAATCAAAAATAATCAACCATCCTCACATGAAACAAGCGGGGATAATTCTAGTCAAACATTTACTAAAACGAATGATTCTTTACCTATGGCGCCTGGGCCGCATAATATACATAACAATTTAGGTTACCCAGTAACGACGAATGATACACCCATTCTAGAACCATCACCTCCAGTTACTAATCTCTTTCCATCAGAAATCGAAAATGAGGATTATAAAGATTTAAATAAGGCTTACAAAAAAGATGATCACGGTATGATTACATATATAGATATGGATATTTTATATGACGAATTACAATTAGATGAGTTCAATGAAAAAGCACAGACCATAGATGGAAGACCACTTGCAATAGGTAATGGCAAAATCATCGATACTCCTTTATTTACCAGTAAGAATAATTTATATACTTCCGGTCAATGTACTTGGTATGTGTTCGATAAGCGTGCCAAAGATGGTAAAACGATTAGTACATTTTGGGGAGATGCACGTAATTGGGCGGGACAAGCTTTGGCTTCAGGATTTAAAGTGGATCACAAACCAACAGCGGGCTCAATCTTACAAACAGTTAATGGACCATATGGTCACGTAGCTTATGTAGAGCGAGTTAATTTAGATGGCAGCATATTTATTTCTGAAATGAATTGGATTGCACCATATATAACATCAACACGTACAATTTCATCATCTGAAGTGAGTTCATATAATTATATTCACTAAAAACGTGTCATGACTATTACTGAACTCAGACTAGACTTAGTCTTATCCTTAAATTTCTAAAAAAAATGAAACATCAGCTATTTTTTAAAAGCTTTTGTCTCATTTTTCTGTCACTATTTTATCTATATATTCTGTATAAAATTTATATCAATATTTATTATCAAGCGTTTCATATCCTTTAGTTTAAGCACATAGATCCGCCGATATAATTATGAATATAGTAAGTCAAAATGTTGAGCCTCGTCTCTATACATTAAACTTGTATTAGATAAATAATACCGAATCACTTCTATTTTAGTTTGAATAGATATAGGCGTTTCTTCCTTTAATACACCTCGGGCTTAGGAATGTAGTTCTTTAGTCCTTCCAGAAGTATATCTTATATTAGCATTGTATTACAACGGTAGTATAAGATATGTAATATTTAATGATTAATTCTATTAGTTAAGCGCTTGTAATAAAATACTCTTCTACAACTTATTTAAAAAAATGAAGGGTAACGTTTATTACTTTTATTTTTGAGGCAATTTTCACAACGAATTTTATATTTTCCTAACAATATTTTACAACTTTGTCACCTAATAATTAACCCGTACTTAGTTTTAGAGGAACACCTGATAAATATTTATCCAAACACGAAAACGCCTCTATTTAACTTTTTACTTTATGTATCCGGTGTAACGGAGGCATATCAAAAGTATACAGCCTATAATATCTATATATAATTTGTCTTCTATACTTAGGTGTTAAAACTATGAGATACTGACTGTTTCACTTTGTATGTGCTAAACTATTTGTGTCGTTAGACATATTGGCATCTCCTCGTATAGTTAACATTGATTGACTGACCAAATATTAAACTAACATGAGGGATGCCAATTTTAATACAACGTAAAATCCTTTCTTGAACTACACGCCTAGCGACATGGTTTACATACAATAATTATAAAAAGTTTAAGCGTCGAATTAATAGTGTTTAAGCCGTATTATTATCATTCATCTCATAGTTTAAATTTATTTAACAACACCTGAATCACTAATACTTCTTAAAAGTAGCAATGATAAAAGAGCTAATAAAATAGAAATAGTTATAGACAAATTAAAACTATCATCTATAGAGAATAGAATACCTCCAACTAATGAACCTAATCCAATACCTAGATTTAAAATTGAAATATCATAACTTAGTATTTGACTAGGATCTCCTCGTAAAAATTTCAATAATCCGTACTGAACTGTGGGATTCGTTCCCCAGTGAAATAAATTCCAAATAAACACGCTCATTATTAGCACAAATACACTCTGGCCCATAAATAGAATAAATGTAATAGATAATATATATATAAATATAATAATAATCCCTGATACACTATATCCCTTTTTTTCTGACAGAATATTTCCTAATTTAGAACCTAATACCCCGGCAACACCTGATAAAAACAAACATAAACTTACAATAAAAACATTATGTCCTTTACTTTTAACTAAAGGCTCTAAATATGTAAATAAAATGCTATTAGATATCATCATAAATAATAAAAAGCACAATATCATAACGATTCCTCTATAACTTAAAATTGTGTATTCACTAGTATTATCATTATCTTGTTTTATATTACTAGGTATAAAATAAATTACACTTAATAAGCACAGAAAAGTGATAATGGCTATACCATAAAATGGAATTTTCCAATCATAATAAGAAGCAATTAACGTTCCAATTGGGATACCTAGTATGTTCGCAGCACTAAATCCAACATAAATATTAGCAATAACACTAGATTTTTTTTCAATAGGTACGATATTCGCTCCTGTTGACATTAATTTAACAGTAATTAATGATGCTGTACCAGCCAACATTACTCTTATAATACAAAGTAATACATAATTTTCAACAATCGTTGTTATTATAGTCAATATAATAAAAAAAGCTAAACTATATACTAATAATTTTTTTTCATTTATATTTTTTGTTAACTTAGTTAGTATTGGGCTAAGTACAGAGAATGAAATAGCATATATGGTTACTAACTGACCAATAAGTGAAGTACTAACATGAAATTCCTCACTCATTTCATTCATCATTCCTACAATAATTAAATCAGAAACCCCAACAAGAAACATAGTTAAAAAGCCAATTATAGTTACTATTTTGTTAAGTGACATCAGCTACCTCTCAAATCTCTATTGATAAAAATTCTCAATTTAGAAACAGGGTTTTCCAATTTTAATTTCTCTCTGCTATGACTCCCCCATGCTACTGCGCATGAAGGTACATCAGCACTTTTGGCCAATTGTATATCAAATACAGCATCTCTTATATATATAGTTTCTTTTTTGTAAAAATTGTACTTATTTAAAATGTATAAAATCCCATCTGGAGACGGTTTATATTCTTTAACTTTATCTGACCCTACGACTTCAAAAAATAATTGTTTAATTCCTAATATTTTTAAACTTCTTTTTAATAGATCAGTTTTTTTACTTAAAACTACGAATAGTTTCGCTTTTTTCCAAAGCTTCTCAAGTTGTTCTAACGTATTGTCATAAATTTCTAAATACGAAGTTTCAACTTTTTTGTAGTTTTCTCTAAATAAGGTTATAAGTTCATTACTTTCTTCGAGTTTTAATTTTACTGAACTCATCAAACCAAATAATTTCTCTATAGGAATACCCATATAATATGCAACTTGGTTATCACTAGGTTCTTCTAATCCATAATCTAAAAAAGATTTTTTAGTTGTAATAAAACTACATTTCTTTGAATCAGCTATTGTTCCTTCAAAATCAAAAAATAAATTTTTATACAATGTTCATCCTCGTTTCTAAAATAATTTTTAACTATTAATTTTATATCTTAAAGCTAATAGATCATTAAAATAGTCTATATCAAAAACATGATAGTATGCAGCTAGATTTTTGTCGAAGGTTGCTATATTAATACTTTCTCTATATTTTTCTATAGTTGTAACATCATTTGTCAGTAATAAGTTCATGTTATTTATATATTCAGTATTATCACAATCAGATAAATTTTCAATATTTTCTCTTCTAAACAGACTTTGAAAATTTTGAATTGATGTTGAATATTTTTGTAATATCGTATCATCTATAATAATTTTTTTAGGTATAAATCTTTTGAACTTCCATGGCTCATATGATTTTTCTTCATTTGTATCACCGATAAAGTACGATAATTTCGCCGGCGAAAATTTTCCTGAACCAATAACTGGGCCTAATCCTGGATGTACTGGGCATCCGTCATACTTTTCAGCAAGGTCTCTTACAGTTTTTTGTGCCTTAGCTTTAACTTTCATATTAGAGTTAAAATATTCATCAGATTTACTTAAAGTTTGCATAGCTAGTGTTATAAAAGCTCCAAGGTTTCGAGATTTTCTATTTTGATAACTATTCGAACTAAAATTAATAAACCATAGCTCATTTTTAAATAAAAAAGAATACCCATCGGTTAATGGATCATTATCAATAGTATCTTCTTCATTACCATATTCATTTTTCATTGTTGACAGAACTTCCCAAACCATAAACTGTTTAGCATGAATGTTCATATCACCTATAGGTTCAAAATAAACTAATAAACCTGAAACACCTCTATCTTTCTTGGGCATTGTTTCTAAATTAGTTAAATAATCAGTGATATCCTGTGCTAATTCTTTAGAACTATAAGGATATTTTAAAGCTGAGTAAAAATGTACTTGTTTATTGTGTCCTTGCACTCCAAAAACACATGGAAACCCTTTAGATTCAATAACTTTTTGAGTCTTTTCAATTTCATTTTTTAACCATTCATACTTCTTGTCTAAATTCTTGACATTATTTTGAGAAATAAACACTTAATCACCCCTAGATAATATACACTATAAAAATTATATCTTAAACTATAGAATATTCAAATATATTTTTATAGTGGTTAACAATCAACATCTATTTTTAAAACTTTAGACTTTACATGATAAATAAACCTAATATTTAGAAGCTTCTAATTTGACTATATTACACTTAATTAATTTTATAAATCTCGAAAGCAATATATCCTTTACTGTTATGTGTTTTATCATACGTTTTAAATTTTCAACGTGTGGTAGATAATGGTTTAAAGCGATTACCTAATGAGACTATACGTTAATAGGTCATTCATTGGATTTAGACTGTGAATTTTAGCTAAACATTAACCTTTTTAAATTTTTATTCTGAAATTAAGGGGGTAATTGTTTAGCTTATTTATTTGATGAACTTGGCTCTTAGACGCCATCTTTTTAAGTAATTCCTCAATTTATATCTATTAATAATGATTAACTACTCATTCTAATAGTGGCATTTTTGAGAGCTAGGTTTTGAACCAATATTCACTTATATTTAATTCTTATCAATAAACAAAGCCTAAGAATCTTTGGGAGAAGTCCTCAACAAGCAGACGCGGCACCATGTCAGTGGCTCGGTTTCCCAGGGTGCCTTACCTGCAAAGCTTGGTGGGAGCGGGACAGAAATCTAATTTGAATAAAAAGATTTTGTAGTCCCGCCCCGGCAAGGATGACTAGAATTTAAAAAGCTTGATACAAGCGCATTTTCAAATCAGTCATCTACTGCCAAGATGCTGAAAGAAGCTGAGACATTACATTATGTCTCAGCCTCCTTGTGTTGGGGCCCCACCCCAACTCGCAGTGCCCGTCGAAACTGATGAATCAGTTTCTTTGTGTTGGGGCCCCACCCCAACTCGCAGTGCCCGTCGAAACTGATGAATCAGTTTCTCCTTGTTGGGGCCCCACCTCTATAACCTTTCAATTATTTGCTATTTAAATATTGATGAAATGCTGAAATGTCTTCATTATGATGAGATAAATAATGTGTTAGTATTTCCTCATGTATTTGTGGATTAGCAGCGATGACTGAGCTAGGCTTGATGAGAGACAAAGGATTTCCTAATAAGTCGGTTACTACACCATTAACCTCTTCTAAAATGATAGCGGCTCCAGCATAATCCCACGGACTTAACCTCGGAGTCATATAAGCTGCTAGTTTCCCTGTTGCTACGTTTACTATTTCTAAAGCAGCTGATCCATACGCCCGTGCACTTCGCGCATCAGCTACTATTTGTTTAAATATGGCTTCTGATTTAGATCGCGTGAGCCAATTAGGATTAATACCAATGATACTTGTTTTTAAAGTTGTCTGCTCTACCGTTTTAATACGCTGTCGATTAATATAAGCGCCTTCACCCTTTTTAGCGTGATATAACGTATCACTTATTACATCGTACACGAAGCCAGCATATGATTCGTTATCTTTATAAATACCTATAGAAATTGCGAAATTATCAGCTTGATGTACAAAGTTCAGCGTGCCATCTATTGGGTCGATCACCCAACTGAAACCTTCCAATTGCGTTAGCTCATGACCGTGCCCTTCCTCTCCGATAACTTGATGATCAGGGTAAGTATCGAGAATGCTATTATAAATATAGTTTTCCACTTCTCTATCAATATTTGTCACAAGATCATTTGGGTTAGATTTAGTTTCAACCTGGATAGACTCATCCATTCTAGACCTTACTTGTCCACCTGCTTCTAATATTAGACCTTTCGCAAATTCATACACTGTCATATGATCATCTCCTGTTTATTACATTAAAACTCAACCTTTTTTATTTCAGCTCACACAAGTATAAAGGGGATTCGTATCTTTCACATTTTTATTAAAATTAGCTCTTTAGATTCAAATACTTGCGTAAGCGTTTACAACTTAAATCGTTAAGTATTAAGCTCCTTCAATATAACCTAACAATTCAGAGTGAATTACTAACAATTCTTAGTGAACTTAATAGTAACACGCTTATACTTAAAACCAAAATGAATTATATTATTTTACACACAATGTGATATATTCATTTTAACTTTTAACCAATGGCACTTACAATGAGTATTTTCTTAAACTATGCTACAATATCTACAATATATAAGCTTATGAGGAGGATACAATGACTCTATATACATTTAAACCTAATGATTTTAAAGTATTTGAAGTTGATGGTCTCGACGCACGAATGGAAGCATTAAATGAGCATATACGCCCTCAGCTTCAGGAATTAGGTGAATATTTCTCTCAATTTCTAGAAACAGAAACTGGCGAAGTATTCTACCCTCACGTGGCTAAACACGCAAGGCGCAGTGTTAACCCACCTAAAGATACATGGGTAGCATTCGCTACGAATAAACGTGGCTATAAGATGCAACCTCACTTTCAAATCGGCTTATTCCGTGACCAACTGTTCGTCATGTATGGTGTTATGCATGAAGCTAAGGATAAAGAAGAACAAGTCAAAGTATTTGAAGAACAGTTGGATTACTTAACTTCGCTACCTGAAGATTACTGTTTAAGTCTTGATCATATGAAACCGGAGAAAAAGTATATTAAAGATTTATCTACAGAAGATATTCAATCAGCAATTGATCGAGTGAAAAATGTTAAAAAAGGCGAACTATTTGTTGCTAGAACGTTAGATCCAAATGACTATCGACTAAAGAAAGATCAAGCATTTCTATACTTTTTAGAAGATACGTTCAAACACTTATTAAGATTTTTTAAATAGCTATTCAATGAGTCATACTCCTAACTATTACCTATGTGTCACTTGTGCAAAAGCGGAAGTCACTTAGTAAAAGTATAGCTCATGAATATCGTCCAAATTATAACCTTACAATATATCATACAAAAGGCAATGCCTACTTTAAGCGGATGAACTCCGAAAGTAGTCATTGCCTTTTAGCTTTACAAAGTACTGTTCGATTAACTCATTATCTTCGTTCTGGAGCCTCGAAATGATAACGATTAAATCTATCTGAATGTCTTTTATTTCTGTGATGACGCGTAATCAGTAGTATTCCAGAGATTAACCATAATATAGCAGCAATCCAATTATATGTAAATAAACCTACGAGTGCCATCGCAATCAGTAACATAGATGATAACACACGCTTCTGCTTAATAATTAATAATGCAATTAGAGCAAAAATTGTACTAAATAACAGTCCAACTAATATATAACTACAAACAAAAGTTATTTGATCAACCGAAATAGATTGATTTTGTTCCTTAAATTGATTTATAATTTCTTTTTTCGTTTGAGGTATGTATAGACTTATGACGATAAGTAGCATGAAGAAAGTATATATCGCACTCAATCCGACACCTATCCAACCAATTATTTTTTCAAGTTTACTACTCATATCCTTCCTCCTTTTCTTCTTAATATTATCTTATCAGATAAATACTTTTACAGAAAATATAAATCCTAACACTCTGATAGGTTCAAATTTTTATACATATTGGGCTGCACCTGAGGGAATAGAAGGGAGCGGGACATAATGTAATGTCTCAGTCTCTTCAACACTTCGGTAGTAGATGACTGATTTGAAAACGCGCTTGTATCAAGCTTTTTTCAATTCTAGTCATCCTTGCCGGGGCGGGACGACGAAATCTTTTTTATTCAAATTAGATTTCTGTCCCGCTCCCTCTCCAAAGTTATTCAAAATTATTTTTTAGGTTGACCTAACTTTAAGTTTAGATTAAGGTGTTATATATAAGTTTTAATATGAAGGTGATAAATTGAAGCAGAATATGCAAGCATCTAGAAAAAGTTTAGAAGAAATTAATAATACCGTTTCGGTCAATAAAGAAGGCAAAGCAAGTCAAAAGTTGCTTTCTTATCTAGGACCTGGATTACTCGTCGCAGTAGGATATATGGATCCAGGTAATTGGATAACTTCAATGCAAGGTGGAGCACAGTTTGGTTACACCTTATTATTCGTCATACTGCTCTCAAGTATTGCAGCTATGATACTTCAAAGTATGACAGTACGGTTGGGGATAGCTACTGGCGATGACTTAGCGCAAGCAACAAGTCGTTACTTAAATAAACCGTTAGCTTTCGTATTTTGGATTATTGCGGAACTCGCTATTATTGCGACCGATATAGCAGAAGTCATTGGGAGTGCCATTGCACTTGATTTACTTTTTAATATACCTTTAATTGTCGGTGCAATTATTACCGTTCTTGATGTATTCTTATTATTATTTATTATGCGATTTGGCTTCCGTAAGATAGAAGCTATTGTAGGTGTACTTATTTTCACAGTTCTAGTTATATTTGTGTTTGAAGTTTTTGTAGCTTCACCCCACGTCAATGCTATGCTTGAAGGATTTCTACCTAGCAAAACGATTATAACTAACCATAGTATCCTCTTTATCGCATTAGGTATCGTAGGTGCTACAATCATGCCTCATAACCTTTACTTACATTCTTCAATCGTTCAATCTAGAATGTATGATCGCAACAAAGAAGAAAGCAAGGCTGAGGCTATAAAATATGCTATCATGGATTCAAATATTCAGTTAGGTATCGCGTTTATAATTAATTGTTTATTGCTCGTCTTAGGCGCAGCTCTATTCTACGGAATGGATAGTGATAAACTAGGTGGATTCTATGATTTATACAATGCGTTGCATCATCAACCGTTACTCGGGGCTACGATGGGTGCCGTTATGAGTACTTTATTTGCAATAGCATTATTAGCTTCAGGTCAAAACTCTACAATAACTGGAACGATTGCTGGACAAATCGTCATGGAAGGGTTTATCAACTTACGCCTACCTAATTGGCTTCGCCGACTCGTAACACGTGGTCTAGCTATCTTACCTATCATCTTATGCCTCATTATTTACAAGGGTAGTGAAGCTAAGATGGAAGAGTTGTTGGTATTCTCCCAAGTGTTCTTAAGTATTGCACTACCATTTACACTAATTCCGCTTCAACTCGCTACCAATAATAGAAAAATGATGGGTAAATTTAAGAATAAAATTTGGATCAATATCGTTTCATGGTCACTGATAATTATATTAAGCATATTAAATATTTATCTGATCTACGAAACTTTCCAAGAATTATAGATTAGATAGCATGTCACAGTTACAATGAAATTGCACTCCTAGAAGAGGTTATGGCATAAAGTCTCTGTACTCTAGGATACGGATTAACATTGTCATAGAAGTAGGAATGTCGACAGAAATGCTCACGATTCGGGAGCGGGACAGAAATCTTTTTATTCAAATTAGATTTCTGCCCCGCTCCCATTTTTTTAGAGTCTTATATCTCAGGCTCGTTTCTACATCACCAACTATTCTAGATGTAAAAATATATTATTTTTCTTTGTGATGTTCTGTCGATTCTTCTACGCTATCTTCATCGTGATGACTAGGGTTACCAGTGACCTTTTTTCGCTCCTCGTAATTCATACGACGCTGGTTCACTGCGCTTGGTTGATGTTTTCTTTTTTCTTTCAACCGTTGTTTACGCTCTTTCTTCTCTTGACGTGCTTGAGCCTTTTCTTCTTTTCGTTGTTGCTTTACTCGTGCAGCCTCTTCAGCTTCCTCTTGCTTACGTCGCTCAGCTTCTTCTTTCTCTCTTAGTCGTCTTTCCTCTTGCTGACGAATGGCTTCTTCTCTAGAAAGTCGTTGTTCATCATCATACACTTCTGGTTCCTTATCTTGCTCTATACCAGTGTTAAAGTCCTCAGATTTATATTTCTTTTTATAATTATATTTCTCTTGCCGAGACAGCACTTCAGGTTCTTCGTTAGTAGTAGTTGTGTAATCACTAGGTGCGTAACCTCCGCGTCGCAGATCTTCTTTATAGTGATTATTATTGGCTTCTATATCACGGTCTTGCTTGCGAGGATTATCATAATTGGGTTCAGGTTGATCATGCTGTTCATAATTTCTGTCATCATTGTAAAATGGCTGATTATAACCTGGACCATATGACATCGCATACTCAACTTTATCACGTCGCACAAACATCATAATTGACACGATAAAGAATAAGATAGGAATAATTAATGTCACAAATAATAATATGAGTGGCAACGTTATGACAGAGGCAATTAAAAATAGAATGCCACTTAAAATTCTAATATTCATTGAAATTAATGCGAGGAATGAGATAAGTAAACAGACAATAAAGTAAACTATAATTGCCCATATACCATTTTGTAACCAAACCACAAATTGAGTAGTATTCAAGTCCCAACTTGTAAACAGTTGTTGCGCGAAATCATTATTATTTAATGCCGCTTCTAATTTTTGAATAGACGTATCACTACTAAATGATACGAGCGCTATAAACATCATCATTACGGTCAAAAGCAAAAGAAAAATCCAGTTTAACCAACCTAGTACTTTCTCTCCCACCCGATTAACCGGGCGTCTAAGTTGAGTGAATTGTTCATCTGACATACTAACAGCTCCTTATATGTCTCATTAATATCTGACGTGTTAATCCTCTAACACGATTTTTAGCCTAAAGTTTCAAGATTAGAATTGAGGTCGAGACTAAAGCGTTTAAGATTTGAGCATGGGGCCCCAACACAAAGAAACTGGTTCATCAGTTTCCACTAGCAATGCGAGTTGGGGTGGGGCCTCAACACAGAGAAACTGATAAATCAGTTTCCACAAGCAAAGCAAGTTGGGGTGGGCCCCAACAGAGAGAAACTGGGACATAATGTAATGTCTCAAGCTCTTTCAACATCTTGGCAGTAGATGACTGATTTGAAAATGCGCTTGTATCAAGCTTTTTTCAATTCTAGTCATCCTTGCCGGGGCGGGACTACGAAATCTTTTTTATTCAAATTAGATTTCTGTCCCGCTCCCTCAACATCTCGGCAGTAGATGGCTGATTTGAAAACGCGCTTGTATCAAGCTTTTTTCAATTCTAGCCATCCTTGCCGGGGCGGGACTACGAAATCTTTTTATTCAAATTAAATTTCTGTCCCGCTCCCGACTCGTGAGCATTTCTGCCTTTGGGGCGCCGTTAATCGGTTTCCCAGCGCACAGAAACTTCATGTCTCAACCTTTGTCGGTACGCATGTGTTTACTAAAGTGCTAATAATATGTAATTCAAAATTTTATTACTTTTATTATATCTGATTTACAATAACATAACTACTCTCAGAATCTCTACCTTAAATTCATCTTAAATTCCAAAAAACGATCATTGTATTCACCTAATTTCTGCTGTCCTAAATCCCTGTATACTTCTAAGCTCCGTTGTTGGGCTTGAGTTGGATAGAAGCTCTTGTCATTTCTAATATGGGCAGGAAGTTGAGCTCGTGCAGCCTTATTCGGAGTTGCATAGCCTACCCATTCTGTATTCTGCTTACTATTTTCTTCATCTAATAAGAAGTTAATAAACCGATATGCTCCCTCTTTATTCTGTGCAGTCTTAGGTATAACCATGTTGTCCAACCACATATTTGAACCCTCTTCAGGCACCACATAATCAAAATTTGGATTGTCTTCCACTAAAGGTAAAGCAACGCCGCTCCAGACAACAGCTACATTAGCTTCATGGTGTGACATCATCAACGAAACCTCATCACCGACGACACCTCTAATCTGTGGTGCTAGTCTACTGAGTTCACTTTGCGCCTTATTTAAGTGGTCTTCATTAGTATCATTCAAACTAAATCCCAACTTATTCAGCGCCATCCCCATTACTTCTCTAGCACCATCAACTAATAAAATGTCATTGCGCAACTGAGGTTGGTTCAAGCTTGCCCATGAATTGAAATTGATATCGGCGTACTGTTCTTTATTATAAAGTATTCCTACCGTCCCAAAAAAGTAAGGAATTGAATAGCGATTTCCTTTATCGAAGTCTTGATTCAAATAAGCTCTATCAAGGTTGCAATAGTTGGATAATTTCTTGTGATCGATCGTGTGCAGTAGTTGCTCTTTCTTCATCTTCTCAACAGTGTAATCGCTCGGAAAAGCCACATCGTAATGCGTACCTCCATTACGAATTTTAGCTTCCATGGCCTCATTTGAATCAAACGTTTCATAGATTACTTTTATTCCGGTTTGCTTTTCGAACTTGTGAATTAAACTGGGATCAATATACTCACCCCAATTATAAATATATACTTTTTCTTTCGTCTTTGAAGCATGGTGAGAGGTATATTCGTGACTGATAATTAAGCATATGATGCCGATAACCGTAGCACTTGCACATATTTGAAGTAATGTTTTCATCGTTGAATACCTCTTTTTAAATATCTTTGAAATAATAAGTAGCCACTGATTCCTATGAGTATGGCTACAAAGAGTAATGTGGAAATGGCATTAATTTCCATATTGATCCCTTTTCTAGCCATTGAATAAACCTCTACTGATAAGACACTAAAACCATTACCCGTCACGAAGAAACTTACTGTGAAATCATCAAGTGAATATGTCAAAGCCATAAAAAAACCACCGATTATAGCGGGTGTCAATTGCGGTAAGATGACTCGATTCAATATTTGAATTTCAGTTGCCCCTAGATCTTGAGCTGCATCTAATATAGAAGGGTTGAGCTCTGCTAGACGCGGTAAGACGAGTAAGAATACTATAGGGATACAGAAAGCAACATGAGAAAGAAGGACAGTGAACAATCCTAAGCCTAAACCAGTTAAGTGTCCAACAGCAATAAACATAATTAGAAATGAAGCTCCAATTACAACGTCAGAAGAAATTAACAATATATTATTCATAGCTGTCAACATGCGCTTTAATCGTTTCTGCCTTAAGTAATATACACCTACTGCTCCCAGCGTTCCAATCAATGTAGATATTGCCGCAGCTATTAGAGCTACCCCTAGTGTATTAAAAATAATGCTCATCAATCGATTATCTTTAAATAAAGATTGGTAATGGTTGAGGGTGAATCCCTCGAAGTGAGTCATAGTATTTCCCGAATTAAAGGAGTAGACTATTAGAAATATAATAGGTACATATAGAAAGATCAGTAGAATAGCTATATAGAGTTTACCGTACCACTTCATATCATTATTCCTTCCTAGAACCTTTACTGAGCACCTGCGTGATAAGTAATACAATAATCATGAAAATAATGAGTGTCAGCGCTATTGAAGAACCTAAGCCATAATTCTGACTTACGAGAAATTGTTCTTCTATAGCAGTGCCGACGTTAATCACTTTATTACCAGCAATCAAACGAGTAATCATAAACAGTGATAATGATGGTATGAAAGTAACTTGAATCCCTGTTATTATTCCCTTTTTACTCATAGGAATTAGCACTCTCCACACAGTCGCCCACGTGCCAGCACCTAAGTCTTTCGACGCTTGAATTACATTCACTGGTATATCTTTTAAACTATTAAATATTGGTAAGATCATAAAGGGAATATAAATATAGGTCGCTACTATGACGAAAGCTGTGCCAGTAAATAATATATTTAGCGACGGTAAATGAAAAAAGTCCATGAGTTGGTTGATTATACCGTCGTGACTGAAAATACTTATAAAAGCATAGGTTTTTAGTAATAAATTAAGCCAAGTAGGCACGATAAGAAGAATTAAAAGTATATGTTGATAAGACGAATAAGTTAAAAAGTAAGCAGCCGGATAACTTACCAACAAAGTTAGAATTGTAATAAGCAAAGCAAAGAATACTGATTCTCCAAACATTTGTAAATAACTGAGTGAAAAGATTTGCTGGTAATTATTGATACTAAAATGACCATGTATATCAGTAAAAGAAAAATAAATCAGTAAAATGATAGGTATCACAATAAACATGGCCATCCATAAGATATAAGGTAACAGCAACAACTTTATTACTTTAGACATGAGTATTCGCCTCATAACTCTCAATACGCTTATCAAACTCTTCTTCTGATTCTCCAGGGACCATAATGTGGAGCGCTTCTGGAGCAAAATAAAGACCTATGTCATCTCCAACTGTGGCAGACTTCGTAGAGTGCACAATCCATTCATACCCTTTCTTATCAATACAACATATTTCATAGTGTACACCTCTAAATAACATCGAATCCACGGTAACTTTGAACAACCCCTGTTCAAGAGGTACTAAATCGATATCTTCCGGACGAATGACCACTTCCACACTTGTATGTGGGAGAATACCCATGTCGACACAGTCGAAAGCTTGTCCGTATATATTTACTTTAAAGTCTTCCACCATCATTCCTGGTATGATATTAGACTCCCCAATAAAATCAGCTACAAAGCGATTGACTGGTTCATCATAAATATCGTTAGGCGTACCAAATTGTTGAACTTGTCCATCTTTCATTACATATATGTAGTCACTTAGTGCTAACGCTTCCTCTTGGTCATGTGTGACAAATACGAAGGTAATTCCAAGTCGTGATTGCAGCTCTCTTAATTCATATTGCATTTCAGTTCTTAGCTTTAAATCTAAGGCGGATAAAGATTCATCTAATAACAGAATTTCAGGTTCATTAACGATCGCACGAGCAATTGCAATGCGCTGTTTCTGGCCTCCGCTCAATTCAGATATAGAGCGCTGTTCATAACCTTCAAGCTTAACTAGCTTTAATGATTCAGAAACCTTTCGTGTAATGTCTCTTTGTCGCATACCTTTTAACCTTAGACCAAATGCTATATTGTCAAATACATTCAGGTGTGGAAATAAGGCGTAGTCTTGAAATACAGTGTTAACTTGTCTCTTATTAGGAGCTAAACCTTGTATGTCTTCGCCTCTATAGATAATCTCTCCATGATCTGGTTGTACAAATCCTGCTATTAACTTTAAGATGGTCGTTTTACCGCAACCTGAGGGACCTAATAACGTATAAAAATATCCTGACTCTAACTCGATATTTATATTTCTTAAAATCGGAGTGTCATCAAATTGCTTTGACACCCCTTTGAAGGATAATAAAGACATGTTCGTCCTCCTATAAATAAGATGCAGTTACAACGATCAACGCTTGAGATGCTTGATCACTCGGATTAGATAAACAATGCATTTGGTTTGCTTTAAAGTACAGAGCATCACCAGGATCTGCATAATACTCATGTTCACCTAAGTCTAATTTCACACACCCTTTTAAACAATAAATAAACGTTTCAGAATCGGAAGGAGCAAATTGCTTATAAGAAGCATACGCTCTCAATGTTATAAGTAAAGGTTCCATCTCAAATTCATTCGATTGATTCACTAACCAATTTAGTAGGTAGCCATCATCATATTCGTCATAAGTAATCTGTTGTTCTTTCGGGTATAGAACTTTCATCTCTGCTTCTTGCTTGAAGAAATCACTTGGTTCGGTTCCCAGCACTTCTAGGATAATTAAGAACTTGTCTAAACTTGGCGATGCGTGCGAACTCTCAATTTGACTAATATATCCCTTCGTTAAATCTGTTCTCTCAGCAAGCTCTTCTTGAGTAAGATTTTTTACTTTCCTTAAGTCTTTAAGCTTTTGTCCTAAATTCATCTCATACCTCTTTATAGTCAAACGTAAAAAAGCTATATCTTGTTTACTTTTACTAAACTTTTTGTTTACTGCTTAATAAAAGTACCAAAATATAGCTTTAATAGCAAGAACTATTTTCACTCGTTAGAAATTTTTTCATCGGACTGAGATTTCGCTTTTTGCACCACTTGATATGAGTTGTAGCCACTTGCTTTTTCAAATGTCTTAAAAATTTGTTTCTCTTCAGCTTTGCTAGGGATTATTTCTTTAAATCTGCGGTATTTATCGATTACATGTTGTCCGATGACATATGACTCATAATAAGCTTCAACTTGGTTGAAGAACGATATGACATCCATCATTTCGTCGTTAGACCAATCTAAATCTAGAGGGTAATGATAATCCAAGTTAGATATCTCCTTTCTGCTACTTGTTTAATAAACTAATGACTCACTTCTGATAGATGAAATAAAAAACCACCAGAACTCCCTGGTGGCTTTTTAATAAATAGCTATATTTATAGAGTATTACATTGAGTGAATTGGAAGTCCAAGTGCTTTTTCAGCAGCTTCCATTGACATTTCACCTAATGTTGGGTGAGCGTGTACAGTTAAGGCGATATCTTCAGCATTCATACCTGATTCGATAGCTAAACCTAATTCAGAGATAACGTCAGAAGCTCCTGTTCCTGCGACTTGTGCTCCAATTACAGTGTTGTCTTCTTTTAACGTAATTAATTTAATGAAGCCGTTAGTATCATCTAATGATAAAGCACGACCGTTCGCTGCATATGGGAATTTAGAAGCTTTATAATCGATACCTTCTTCTTTAGCTTGAGCTTCAGTATAACCTACTTGAGCTAGTTCTGGATCAGTAAACGCTACTGCTGGCATACCGATATAATCTACTTCAGAAGCTTCTCCTGAGATTGCTTCAGCAGCTACTTTAGCTTCATAACTCGCTTTATGAGCAAGAGCTAAACCTGGTACGATGTCTCCAATTGCATAAATATTGTCAATTGAAGTTCTGCTTTGTTTATCAACTTCTAATAAACCACGTTCGCCAAATTTAATACCTAATTCTTCTAAACCTAACTCATCTGTATTAGGTCGACGACCAACTGTTACTAATACGTAATCAGCTTCGATCGTTTTTTCTTCACCTTTAACTTCGTAAGTAACTGTTACGCCATCTTCACTTTCTTCAGCTGACTTCGCCATAGCTTCTGTCACAATTTCGATTCCTTTTTCTTTCATACCTTTTTTAACAGGTTGCGTCATTTGCTTCTCAAAGCCACCTAGGATATCCTTAGCACCTTCAAGAATAGTAACTTCAGAACCGAAATTAGCATATGCTGTACCTAACTCAGAACCAATGTAGCCACCGCCGACTACAACTAATTTCTTAGGTACTTCTTCTAAATTAAGCGCACCTGTTGAATCGATAACGCGTTTGCCAAATTCGAAATTAGGAATTTCGATTGGTCTAGAACCTGTAGCAATAATGGCATTTTTAAAGTTGTAAGTTTGAGCTGACTTTTCATCCATAACTCGTAAACTATTATTATCAACGAAGTAAGCTTCACCTTTAACAATTTCAACTTTATTACCTTTTAGTAATCCTTCAACTCCACCAGTTAACTTGTTAACTACTGAGTTTTTGAACTCTTGTACCTGATCAAATTTCAATCTAACACTTTCAGCTACCACACCTAGGTTTTCAGAATTCTGAGCTTCTTCAAAGCGGTGAGATACGTGTAAAAGTGCTTTAGAAGGAATACATCCTACATTAAGACAAACGCCACCTAAATTGCCTTTCTCAACAATTGTTACTTTTTGTCCTAATTGTGCAGCACGAATAGCAGCTACGTATCCACCTGGACCTGCTCCGATTACTATAGTGTCAGTTTCAATTGGAAAATCTCCAACTACCATATTTTACCCCTCCATTAATAATAATTCCGGATTATTTAATAATCGTTTAATATGATTCATAGCATTTTGACCAGTAGCACCATCAATTTGTCTATGGTCGAAACTTAATGATAATGCAAGTACAGGAGCAGCTATGATTTCTCCATCTTTAACAATTGGTTTTTGAGCAATACGACCAATACCTAAGATTGCTACTTCTGGATGGTTGATTACTGGTGTAAACCATTGTCCACCTGCAGAACCAATATTACTAATTGTGCAAGTAGCACCTTTCATTTCTTCTGATGTTAGTTTACCATCTCTAGCTTTAACTGCAAGCTCATTGATTTCATCAGAGATTTCAAAGATTGATTTACGATCCGCATGTTTAACTACTGGAACTAATAAGCCTCTTTCAGTATCAGCCGCAATACCTATATTCCAATAATGTTTATGAGTAATTGTACCTTCGTCTTCATTGAATGAAGTATTAAGCGCTGGATATTTTTTCAATGCAGATACAAGCGCTTTAACTACATATGGTAAGAATGTAAGTTTAGTGCCTTGCTCTGCAGCAATTTCTTTGAATTTCTTACGGTGATCCCAAAGTTGTTGAACGTCAATTTCATCCATTAACGTCACGTGTGGAGCTGTATGTTTAGAGTTTACCATTGCTTTAGCGATAGCTTTACGCATTGCTGGGATGTTCTCTGTTGTTTCTGGGAAGTCACCTTCTTGAGAAACTGGTGCGGATTGACTAGTACTTTCACTTGCTGAATCATCAGAAGCTGTAGTTTCTGTCTCAGTAGCTGTGTCACCGTTTAGGTATGCGTCGACATCTTCTTTTAAGATACGACCATGTTTACCTGTACCATCAACAGCTTTGATATTCACGCCGTTTTCACGTGCATATTTACGTACTGAAGGCATTGCTTTAACGCGTCTATTCTCATCAACATCTTCCTCGCTAGAGTCAGCAGTGCTTGAATCAGCTTGTGAAGTGGCTTCTTCTTGAGATGAGTCAGTTTCCTCTTGTTCATCTTTCTTCGAATCGTCATGATCCCCACCTTTAAATTGCATCTCTTCAGCATCAGGGGCATCAATCTTAACGATAGTATCACCAACTACAGCTACTGTACCTTCATCTACTAATACTTCTTCAATAGTACCAGAAACTGGCGAGGGGATTTCTACGACTGATTTATCGTTTTGAACTTCAGCTAGTACATCATCTTCTTCAATTGTGTCTCCAGCTTTAACAAACCATTTTACAATTTCACCTTCATGGATACCTTCACCAATATCAGGTAATTTAAATTCAAACGCCACGGTCTTGTCCTCCTAATATTTCATAGTAAATTATCTATTTGACAGTTAAGTAAGTACAGAGGAATTAATTGTAAAGACGTATTCGATACTATAATCCCTATATACTTACTTATGAATAGACTTAAAACTCTAGAGTTGCTTTAGCTTGTTCTAAGATATCATTTTTATTTGGTAACCATACATTTTCAGCTTGAGTGAACGGATAAACTGTATCAGCTGCAGCTACACGTGCAATTGGAGCTTCTAAAGATAGAATAGCACGCTCAGCTAGCTCAGCAGCAACTGTTGCACCTACGCCAGCTTGACGTTGCGCTTCTTGCACTACAACAGCACGTCCTGTTTTTTCAACTGAAGCTACAAGCGTCTTGATATCGATAGGCTGAACAGTGCGTAAATCGATAACCTCTACAGAGTAACCATCTTTCTCTAACTCCTCAGCAGCCTTAAGTGATTCTTGAACCATTGCACCGTAAGCAATAAGAGTTAGGTCACTACCTTCTTGTTTGATACTTGCTTTATCTAATTCTACAGTGTATTCGTCTTCAGGAACCTCGTCACGGAATGAACGATAAAGTTTCATGTGTTCTAAAAATACTACTGGATCATTACTGCGGATAGCTGAAATAAGCAACCCTTTAGCATCGTATGGATTTGATGGGATAACCACTCTCAAACCAGGAGATTGTGCGAGAATACCTTCTAAATTATCAGCATGTAATTCAGGTGTATGCACGCCACCACCAAATGGAGCTCGAATTGTAACAGGTGCAGGCTTAGAATCTCCTGAACGGAAACGAGTACGAGCGATTTGACCAGCTATTTCATCAAATGTTTCAAACACGAAACCTAAGAATTGAATTTCCATTACTGGGCGATAACCTTGCGTGCTCAGTCCTAATGCTAAGCCGCCAATACCTGACTCTGCTAATGGAGTGTCAAATACTCGGTCTTCTCCAAATTCTTTTTGTAACCCTTCAGTTACACGGAATACACCGCCATTAACACCGACGTCTTCTCCGAAAAGTAAAACATTTTCATCGTTTTGTAGTTCAGTTTTGAGCGCGTTATTAATCGCTTGAACCATTGTCATTTGTGCCATGGGTTACTTCGACTCCTTCTCTTTGTATATTTCATATTGCTCTGCTAAATTTTGAGGCATTTCTTCGTACATAATATCCATCAAGTCAGTTACTTTTTGTTTAGGCGTGTTATCTGCCTCTTTAATTGCAGCCTTGATATCAGCTTTAGCAGCTTCAATCACTTCGTTTTCTTTATCTTCTGACCACAATCCTTTATTTTCTAAGAACTTTCTAAAGCGTACTAAAGGATCTTTCTTCTCCCATTCTGAGTCTTCATCAGAAGTTCTATACTTAGTAGGATCGTCCCCAGCCATTGTATGAGGTCCATAACGATAAGTCATAGTTTCGATCAACGTAGGACCCTCACCATTGATCGCACGTTCACGCGCTTCTTTAGTAGCTTGATATACGGCAAGCGCATCCATGCCGTCAACTTGAATACCAGGTATACCTACCGCTATTGCTTTTTGCGCCAGCGTAACGGCTGCTGTTTGTTTGCTTCGCGGTGTGGATATAGCGTAATTGTTGTTTTGAATAACAAAGATTGCTGGCGCTTTGTAAGCTGAAGCAAAGTTGATTCCTTCATAGAAGTCACCTTGAGACGAACCACCATCGCCAGTGTATGTAATTGCAACAGCTTGTTTACCACGCTTTTTAATACCTAATGCTACACCAGCAGTTTGAACATATTGTGCACCAATGATAATTTGAGGGCTTAACGCGTTAACTTTTTCCGGCATCTGGTTACCTTTAAAGTGACCACGAGAGAATAAGAAAGCTTCAGTTAATGGTAAGCCATGCCAAATTAATTGTGGCACATCACGATAGCCTGGAAGTATAAAGTCCTCTTCTTCTAAAGCGTATTGTGATGCTAATTGTGAAGCTTCTTGACCCGCCGTTGGAGCGTAGAAACCTAATCGCCCTTGTCTGTTTAATGAAATAGAACGTTGGTCAAGAATACGTGTCCACACCATTCTTCTCATGAGCTCAACAAGTTCCTCATCTGACAAGTCTGGCATTAAGTCTTCATTTAGTACGTTGCCATCTTCATCCAATATTTGAACCATTTCAAATTGAGATTCTGTATCGTGTAATACCTTCTCAGCGTCGAATTGGGCTGTTAACTTAGGAGCCATTCAATTCACCATACCTTTCCCGTATAATAGAAAAAATTTCTTTTTTATCAATTCGTATTGTACCACATCGAGATTATACTGTTAACAAATTATAAAATGTTCTGTATCAACGTTGATAAGTACAGACCTACATCTGTATTAGTTAAAATATGTTAACTGTATCAATATACTTCATACGACTTCCAGTTATATTTTAACTTATTTACGAAAGCGCATACAACATAAACGTGCTAAATCTATGTTAATTTCTTGAACTAATAGTTGTCATAATCAATTATTGCAATGTTTCAGCCTGTTGTTTTTTCTCATCAGCTTTTTTAGAAGCATCTTGATATTTCTTCAACTTATCAGAAATTTTTTCGTAAGACTTATTTACTTCAGTTGATTTGTTATTTAATTCATCCTGCTCTGGCTTCTCTTTGAGTACATATTGAAATTTATCTTTTTCTTTCTTTAAAGCGGTGTTATATGCTTTAGCATACTCATCAAAAGCTTTATATTTAGCTTTGAGTGCAGCATCCCATTCTTTTACTGCTTTGCGTCGCTTGTCATTCTCAATATTACTAATGTGCTCATGTGCTTTTTTATATTCTTCTTTAGAAGCATTCATAGCTTTTTCTTCTTTACTGAAAGCTTTTTGTTGTTTTTCAATACTTTTAATTAAATTCTTTGAGGGTTCTTTAATTTTCTTAAGATCTTTTTGTCCGGTTAACTTTTTCATTTCTTGTTGCTTGTCGCGTTGAATCTGTCCCATCTCTTTGTCAGATTGATTCATCACTTTTTCTTTAGCTTGAGCGTTTTCAATTTGATGATGATATGCCTTCATCTCTCCCTTGTCCGTCGTGCAACCAGCTAATAATAACGATGAGACGCATAGGACACTTATACCGTGTCTTAATTTCATTATGTATATTCCTCCTTTATATCAGTGTTATCGTAAAAAAATTTTTATCTAAAAGCAACTAGAAAACTGTATTTCAGTCGCTTAAATTTGATATAGTGAATAATTAAGGAAGGAGTATGACTCATGTTAACAATGAAAGATATTATTAGAGATGGTCATCCAACATTGCGTGAAAAAGCTGAAGAAGTAGAATTACCGTTAAGTGATCAAGATAGAACAACACTTCAAGAAATGCGTCAATTTCTCATAAATAGTCAAGATGAAGAAACAGCTAAAAAATATGGTCTGAGATCAGGAGTAGGTTTAGCTGCGCCACAGATTAACCTTTCAAAGAGAATGATCGCTGTTCATTTACCAGATGATGGTAGTGGTAAAAAATACGATCTCATGTTAGTTAATCCAAAAATAGTGAGTCACAGTGTACAGGAAGCCTATCTCCCTACAGGCGAAGGTTGTTTAAGTGTAGATAAAGATATTCCAGGGTTAGTACACCGTAAGAATCGAGTAACTGTGAAAGCTAGCGATATCGATGGCAATGAAATTAAATTGAGACTCAAGGGTTACCCAGCTATAGTCGTTCAACACGAAATAGATCACCTTAACGGCATCATGTTTTATGACCATATTGACGATGATAATCCTTTACAACCGCATGATGGTGCTGTAGAAGCCTGACAGTTAAGTTTGATCAATTTTAACAATACAGTGGGAGGAGCCAAGTGCTCTCTCAAATTAAAGGCTCGGTATAAATGCCATAGTGATGACTATATAATGTGAGCGGGACAGAAATTTAATATGAATAAAAAGATTCCTGTCCCGCCCGGAAAAAATGACTAGAATTGAAAAAAGCTTGATATAAGCGCATTTTCAAATCAGTCATCTACTGCCAAGATGCTGAAAGAGGCTGAGACATTACATTATGTCCCAGCCTCATATAATACCGAGTCTTTATATTTATGACTACAATTATTCTCACTTAAACTTATATGCGCTACTTCCTACCATTCAGCCTTATTTATGGCAAAATATTTATGACAAAAACGATTTGGACTCTGAAAGTCTATAAATTCAATGTCACGCTTTCCCTTCTAACTGTGCTAGTGTCTAGCTTATTAAGAAGCTCAATCAGTCGCTTTACCACAGCACAGCGATATCAATTAAACTTCTCCCTTTCTCTAAGTTCCACCTCTATATTAATTCCTTCGACCCTAATATGAAGTCATGAAAATGTATCTACACATTTCTATTAATGCTGCTGCCTGCAACAAATATTCCAACTATTTACAGTTCTATCTAAATTAGTTTGTCGTCACATAAAGTCATCTCGACGTTCAGTGAAAGGCAAACCTATTTCTGACAGTTTCGGCTTTAACATATCTAACTCTTTTAAATTTAAAAATTCTGGATCGTGATTATGTTTAACTGCATGAGGATTATCATGAATATTATCTATAGTCTCCTCATAGTTAAAAAACATGATGACTTGTTTGTCTCTAATTTCAAAAGTAATTTCTCGCAATAATTTATCAGTTCGGTTCTGTTCTCTCTTGATTTCTCTGATTAATCTGTCAATTTTCTTCATGACTATCCTTCTTTCTAGATTTAATACGAGTATACGTCTCTGACACCTCAGTTCTACTATACATTAAATCTCATATTAATTCCTCAATCATATAAAATGTATGCAACTTTCACAAGCTAATCCACTTATGAACTAATGAAGACCAACCACATTTAGTCTATAAACTCTAAAAAAGATACTTACATACCCTTTTTAATATCAAATTGCATTTTAGGAGTAAAAGTTAAGTTGTAATATTCTGAATATTAGTGTAATATACCTTTAATAATATACGCTTTAACATTAGGGGTATGTAGTTTGTTAATGTATATTATTCACTTCAAGGTGAATGGAGAGAAGTAAAATGACAAAGCATTTAAAACGTGAGTTGAGTAATCGTCATATTCAACTCATAGCAATTGGTGGAGCAATTGGTACAGGTCTCTTTTTCGGTTCTGGAAACACAATTGCTAAAGCCGGTCCTTCGATTCTATTTACGTATATGATCGTTGGCTTCTTCTTGTTTTTATTCATGAGAGCAATGGGAGAAATGTTACTCGCTAAAACAGGTTTTAATACATTTACTGAAATCACCTACGAATATCTCGGACCATTTGTAGGATTCGTCGTCGGCTGGTCTTATTGGATATCATGGGTCATTACAGTTATGGGTGATTTAACAGCGATAGCACAATACATGCAATACTTTAATCCCAACATTCCTACGTGGGTAAGTTGTTTTGCAGTACTTTTACTGTTATTAGCATTAAACTTAACGAGTACTAAAGTTTTTGGAGAATTAGAATTTTGGTTTGCAATCATTAAAGTTGTAACGATACTTGCTTTGATTGTAGTCGGGATCGTCTTGGTCGTCTTATCTTTCAAGACACCGCATGGCCACGCCTCTTTCTCTAACTTATACGTTCATGGAGGGATGTTCCCACATGGTCTAACTGGTTTCCTATTATCATTCCAAATGGCTGTTTATGCTTTCATTGGAATTGAGTTTATCGGTATTACTGCAGGTGAAACAAAAGACCCTGAAAAAACGCTTCCTCGTGCAATTAATAGCGTACCTTTACGTATTCTCATATTCTACGTAGGCGCTCTTGCTGTGATCATGATGGTGGTACCTTGGACACAAATCATTCCAGAAAACAGTCCATTTGTAAGTTTATTTGCACTAGCAGGTATTCCATTTGCAGCGTTAGTCATTAACTCAGTAGTCTTGACATCAGCTGCGTCGTCGGCCAATAGTGGTATATTCACAAATAGTCGTATCCTCTTTAGTCTAGGAGATAATGACCAAGCACCTGAAATGATGGTTAAATTAACTAAACGAGGCATTCCTCGCAACGCATTGCTAGTTACGTGCGTACTTATTTCTATAACTGTGGTGCTTAATTACATCATCCCAGATGGAGAGAAAGTATTTATTTATATCAGTGCCATTACGACTTCTATTACGATTGCAGTGTGGATTCTAATTGTTTGTGCGTATGTGAAATACGTGAAGAAAGACAAAGCACTTCATAAGGCGAGTAAATTCAAGCTGCCAGGTGGAATTGTTTCTGCTTATGCTGTAATTGCTTTCTTTATATTTATTATCGTAATTATGCTTTTCGACCAAGAAACTTTAATAGGATTTATTCTATCACCAGTGTGGTATCTAGGCGTTACAATAGCTTATTTCATACATAAGCGTGTGATGCAGAAGAGGTTAAAACCGTAATGTAGTCTGATTTAGACAGGCTTAGCAGCTCTGTTTACAAAAGCGATTTTCTTTGATGTTCAAATGATTAATTGACAACGCATCTTACTATACTAGCAGCATAGTCATGTTTGTAGGAAGACATCATTAATTGATTTACTCTCCGTAATTGATTTGCTCTCCGTCAAACATGGCTTTGAATTGCTAGTAAATACCCCCCCTTTATACCGACAAACCCCGCTATTATAACATCATTAATTTCCTCATTACTCACTCAGTAAAAGGCTTCTTTAAAGTTTATTCTAATTGTACAATTTCATAAGTATATGGATAACGTTTACCATCTAACTTCAATACGAATAAAACTGCTTTATTTATTTAATTACATAATGTAGAATAAGAAATAACTGAAATTAGAGTGTCTGACATTCTAATTTGCTGATGAACGACATAATTCGCCTTTGGAAACATACTGGGCAGAAAGCTGGTATGTTCTCTTTATATTTTGTAACAATACCTTTTAAAGCAGAGAAAGTTGTGACATCCTAACATATTACTTCTCCGTCTTTCCACGTAGTTAACCAAAGGCATTTAATATAATTAAGATAATAATTTACAGAATATATAATTATAGGAGGAACTATTTAAAATGGCAGTATTTAAAGTATTTTACCAACATAATCGCAACGAGGTTATCGTACGTGAAAATACTCAAACGATTTATGTTGAAGCTCGCACAGAAGAACAAGTTAGACGTTATTTAAAAGATCGTAATTATAATATTGAATATATAACTAAACTAGAGGGCGCACATTTAGACTATGAGAAACAATCTGAAGACTTCAATGTGGAGCAAGCTGAATAATGAAACAAATTCATAAGAATGAAGTCGCAGTATATGCGCTCGGTGGCTTAGGTGAAATCGGTAAGAACACCTATGCTGTTGAATATAAAGATGAAATAGTCATTATTGATGCCGGAATCAAATTTCCTGATGATAATCTTTTGGGCATTGACTATGTGATACCTGATTATACTTATCTAGAACAAAATGAAGATAAGATCGTTGGCTGTTTCATCACCCATGGACATGAAGACCATATAGGTGGTGTGCCCTACTTACTCAAACAAATAAACGTACCTATTTATGGTGGTCCTCTAGCACTTGGATTAATACGTAATAAACTTGAAGAACATCATTTATTACGCACTACTTCACTCAATGAAATTGATGAAAGCAGTGTCATTAAATCTAAGCACTTTGAAATTTCATTTTATTTAACTACTCATAGTATCCCTGAAGCTTATGGCGTAATAGTTAACACACCTGAAGGCAATATCGTTCATACAGGAGACTTCAAATTTGATTTCACTCCTGTTGGCGAGCCAGCAAATATGGCTAAAATGGCGAAGTTAGGTGAAGAAGGGGTTCTTTGTCTCATGTCAGATTCAACCAATTCACTGGTTCCTGACTTCACGTTGAGTGAAAGAGAAGTGGGTCAAAACGTAGATAAAATCTTTAGGAATTGTTCAGGCCGAATTATATTTGCGACATTTGCTTCAAATATCTATCGTGTTCAACAAGCTGTTGAGGCGGCAATTAAATATAATCGTAAAATTGTGACCTTTGGCCGATCAATGGAGAACAATATTAAAATTGGTATGGAATTAGGTTATATTAAAGCGCCTCCTGAAACATTTATCGAGCCAAATAAAATCAATAGCGTACCAAAGCATCAGTTATTGATCTTATGTACCGGTTCTCAAGGTGAGCCTATGGCCGCTTTATCTCGTATAGCAAACGGTACCCACAAACAAATTAAAATTATTCCTGAAGATACAGTTGTCTTTAGTTCATCACCTATCCCAGGTAATACGAAAAGCATTAATCGTACTATCAACGCCTTATATCGAGCAGGTGCTGAAGTCATTCATAATAAAGTGTCCAATATTCACACGTCTGGGCATGGTTCTAAAGTAGATCAGCAACTTATGCTGCGTTTACTCCGTCCTAAATTCTTCTTGCCTATTCATGGCGAATATCGCATGTTAAAAGCTCATAGCCAAACAGGCATAGATTGTGGCGTGGATCCTGACAACGTATTTGTGTTCGAGATCGGAGATGTACTAGCGTTAACTCATGATTCCGCACGATATGCTGGACGTATTCCCTCAGGAAATATTCTCGTTGATGGCAGCGGTATTGGAGATATAGGTAACGTAGTCATCCGAGATCGTAAATTATTGTCCGAAGAAGGTTTAGTCATCGTTGTAGTGAGTATAGACTTTAATACTAATCGCTTATTATCCGGTCCGGATATCATTTCACGTGGTTTCGTCTATATGCGGGAATCAGGTCAACTCATCTTTGACGCTCAGAGAAAAATTAAAACTGACGTTATCGGTAAGTTAAACCAAAATAAAGATATCCAGTGGCATCAAATTAAATCTTCAATTATCGAAACTTTACAACCCTATTTATACGACAAAACAGCGCGTAAACCTATGATTTTACCTGTTATCATGAAAGTTAATGAAGGTGAAAGTACTTCACGAAAACGTAAATTCAAACCTTCTTACAAAGGTTTTAAACAAAGTAAAGAGCAACGAGATAAATCATAGTAGTAAGAGCTTAGGTCGAGTCAAAAGTGTTTCGGCTTTGAGCAGGGGGCCCCAACACGGAGAAACTGGTAAACCAGTTTCAACAAGCACAGCGAGTTGGGGTGGGCCCCACCAAAGAGAAACTGGGACATAAATCCCAGCCTCTTCAACATCCTGGCAGTAGATGACTGATTTGAAAATGCGCTCGTATCAAGCTTTTTTCAATTCTAGTCATCCTTGCCGGGGCGGGACTACGAAATCTTTTTGTTCAAATTAGATTTCGTAGTCCCGCTTCCAAGAAGAAACACTCAGATGAAATGAATTAAATCATCTGAGTGTTATTTTTTCTGGGATTTATGTCTCAACCTCAGTAACTAAAAAAGCTTCAAGTTAAATAAGTTATATTTAATGTTCGAAGTACGTAATCCTATCAATGACGCACTATGCTGATAAGTAGCATAACTTTATATAGCTAAACCTAGAAGACAAATAAAAAAAGCATTGGAGCTAGTCCAAAACCTTTGTGTTGAACTTACTAGCTTCAATGCTTTTATTGTAGTGTTGTAGAGTTATTAACCTCGTACTACCTTTTTCTCAAAACGACTAAGGTCGTTATCATGACCAATCATTATCAGAATATCACCAAATTCGATACTCATGTTAGGGTCTGGAGATACGATAATATCCCTACCGCGTTTAATAGCTATGATACTAATTCCGTATTGTGCACGTATATCCATGTCTATTATGGATTGCCCTGCCATCTTCTCGCTAGCTTTAATTTCGACAATAGAATGCTCATCTGCAAGCTCTAAGTAATCTAGCACACTAGCACTAGCTACATTGTGAGCGATACGACGCCCCATATCACGTTCAGGATGGACCACGGTATCCGCACCAATTTTATTTAAAATCTTAGCATGGTAGTCATTCTGTGCTTTAGCCGTTACTTTTTTAACTCCAAGTTCTTTCAATATGAGAGTAGTTAATGTGCTTGATTGAATATTCTCACCTATAGCTACGATGACGTGGTCAAAGTTACGAATACCTAAACTTTTCATTACTGCCTCATCAGTAGTATCTGCTACAACAGCATGCGTAGCTATATCGCTATATTCATTAACTCTATTTTCATTGGAGTCGATAGCCATGACATCCATATCTAATGCGTTAAGTTCACGGACGATGCTTCCTCCAAATCGCCCTAACCCAATTACTACATATTCTTTATCCATAAAGTTCCTCCAAAATTAAGATGAGAATGATTGACAGTTTTCTAACGTCACTAGCGTATAGTAAAACAAATCATATTTCAATCATTCTCACCTTATAAATTAAATTTTATTTTTTTCCTTTTACGTAATCCTTATCAAAAACAAATAAACGCATTAATAATAACAATGATGGTATAAGTAGTACTAGACCTGCAATAAATGCGATAATTAATGCTAATGCCATCGCGCCATTTGCAGCGCCGTGGTCAATAGTGACGTAGGGATAAAGTAAATATGGTAATTTACTTATGCCATATCCGAAGAAAGCAAAGAACATTTGTAAGATTACCATGATAAAGGCAACACCATGAGCTTTTCTAGCTAAAGTTAATATGAGCGCCACTATAAAGCAGATGAAACTAATGACAAACATATACCAATAATCTTGTACTGCCGTTAAGAAATGGGCTCTGTTCTGAATTCTTAGCGTTAGAAATACAAACAAGGACATGGCTATCATAGGTGGTCCCCAGAATATAAACCAATATCGTACGAGCTTATATGCTCTCCAATCTTCAGCTCGTGAAGCATAGAAAGTTAAAAAGCCCGATGATATATACAGCACAGTTATTATAGCTAGAAATACTACAGACCATGAGAAGGGACTGAGAAAGAGTTCAGCCCATTTCAAATCTAAATGGTCACCATGCTTAGTGATATATCCTCCTTCTGAAATAGTTAATGCGGTAGCTAATGAAGCAGGAATAAATAACCCCGCTAAAGCATACATTGCAAGCCATTGTAATTTCGTATCAGGCCCGTAATTCTCAAAAGCATAAAAGCTTCCTCTAATCGATAACAGAATGAGCGAAATTGAAGCTGGCAATAACAGTACCGTCCCCATATACTTTGCTGTATCTGGAAAGAAACCAACTAATCCTACGAAGAAAAATACGAAGAAGACGTTAGTTACTTCCCAAACTGGATTTAAATATCTAGCAATAAGATGGTTAACGCGTTTATCTTGGTGTGTAATCTTAGCGTGTAACGTGAAGAAACCCGCACCAAAATCAATTGAAGCTACGATAATGTAGCAAAATAAGAATATCCATAAGACTAAGATTCCAATTTGAGCGTAATCCACTAAGCATCACCTCTTTTCGAGGAAAGTTCTTCAATTAGTTCGTAAGCTGGTTTGTCTTTAAACATACGAATAATAACATAGGCTGAAGTAAATAATAATACGAGATAGAGGACGCCAAACAGAATACTCACGAGCGTAAGCCCACCTGCTTCCGTGGCTGCTTGAGCTACTTTCATGTATCCTCTAATGATCCATGGTTGACGACCTTGTTCGGTTAAGAACCAACCAAATTCGATAGCTAATAATGCAGCTGGACCGGTCAATACTCCTAGATATAACATTATTCTTGAATAAGTCCATGTTCTTAAGCGTTTGAATAACCTTGTCAATATGAAGATGGCTGATACGATAAAGCAAAAGACACCCATTGTTACCATAAGATCGAAATAGTAATGTACTATCATCGGTGGCAATTCGTTAGACTTGAAATCATTCATTCCCTTTACTTTAGTATTCACGTTATTATCAGCGAGAAAACTAAGTAACCCTGGTATTTTAATTGCACCTGAGACTTCCTGTTTATGTTCATCTAAAATGCCGAAGAATACCAGATCAGCCTGACTAGCAGTATCGTAGTGCCATTCGTATGCTGCTAATTTTTCTGGTTGCTCTTGATGCAAGAATTTGGCAGAAGCATCACCTGCTATCATTGAACCGATAGTGAAGATTAGTCCTAATATCATTGTTAGTTTTAATGCTTTTTTATGATAAGAAGTGTCTTTCTTAAATTTATTCTTAAGCAACTTAAACGCGGCTATAGCGGCGAGCACAAAAGCCATAGTCATTAAAGCAGTTGCTACAACATGAAAGGAACGTACTAAGAATGAATCGTTAAGCATGGCTGCCCATGGCTCAACATTAACCATCCGTCCATGTTTCATTTCAAAACCTGCTGGCGTATTCATAAACGAATTCACTGAAGTAATGAAGAGAGCTGAGAATGAACCGCCCAGTATGACTGGTATACTAATAATGAGATGTGTCCATTGGCTTTTGAAACGGTCCCAAGTGTATAAATAAATGCTCAGAAATATAGCTTCAAAGAAGAAAGCGAATGTCTCCATAAATAGAGGTAACGCGATAACATGACCTCCTATCTTCATAAAGGAAGGCCACAATAGAGAAAGTTGCAAACCGATAATCGTACCAGTTACAACACCAACTGCTACTGTAATGGTATACCCCTTAACCCAGCGTCGCGCTAAAGTTAAATATTCAGCATCGTTTTTCTTGATGCCGAGAAATTCAGCTATAGCAAACATCAGCGGCATACCAACACCAATAGTGGCGAATATGATATGAACTGCTAACGTCATTCCCGTAAGTAAGCGAGCAATTTCTATTGAATTCATCCTATCACCTAAATAATAAATTTCTATTTAACTCAACTTATACTTTGGATTATATAATTATAAAAACTCAAATTAAATTATTCTGTTCACTAATTAAATGACATTTCTTTGACTATCAAAAAGGTAACAGTCAGAGCCACATCTAAATGGGAGCGGGACAGAAATCTAATTTGAATAAAAGGATTTCGTAGTCCCGCCCCGACAAGGATGACTAGAATTGAAAAAAGCTTGATACAAGTGCATTTTCAAATCAGTCATCTACTGCCGAGATGTTGAAGGGAGCGGGACAGAAATCTAATTTGAACAAAAAGATTTCGTAGCCCCGCCCCGGCAAAGATGACTAGAATTGAAAAAAGCTTGATACAAGCGCGTTTTCAAATCAGTCATCTACTGCCGAGATGTTGAAGGGAGCGGGACAGAAATCTAATTTGAACAAAAAGATTTCGTAGTCCCACCCCGGCAAGGATGACTAGAATTGAAAAAAGCTTGATACAAGCGCATTTTCAAATCAGTCATCTACTGCCGAGATATTGAAGAGGCTGGGATTTATGTCCCAGCCTCTTTCTCTCTCGTCAAAAACCATTATGACCCAGCCTCTTGTACTATTCTCGTTACGAGCACACTAAGTTAATGCAAACGCTCGCTTTTACTAAACTAAAAAGTAAAATTGAATCTGCTAGTTTCTCTGTACTACTAAATGTGATAAACTGAGCCTACTTGAAATTGGAGGAGGATTAACTAATGAGCGAAATCGTTATCTACACCCAGGATGATTGCCCGCCTTGTACATTTCTCAAAAATTATTTAAGCGAGCATCACGTTGATTACACTGAAAAGAATATCAACCATCCCCCTTATCGTAACGAAATGATTGATTATGATGCTTTCGCCACACCTTTTGTACTGCTTGATAACGAACCGATGTATTCTGTCGATATGGATAAAATCAATAAAGCTTTTAATATTAATTAGGTTAACACCCGAGTTTTTCCTTAAGTGAAAATCTAATATACAGAAGATCTGGTAGAAATCATGACACTGTCAAACCGCTATAAGAAACTCATCATTTCTCTTTCTACTTATGTATAAAAAGTTGTAAATGGTCGTCATTATAGTTTAAATTTTATAGAACCACAGGGGAGCGGGAGAGAAATCTAATTTTACTAAAAGATTTCTGTCCCGCTTCCTTCAATTCTAATTGAGATGATGGTTACTTAACTACACTACAGAGGATATAAAAAAGCTCCCTTCACAGCTTTCATTAACAATGAACACTATGAGGGGAGCTTTTGAAGAGCTATAGTTTATTAAATTGAGTTGTCAATCTACTTCACATATGATTGTACGAGTGTCTGTACTTCGTCAGCCGAAGTGCAATCAAGTGCGCGATGAGCTAATTCACGCATTTCGTTCTGACTCAAACTCATAATTTGTCGGCGAGCTTTTAATATAGAGGTAGCACTCATTGAAAATTCATCTAGTCCTAACCCTAATAATAATGGTATAGCAGTTTCGTCTCCTGCCATTTCGCCACACATACCTGTCCATTTACCTTCCTTATGAGAAGCATCTATAACTTGTTTGACTAATCTTAAGATAGATGGGTTGTAAGGTTGATATAGGTATGACACACGCTCAGACATTCTATCAGCAGCCATCGTATATTGTATAAGGTCATTCGTACCTATACTAAAGAAGTCAACTTCTTTAGCAAATATATCAGCTAAAGCTGCCGTTGCAGGAATTTCTACCATGATACCAAGTTCTATATCTTCTGCTACTTCTACACCTTCTTGTTGTAAATTAGCCTTCTCTTCATTAAGAATACGTTTTGCATCTCTAAACTCTTGTAAAGTTGCTACCATAGGGAACATGATACTTAGTTTGCCATAAGTAGATGCTCTTAATAGCGCACGCAGTTGTGGACGGAAGATCTCAGGTTGATTGAGACATAAGCGTATCGCTCTGTAGCCAAGAAATGGATTCATTTCTTTCGGTAGGTTTAAATATGGCAGCTCTTTATCTCCACCAATATCTAAAGTACGAACGACTACGCGCTTATTCTCCATTTGCTCTAGCACAGTCTTATACGCTTCAAATTGCTCGTCTTCTGAAGGCATTTCATCTCTACCCATATAGAGAAACTCTGTTCGATATAAACCGATACCTTCAGCGCCATTATCAATAACACCTGTTAAATCTTCTGATGTACCAATATTAGCTGCTAGCTCAGCGTGAACGCCATCTACTGTAACAGTTTCTTCATCTTTCAGTTTCTTTAACTCTTCTTTATCTTTGAAGAACCGTTCTCTTTTATTTTCATAAGCAATAACTTCATCGTCAGTAGGGTTGATAATAACTTCGCCAGTCAGTCCATCTACAATAACCATGTCTCCCTGTTGGACTTCTTGAGTGATGGTATGTGTACCAACGACTGAAGCAATTTCCATAGAACGACTCATGATAGCTGAGTGAGATGTTCTACCACCAATGTTAGTTACAAACCCTTGTACATATTGCTTGTTGAGTTGAGCGGTATCTGACGGTGTTAAATCATTACCAATAATCACGACGTTCTCATCTATCATGCTAGGATTAGGTAACTCGACACCTAAGATATGTGCTAACACACGTTTAGAAACATCTCGTACATCTGCAGCACGTTCTTTCATATATTCATTGTCCATAGATTCAAATATCGTTACAAATTGAGAAGTGACTTCGGTTAAAGCTGTAGGTGCATTGACCTGATCGTGCGTTATCTTATCTTCGACTGGTTTAATTATCTCAGGATCGTCGAGAATAAGTAAGTGCGCATCAAATATCGCCGCTTTATCTGGGCCAATGTTCTTTTCAGCATTGTTACGAATCTTAGTTAATTCTATCTTAGAAGTATTGATAGCATCTCGAAATTTATCTAATTCGGGCTCTACTTGAGCAACCTTGTCATTTTCAAAGGATAAATCTGGTTCAACAAGTAAATATGCTCGTGCTATAGCTACACCATCAGAAGCAGCTATGCCAGTAAGACGTTTAGACATATTATTCTGTTAAACCTTCTTTAGATAATATTTCTGTGATTGCCTCAATAGCATCGCCTTCATCGCTACCATCAGCATAGATAGTTATCTCTGCATCTTTACCTACACCTAAGCTCATAACCCCCATAATAGATTTTAAATTAACCTTCTTACCGTTGTACTCTAATTGAATATCTGAATCAAACTTAGAAGCTGTTTGTACAAGCATTGTAGCCGGACGTGCATGAATGCCTGTTTCGTCGATAATTACATATGATTTCTGTTCCATAATCCGCTGTCTCCTTCGTATAGTAAAATCGTTCGATGATATAAAACTTTCTTAGCCTTATAAGTAAACATTACCAAAATCTGAATTTAAATTCAATTCGTTAAACCCTAGTTGTTATAACATTTATAGAAGATTTCACCTATTTATGAAACTGTTTTCACTACCAAAGTGATTTAATAACATTTTCGCATTTCTGCATATGATCTTCGCCTAATTTTTTCATAAAATAAAAGCTAATTGAAGCTGATATTGCTTGTCCAACCACTGGGAACCACTTAGTCTGTTTCGCTGCAGCGCGTTTAGCCACATCTCTAATCACTACTTTAAGGATTGCGTTCGATACTTTCTTTCCAACAAACTGACTACCTTGTATTGCTGCTGCAGAAAGAATTCGTTGCTTAGTATCGTCTCCTAGAGAGTTGACTTGTTTATGATCTAATCCATAAAGTTTGTTTAGGTCTTCAATGATATCTCTCATTAACTTGATATCGACACCAAAATCAAGTCCCGGTATAGGTACAACGCTCATACTTGAAGACAGAAGTGACTTTTTCTTAATTAGTGACAACGCTCGTTTATGACGTTCATTTAATTCGTGTTCCGAAGTCGGAATGTTACTTTTATCCTTAATTTCTTCCATATTTAATACTTTACTACCTATTTTGTTCGTAACGTCGTTAGTAATTTTATTTTTAAAACTCATTAATATCGCTCCTCAATCAATAGTTTCACATGCTTACTTACCCGAATTTACAAATTTTATTTAAGTTGAATGAAAATTGCTTTTAAATACTTTGAAGGTTTGTAATGAGGGTGAGTCTTAAAATCTTTAGGTAGGCCCATTACTTCTACAATTTCATATGCTCTATTATGTTGAGCAAGCGTAGCTTGAATGACTTTCTTAAATTGCTTTTTCGTGAATTCACTGTGGTTTGTACAAAGTAGTAAGTTACCATCAGGCCGTATGATATCTAAAGCATTGGAGATCAACTTGTCGTAATCTTTCAATACTGAAAAAGTTTTCTTCTTGTTACGTGCGAAGCTAGGAGGATCAATGACTATCGTATCGTAACTTATATGATGGCGTTTAGCGTATTTAAAGTAATCAAAAGTATCCATCACATAAATATATTGTGTTTGAGGGTCAATGCCGTTTACACCAAAGTTCTCCTCAGTTAACTCTCGAGAGCGGTTTGCTAAATCTACACTGGTAGTTGAGTTAGCTCTTTTAGCTGAGACTACAGAGAAAGCTCCTGTGTAACTGAATAAATTCAGTACATCTCTGCCGTCAACAAACTGATCACGTAACTTTTTACGAACTTCTTTCTGATCTAAGAATAATCCTGTCATCATGCCATCATCGAGATTGATATTGTAGAAAGTGAAGTTTTCCTCAATCACAATTGGAAATTCCGGTTCGCGCCCTTCTACAAAACCACCTTCATAAGGATGATTAGAAAAACGCATTTTTTCATAAATAGAAGTAAATTGAAATACATTTCGCATGGCTTGAAGAATAAGGTATCTAAATTTGTAAATACCTTTAGAGTACCATTGAATAAGTAGATGTCCATTATAATTATCTATCGTTAACCCACCAATGCCATCTCCTTCCGCATTAAATAGTCGAAAGGCATTAGTACCGTCGATATTATAGAAATATTCACGTTCTGCTTTAGCTTGCAGAAATAATGTTTCAAAGAAAGATGCGTCGATATTGACTTGAGCATCGTAGCTAATTATCCAACCTATACCTTTATGTTGAAATCCTACGTAAGCCGTTCCTACATATTTATTTCGATGGTCTACAATTTGAAAGAGCTCTCCTTCTTTCAGATGGTCGTAGTCATACAAATCATTTTCTTCAACAAGAGGATAATGGTTGAGATATTTCGTTTCCTTGCCCCTGTTTAACACTGCTTTTTTCACTTTCATCTTCACTCCTTTTTCTAATCTTAGATTCATATCAATTCAGACTGGCACATCTGGGTTGTTAATAATAGTACATAAAGGCACCATTGAATTATCCACTATCATAATCATTGATTACCATTTTAAAAAACCTTTCTTAGTGGCGGAGAAAGGTTTGACTTTAATCTCAATAACTGAATAATACGCTAGATAAACTATAATTAATTAATATTTTAACACATCAACTTAGCACCGAATACTTGTAAACGCAATCGTATGTTATCTCAATTAGCGATAACAATCGTATTCTCTCTCAGAGCGTTCACGACATGTAATTAAATGCCATTGCAATTTATAAGTCAAATTAAATATCTCTCAGTATGTTCCCCTAAGAAGTACTGTTATGAGTTTCATGGACGAGTACTCTATCCTTTGTTGTTAATCGGTAAAAAGATCTGATTACTTAAAGTTTAAGTTGTATTTTCTTCGCGCTTGTCTAAGATCTCGTTTCGACTTAAGTTTTAGAGATCCAAATTTAAAAAAATAGCGGGACAGAAACCTAATTTGAATAAAAAGATTTCTGTCCCGCTCCCGCTTTTTAATCAACGTTGTGTATGATTGCCTCGCGTGCCATCTCACCCAATAACAATATTCGATAGAACACACTATTAGATTAAATTATTTCAACGATCTATTGTTTTTATCAGGTTCTCTCAATTTAATTACGAACGCTACTATAACTGCTATTAGCATAATAAAAAGAATTGGAGTGATAAACGTAGAAAACAATTGGCCATGTATCATAATATTGATGAATTCAGTGATTAATTTAAAGAATAAACCACTGATTATAAATAAATGTAAATAGTACAATTGTCGCTTAAAGTAATTTGTTAACGTAGTGATGATGTAAGCAATCATGACGAACATTAATAGTAATAATGTGATCCACTCGACGACGTATTGTGTTTCCGATAAATCCCATTTACCAGACATAAATAAAGAGTTGCGGTTATTGAATTCAATGAGTGTGAAGAACAACATAATAGCGCCACAAATGAGTTCTACATATAGCGTTTTAAGCCACTTAGGTCGTTTCATCCAGTTAGGAACATCATCTTCTTGTATATCAATTCGTTTTTTCCATTTATCAACAAACTGATTCTTTTTATTGCGCATTTTCTCTAAATCCATACTGCGCCGTGTGTTGTGAGTGAATTCATTCGTTTTATCTTGCAGATGTTTAATGCGTTCTTTCGTTTGACTCGTCACTGAGTCTTTTTGTGTTCTTGATAACTCAGGTTCTTCCTCTCCTAATTCTTGTTTAGTAAGCGGTAAAGAGCGACGAAGGAAGAGGAAATTCCAAATAGACATTTGACCTAATAACCACATGATGAGAAAGAACGTATTGACACTAATAATATCAATAGGAATAATGTCATTACTATCTATACGGCCATATAGCACAACTTGAGTGATAAGATAAGCTAAACCGTAAGCAAAGATAATCCAAAGATAATGATATTTTCGATGATGGCTATCTAACTCATCTTTATAGACGATATAACCGATATGAATAACAAATGGAATGACAAAAACTACCGCAAAGAAACTATAGACTTGCGTCATGAGGACAAGAGTTATTAAAAAGAATAATATTCCGATAACTAAAAAGAATATGGAGATATCATAATCATATGCCGTTGACCTATACAGCAACGTGCCAATGCCTATGAGCAATAGACCAAATAATATGATTAATATCGCACTGACAACAGGAAAACTACCTATAAATATACTCATAACTCTCAAGATTTCAGCAAAGAATGCATTGACGAAGTCCCATGTATCGTCGATATGCAAACTAATCTTATCTTTACCATTTAAGCTATGTATATATGATAAGTTTAAAAATATAATAAGGCCGATTAAAAAAGCTACAAGTCCTATAATATAGCTATATATTATTTCGGCGTGTTTCTTAAGGAAAGACATTCATTTCACCTCAGAACAATTATATATGAGAAAGTTACACCTGTCTTCAACTTTTGCGAGAAATAGGACCATGGTCTTATCTCTTTATACTTTACTTATTACAGATGTAAGGTGTCTAAATAACTACGCTCTATGAAGAGTTTACCATTAATAGGGCTAAACCATTACTACTTATTCTCTTCACATATAGTAAATAGCAGTGCGATCTATTAATAAGTCTGACAAAGTTATACTCCTGATAAGCAACAATATGATAATTACACCTTACTTTCTCTCACTATACATAACATATTACCAAATATACAAGACAACAAACGGATTACAGTAAAACCACGTGTAAACTTCTTAGATAGAGGGTATACTTATTACAAGATAACTATAAAGGAGTGGTGTTCAATGAGCACTGAAGAAACAAATAAAAATGCAGCACAACAAGCTAAAGAGAAAGAAGAAGAATTAAAAGAGAAAAAAGAACAAAGTAGAACTGATGATCAAGAAACAGAGCAAAATGTTCAAGATACTTTAGATTAAAACCCATCGTCCCCACGCGATGTCGACATGAGTGTTCGATAATGAGCGCTCTACTCACAACTCGAAACATTAATCAATTTTTCATATTATTAATAAAGTGTTCAAATCAATAAGCAGTAGCTTACTCAATTCAAAACTTCGACATCCTTGTGCTAACCAGCTACTGCTTATAGACGATATTTAACTGAGGTCGGGACTTAAGCGTTTAGGATTTGAGCGGGGGCCCCAACAAAGAGAAACTGGTAAATCAGTTTCTACAAGCACAGCGAGTTGGGGTGGGGCCCCAACAAAGAGGGAGCGGGACAGAAATCTAATTTGAATAAAAAGATTTCGTGGTCCCGCCCCGGCAAGGATGACTAGAATTGAAAAAAGCTTGATACAAGCGCTTTTTCAAATCAGTCATCTACTGCCGAGATGTTGAAGAGGCTGGGATTTATCTCCCAGCCTCTTTTTTCCTCTAGTCAAAGACCTTTAAGTCCCAGTTTCTACAAGCACAGCGAGTTGGGGTGGGCCCCAACAAAGAGGGAGCGGGACAGAAATCTAATTTGAAAAAAGATTTCTGTCCCGCTCCCTCATCTCAGTATGTTTTTTAATATGTAGTGAGAACCACTTTACTTAGTCTTTAACATCACGTGCTAAACCCTCCCCTTTTACATATGTAGCCATCACATACTAAATTCTTAACATCAAACATCACTCATCAATACAAAATATTACTGAGAGTTAGAGAACAATATTAGCAATACACCTGTCAAATTTGACTGTCTTTATCTCGTTAATAATCAAACAAGACACATTTTACTATCACATCATTAACTTAAAAAGCCTTGACAACCATTATCTTACGTTCTACATTAGAAATAACTAAAATACTATATTCGCACTAGGGGTGTTTTGTTAAAACTGAGATGAGGTAAGACCTCAAACCCTTTGAACCTGATCTAGATGATACTAGCGTAGGAAAGTGGAACTATATTGACGCCTTAAAGAGGTTGACTGGAACACTTATGTCTCTGTAAACTCTATCGATACGCACTTGACTAAAGTTGAACTAGCGGTCTTAATGAGTAGTAATTCATTGGTTATTTCTTCTTTAACCATGATAAGACCTAACAATCTTGTTCTTTCAATCTCTGTTAATAGATAATGCTTATTCGCGCAACTCTACTAGATTAGGTTGTGCGTTTTTTATTGGGAGGAAATAGTAATGACAAGAGGTTTAAAATTATCAGATATACTCGTCACAGTATTAGTTGCAGTTGTCTTCGCAATTATTTATAACGTGTGGCACTTCGTATACGATTTTTCAAAGATTACTGGTTTACATATTGAAGAAGTGGTGTATGGAATGTGGTTTATGGCTGCAGTCGTGGCCTATTTGATCATTCCTAAACCTGGAATCGCTATCCTAGCTGAATTTGCTGCAGGTGCAGGTGAGACTATCGTTATGGGTCGATTCGACGTGCCTACGATAATCTATGGTTTACTTCAAGGGCTTGCTTGTGAAATCGTCTTTCTCATTTTCCGTTATAAATCACGCAGTGCGATGGTTTCTATGTTGAGTGGGTTTATGGCTGCCATCATCACTTTACCGCTTGATTTTGCTTACGGTTATTTAAATGAATTGAGTGGTTGGAACCTATCGTTGTATATCATTTTTAGATTATTAGGTGGAATATTAGTAGCCGGTTTATTATCCTATTACATTGTAAAAGCTTTAGATCAAACCGGAGTGACGAAACTCTTCCGTCCAGCTTCCAAGAATGATTACGATAACCTGTGAGGAGTCGATAACGTGTTATCTATAAAAAATTTACGCCTTAAGTATCCTAATGCAGACCATAAGATCTTTGATGGCTTAGACCTCACAATTGAAGATAAAGAAAAAGTACTCTTGCTTGGCCCATCAGGGGCAGGCAAGAGTACATTATTAAATGTACTCAGTGGCATAGTTCCGGATTTAATAGAACTACCAATGAAATATGATAGATTAAATATTGATAAACACTGCGCCATGATCTTTCAGGATCCTGACACACAATTTTGTATGCCTAAGGTCAAAGAGGAGCTTGCTTTCATACTAGAAAATAGACAAGTGCCTCGATCTGATATGGATGAAGCGATAGATAAAGCATTAAGATCAGTAGATTTGACAGTTAATCCAAATCAATATGTAAACAAACTGAGTGGCGGAATGAAACAAAAGCTAGCTATAGCTGAGACTCTACTACAACAAGCGGATACACTCTTCTTAGATGAACCGACTGCCATGTTAGATACTAAATCTACAACTGAGCTGTGGAATAAAATCAAACGTTTCTGGAAAAATCAAACAGTAGTTATCGTGGAGCATAAAGTAGAGCATATTTGGGAACACATCGACCGCGTTATTTTGTTAAATTATAATGCTGAAATCATCGCGGATGATACACCTGAAAAAATACTACAACACCACGAACGATTACTTAGTGAATATGGCGTTTGGCATCCACGTGCTTGGGAGCATGCGCCAGAACCGGTTCTAACCGCTAACAACGACGCTACTAAAGAATATGCTTTCACTTATAAGAATGGGGTAATCCGACGTAATAAACAAGCATTGATTTCTATAGAAGATTTCTCAGTGGCGCCTGGTGAATGGATTACGATTACAGGTCAAAATGGCGCAGGAAAAACCACGCTTTTCGAATCGATGATGCAACTCATCTCTTACGATGGTAAGATGTATTACCATCAGCAACCCATACGTAAAATAAAAGAGGCTGCTAAACATATGTATTTAGTCTATCAAAACCCAGAACTACAATTTATTACTCAATCCGTATACGATGAAATACATATTCAGTTTAGTCAAAAAGACAAAGAACAAGCCAAATTAAAGACGGAACAAATGCTAGAGTTGTTAAATTTATCTCAAGTGCGCGCTCAACACCCGTTTGAACTATCTATCGGTCAAAAGCGACGATTAAGTGTTGCTACAGCACTAAGTTCTCCTGCTGATATCATCATGTTAGATGAACCTACTTTCGGTTTAGATAGTCATAACACATTTAACTTAATTCAGCTTTTTCAAGAGCGCGTTCAAAACGGGCAAACGATTATAATGATCACACATGATCCAGAGATTATATCTCGTTACCCAACACGACGATTTCATGTTGAAGATCAAACCTTGCTAGAAGTTAGAAAGACGGGTGAAGATAATGTTTGAAGCCTTTAAAGTACGTCATACGTTCGTAGATGATGTCAATGTTATCACTAAAATTGTGGTAGCCATCTTACTCTTTTTCTTTGTTATTTTTGTACATCAATTTGACGTCATTATATATAGTACGTTGTTCATGTTTCTCTTTTTAGTTCTCTTTCATGGAGTGAAATTCAAAGTTTTTGCAGCTTTTATTATCTTTACATTTCTTTTCGCGCTCATTTCTTCTTTATCCATGATTTTTTACGGTGAAGGTACCCATACGTGGTTCAAGCTAGGCTTTCTACATATTACACGTGAGAGCTTCGTAAGAGGTATACATCTCACATTGCGACTCATAACTGTCTCATGTTTAGGAATACTGATATCCTTGACGTCAGAGATTGTGATGATTTTCTATAGTGTTATGCAGCATTTAAAGGTCAAACCGAAATTTGCCTACGCATTCATGGCAGCTATACGCATGGTACCTATCATGCTTTCGTCATTTATTCAGCTTAGACATTCTTTAAAAATGCGGTATCAAGTCGTGGATCGACAACATTATAAAGGCTTGAAGCGATTAAAACATATGTTTATTCCGCTGCTAAGCCAAAATATTCGCAGAGCTCATCAACTTTCTGTCGCTATGGAAAAGAAGGGATTTCAAGATGGTCCTAGAACATATTACTATAAAGCTCCTTTTTCTTATAAGGACGTGTTATTTGTTATAATCATCTTACTCTTAATCGTGTTAAGCTGCTCATTACCCCACTGGCTACCTATCACAGCCATTCAAGATGTAAGGAGTCATAATTGGTAATATGTCAAGCGAATTTCAGTGTTGAGGAGCAAAGCTTCCATCAGCACTTTAGAATATTATACTCACTTTGGTATTACAGTTTATCAAACCAATATGATTAAATCGTTTCAAGAGGTCGAGGCAAAAACGTATAGCATTTGAGCAGGGGGCCCCAACAAAGAGAAACTGATAAATCAGTTTCTACAAGCACTGCGAGTTGGGGTGGGGCCCCAACAAAGAGGGAGCGGGACAGAAATCTAATTTGAATAAAAAGATTTCGTAGTCCCGCCCCGGCAAGGATGACTAGAATTGAAAAAAGCTTGATACAAGCGCGTTTTCAAATCAGTCATCTACTGCCAAGCTGCTGAAAGAGGCTGAAACATTACATTAACTCCCAGTTTCTACAAGCACTGCGAGTTGGGGTGGGGCCTCAACAAAAAGGGAGCGGGACAGAAATCTAATTTGAATAAAAAGATTTCTGGCCCGCTCCCTACCACTAAAGGTTTTACTCTAGTTTTTACATAGCTTAAATATTACGTAATAACTATTCTGTACTTGAAGTTAATAATATGACATTAATGAATTGCTTTGTTTCCTATATCTTCTCGATAGAACAATGCTTCATTTTCTATCGCATTGACCGCTTTATAAGCTTCTCTTTTAGCCGTAGCAATATCTTTGCCTTCACCTAGCGCTAGGACCACGCGTCCACCAGAAGTAACGAAATGACCATCCTCGCGCTTTAATCCGCTGACGAAATACGTACCGTTATTCGTCTCAAAGTCACTTACTTTTTTACCTTTTTCATAGCTTCCTGGATACCCTTTAGAGGCTAACATCACGCCAACTATTGATGAATCTCTCCACTTAAACTGAATAGGCTGTTTATTCTTTAAATCTATGATATGTTGCATGAGATCGCTTTCCATACGCTTCAGCAATACTTGTGCCTCTGGATCACCAAAGCGCGCATTAAATTCTATAACTTTAGGCCCCTCGTTTGTAAGCATAGCTCCTATATAAAGTAATCCAAAGAAATGATAGCCTTCACTCTTTAAAGATTGCGCAATAGGTTGCGCTATCTGCTGATTAGTTTCTTTAATGACGGAGTTATCGATATGTGGCACAGGACAGTACGCCCCCATCCCTCCTGTATTAGGCCCTTGATCATTATCATATGCACGCTTGTGATCTTGGGCTATGCAATCGAAAGGTACAGCATAATCACCATTTACGAGCGTCATTAGAGAGAATTCTTCTCCCTCTAAATATTCCTCAAATACGACGACTTCATTTTCACTGTCATGTAATTTTTCAATAGCTGCTATCGCTTCTTCACGATTAGTTGCTATAATTACACCTTTACCTGCAGCAAGACCATCCTTCTTCAATACGATAGGATAGTCGCATTGTGAGAGGTAATCTAACGCTTCCTGTTTAGAATGACTTTCATAATACTGCGCAGTAGGTATGTCATACTTTGCCATAAGGTGTTTAGCGAAGCGCTTTGAACCTTCAATTTGAGCAGCTGCTTCATTCGGGCCGAAAGTATTTATACCTTTAGCTTCTAGTTTATCCGCTAAACCATCAATTAAGGGTTGTTCCGGACCGATGATAACCCAATCTATACCCTGTTGCTCTGCAAACTCAATGATTTCTTCGTGCGCGCTCTCCCCTATTTCCGGGTGAGTTTGAGCGATATGAGTCATTGCATCATTGCCAGGAATCACATGTATTTCACTTACTAAAGGCGATAGATTAATCTTATAAGCTAAAGCATGTTCGCGTCCGCCAGCACCAATTACTAGCACTTTCATCTTATACCCTCCAATCAATTAATGTTTAAAATGACGTTCACCAGTAGTGACCATAGCTATGCCATGTTTATTAGCCATGTCTATAGAATCTTGATCTTTAATCGAACCACCTGGTTGAATGATAGCTTTAATACCATGTTTTGCAGCTAACTCAACAGTGTCATCCATAGGGAAGAAACCATCAGACACCATTACCACTTCTTCATTAATATCAATTGCACGTTCAATTGCTATCTCAGCAGAACCCACGCGGTTCATTTGACCCGCGCCTATACCGACAGTTTGTCGTGGGTTACTTAAGATAACCGCGTTACTTTTAACAGCAGCAACAACTCTCCATCCTAATAGCATAGCATCCCACTGAGCTTCACTAGGTTGAGCTTCAGTAACGACTTTCATTTCATCTCTACCTATTGATGAATGATCTTTCTCTTGGACTAAATAGCCACCTGAGACGGAAACGAATTCTTCTTCATCTTCGTTAATCGTCATGTCAATTTCTAATAAACGAATATTTTTCTTCTGTTGAAGTATATCTAATGCTTCCTTAGTGAAGTCGGGTGCTATGACAACCTCTAAGAAGATACTGTGTAGCGATTCAGCGAGTTCTTGATCAACTGTTCTATTTAAAGCAACGATACCACCAAAAATAGATTGACTATCCGCTTCATAAGCACGTTCATATGCTTCATTAATCGTTTCACCTACGCCTACACCACAAGGATTCATATGTTTAACGGCTACTGCTGCAGGTTCATTAAACTTCTTAACGAGTGAAAGCGCTGAATCAGCATCTTTGATATTATTGAAACTTAATTGCTTACCATGAAGTTGCTTGGCACCTGCAATCGTATTAGCAGCATTAGATTGTCTTACAAAGTAAGCAGCCTGTTGAGGGTTCTCACCGTATCTCAAATCTTCTCTTTTACCGCTAAAGAAATTCACTATTGCATGATCGTAATCATTTGTATGCTCAAACACTTTAATCATCAATGATTTACGATAGGCTTCATCTAATTGGTCAGCTTTAATACGCTTGATAACTTCGTCGTAGTCAGATGGATCAACTACTGTCGCCACATGTTTGAAGTTTTTGGCAGCTGCTCTCAACATAGTTGGGCCACCAATATCAATATTCTCAATTGCATCGCTCTCTGTAACATTAGGGTTAGCTACAGTTTCTTTGAAAGGATATAAGTTTACTACTACCATATCGATTAAATCAATTTCGTTCTCTTTCAATTGTTGAATGTGCTCTTCTTTATCACGATCAGCTAGTATTCCTCCATGGACAGCGGGATGCAAAGTCTTGACACGCCCATCCATAATCTCATCAAACTGAGTCAGTTCGGAAATTGATTTGACCTTTACTCCACCTGCTTCAATGGCTTGTAACGTTCCCCCAGTGGAATAGAGCTCATAGTCTAATTCACTTAAGTTTCGCGCAAATTCTACTACTCCTTCTTTATTAGATACACTAATAATTGCTTTCTTCATTCTGTCACTCGCCTTTCTTATTGAATCACTCTAGCAATCACTTTGGGATAAAGTTCATATTCTAATGATTTAACTCTGTTTTCTAATTCTTCCTTCGTGTCATTTTTTAAAATGGGACAACGACTCTGTTCTATAATTTGCCCTGTATCCATCCCACTATCTACGTAATGCACTGTCGTACCAGTTTCACTATCTCCACTGTTGAACGCTTGTCCAATCGCATCTTTCCCTTTATATTTCGGTAACAATGATGGATGGATGTTTAAGATACGACCTTCGTAAACGGACAATATAGTAGGACCAATGAGCTTCATATAACCCGCCAGTACAATCCAGTCAACTTGTTCGGTAGTCAATAAATCTAGAATTTTACGCTCATATGCTCTCTTATCTTCAAATTGGTTTAATTCGTTGATATGAACGGGCAAATCGAAATGTCGTGCACGTTCTATGCATTTTGCGTTCTCATGATCAGTATATAATGCTGTGACTTCAATGTTTGGAAGTTGTCCATCTTCAACCCGTTGCATTATATTCTCAAAGTTAGTGCCTGAACCTGAGGCAAATAGTGCTATTTTCACCATATTAAACACCTTTCAATTCAAGTGGCTCGTCACTTTTAGTAATATGTCCAATTTCATAGGCGTCAACGCTATGTTGACCGAGTATATCTATCACTCTTGCAGCATCATCTTTATCAACTACTAATGTAAAGCCAATTCCCATATTGAAGATACTATACATTTCATCGCGTTCTATTTCGCCTTGTGATTCTATCCATTCAAAGACTTCCGGTGTCGGAAAAGCTGTCGTGTCTATTACGGCAGACACCCCTTCTGGTAACGCACGTGGTATGTTCTCATAGAAACCACCACCAGTAATATGAGTCATAGCGTGAATCTTAACTTCTTTTTTTACAGCTAACACTGGTTTAACGTATAGTCGTGTAGGTTCTAAGAAGGTTTCTAAATAAGTTCGTCCATCTTCAAACTGGGCTTGCAAATCAATTTCTGATTGATCGATTAAGCGTCGAACCAGACTATATCCGTTTGAATGAATACCGCTAGAAGCTAAACCTATAATGACTTGTCCTTCTTCTACCGTGGAACCATCAATATATTCATCTTTTTCTACTGCACCTACTGCAAAGCCAGCTACATCGTATTCTCCTTGATGATACATTTCACCCATTTCAGCAGTTTCACCGCCGATGAGCGCAGTGTTCGTCTCTCTACACCCATCACTTACCCCTTTGACAATTTGTTCAATGACTTCGGGCACAACTTTATTCGCAGCAATATAGTCGAGGAAATATAAAGGTTCTGCGCCAGTTGTTAAGATGTCATTCACACACATAGCAACTGCATCAATTCCAATTGAATCATGTTTGTCGTTATCAATCGCTAACTTGAGTTTCGTACCTACACCATCCGTTCCAGAAACGAGAACTGGTGCTTTCATATTGAGCTGTGATAAGTCAAATGTCGCGCCAAAACCGCCTAATCCTCCTAAAACTTCTGAACGCAAAGTTCGTTCTACGTGCCCACGCATGCGTTCAACCGCTTCATAGCCAGCATGAATGTCGACTCCTGCTTCTTGATAAGATTTAGACATTGTAATTCCCCTCACTATCAAAGTATTGTTTATGCTCATTGAGATATGCTTTCTGCTTAGGGCTTAAGCTCGCTTTATAATCTGTTTCATAGTCGTATAAACCTGCTGGATAATCACCAGTGAAACTTTCAACACATAAACCTTTATATGGTGCATCAACATCTAGACCGATTGACTCTATCAGTCCTTCTACAGAAAGGTAAGCTACGGAATCAGCACCAATGTGCTCACTAATTTCTTCAGGCGTTTTATGAGCTGAAATAAGTTCAGCAGTAGTTGACACATCAATGCCGTAGAAGCTCGGGAACATGAATTCTGGAGAAGCGATACGTACGTGCACTTCCATCGCTCCAGCTTCTTTTAACATACGAACGATGCGCTTACTTGTAGTTCCACGAACGATTGAATCATCAACTAGAACAATATTTTTACCTTGCACAATGTCTTTAACCGGCGATAACTTCGTACGAACGCCTTGTTCACGGAGCTCTTGCGTTGGCTGAATAAATGTGCGAGCGACGTATTGATTTTTAACTAGCCCCATTTCATAAGGTAACTTTATTTCTTCAGCATATCCTGAAGCAGCAGAGAGAGATGAATTAGGAACACCAATGACCATATCTGCCGTATCCACCGGACTTTCCTTTGCCAAGCGTTTACCTGAAGCTTTTCGAACGGCATGAACGTTTTTACCTGCTATCGTTGAATCAGGTCTGGCGAAATAAATATACTCCATCGCAGAAATGGCAGTCGTCGTTTGATCTGTATATGATTCGACACGTATACCGTCGTCGTTAATAACGACGTACTCTCCTGCGTGAATATCTCGAACGAATTTCGCACCTAAGACGTCGATGGCACAAGTTTCACTGGCGATGATGTATGCGCCTGTAGACATTTGTCCTACTACAAGGGGGCGGATAGCATTGGGGTCCACCGCTCCATATAAAGCATCTTTAGTCAATATTGCAAAGGTGAAACCACCTTTTATTATTTTCAAACTTTCTTTCAATGCTTCTTCAAAAGTCTCTTTCTTACTACGACGAATTAAATGCATGATCACTTCTGTATCTGATGAGGAATGAAAGATAGCGCCTTGTCGCTCTAAATCTTGACGCAAACTTTGAGCATTAATAAGGTTCCCGTTATGACAAACACTGACGCTCATATCGTAGAAGTGATAGAGAAATGGCTGTATATTTTCAATACCTTTGTTTCCTGAGGTCGCATAGCGCACGTGACCAATCGCATAGTTGTATCCTTGAAGGCGGTTCATCTTTACCTTGTTTATCGCATCAGTCAACAGTCCCAGACCTCGTTCATTTACGAATTCGTCACCATTAGAACAGACGATACCTGCGCCTTCTTGACCGCGGTGTTGCAGACTATGTAACCCCATATATGTTAGTTGTGCTGCCTCCGAATGGTCCCAAATTCCAAATACACCGCATTCTTCATTTAATCCGTTGTAGTCATACATTGAGGAATTGCTCCTTCCCACTGTTGATTGAGTTCTTTCACGTCACGTGAAAGAGTTATCTGCTCATTTGTAACTTCAAACTTAGGTTCTGAAATCAAACTACCTATTTTAACTGCGTTGTCGACTGGTAACGTTTGACCTTTCTTGACAGTAATGAGATATCTTCCTTGTGTTTCACTAAATAATTGAGCGTTAGAAACATTTAATGAGACTTTTAAACCAAGCTGGTAGTAAGCGCTTAATCGAGCGAGTGATACTAATAGACCACCTTTACCAACTGCTTGTACATGTGAAGCCTGTCCGTTGCAGATAGCTGTGCGAATCTGCTCACCTTTTTCTACTTCTTGAGAAAGATCGATGGAGTCGAATTCATGGTTTACCGCCCCATAAATTAGCTTTTCAACTTGGCTTCCACCAAAGTCATCACGCGTATCACCCACTAAATAAATCTCTTCGTCCGGTTGAGGCGTGAAATCTCGAAGATAATCGATATCTTCTATCAAACCTACCATCCCTACTACAGGTGTCGGGAATATTGAGGAATGCGGTGTCTCGTTATAAAGTGATACATTACCTGATACCACAGGTGTTTGTAACGTTTCGCAAGCTTCAGCCATCCCTTTTGTAGAATCAATCAGCTGCTGATAGATCTCTTTCTTCTCTGGCGAGCCATAATTTAAACAATCCGTCATAGCTAATGGTTTGGCACCTACTGAAATGAGATTGCGGTAAGCTTCCGCGACGACCATCTTTCCGCCTTCATAAGGTTGGTTAAACACGTAACGCGCTTCACCGTCTATCGTCGAAGCGATTGCTTTGTTAGTTCCTTCAACTCGAACTACTGAAGATTGCAGACCTGGCTTGATAATCGTATTAGCGCCAACTTGTTGATCATATTGTTCATATAAATACCGCTTTGATGCTATAGTTGGATGGGTAAACAAACGGTTAAAAGTATCTTCAACATCTAAGTCACTATAATCATTTCTCGATGTGTTATAAGCTTTTTCTTCCCCTTCAAGAATGTATTCGGGTGCTTCATCTGCAAGTGGTTGTACGGGGATATCTGCAAAGACCTCGTCTTCATAAGTTAATAAGAAGCGGTCATCATCTGTCACTTCGCCAATAACGGCACTGTCTAATTCATAGTCCTCAAATAGATCTAAGAACTTTTGCTCTGTCCCTTTTTCAACTACGAGCAACATACGCTCTTGTGTTTCGGATAACATCATTTCATATGGGGAAATCCCTTCTTCCCTGACAGGAACCTTTTCAAGTTGTAAATGAATACCACTTTTGCCTTTGGCAGCCATTTCAGACGAAGAAGAAGTGAGTCCGGCTGCACCCATATCTTGTATACCGACAAGCTCTTTGTAAGTTATCGCTTCTAGCGTTGCCTCCATTAATTTCTTGCCGACAAATGGGTCTCCTATTTGAACTGAAGGACGCTTACTTTCGCTTTCCTCATTAAGCTCTTCCGAAGCAAACGTTGCACCGTGAATACCATCTCTACCTGTCTTAAGGCCGACATAAATGACTGAATTTCCTGTTCCTTTCGCAGTTCCTTTTTGAACCATATCATGGTCAATAACGCCCACACACATAGCGTTAACGAGAGGATTGCCATCGTAGCGCTCATCGAATTCAATTTCCCCAGCAGTCGTTGGAATACCGATACAGTTACCATAACCTCCAATACCAGCGACTACTCCGCGTAATAACCGACGATTTTGTTTTTCAGTGAGCTCACCGAATCGCAAACTATTGAGTAAGTTAATAGGACGTGCACCTATTGAAACGATATCTCTGATAATGCCACCTACACCAGTAGCTGCGCCTTGATAGGGTTCTACAGCGGAAGGATGGTTGTGAGATTCTACTTTAAACACAACTGCTTGCTTATCGCCGATATCTACTACTCCAGCACCTTCACCTGGTCCCATAAGCACGTGTTCACCTGATGTAGGAAACTGTTTAAGAAATGGCTTAGAATGTTTATAAGAGCAGTGTTCACTCCACATCACGGAAAAGATTCCAACTTCAGTAAAGTTCGGCTCACGCTCTAAAATGTCACAAACTTTCTCATATTCAGCATCTGTTAAACCAAAGTCTTGATATAATCGTTCTGCTTTAATTTCTTCGCTACTAGGCTCAATAAATTTAGACATTTTGTTCCCTCCAACTTTCTACCATTGCATCAAACAATTTTTTACCATCATCTGTGCCCAAGATAGTCTCTAAAGCACGCTCAGGGTGAGGCATCATTCCGCATACATTCCCCTGTTCATTTACTATGCCAGCTATGTCTTCATGAGAGCCGTTAGGGTTATCCACATACTTCAGAATGACTTGATTGTTCTTATGTAAGTCGTTATACATTTCTTCTGTACAGTAATAGTGACCCTCTCCATGTGCAACAGGGTAAATCACTTGCTCGCCTTCTTCGTAACCTTTAGTAAAAGGCGTTTGGTTATTGACTATTCTCAGTTTTTCATTGCGGCTAATAAATAAATGTGAATCATTGTGAAGCAGCGCACCAGGTAATAAACCAATTTCTGTTAGAATTTGAAAGCCATTACATACACCTAATACAGGTTTACCTTCTTGAGCCAAACGTTTTACTTCTTCTATAATAGGAGCAACACTAGCTACAGCGCCTGAACGCAAATAATCTCCAAATGAAAATCCTCCTGGAATGAGCACACCATCAAATCCGTCTAATGAAGTGCGACGATAATCGACGTACTCTGCAGAGGCACCGCTCTTCAGCGCTGCATTATACATGTCCCGATCACAATTAGAACCTGGAAATCTAAGTACAGCAAACTTCATTAGAACGTCTCTCCTTCTTCAATAACTTTGTAACTATACTCTTCAATGACAGTATTAGCGAATAGTTTCTCACTCAAAGTAGTTACGACATTGTCAACTGCTACTTCCGACGTCTCATCTACAGTTAAGTACAACACTTTTCCAACACGAATATCATCGACTTGTTCATATCCTAAATCGTGTACTGCACGCGTTAAAGCTTGCCCTTGTGTATCGAGTACTTGTGGTTGTAAAGTAATGTGTAATTCAATTTTCTTCATTATTTAATATCCTCCAATTTATTTAAGAATGATTGGTAAACGTCTATGATTGAACCACGGTCTTCACGGTAAACATCTTTATCAAAGTTCTCATCACTATCTTGAGCCCAAATTCGACAAGTATCAGGAGATATTTCATCAGCTAAGATGAGGTTGCCATATTTCGTCCGTCCAAACTCAATTTTGAAGTCCACGAGGCGCAAGTCCATTTTACTCATCAGTTGCTGTAGATGATTATTGATTTCTAACGCTGCTGATTGTAAAGCTTCAATGTCCTTATCATCAGCTATTTCAAGTACTTTAATATGCGCATCTGTGATGAGAGGATCATTAAGATCATCATTTTTATAGAAAAATTCCACTAACGGTTCATTAAACTTGTGTCCCTTTTCAAATCCTAAACGCTTAGTAATAGATCCAGCAGCGATATTTCTCACTACAACTTCTAAAGGTATAATTTCAACTTGTTCAACAATTTGTTCAGTTTCTGATATGCGTTCGATAAAATGACTTTTTAAACCTTGGTCATTAAGGTATTCGAATATTTTAGAAGTTATTAAGTTATTAAGACGTCCTTTTCCTGGTAGATGATCTTTCTTCGCACCGTTTCCAGCTGTTACTTCATCTTTGTATTCTACTTTTAAGACATTTTCTTCTTCAGTAGTAAATATGCGTTTCGCTTTACCTTCATATAATAAAGACATTAATTATTTCTCCCTTTAAAGTAATTTAGTAACTCTTCTTCAGCTTGATCCACGTCATTTGTAAGCACTGTAAGATGACCCATTTTACGATCAGGCTTACGAGTAGTTTTGCCATATATGTGTGTATGCCACTCAGGATGATTACCGAATTCATCTTCCAATAGATCTAAATCTCTACCTAAGAGATTCATCATTACTGCTGGTTTGAGAACATTGATAGCTTGAGGTAATCTCTGTCCTGTTATAGCCAAGATGTGGGTATCGAATTGCGAATAATCGCATGCTTCAATAGAGTAATGGCCTGAATTATGAGGTCGAGGAGCAATTTCGTTTACGTATAATTTATTTGATTTGTCAATAAAGAATTCAACAGTAAACGTTCCAATAAAATGAATATGATCAGTTATCTTCGTCACTTCTTTGCGAGCTTCTTCCTCTTTATTAGAGCGAGCTGGAACGACAGTTTTAAAGAGTATTTGATTTTGATGTTCATTCTCTTGTAAAGGGAAATAAGCGATTTGATTATCGTTGCCAATTGTTACGGTTAACGAAACTTCTTTATCCAAATTTAGGAATTGTTCGGCTACGCATTCTTGCTGTTCAATTAGCTCTGTTGCCTCTTGTAAATCCTGTTCTCCCTTTACGAGTACTTGACCTTTACCGTCATAACCACCAAAACGCGTCTTCACCATAAATGGATAACCTAATTGCTCTTTAGCCTTATCTAAATCTTCTACACGGCTCAACTGTTTATAGGGAAGAATATGAGCCCCCGCTTGCTCTAACGATTGCTTTTCAGTTAATCGGTCTTGTAATAATTCGATCGCTTGATAGCCTTGAGGAATATTATAGATATTCACTAATTCTTTTAATTGAGAGGCGGAAATATTCTCAAATTCATATGTAATCACATCAGTCGCTTCACCAAGCTGCTTTAAAGCGTCAATATCGTCATATTCCGCATTGATAAACTGATGAGCTACATGCTGACAAGGACATTCTTTGTCAGGATCGAGAACGATCACTTTGAAGCCCATTTTTTGAGCAGATTGAGCCATCATCTTACCTAATTGACCTCCGCCTATAATGCCAATCGTGGAACCAAACTTAAGTTTATTGAAGTTCACTTTGCATCTCACTCACTTTCTGGGCTAACGATCTTTCATAATTTTTCAAGTTTTCATACAACGAACTATCTTGCAATCCTAAGATTCGAGCTGCGAGTATACCTGCATTTTTAGCGCCTGATTTACCAATTGCAGTTGTGGCTACTGGAATACCTCCTGGCATCTGAACTATAGATAAAAGTGAGTCTAAGCCTTGTAAAGCCTTTGATTCAATAGGCACGCCGATTACAGGTAATGTGGTCATTGAAGCAATCATTCCTGGCAGATGTGCCGCTCCCCCTGCACCAGCGATGATGACATCATAACCGTTGAGACGCGCTTGTGAAGCGAAATCAACCATTAGCTGTGGCGTACGGTGTGCTGAGACGACTTGTTTTTCGTACGGTACGCCTAGTGTTTCTAATATCTGACAACTTTCTTTCATCGTAGACCAGTCAGATGAGCTACCCATGACTACTGCCACTTTCATAATGAACACCCTTTCAAAGATTTGAAATAATTAATGCATAAGTTGTATATTACAAGTATAAGGTTAACAAGAATGTGAAAGAGTTTCAATCTAAAAATCGAACTTTTTAATCGATTTCGTGTTCAATTTACGTTTTATTATGTAAATTAGATTACATTCATTGTTGAACGTAAGGTAAAAGTTCAGGTTTAAATGAGGAGGATTTGCATATGTCTGCAAAAATATTAGATGGTAAACAAATTGCGAAGGATTATCGCCAGGGACTGAAAGAGCAAGTAGAATCCCTACAGGAAAAAGGGTATACCCCTAAGCTTTCCGTGATCTTAGTAGGTAACGATGGCGCTAGCTTAAGTTATGTTAAATCAAAGAAAAAAGCAGCAGAGAAAATTGGAATCATCTCAGAAATCGTACATTTAGATGAAGATACTTCAGAAAATGAGGTATTAAACGAACTTGAACGCTTAAATAAGGATGACTCCGTTAGTGGTATACTCGTTCAAGTTCCATTACCTGAGCAAGTAAATGAGCAGAAAGTATTAGAGGCTATTGACCCTGCTAAAGATGTCGATGGCTTCCATCCAGCAAATATAGGAAAGTTATACATTGATGAGCAAACTTTCGTTCCTTGTACACCCTTAGGCGTCATGGAACTCTTAGATCATGCCGATATTGATTTAGAAGGAAAAAATGCAGTAGTCATTGGACGAAGCCACATCGTCGGTCAACCAGTATCCAAATTGTTACTGCAGAAAAATGCAACAGTGACAATCCTGCATTCTCGAACTAAAGACATGCACAGTCACTTAAAAGATGCTGACGTCATCGTAAGTGCTGTTGGACAACCAGGTCTCGTCACTAAAGAAGACGTTAAAGAAGGCGCAGTAGTCATAGATGTAGGTAATACACCAGATGACAACGGAAAACTTAAAGGCGATGTTGCTTATGAGGAAGTTAAAGAAATAGCTGGCGCAATCACACCCGTTCCCGGCGGCGTTGGTCCAATGACAATAACGATGGTATTAAATAATACGTTGTTAGCTGAAAAAATGCGAAGAGGAATTAAATAAAGATAAAAATTACAATATGCATTTTAATGCTGCATGACATCATCCAGAGCCCATTTATTTTCAGGCTTTCTCAAAGCGTCAGACTGGGTGGTTGTCTCATCAGTTGCTACGACTTTAGAACATATATATTTAGATATCGGTCCATAGTACGATGTATTTTCAATTTGAAGAAGGTATAGTATAGTTAACAATAAGTCGTGACTTCAGACGGAGGTTAACTATTATGGATAAACTTTTACAATCACTATCAGCAATTGGTGTTTCAGCAACCCTCGTTTCACCAAATTTAAGTGCGGATGCGACGCATAATTCACTTCCTGAAATTAAGGGCGTTAAAGATGTGATCATTAACAAAGGATCAGATTGTAATTTGCTCAAGGGGATCCGCGCTTATGACAAAGAGGATGGAGATTTAACTGACCAAATTACCGTAGAAGGTCACGTCAATACTGATAAGGCAGGAAAATATAAAATATCGTATCATGTGAAAGATTCTCATGGTGCTGCAGATCAATCAACTCGCTATATTGAAGTTAAATGACTTATATAAATTAATTTCTTAATTCTGCACTATTAATTTGGTACAACGTTTAGCACTTTTTTATAAAATTGACGATAGTCACAAAATGTACACATAAATTTAACAATTGCTCTAAAGCCCGTCAGACGCCGTGTCTGTAGGGCTTCTTTTAAATTTACAATAATTTTTTCCTCGTCAGCTCTTGTAAATATTCCGTAATATCTTAAAATTGATGATAAGCCCTACAATTGTAGTATTAGGAGGTCAAAAAAGTGTCAAAATTTAAGTCTTTGCTTCTACTTGTTGGCTCACTTATCTTGCTAAGTGGGTGTTCTAATGTAGAAGTCTTAAACCCTAAAGGGCCAATAGCAAGCGACTCCAAGTTCTTGATCATGTACTCAATCATCTTCATGCTTGTTATTGTTGCTGTGGTACTTATCTTATTCGCTGTCTTCCTATTTAAATATCGTTTAAAAGGAAATGATGAATCAGGTAAGATGCATCACAATTCTCTAATCGAAACAATATGGTTTATTGTTCCGGTTATTATCGTAATTGCCTTAGCTATTCCAACAGTTAAGTCACTTTACAATTACGATGAACCGCCGCAAAAAGATAAAGATCCAATAGTTATCTATGCGACAAGTGCTGGTTACAAATGGTTCTTTGCTTATCCAGAGCAAAAAGTTGAAACAATTAACCATGTAACTATTCCTAAAGATCGACCAGTTGTCTTCAAGCTCCAATCTATGGATATGATGACAAGTTTCTGGATTCCACAACTTGGTGGTCAGAAATATGCTATGACTGGTATGACGATGGATTGGACATTAACTGCAGATCAAACAGGTACGTTCAGAGGACGGAACTCAAACTTCAACGGTGAAGGTTTCGCACGTCAAACGTTCCAAGTACACTCAGTTAATGATGGTGATTTCAACAAATGGGTAAAAGATGCTAAACGTCATAAGACGCTCGATCAAGATACGTTCGACAAACAACTTTTACCTGTGACTAAGAACCAAAACCTAACATTTAGCGGTACTCACATGGCATTTGTTGACCCTGCAGCAGATCCTGAATATATCTTCTATGCTTACAAACGTTATCACTATGTTCAGAAAGATCCTAACTTCCATTCTGAATCTGAAATTAAAGATAGCGTTCTTGACAAGCCAGATAAGAACAAACCTGCCCGCAAACATCAAATTACAAATGCTAACTACAAACGTCATGGTATGAAAGAAATGATCTTACCAAATGACAAACCATATAATAATGAGTTCAAGAAAAAAGAACATCATAATATGGATGAAATGGAAAAAATCTCTAAAGGTGCTAAAGATGATAAAGATTCTAAGCACGATAAAGATCATGAACATGGAGGTGGACATTAATGAATTTTCCATGGGATCAATTGATAGTACATGGTAACTGGATGATTACAGCAGCCCAAATTGGTGCGCCTTTCTTAGTGATCGCACTAATTGCAGTCATCACTTACTTTAAATTATGGAAATATCTTTACAGAGAATGGTTCACATCCGTTGACCATAAAAAGATCGGCGTCATGTACTTGATCTGTGCGGTATTAATGTTTGTTCGTGGCGGTATTGATGCGTTACTCATTCGTACTCAACTTACGATGCCTGACAACAAATTCTTAGAAGCTAACCACTACGATGAAATCTTTAGTACACACGGCGTTATCATGATTATCTTTATGGCAATGCCATTTATATTCGGTTTATGGAACATCGTTATTCCATTACAAATTGGGGCACGAGATGTTGCCTTCCCTGTACTTAATAATGTCAGTTTCTGGCTATTCTTCGCAGGTATGATATTATTCAACCTTTCATTTATTGTCGGAGGTTCTCCGGCAGCAGGTTGGACTAACTATGCACCACTTGCAGGAGAATTCAGTCCTGGTCCAGGTGTTAACTACTACTTAGTAGCAATTCAGATCTCCGGTATCGGTACACTGATGACAGGTATTAACTTCTTTGTAACGATACTCAGATGTAAGACACCTACAATGAAATTTATGGAAATGCCAATGTTTACGGTGACAACTTTCATCACTACTCTAATCGTTATCTTGGCATTCCCTGTATTGACAGTTGCATTAGCACTATTCACTACAGATAGAATCTTTGGCACTGCATTCTTTACTGTTGCAGATGGCGGTATGCCAATGCTCTGGGCTAACTTCTTCTGGGTTTGGGGGCACCCTGAAGTGTATATCGTTATCCTACCGGCATTTGGTATATATTCAGAAATCATACCAACATTTGCTCGTAAACGCCTATTCGGTCATAAGAGTATGATCTGGGCGACAGCAGGAATTGCATTCTTAAGTTTCTTAGTTTGGGTTCACCATTTCTACACAATGGGTAATGGTGCGTTAATTAACTCATTCTTCTCAATTACGACAATGATGATCGGTATCCCTACCGGTGTTAAATTATTTAACTGGTTATTCACCCTATTCCAAGGTCGAATTACCTTTGAATCACCAATGCTATTCTCATTAGCATTTATCCCTAACTTCTTATTAGGTGGGGTAACAGGTGTCATGCTAGCCATGGCAGCAGCAGACTATCAATACCACAACACTTATTTCTTAATTGCACACTTCCACTACACATTAGTTACAGGTGTTGTATTTGCCTGCCTAGCTGGTTTAATCTTCTGGTATCCTAAGATGATGGGATACAAGCTAAACGAAACACTTAACAAATGGTGCTTCTGGTTGTTTATGATTGGATTCAACGTTTGTTTCTTACCACAGTTTGTTCTAGGTTTAGATGGTATGCCACGTCGTCTATACACTTACATGCCAGAAGATGGATGGACAACATTGAACGTTATTTCAACAATCGGTGCGTTACTCATGTCACTCGGTTTCTTATTCTTAGTAGCAAGTATCGTTTATAGTCATATCAAGGCACCACGTGAAGCTACAGGTGATAACTGGAATGGTTTAGGACGTACTTTAGAATGGTCAACAGCGTCAGCTCAACCACCTAAGTACAACTTTGCTATCACACCAGATTGGAATGACTACGACACATTCGTCAACATGAAAGAACACGGTCGTCATTTCCTTGATAACCGTAATTACAAAGATATTCACATGCCAAATGATACGCCTGTCGGCTTCTTAATGGGTATCTTCTTCACAATCGGTGGTTTCTTCTTCATCTTTGAAACGATGGTACCAGCTATTATTTGTCTGTTAGGTATTTTCGGTACAATGATTTATAGAAGTTTCCAAATCGATCATGGTTATCACATACCTGCTTCAGAAGTCGCTAAGACAGAAGAGCGCCTACGCGAAGCTCGTAGAAAAGAAAAGGAGGCTGTAAGTCATGAGTCATAATACCACTACGATTGATTCTCGTTCACACGAAGGTAATTTAAATAAACTTGGCTTTTGGATCTTCCTTACAGCTGAATTCGCATTGTTCGGTACCTTGTTTGCAACGTTACTAACGTTGCAACATGGTGGCGATTATGCGGGCAAGATGACTACAGACCTATTTGAATTACCACTTGTTCTAATAATGACATTCTCATTATTAATCAGCTCTTACACATGTGGTATTGCCATTTACTACATGCGACAAGAAAAGCAAAACTTAATGATGATATGGATGATCATCACTCTCCTCTTAGGTGCAGTCTTTGTTGGATTTGAAATCTACGAATTTGCTCACTATGCATCTGAGGGAGTTAATCCAACAATCGGTTCGTACTGGTCAAGTTTCTTCATACTTCTCGGTACGCACGGTTGTCACGTAACACTAGGTATCTTCTGGATCATTTGTCTTTTAATCCAAATTGGAATGCGTGGATTAGACTCTTATAATGCTCCTAAGTTATTTATAGTAAGTTTATACTGGCACTTCTTAGATGTTGTTTGGATCTTCATCTTTACTGCCGTATATATGATAGGGTTGGTGTATAGCGGATGAATACAATAGCAAAACACACAGTTGGTTTTATTGCTTCTATTGTTTTAACGATCCTAGCAGTATTTGTAACACTACACACTTCAATGGATTTAAACGCAAAGATTACTATAATCTTTGGATTTGCCTTCATCCAAGCTGCAGTCCAATTACTCATGTTCATGCACTTAACTGAAGGTAAAGATGGTAACTTACAAAGTTTCAAAGTTATCTTCGCTATTATCATTACCCTTGCTATCGTCATCGGTACGTATTGGGTAATGCAAGGTGGTCACTCTCACCACTTATAATTCTCACGAGAGTACAAAGCGTCTGAGATCTAAATATCTCACTGACCGACAAAACTTCGAGATTTTCGTAAAATTTACGGACAATCTCGAAGTTTTTTGTTTTAATTAGTAAGAGTTTAGGGAGCGGGATAGAAATCTAATTTGAATAAAAAGATTTCGTAGTCCCGCCCCGGCAAAGATGACTAGAATTGAAAAAAGCTTGATACAAGCGCATTTTCAAATCAGTCATCTACTGCCGAGATGTTGAAGAGGCTGGGACATAAAGATCTTTGATTAGAGAGAATAAGGCAATTTCTATTGTAATAATACAGAAATTGCCTTTTTTACTATTATTTTGACTATAGTTAGCTCGTTGAGCTACTACTTTTCTTAT
>NZ_JAOPKZ010000049.1 GCF_025519785.1 Staphylococcus marylandisciuri | reverse complement strand
CAGTCACTGTCGTGCCGAAAGATCCAAGTGAAACGGATGCAGGTCAACATGACCCAGGCTATGACGAAAACAGTACGAAACCAGGTGTACCAGTAGAAGTGCCACAAACGAAAGACGGCAATCTACCGCCGAATACAACATTCGAAGGCCCTAAAGATGTGCCACCAGGCTGGACAGTAGACGTTGATCCAAATACAGGTAAGGTAACGGTAACGCCACCGGCGAACGCGACACCGGATACGAAGGTAAACATCCCAGTTGTCGTTCATTATCCAGATGGTTCAACAGATACACCAACAGTAACAGTTACTGTCGTGCCGAAAGATCCAAGTGAAACGGATGCAGGTCAACATGACCC
>NZ_JAOPKZ010000048.1 GCF_025519785.1 Staphylococcus marylandisciuri | reverse complement strand
AACCAGGTACACCAGTAGAAGTGCCACAAACGAAAGATGGCAATTTACCACCAGGAACAACGTTCGAAGGCCCTAAAGATGTACCACCAGGTTGGACAGTGAATGTTGATCCGAAGACAGGCAAGGTAACGGTAACGCCACCGGCGAACGCAACACCAGATACGAAAGTGAATATCCCAGTTGTCGTTCACTATCCAGACGGTTCAACAGATACACCAACAGTAACAGTGACTGTCGTACCGAAGGATCCAAGTGAAACAGATGCAGGTCAACATGACCCAGGCTACGACGAAAACAGTACGAAACCAGGTGTACCAGTAGAAGTGCCACAAACGAAAGACGGCAATCTACCACCAGGTACATCGTTTGAAG
>NZ_JAOPKZ010000047.1 GCF_025519785.1 Staphylococcus marylandisciuri | reverse complement strand
TAATAAGCGTTTCTAAATCTTGTTGATAGACGATGTCAGGATGAGGGAATTGTTGAGCGATATTAAGTGCTATGAGAGAGTAACGGTTTTTAAATAATTTTTCTAATTGAGGGAAAGTTTGATGTAACGATTCAACAATTTCTACTTTCAAGCGATTTTGTTCATTTTCCATTTCTAAATGAAATCGTGCACGTTCACGTAATTCAAAGAAAATACCAGAATAACTTTGTTGGTGCTTAATGGATTGAAGGTTAGGTGCTAATTGGGCTAATTTATGGGCATCAGATTGATCTGTTTTCCATGACCTTAAAGAACTTGTTTTGAATTTTGCCTCCAATGGATTTAATTCAATATAATTTATTTGATTGACTCGGCAAA
>NZ_JAOPKZ010000046.1 GCF_025519785.1 Staphylococcus marylandisciuri | reverse complement strand
TCATCGGCTTCTAGTGCCAAGGCATTCACCGTGCGCCCTTAATAACTTAATCTATCCTGCTTTGAGTCAAGCGCTCGCATGCTTCTTCAACTTCGCCTCGAAGTCGCAGTCACTTACATAGGTAAGCTCCTTTACTACTTAGCTCGTTTCATCGCCTGACAATCGCTTTCTTTCAAAGCATATTGTTTTGAGTCAAGCGCTCGCATGCTTCTTCAGCTTCACTTCGAAGTCACAGTCACTTACGTAGGTAAGTAACCCATACTTACTCAACTCAAACACACCAGTTATTAATCAGTGAGTGTTCGTTCGAACACTAGCGATTATTTTTGAATTCAAGCTTTTAAAAACTCTAATTCACTCGGTTTTGCTTGGTAAAATCT
>NZ_JAOPKZ010000045.1 GCF_025519785.1 Staphylococcus marylandisciuri | reverse complement strand
GAGTTTTTAAAAGCTTGAATTCAAAAATAATCGCTAGTGTTCGAACGAACACTCACTGATTAATAACTGGTGTGTTTGAGTTGAGTAAGTATGGGTTGCTTACCTACGTAAGTGACTGCGACTTCGAGGCGAAGTTGAAGAAGCATGCGAGCGCTTGACACAAAACAATATGCTTTGAAAGAAAGCGATTGTCAGGCGATGAAACGAGCTAAGAAGTAAAGGAGCTTATCTATGTAAGTGACTGCCACTTCGAAGTGAAGCTGAAGAAGCATGCGAACGCTTGACTCAAAGCAGGATAGATTAAGTTATTAAGGGCGCACGGTGAATGCCTTGGCACTAGAAGCCGATGAAGGACGTTACTAACGACGATATGCTTTGGGGAGCTGTA
>NZ_JAOPKZ010000044.1 GCF_025519785.1 Staphylococcus marylandisciuri | reverse complement strand
GATCCAAGTGAAACAGATGCAGGTCAACATGACCCAGGCTACGACGAAAACAGTACGAAACCAGGTGTACCAGTAGAAGTGCCACAAACGAAAGACGGCAATCTACCACCAGGTACATCGTTTGAAGGACCGAAAGACGTGCCACCAGGCTGGACAGTAGACGTTGATCCAAATACAGGTAAGGTAACGGTAACGCCACCGGCGAACGCAACACCGGATACGAAAGTCAATATTCCAGTTGTCGTTCACTATCCAGATGGTTCAACAGATACACCGACAGTAACAGTCACTGTCGTGCCGAAAGATCCAAGTGAAACGGATGCAGGTCAACATGACCCAGGCTATGACGAAAACAGTACGAAACCAGGTGTACCAGTAGAAGTGCCACAAACGAAAGACGGCA
>NZ_JAOPKZ010000043.1 GCF_025519785.1 Staphylococcus marylandisciuri | reverse complement strand
CATTTGTTGTCTGGTGACGATGGCAAGGAGGTCACACCTGTTCCCATGCCGAACACAGAAGTTAAGCTCCTTAGCGCCGATGGTAGTCGGACTTACGTTCCGCAAGAGTAGGACGTTGCCAGGCAATCCATTTTGACCTTTTGGTCATTTTTTTATGGATTATTTCGTTACATTGATTAAAAACAGTTGACTTTATAAAAGGTCTGCTGTATAATTAGTTCTTGTGATGAAAAATGAACATTGAAAACTAAATGACAATATGTCAACGTTAATTCCAATAAACACAACGTGTTAGTAGTAACACAATCAATTTACGAGCTAATCAAACGCTTTTTTATGGAGAGTTTGATCCTGGCTCAGGATGAACGCTGGCGGCGTGCCTAATACATGCAAGTCGAGCGAACAGACGGGGAGCTTGCTCCCCC
>NZ_JAOPKZ010000042.1 GCF_025519785.1 Staphylococcus marylandisciuri | reverse complement strand
CCCGAAGCCGGTGGAGCAACCACTTTGTGGAGCTAGCCGTCGAAGGTGGGACAAATGATTGGGGTGAAGTCGTAACAAGGTAGCCGTATCGGAAGGTGCGGCTGGATCACCTCCTTTCTAAGGATTTATACGGAATACTTTCGATAGAAAGTAAGGAATAACGTGACATATTGCATTTAGTTTTGAATGCTCATTTGAGTATTCAATGAACTATATTATTATGGGCCTATAGCTCAGCTGGTTAGAGCGCACGCCTGATAAGCGTGAGGTCGGTGGTTCGAGTCCACTTAGGCCCACCATGTTTAAGTTTAATATCAAATTCAACTTAAAACTTCCGTAAGACGGCGAGTTTCAATCGATCGAAATCGACTGAAAAGCTAGTCTCGGAAAGTATTGTACATTGAAAACTAGATAGTAAGTAAGATAGATTTTACCAAGCAAAACCGAGTGAATTAGAGTTTTTAAAAGCTTGAATTCAAAAATAATCGCTAGTGTTCGAA
>NZ_JAOPKZ010000041.1 GCF_025519785.1 Staphylococcus marylandisciuri | reverse complement strand
TCGTAACAAGGTAGCCGTATCGGAAGGTGCGGCTGGATCACCTCCTTTCTAAGGATTTTATACGGAATACTTTCGATAGAAAGTAAGGAATAACGTGACATATTGCATTTAGTTTTGAATGCTCATTTGAGTATTCACTGATGCGAGTAATTACGGGCCTATAGCTCAGCTGGTTAGAGCGCACGCCTGATAAGCGTGAGGTCGGTGGTTCGAGTCCACTTAGGCCCACTCTAAACTTAATATATGGGGGCTTAGCTCAGCTGGGAGAGCGCCTGCTTTGCACGCAGGAGGTCAGCGGTTCGATCCCGCTAGTCTCCACCATTAATAATTTTATATTTCAAATGCTGTTATAAAATATTTGCGTTTGAATTAAAATTTCCGTAAGACAGTGAGTTTCAATCGATCGAAATCGACTGAAAAGCTGATCTCGGAAAGTATTGTACATTGAAAACTAGATAGTAAGTAAGATAGATTTTACCAAGCAAAACCGAGTGAATTAGAGTTTTTAAAAGCTTGAATTCAAAAATAATCGCTAGTGTTCGAA
>NZ_JAOPKZ010000040.1 GCF_025519785.1 Staphylococcus marylandisciuri | reverse complement strand
AATTTAATCGAACACCACTTATAACTTATGGCATGTTTATTAAGGATAAAACTAAAAAATATAAAAGTGACATTTTTAATACTCACAATTGGGGATATGATGAAATCAATGATGAATTTATTTGCCCAAATCATAAAAGACTTGGTTTTAAAAGGTATGCCTACCGGCATGATAAATATGGATTTAAAAGAGATTTTAAATTATATGAATGCAATGATTGTTCAGATTGTCTATTGAAAAACTATTGTATGAAATCAAATTCAAAATCGAATAAAAAGTTAATGAAGAATTATAATTGGGAATACTTCAAATCACAAGTTAACCAAAAGCTTTCAGAACAAGAAACTAAAAAGATCTACAGACAAAGAAAAATTGACGTAGAACCAGTTTTTGGATTTATGAAGGCTATTTTGGGTTTCACTCGAATGTCGGTTATAGGCATAAATAAAGTTAAAAGAGAACTTGGTTTTGTATTAATGGCACTTAATATAAGAAAAGTAGTAGCTCAACGAGCTAACTATAGTCAAAATAATAGTAAAAAAGGCAATTTCTGTATTATTACA
>NZ_JAOPKZ010000003.1 GCF_025519785.1 Staphylococcus marylandisciuri | reverse complement strand
TTAAACATAAGCGCATTATCTCCTTAATTTTAAGTGGGCGTATACTTTTAATTATAGAGATAATTGCGCTCTTTTTGTATTAAAAAATAGGACCGGTTGGGTCACCAGTCCTATTTAGTATAGACCCTAAAAGAAGGGAGCGGGACAGAAATCTAATTTGAATAAAAAGATTTCTGTCCCGCTCCCTCCTTTAGTATGAAGAACACTAGATCTCCCTAACTATATTGGTTTTTATTGCATTATAGTTATTTTCTTTTTTTATTCTTTTTAGCAATAGTAAATGAGACTAATTGTACGATAAACCCAACGAAAATCCCTAAAAATATAGCAATAACAGCTGAGACGATAAGTGGAAGTTCAAATTTAATCTGCAATACTACTCCAACTATGATAGCTACCACTATTGCAATTAAAGTTAGCGTATTTTCTTTCAATGCATTCACAGAATTCACTCCAATCATCAATTATTATACCATGATAAATTTAATAAACTAAAGAGTGAGGCAGCGTAAGTTTTAATTTATACATGTGTTGACGTTCGTCTAAGAATTCATTAATATAAAGCGGTATTTAGTTATAAGAAGGTGGTAGCATTGAAATCAAAGAAAAGTTTAGTAATAGTAGTTATCGCAGTTATTATCATCGGTGTACTGACTTTTCAATATATTAATCACACTGGGCCTTTTAAAAATAATAATCCTGAACAACATGGTCCTGAGCATACTGAGAAGGTACATATCGATAGAGTAGTGGACGGAGATACCTTTGTAGCTCATAAATCGAATGGAGACAGAATTAAAGTGAGACTTATAGGCATAGATACTCCGGAAACTGTGAAACCCAATACACCGGTCCAGCCATACGGCAAAGAAGCCTCTAATTATAGTAAAAGGCACTTGAATCAGAAGGATGTTTTTCTTGAATATGATAAAGAAAAAGAAGACCGCTATGGAAGAACGCTTGCATATGTATGGTTAGACAACCAAACTTTATACAACAAGAAACTCGTGGAGGAAGGTTTAGCACGAGAAAAATATTTCTCTCCAAATGGAAAGTATCGTCAAGTGTTTAAAAAAGCCGAACAGAAAGCTAAAGAGCAACATCTTAACTTATGGAATAAATAGTCATAAAGCGAGGTTGTAACTGAGTTAGATGATAAAAATTGTACTCGGTTACAACCTCTCTAACTTTTCTTAATTAAAATTTTTCACTAATGCTTCAAACTGTTCTTTAGAAAGTGGTTTGCTATTATTTCTAACTGTTTCGCCGATAATTTCTTTTAAAGAGCTCTTTGATGAAACAGTATCAGCATATTGCTCTCGCGTAGAAGGCCCATCAATGATGTTGACGCTACCGTCAGTGAAGTAAACAAGCCCAATACTTGAAATGACTTGATTGAATTGAGAACCTAATTTTTCTTCCATAATCTGTGCATTTTGCGCTGCTCGTTCGAATGGATCGTGTTGGTAAAAATCATAGATAATAGAATTGTTTTTAATACGTTCTATAAAGGTATAAGTTGTTGGTCTAGTAGATTGGAATTGATTGTGAAATTCCTTCGCTATATAATGTCCCACGACGTCATGAATCGAACGGCTATGCGTAGTGATCTCTTGATTGGGATCTACTGTAAAGTGATAAAACGTCTTTTGCTTCCAATTTTTAACATCAATATTGAAAATTCCTTTATCTGTCAGAACGATGTAATCAAAAGTTCGAGCAATATCGAATAACGGGTGGCGTACAGCTAAATTACTTGTAGGTACAATTTCGTAATGATTGATAGCTTGATTCTCGTTAAATTCGCCTAAGATTTCATATAAATCTTGACGGGCTTTACGAATGCCATGATGATAGGTATCCTTATTACCATCAATATTGAGAATTTGATTTTTAAGTTGCATATTTTCATTTTTCATTGTACCCAGTTTATTGACAAGTTGGCCTTTAGCGTATCGTTCAGTTTCTAACTTACCTTGCATCGCTCTATGATCTATAATATGAGCGATGACGAGGAAAATAATGATTATGATAAGAATATAAATAATAAACATAATTATCATCCTACTTTTCTAAATATTTATATGTATATTATCACGAGATACTCATGAAAGGAGATATTTAAATTATATCATAACACATATGTACTCTAGAGAATATTTACCTTTTGAAAAGTATTGGTAAAGAGATTTAATTAAATATTAAGAGAGTTTTAAAATTAGTTGTAAATTAAATTTGTAATTGATATTTATTAACTAGTTATTAAGTAAGTATATTAAATTAATTTCATAAGGAGGTCAAGAATGACAAATATTAATCGATTGGTAGATATATGGGTGGAAAATATTACAGAGACTGATGTAATTGCTATAGATCATCATCCTGTAAGTTACAAATTGATAGATCATCTATCTGAAAAAAGAGAAAATATCTCAGTGATTTCTTTTTCAACTGATATAATTGCTTATCTTGCTAAATATACTCAATTTAATATTATTTTACCTAATGCTTATGTTGATAAAAATCTTCATTCTTTAATCGGCGAGAATGCTATCGTAACATTTAACAGCTATAAAATAGATTATTACTTTGCAAATGTTCCCTTCATCAAAGGCAATGAACTTTATCAACATAGCTATGACATAGCTTTGTTGCAATCAAATTTATTGGAAAGAACCGCTGAGCCTAAATTAATCAATATCCCTTCCCAGCTAAAGGAAAGTAGTAATTATTTTTTAGTTGCACAATTAAATTACTTCAATTAAATACACTATACTCGTTTTAGTCATTGATTAATACTAAATAATTATTATATAATGTGAATATTGGAAACGCTTTCTTAGGAGGTGAACATTTGACAGAGAATCAAATTGATCTTAAAAAGCTTATAGAGTTGTTAATTGATAATTGTGTTGATAAATTCAAATTTAATGGCGAGGTAGCTAAACAGCTTTTTCTACGGGATCGCTTCATTATTGAAGATAAAGTGGATATTAGCGTTAATCGTAAACACTTTACTGAGGTGATTAAATATATTCCTGAATATTATCACATCACCTTTCATGATGATGAGAAAATAAGTACAAACTTACGTAATACAACCTTTAATACTATAACTCACGCGAATGTATTCAAAGATAGTGAATTAGTACTCACGTTACTTGTTTATGATACTATTGATGAAGATTGGCTTTTTCGCTTAGATCATAATATACGCTTTCCAGAAAAGCATATTTACTTCCATTCGATAACGTGGGACGTAGATTATATTAAACCTGCGATAGTCCTTATGTATGAGCTTCTAGATCCCATAGATTACCATCAACTCCCGAATTATAAAGAGGTCATAGACGCTTTGAGTTACTATCAATTCATGCTGTTAAGAGTAACAGTAGGTGATGAGCGCATTCATCAAGCTCTGGTTTCTGAGAAGAACGCTATTTAATACACCTTCAATCTATATTTTAATTAGAGAGAAGGTGTATTTTTGAATCCTTTGATATATTGATCAAAGTATTTCATAAATATAACTACAGAAATAAAAATATTAGAAATATTAAGAATTTAGTTAAAATAATTATTATATGTAACTTGCACGGCTTTGTTGGCATCCTTAACATCGATTCCGAACATGATAGAAATTTCTGAAGCGCCTTGATTCATCATACGTAAGTTAATATTGGCCTTAGCTAAAGCTGATGTAATCTTATTAGCTGTACCTACTATGCGATGCATCCCTTCACCGACAACCATTAATATCGCTAAATCGTGTTCGATATTTAGGTCGTCAACAGAGCATTTGCGTCGGATATCATTAAGTACATCTTCCTCTACATCTTTGATTTGATGCGATCTTAAGATAATGCTAATACTATCGATACCTGAAGGCATATGTTCAAATGATATATTATAATCCTCAAGGATACCTAGTACTTTCTTAACGAAACCTACTTGCCTATTCATCAAGTATTTTTTAATATTTATCACTGTAAAACAATGGTCACAGCTTATACCACTCACGACAGTCTTAGTATCTATTTCTCTGTTATGAAGTATAAATGTACCTCTGTCTTGAGGACGATTCGTATTTTTGATCACTACAGGAATGCGGTCCTTATATAAAGGTTGTAACGCTTCATCATGGAACACCCCAAACCCTGCATATGACAATTCCCGCATTTCTCTATATGTAATTTCCTTGATAACTTGAGGTTTCTTAACAACTGTCGGATTAGCTCTGAAGATACCAGATACATCAGTAAAGTTCTCGTATAAATCTGCTCTTACTCCTCTAGCGATAATAGCTCCGGTAATATCTGAACCTCCTCTAGGAAAAGTAACTCTGTAATTTTGTCTTGATACGCCAAAAAATCCTGGAATAATTAATTTGTCGCTATAATTTCGTAATGATAAGATTTTTTCGTACGATTCTTCTAATACTTGAGCATTTTGTGGTAAATCTGTCACAACGATCCCCGCTTCTTTTGGAGAAATGTATTGAGTAGGATAACCTTGTAGAGTATTATACTGAGCGAGGAGTTGAGCATTGAAGTCCTCACCACAAGACAGTAAAGCATCTAGCAGTCGGGATGGTTTATCTTTAAGATGTTCAATATAGTAGTCTAATGTGTCCTCAAAAGCTTTTAATAAATCCTCTTTCATATCTAAGTCTCTTACTATATCTCTATAGCGTTCGATAATTTGAGCTTTCTTGTGAGTGTAATCCAAATTCATATTCACTTTTTCATAAAGTCGTAGGAGTAAATCTGTAGTTTTTATATCATTAGGGAATCTCTTGCCAGGTGCAGATACGATCATGATTTTTCTCTCTGCTTCTGAATTAAAGATCTGTAATACTTTTTTTATTTGTTCAGCATTTGCTACTGAACTGCCCCCAAACTTCAAAACTTTCATAACGAGTCTCAACCTTTCTAAAATTCTGAATTTTATATTTAGATTTTATTCTAACAGTGATAGGATATAAATACATCACTAAAATTGTGAACTTTACAAAATCTTTTTTTGAACTTATACTATATCTTAATATAGTATTTTCCAGTTGTACATATGTATTTCTGTAAAAAACAAATTAGGAGGGAAAGTCTGAATGAGGCAATTAAATCTAGCTATATTAGGGTTAGGTACAGTGGGTTCTGGTGTTGTTAAGATACTAGAAGAAAATCATCAACAAATCAAAGATACGATCAATAAAGATATTCGCATTAAGCATATTCTAGTTAGAGATAAATCCAAAGATAGAGCTATTAACACTTCGAGCTATCATTTAACTGAAGATGTTGAAGAAATAATCTCAGATGATGATATTGATATCGTAATTGAGGTTATAGGGGGGATTTCTCCTACAGTCGATTGGTTAAAACGCTTTATTAAAAAAGGGAAACATGTCATTACTGCTAACAAAGATTTACTGGCAGCTCATCTTAAAGTGTTAGAAAATTTAGCTGAAGAAAATGGAGTTGCTTTGAAATTTGAAGCGAGCGTGGCTGGTGGTATACCTATAGTAAATGCTATAAATAATGGTCTTAACGCTAACAATATATCTAAGTTCATGGGTATTCTAAATGGGACATCAAACTTTATATTAAGTAAGATGACTAAAGAAAAAACGTCATTTGAAGATGCTTTGCATGAAGCACAAAAATTAGGGTTCGCTGAAGCAGATCCTACAGATGACGTCGAAGGAATAGATGCAGCTCGTAAGGTTGTTATTACTTCATATTTATCTTTTAATCAAGTTATTAATTTGGATGATGTTAAACGCACTGGTATACGCAACGTTGAACTAGCAGATATTGAATTGGGAGAGGAATTAGGATATAAGATTAAATTAATAGGTAAAGGTACATATGAAAAGGGACGTGTCTCAGCATCAGTACAGCCTACTTTAATTAAAGAGACACACCAATTAGCTGCCGTTGAAAATGAATATAACGCAATTTATGTTATCGGGGATGCGGTTGGCGAGACGATGTTTTACGGTAAGGGTGCTGGTAGTTTGGCAACAGGAAGTGCTGTAGCAAGTGATTTATTAAATGTTGCATTACAATTTGAATCAAACCTGCATACATTGCCGCCTCACTTTGAACTTAAGACGGAACAAACTAAAGAGTTCATCGAAAGTGATGAACCAGTTACGATCAAAGATAAAGAGAATTATTACGTTGTTCTTTACAACGATTCACAAACTATAGGTCAATTCGAGAAAGAAATAAAAAATGCACTACCATTCCATAAATCGCTACAACTTTCTCAAAGGGATGATAATACTATTGGAGCTATTATCGTGGGGATTGACGAATCACCTGAACAAACTTTAATAGAAGCAGGGTTTGAGATTAAGAAAATTTTTCCAGTCGAAGGGGTTTAAATATTATGAAAAAATGGCGAGGTTTAGTTGAGGAATTTAAAGAATATTTACCGGTGGATGACCATACACCTAAAGTTTCGTTAAACGAAGGTAATACGCCCTTAATCTATTGTGAGAATCTTTCACAAATGCTTGATATAGAACTGCACGTTAAATTTGAAGGAGCTAATCCTACGGGATCTTTTAAGGATCGTGGCATGTGCATGGCAATCACTAAAGCTAAAGAAAGCGGCAAGAAGGTGGTCATATGCGCGTCTACAGGAAACACCTCTGCCTCAGCAGCGGCTTATGCAGCACGTGCGGGTTTAAAGGCTATAGTAGTGATACCTGAAGGTAAGATCGCATTAGGTAAGTTATCTCAAGCGGTGATGTATGGAGCAGAAATTGTGTCTATTGAAGGGAATTTTGATCAAGCTTTAGAAATAGTGAAAGAAGTTGCTGAGAACGGAGAGATTGAACTAGTTAATTCAGTTAATCCATATCGCATTGAAGGCCAGAAGACGGGGGCGTTTGAGGTTATAGAGCAATTAAGTGGTGAGGCACCTGATATTTTAGCTATACCTGTAGGAAATGCAGGTAATATTACTGCTTATTGGCAAGGGTTTAAAGAATACAATAAGCATCATCAAACTCAATTACCGACCTTATTTGGTTTTCAAGCCGAGGGAGCTTCCCCTATAGTGCAAAATAAAAAAGTTGAGCAACCTGAAACGATTGCTACTGCTATTAGGATTGGTAACCCAGCTAGTTGGGAGAAAGCAAACAATGCACTTGCGGAATCTAGCGGATTAATCGATAGCGTGACTGATGAAGAAATATTGGAAGCGTATCGGTTGATGGCGAGTAAGGAAGGGATTTTTAGCGAGCCAGCTAGTAATGCTTCTATAGCTGGATTAATTAAATTGCATCGAGAAGGAAAGTTACCTAAAGATAAAAAAGTGGTGGCAGTGCTGACAGGAAATGGATTAAAAGATCCAGATACAGCTATTTCTCTATTAGATAACCCTATTAAAGCATTAGCTAACGATAGAGAAAGTATCCTCGATTATATTCGCGGGGTACTTTGAGATGAGCATAAGTTTGCATTTAGAGGTTCCAGCATCAACAGCTAATTTAGGGGTAGGATTCGATTCTATAGGGATGGCATTAAATAAATTCCTATATATAGATGTGAAAAAAATTGAGCATCCTAAATGGATATTCAACCACCATGGACCTAACTTAGAAGACTTACCGCAAGATGAATCTCATTACATCTATCAAATTGCTAATAAGGTTGCTTCTAAATACAATGTTCAATTACCTTCCCTCCAAATTGATATGCGTAGCGAGATTCCATTAGCTCGAGGGTTGGGATCTTCTGCTTCTGCATTAGTTGGGGCATTATATATCGCTGATTTCTTTGGTGATATACAATTATCTAAATATGAGTTGTTACAATTAGCCACTGATTTTGAAGGGCATCCTGATAACGTCGCTCCGACAATTTATGGAGGCTTAGTAGTGGGGTATTACGATTCCCTAACACGTGAAACTGATATATCGTATATTGACACGCCTAAAGTAGACTTTATTATTACGATACCGTCTTATGAGTTAAAAACCTCTGAATCTCGCAATGTGCTTCCCGAATCGTTTACTCATTACAAAGCTGTTCAGAATAGTGCTATTAGCAATACTATGATAAGTGCATTAATTCAACATAATTATACTTTAGCCGGTAAGATGATGGAGAGAGATGGATTTCACGAACCATTTCGACAACATCTTATTCCTGAATTTACTAAAATAAAAGATTTGGCAAATAGATATGGAGCTTATGCGACTGTTATAAGTGGTGCTGGCCCAAGTATATTAACTATGATTGCTAAGGAAAAAAGCGGGAAATTAGTACGTTTGTTGAAAAGGGAATTCGTTAACTGTAAATCAGAACTAATTACTATTAATGAAACGGGCATAGTTAATAAAGTAGAATATCATTAATTAAAGCAAAATATACACCTCAGATTATCGGCTTTCTTGTCTTTGAGGTGTATATATTATTCATCATATACCGATTCAGGTAATGATTATTTTCCTAAATGAAGTAAGAATTGTTACTTAGCAGTATGTGTCCATTCCTTCTTATTTCGATGACGTTTGACGTGAGCGTAAACCTGATCACCTGCATAGTCAAGATTCGTATACACAGTGATAGCAAAAGCTGATTGATTTTTTTCAAATTTTTTTTCTAAAAATAAATCTTTTAAGTGTGTAAACAAACTATCCATCTGCTCATGAGATAAACTGTTGTATTCTCGAAGAGTTCTTTTAATTAACCGACCCTTTTGTTCTTCAAAAGATTGAACAACTATCACAAATCGCTCCTCTGTTTTCATAACATCATCAAAAAGGTTCGTTTGTCCAACCATGCTAACCACCCCTAATGACAGTATTTTCTGTCATTCAATTATACTACAAGTCGCTACATTATAAAATATTAGGCCTCTTACATGTTAAGCACTAAATAAGAGTACTTCTCAACATAAGTGATTAGTTGAAAAGTACTCTTCATATTTTAAGATTATTTGTGAGTATGTGGGTCTAGATTAATATCTTTCAACTTAACAATTTTAGTTTTACACAATACCTTATGAGTAAAGTAAACTACAGCTATAATAGCGATAGGTAGCACATTTCGAACTAAACTTGTCATGTCACCGACTAAAATTGCCTTAAATGAATTACCACAGAATAAAAATAATAAAGTGATTATTACAATAATAGGGCCAATTGGGAAGAAAGGTGCTTTATAAGGTAACACCTCATCTGGATTACGATTCTGCTTTTTAATAGCTAACCTTAAACGAATCTGAGCAAGTATACTTGATCCCCAAACAACTATAATAAGTGAACCAATAATATTAAGTAAACCAAAAACGATACTCGATTTAAATTGAGCTACGATAATAATAGCTAATATAATCAGTGTGGTTACTATAATAGAAGTGATTGGTAATTTCGTCACTCGGTTCAACTTGCCTAAAAACTTCGGTGCCTGTTTATCTTCTGATAGAGAAAATAACATTCTGCTAGTTGTATATAATCCAGAGTTTGCAGCTGATAATAATGAAGTAAGTATGACTGCATTAATTACTGAAGCCGCGAAAGCAATACCGACTCGATCAAATACAATAGTAAACGGGCTTTGGCTTACAGATTGATCCTTGTTTAAAAGCAGTGGATCTGTATAAGGAATGATAGCTGAAATAACAGCAATGGACAGTACATAGAATAGTAATATTCGCCAAAAGACTTGCTTGATAGCTTTAGGCATAGATTTTCTCGGATTATCGGATTCACCCGCAGTTACTGCAACAACTTCAGTACCTCCTACAGAAAAACCGGCTACTAATAGTACACCTAAGAAACCTGAAATGCCCCCTACAAATGGAGCATCTTTTACAGTATAATAGTGGAATCCGTACATCTTTCCACCTAATATACCAACAATCGTTAACAAGCCTAAAATGATAAATATAAAAATTGTCAGGACCTTAATAAGTGATAGCCAAAATTCAGTTTCTCCGAAAGCTTTTACTGAAAAAATATTCAGTAAAAAGAGTAGAATTAAAAAGATGACACTCCACGCGATAGGAGATAAAAAATGGAAGGCATCCCAATAATATAGCACGCTAGAAGCTATAATAATATCTACACTTGTAACTAGCGTCCATATGGCCCAGTATAGCCACCCCATAGTAAATCCAAGTGATTGATCAAAGAATCGTGTTGAATACGAGCTAAATGATCCAGAAACTGGATAAAAAGTTGCTAACTCTCCTACGCTCGTCATTAAGAAGTAAAGCATTACTCCAATTAGAAGGTATGCTAAGATTGCGCCACCTGGGCCTGCTTGTGAAATGACACTTCCTGTTGCGACAAAAAGTCCGGTTCCTATTGCGCCACCAATCGCAATCATCGAAATGTGCCTTGAACTAAGACCTCTGTTCATATCATGTTTTCCCATATTCCATCTCCTAATTTAGAATTACAATATTTAATACTGTATTTACCTATTTTAACCAGGGTAAGAGGATTTATCAACACTTTAAAGCGATAAATTTTAGAATTTTTTCAAAAATTCAAAATCGGATGAGTTAAGTTTTATTACTACAATAAAAAAAGAGGTTGAATGAACTCTCAACCTCTCGTCGTATTATGAAGATATAAGCAAACTACTTAGTTTCACGATGCAAAGTATGTTTATTTAATCTAGGACAGAATTTTTTCATTTCAATTCGTTCAGGATTATTACGCTTATTTTTAGTAGTTATATAATTACGATCGCCACATTCAGTACAAGCTAATGTAATATTAACGCGCATAAGTAACACCTCTCTTAATCATTTATAGTAACCTTTACGATTTAAGATTTTAGCACATGCTAGATAGTTATACAAGTTATTTTGATAAAGTTATTAAGTTTGTACAGTAAAGTAGATGTATCAATTTTATATACCCAACCTAGAAACTTTTTCTTTATTTAAGGAAAAGACTGTGGTATATTATAAAACGTAATGATTACGATTTATAAAGTGAGGTATTAGCATGGCAAAAAAATCTAAAATTGCTAAGGAACGTAAAAGAGAAGCCTTGGTAAACCAATATTATGAACTAAGAAAAGAACTTAAGGCGAAGGGTGATTATGAAGCTTTACGTAAATTACCTAGAGATTCTTCTCCAACTCGACTAACTAGAAGGTGTAGAGTAACAGGAAGACCTAGAGGTGTATTACGACAATTTGAAATGTCTCGTATTGCATTTAGAGAATACGCACACAAAGGTCAAATACCTGGTGTTAAAAAAGCAAGTTGGTAACTTTACTGATAAATCAAATAGTATTAATATAAGTGTATTATTAGACGAGGTTGAGACATAACGCTTCTGTGCTCTGGGAAACCGATTAACGGTGTCCTAAAAGCAGTATTTTTAACAGAAACGCTTACGATTCGGGAGCGGGACAGAAATCTAATTTGAATAAAAAGATGTCGTAGTCCCGCCCCGGCAAGGATGGCTAGAATTGAAAAAAGCTTGATACAAGCGCATTTTCAAATCAGTCATCTACTGCCGAGATGCTGAAGAGGCTGGGATTAATGTCCCAGCCTCCGGCTTCGCTTTTATAGGGCCGGCCCAAGTCGCTGTGCTTGTTGGGAGCGGGACAGAAATCTAATTTGAATAAAATGATTTCGTAGTCCCGCCCCGGCAAGGATGACTAGAATTGAAAAAAAGCTTGATACAAGCGCATTTTCAAATCAGTCATCTACTGCCAAGATGCTGAAAGAGGTTGAGACATTACATTATGTACCAGTTTCTCCGTGTGGGGGCCCCACCCCAACTCGCAGTGCTTGTTGAAACTGGTTGACCAGTTTCTCCGTGTTGGGGCCCCTGCTCACATCCTAAACGTTTTTGTCGCGATCTCGTTCTATTTGTATTGATTAGTGAAGTAGGTGTTAATGTATCAAAAGAATTTTTATTTACGTTATAATTTGCGCTTTTTTAGCAATTCTTCTTCCATTTCAAACACCGAACATCTTAAAACCTTTTGAGTCTGGTGTTAACAGTAAAATAAGTGAGTGGACGCAAAGTTATTCAGTGAGTAACGATACATTGAAAGTTCCTAATAAACAAGAATTTGCTATTAATAATATTCAAATGAATATGAGCCGAGCCGAAGTAGAGAAGGTATTAGGGAAACCTAAAAGAGTAACAACAAATGAATATGGAACTAAGTGGTATACTTATTATCATCACAATTATAAAGGATTTATTTTAGTGAGTTATATTAATAATAAAGTTCACGCATTATATACCAATCAAAATTCAATTTCTTCTAAGAGTAAAATCAAATACAACAGTCCTAAGCACTTCGTGAGAGAACAGCTAGGAAAGCCTCTAAAATATAAACGTAAAGGTAATAAAAGGTTTAAAGTTGACAATCGCGAATATGATAATTATGAAAAGGACGGGATGTATACTACTATTTTCTATGATAAATATAACCAACAGAACTTAACTGCCATATTAATAGTGAGTAAAAAAATGGAGAATAGATTACAAGATCAGTATGGCGTTCAGACTAAAAATCTTGCTTCTAGTTTTGAATTACAAAACTTCGACATTATAAATGGAGAGCGAGCACAGAGAAATCTAAGTACATTAAGTTATAGTAAAGCGCTGCAATCTGTAGCAAAACGTCATAGCTACGATATGATCAAAAATAACTACTTTGATCATCAGGATTTAGAGGGCAATTCTCCCTTTGATCGTATAAAACAACGACAAATAAGCTTTAATGGTGCTGGAGAAAACATTGCTGCTGGCCAACAGAATAGTATTTTTGCTCACCAGGCTTTTATGAATTCAAAGGGACATCGAAGAAACATCTTACGTAGTGAATATAAAATGCTAGGAGTAGGCGTCGATTTTGACAAGACTAATAGACCGTATTGGACTGAAAATTATCTTTATTGATTGGAATGTTTAGGATGTTTTATTTCATCCTAAGTGGGTTATACTACATCTGTAAGGATGGATAAGATGTCTACAAATAATAATGAACAAACTGAAGATATTTTAGAAAAAGTGAAAGATGTATTAAATAAAAATGATAAGTAACATATACTAAGATTAGCTATGAAGAAGTCTATGCTGATAGATTTTTTCATAGCTATTTTTTTATAGTTAGAAAAAAGTAGGCGTTTGAATCTCTTGGATTATAAGTCCGTTAAATAAATCGGTCAGCTTTACTGTCGCCTTTTGAAATTTGATTGGAGTACGTTGGGTTCTTGAAAATGAGTATAGAAGAGTGAAATGAGAAAGGTTAAGTAAAGTTCACGCGTGTTATCATCATATAGTAGGTTTGTCATATTAATTATTTAGTTAGTAATATTAAGTGCGAAAATAGTGTCCTCACTCTTTATAAGTGTGAAAAGCTCTAAAAGGATTTGACTATTCAAAGTAATAAAAATAGTTATAATTATTAACTCAAATATTTAACTAAAATGTATAGCACTGCATTTCTGTCATCCTAACATCGTCTATTAACAAGATTTAGAAACACTTTAACAAGCATTTTTAAGTTTACAGACAAAGGTTTACCTATAAAGAAAGCAGAAAACTATGTGAAAATGAGTTAAACGCGAGCGTGAAGAAAGTGAGACTCATGTTTTCTAGTCCAGAGAATAAACTTACTCCTTCAACACTTAAACGCTTAGGTGGATGAGGTTGAGATATAACGTTTCTGTGCTCTGGGAAACCGCTTAACGGCGTCTCAAAAGCTGGATTGTAGACAAAACCGATCGTGATTCGCCAAATTTAGAGTACAATTTTGGTCTGCGCTCGGTTCTGCTTAAATAATCAACGCTTTTGACCTGACCAGCTTGAGCAACTCGATTCAGAGTTACAATTAATAAAAGAGATAATAAAAAAGATAGTAGGTAAACATTTTGACTTGTAATTATTATCATTAGGGGGACAGCGATACTATAACAACCATAAATTAAAAAAGCAGCCTAATGAGAGGTCTCATTAGACTGCAGTAGTCGCATGTATCAAACGACTACTAAAAACAATTCATTACTTAATAAACCATAAATTATACGATTATCAAATGGCCCCTCATTAGCCATCTGTATAATCAACTGTAGTATAACGCCTTTTTTAAAAAAGTAAAAGTGAAATGGTTTAGATAGGTACGCTTATTTTTGAAGAAGCGCTAGACTAATCGTAGGATAATTACTCTATGGTTTCAGTCATTTTAGATGTTAAATCTAATATGGACGTTTGATTGAGTGTAGCAATAATTTGTTGATCTACTTGAGTATAAACGTCATCTAATGCAGACTGAATATTTTTTCCGACGATACAATCTGGATTTGTATCTTGATGAATTTTAGCGAAATGCGCTTCATCTTGAATAAGTTTATAAACGTCGCCTAATAAGATTTGGTCTGCTGATTGTGCGAGTTGATAGCCTGATTTACCTTGTTGGCTTTCAATCAAGTTACCATTTCTTAAATATTTACATATTTTTCTTACAAGGGTAGGGTTACTATTAATACTACCTGCTATAAATTTACTAGATATAGGTTCTTTATTAATGGATAGTAATGATAATATATGAATTGCTACTGATATTTGTGTATTCACGCTTTTCACCTCTTAGATTCAATAATTATTATAACTTTGAGAGATGAAAATTGCGATAGTAAATGTGTATTATTTTGATAATACTGAAATTCTCTCTTGTATATGGTCGCCTTCAGTTGCTTCATCTACTAATGCAATTGCGTAATCCGCATAGCTTAATTTACTTTCACCTTTACTGTTTAAAGTGAAGACTTCCCCAGCTAAAATATATTCTCCAGTTCTTTCTCCATCAGCTATGAATTCTGCTGCAGGACTTATAAATGTCCAGCGTACGTCATCTCTTTTACGAATGTCTGCAAGCGCTTTACTTTGAGCTTCTGCAAGTGGTTTAAATTCTTCTGGAAAATCAGGTGTTTCAAATAGTTGCTTCTCTAATTGATCATCAACGTATAAACTACCTGCGCCTCCGATAACGATTAATCGCGTGTTTGTGTTAGATAAAATGTCACTTAAATGTTGAACAGAGTCCTGGTGTAAATGAAGTTTGTGTTCTCTCATTTCACCGAAAGCATCTACAACAACATCGAATTGTGTTAAGTCTTCTGTTGTTAAATCAAAAATATCTTTAATAATAGATTGTGTTGCGACTGATTTATTTTCGTTACGCACGATGGCTGTTACATCTAATCCTCTGTTGATTGCCTCTTCTGTAATTAATCTACCTGCTTTGCCGTTTGCTGCTATGACACCTATTTTCATTTTACATAACCTCTTTCTTGTATTTATTTTAGATACAAGTAGAGTATATTATGTCTATCTGTTTTTGTCAAAGCTTTTTTAGAGGTTGAGATAAAATCGTTGAGGATTTGAGCAGGGGGCCCCAACACAAAGAAACTGGTTCATCAGTTTCCACCAGCAATGCGAGTTGGGGTGGGGCCCCAACAAAGAGAAACTGGTAAACCAGTTTCAGCAAGCACAGCAAGTTGGGGTGGGGCCCTAATACAGAGAGGCTCGGACATAAAGGTCTTTGACTAGAGTGAAAGAGGCTGGGACATAAATCCCAGCCTCTTCAACATCTCGGCAGTAGATGACTGATTTGAAAACGCGCTTGTATCAAGCTTTTTTCAATTCTAGTCATCTTTGCCGGGGCGGGACAGAAATCTTTTTATTCAAATTAGATTTCTATCCCGCTCCCATTTAGGTTAAATTTTTTTGAGAGTGTCTGCATCGTTCAATTTTAAAGTTCTCTAAATAGACCTACCACTTTACCAAGGACGCTAACTTGATCTAAATAAATAGGGTCCATTGTGCTGTTTTCAGGTTGTAAACGATAGCGTGTTTTTTCTTTAAAGAATCTTTTAACCGTAGCTTCATCTTCCTCGGTCATAGCTACGATTATATCTCCGTTTTCCGCTATTGATTGGCTCCGAACAATAACTTTGTCACCATCAAGTATACCAGCTTCAATCATACTATCTCCCACTACATTTAGAATAAAAATATCACTATTGTGCGTGGAAGTGAAATGCTCTGGTAACGGGAAATATTCCTCAACATTTTCAACTGCAGTTATAGGAACCCCAGCCGTTACTTTTCCGATAACAGGTACCTGTATAGTATCTTCCATATCAATGGGTTCACTCAAATCTTCATTAACTATTTCGATAGCACGCGGCTTAGTCGGGTCACGGCGTATATAACCCTTTTCTTCTAGACGCGATAAATGACCATGTACAGTTGAGCTTGAAGCTAATCCAACTGCTTCGCCAATCTCTCGCACGCTCGGGGGATAACCTTTATTTTGAACTACATTCTTTATAAAATCGAAAATTTCATTTTGGCGTTTAGTTAATTCTTTCATAGTAGGCACTCTCCTAATTTGATTTAAACCAATTATAGCATGCTATCTAGCTTTTTACAAACGTTTGTTCGTTTCCTATTGACATAGAACTTATGTTCTGTTAATTTAGTTATACAAACAAACGTTCTAGGAGTGAAGGAATATGACTTTAATTAATCGTTTTCATTTAAATTCATATATAACAGTCTTTATAGCGACTATAATAATATGTGCAGTCTTTCTTATCAGTGTAAATTTTAATTCTAAACAGGAACATACGTACCAAATGACCGATCATACCATCTCTAATTATACTATTAAAAACGAACATAAACATCGAACGGCTGATGTGAAAGATAAGGAATCTAATCAAGGTGTACAATACGCTTATATACCTCTAGTAGCGAAAGAAAACTAAATAATTTATTTGTTAAATGGGAGAAGTGAGCGGAACTATTTTTGTTTTGCTCACTTTTTGGTATATTTTTCGTATAAATTGAAGTGATGGAGGTTACTATGGTAGAAAAAGATAATTTGAATATTGATCGTATTAATGAATTAGCTAGAAAGAAAAAGGAACAAGGATTAACTGAGGCTGAAAAGAAAGAACAGCAAAAATTAAGAAAAAAATATTTACGTTCTTTTAGAGAAGGGTTTAAAAAACAACTTGAGAATACTAAAGTGATTGACCCTGAAGGTAATGATGTCACTCCAGATAAAGTTAAGCAAATAAGAAACTCTGATAATAAATAAGTGGTTGAGACATAGCGTTTCTGTGTCTGGGGAACCGAGTAACGGCACCCCAAAAGCACGGTTTTCGACTGGAACTCCTATGATTCCACAAAATTTGAACAACAATGGTCTTCATCGGTTGCTTCTGTTCTAATCCCTAACGTTTTCGTCCCGACCTCTGCTTTATTGCTTTAAGCCCGAACAATTTTTTAGGAAAGTAGTAGGGAATTAAAAGAATACAGGTTGTTACAATTTTTCCATATTAGTTTGAAACTCTGTACTCTTTTCAATACCTAGAACTACGAATAAGCTTTAATCACATTTTTTTCAGGGTTTAAACTTTGTCCTGGTTTTTTAAATTAAGTTATAATATGAGATAAGATGCACTTAAGAAAGGAAGTCTTAGAGATGTTTAATAAAAATGATCAATTTGCGATAGATACAATTCGGGCACTGAGCATAGATATGATTGAAAATGCTAATTCTGGTCACCCAGGCTTACCTATGGGGGCTGCTCCTATGGCCTATACTTTGTGGACTCGTCACCTAAATTTTAATCCCCAGTCAAGTGAATATTTCAATAGAGACAGATTTGTACTATCAGCAGGGCATGGTTCAGCATTATTATATAGCTTACTACATGTAGCTGGTAGTTTAGAAATGAATGAATTGAAACAATTTAGACAATGGGGTTCTAAAACTCCAGGACATCCTGAGTTCAAACATACTCAAGGCGTAGAGATTACTACAGGCCCACTTGGTCAGGGGTTAGCGATGTCGGTCGGCATGGCCCTGGCAGAAAAGCACTTAGCTGGAAAATTTAATAAAGAAAATATGAATATAGTAGATCATTATACTTATGTACTGGCTTCTGACGGCGATTTAATGGAGGGTATTTCACACGAAGCTGCTTCTTTTGCAGGTCATAATAACCTTGATAAGTTAATTGTGCTTTATGATTCGAATGATATTTCTCTAGACGGCGAGTTAAATAAAGCTTTTTCTGAGAATACTAAGGAACGTTTCGAATCATATGGCTGGAATCATATCCTAGTTAAAGATGGTAATAACCTGGAAGAAATCGATAATGCTATTAGCAAGGCAAAAGAGCAAAATGGGCCTACGATAATAGAAGTTAAAACAATCATTGGTTTTGGAGCAACTAACAAGCAGGGCACACATGGAGTACATGGGGCTCCATTAGGAGAAGAAGAACGTAAAATAGCATTTGAAAATTACGGGCTCGATCCAGATGATCGCTTTAATGTGCCGGAAGAAGTCTACCAATTATTTAGAGAGACTATGTTAAAAAGAGCAAATGAAAATGAATCGCAATGGCACCAAATCTTAGAAGAATATGGTCAAGTATACCCTGAATTAGCTCAGGAATTTAAGCTAGCTATGAGCAGAGAATTACCCAACTCTTATGAAAAAGAGCTACCCCGTTTTGGTTTAGAACACAACGCCGCATCTAGAGCTGATTCTGGAGAGATAATTCAAGCACTAAGTCAAAGTGTACCTTCTTTCTTTGGTGGCTCAGCAGACTTAGCAGGTTCTAACAAATCAAACGTTAAAGAAGCTATTGATTTTGATAAAGAACATCCTGAAGGTAAAAATATTTGGTTTGGCGTAAGAGAGTTTGCTATGGGAGCTGCTGTTAACGGTATGGCTGCTCATGGTGGTATCCATCCTTATGGTGCAACTTTCTTTGTCTTTAGTGATTACTTAAAACCAGCCCTTAGACTTTCAGCACTTATGGGTCTTAACTCTACATTTATCTTTACACATGACTCTATAGCAGTCGGTGAAGATGGGCCTACGCATGAACCTATTGAACAGCTTGCGGGATTGCGAGCAATTCCAAATATGAACGTGATCAGACCTGCTGATGGTAATGAAACGCGTGTAGCTTGGCAAGTAGCTCTCGAATCAAAATCTACTCCGACATCGCTAGTATTAACACGTCAGAACTTAAAAACAATAGATGTTGAACAAGATAAATTAGAAGAAGGTGTTCGTAAAGGCGCGTATGTAGTGTTCGAATCTAACAGGAACCCAGAATATTTACTGTTAGCTACCGGCTCTGAAGTCAACTTGGCTATTGAAGTAGCTCACGATTTAGATGAGCAGGGTAAAGGGGTACGTGTTGTTTCAATGCCTAATTGGCACGCTTTTGATCAACAATCAGAAGAGTATAAAGAATCTATCATACCTTCACATATCACTAAACGTATCTCTATTGAAATGGCTTCTTCATTAGGTTGGCATAAATATGTAGGATCTAAGGGTAAAGTTATAGCTATTGATACATTTGGTGCTAGCGCTCCAGGGAACTTAGTCGTTGAGAAATATGGCTTTACTAAAGAAAATGTACTAAATGAAATTCAAAACTTCTAATCTGTTATTTTCTTTAACTTACCTTGAAAGATTACTATAAAGACTATGAGGGAACCAAATTTATTTTAACCTGTATAAACAAAAGCTTGTAGTTCTCATTCACCTAAGAAATCTGCTTTTCATACTTTGAAATCGACCTCTAACCTTATTTACATAGGTTGGAGATATTGATATAATTTACTGGTTGACAATAAGGTTATATTTAACCTTGAATTACATTCTGTAATTTAGTAAAATGCAAACGGATATGGAAAGTGGGTGAAATTATGGCAACATGGCTAGCAATACTTTTAATTGTAGTTGCTCTCATCGTAGGATTGATCGGTGGTTTCTTATTAGCACGTAAATACATGATGGATTACTTTAAAAAGAACCCGCCAATTAATGAAGAAATGCTACGTATGATGATGATGCAAATGGGTCAAAAGCCTTCACATAAAAAGATCAATCAAATGATGACTATGATGAACAAGAACATGGATCAAAAGATGAAAAACGGTAAATAAAACATTACGAAAGAGGCTGGGACATAAATCCCAGCCTCTTCAACATCTCGGCAGTAGATGACTGATTTAAAAATGCGCTTGTATCAAGCTTTTTCAATTCTATTTATCCTTGCCGGGGCGGGACTACGAAATCTTTTTTGTTCAAATTAGATTTCTGTCCCGCTCCCTTGAATTTTAATTTGATAATTAGCCTAGTTTTTTACAGTATTCGGATAGAAATGACCATGTGTTCACCCTCATGTATTAATATAACTTTAAAAAATGGTTACATATTAAATTACAATATAATTTGTTCAGCATTTTATGACTTTAAATTTTTTTGAGCACTATTTGTTGTAAAAAGGGTGCTATAATAAATTTAACTTTGTGAATAAAATAACTGATAAAGAGTTTACATAGTGATATAATATCGAATGTAATAAAGTCAAATGCAATTAAAGAAGGTGTATAAATGCTTTATCTAACTTTTTCCATAGGTTTCGCCTTTTTAATGGGAATAGCAGTTATTATTATTAGAATGAAAGCTCAAAAATATCCAGTTAATGAGAAGAAAATAATTTTACCGCCTTTCTTTATGGCTACAGGTGCTCTGATGTATGTAGTACCTTATTTTAGATTGACTGGTTTGGAGATATTAGAATCAATCATATTAGGTGTACTATTTTCAAGTGTGTTAATATGGACATCAAAATTTGAAGTACAGGGAAGCGAAGTTTACATGAAGAGATCTAAAGCTTTTCCTATTATCTTAATTGGTTTATTAGTAATAAGAACTGTTATTAAAATTTTTGTGAGCAATACAATCGAACCAGGTCAATTAGCAGGTATGTTCTTCTTGTTAGCATTTAGTATGATCGTACCATGGCGTTTAGCTATGTTATATAAATATAAGAAGCTAAAACGAACTTTAGTACAATAATAGCTATAGATTTTGTAATGAAATTAGTTATATTATAGGTAGGTCTGTAGCTGAACTTATTAGAGGGCTAAAAAAGAAAAGTTCAGTTATTTTAGATTCCAGTGTACCTAGGGAGAGGCTGGGACATAAATCCCAGCCTCTTCAACATCTCGGCAGTAGATGACTGATTTGAAAACGCGCTTGTATCAAGCTTTTTTCAATCCGGGGCGGGACTACGAAATCCTTTTATTCAAATTAGATTTCTGTCCCGCTCCCTTTGTTATGCACCCAGTTTGAACGCACAGAGCACCAGACTAGCTCTAAATTTTGAGATCTAATCCGGGGGGTCATGAGTTGAATTGAAAGGAGAAATGTTATACGATAATAACGAACAAATGTTCTATTAAGAGGTGGTTGATTTGAAAATTATACATACAGCCGATTGGCATCTAGGTAAGATTTTAAATGGTCAATCGCTGATAGAGGATCAGCGTTTTATACTAGATAAATTTATTAAAGCAATGTCTGAAGAAGAACCAGATCTTATTATTATTGCTGGGGACGTCTATGACACGAGTTATCCTAATAAAGAAGCTGTTAATCTGTTAGAGACGACTATTCAAGAACTTAATTTAAACATGCATATTCCTATAATAATAATTAATGGGAATCATGATGGTCGCTCAAGATTAAATTATGGATCAAAATGGTTTGATAAGACTTCTTTATACATACGTACTGAGATAGAAGATATCTATGAACCGGTTAATATAAATGGGGTAAAGATATTCACACTGCCTTTTGCAACATTAGCTGAACTAAAAGATTATTTTAGAGACAATAGCATTGAGAACTACGAAGAAGGCATATCACTTTGTTTAAATGAAATTTCAAAGCAGTTAAATTTAAATGAGGTCAATTTGTTAGTAGGACATTTAACCGTTCAGGGTGGAGTTAAGAGTGATTCTGAGCGTGAGATAACAATCGGTACAGTTGAAGAAGTTCAAGAAAAAAACTTTAAGCAGTTCGATCGAGTTCTTTTAGGACATCTACACCATCCTTTCAGTATTCATTCAAATTACATAAGCTATAGTGGATCTTTACTTCAATACTCTTTCTCAGAAGCCACTCAGGCTAAAGGCTATAAAGTATTACAACTTTCTGACGAAGGGATAAAAGAAACATTTCGACCTATCGACCCGTTAAGAAGCTTAGAAGTAATTGAGGGAAGTTATGAAGATGTTATTCAGGAAAATATTAAATTAAAAAATAAATATAACTATGTTCAATTTAAACTATCTAACCTTGAACATGTTACAGATCCAATGTTACACCTCAAATCTATTTATCCCAATACGCTATCTCTAATAAACGACGATTTAGCTTTAATTGCTGAAAAAACACAAACAAAAGTAAAATTAAATAATCGTACTGATAGTGAGATAATAAGTGATTTTTTCGAATATGCTACAGATATTAAAATGAGTGAGGTTCAACGACAGACAGTTGAACAAATGCTTAGTCAACTTACTGGAGGTGATGCTAATCTATGAGACCTTTAAATTTATCTATTCATAATTTTGGTCCTTTTATTAAAGAGGAAATTAATTTTTCTCAAATTCAGCAGAACCAACTTTTTTTGATAAGTGGCAAAACTGGTTCAGGTAAAACAATGTTATTCGATGCAATGGTCTATGCTTTGTTTGGGGAAGCTTCAACTAAAGATAGAGACAAGAGTGAATTACGAAGTCATTTTGCTGATGAAGAATCTCCTATGTCAGTGACGTTTGAGTTTAGGTTAATGAATCGTATATTTAAAGTGAAGAGACGAGCAAAATTCACGAGAAAAGGTCGTAAATCTGCAATTCCAGCTGAATTAGATATTTATGAAAAAACATTGAATGATTATCGTCTAATTGAAAGTTCGATAAGAAAGGGTGATTTATTCATAAAAGAGTTACTGGGAGTTAATGCCGACCAATTCAGACAGTTATTCATTTTACCCCAAGGAGAATTTAAAAAGTTTCTCGTTTCAAATAGTACAGATAAACAGCAGATTTTAAGAACATTATTCAACACAATAAGATTTGAAAATATTCAAAACGTTCTTAAAGAAAATGTAGCGGAAGTTAAAGAACAAATTGATCATATGTTTATTCGTCTAGAGGGCATATTTGAAGATCTATACGATTATGACAGTGAAGAGTTAATCACGTCAAAAAAGATAAATGTTAGACAAACAAGTAAAATTATCGAAATGCTACCTTCATTCGAAGAGATAGGTAATGAGATTACTGACAAACTTTTAAAAAGAAAACATAGCATTAATAGAGAATACACTCGTCTACAAAAATCGGTTGAATTTCAGAAGAAGTTGCATATTAATCTCGATAAACTTGATGAATATCAGTCACAATATGATGACTTAATAAAGCAAACGCCGCATATAGAATTCCTAAAAAAAACGGTAAAAGAAATGAATGAAGCGAAGTTGCTTGTCCAGCTAATTAAAGATAAGGAACGTAATAGTTTGGATCAAGGAAAAGTGAATGAGGAGTTAATTGCTAAAAGAAAGCTTATTAAAAATTTGTCTCATGATCTTAATGCTAAAGAGAAAGATTTGAGAACTCAAATTGATAAGCAGTCACTTTATGAAGAACTAAATGAATGGCTAGCAGAAAATAAAAGGTTTTTTAGTAATATTAAAGAGTACGAGTCAGCTTTTAATCGACATCGCGCTTGTGAAAAAGATTTAATAAAGATTGAGAGTGATTGGAAGTTTAATGAAAAAACGCTTGACGATATTGCTTCCAAAATAGAGAATAAGCAACCCGATTATGAAAAAGAAAATCTTCTACTAGCAAGTATTTATGAAGAAAAAAGTCATTATAGCGATTGCGAAAGGAAATTAAACCAAAAGATAGAACATGATAAGTTAGTGACAGAAATTAAGGAGAAAGAGGACCATTTAGCAAACATTAATAAAGAACTAACTAAAGTAAATGATGAATGTAATAAAATTAAACAGGCTAATGATAATTTGGGAAATATTGATCAATTTGAAAAACAAGTTATCTCTATACAGAGTGAGTTAAATGAAGGGGACAAATGTCCGATTTGCGGTAATAAAGTTGAGAGTATAGAACAACACATTAACTTTAAGAAAATCAGAGAAACTAAAGAGAAACAAGAAGAGTTACACAACACTTATCGAAGTCTTGAAAAGCAACAAATTGCTGTAGACAATCAACTTAAGAGTAAGCAGGAGCAATTAAAATACTTTGAGAACGTCGCGATTAATGAAGATCAACTTAAAGTGATTCAAAACCAAATTGATTCCCTTACAACCCAACTTAATCAAGTAAAATCTGAGAATAGAAATTTAGATAGTTTAATTGAAAAACAAAGATTAACAAAAGATAAACTTGTACAAATTGAAAAAAAGAAAACGTCTCTAGAAAATGAAAAAGAGAAGGTAAACACTTTAATAAGCGATTTTAAAAAGACTACCCAATATGATGACGTGGCTACGTTTGAGAATGAATATCGAAATAAAGAAGTTGAACTCAATAAATTCCAAAAAGAATTAGAGGATTTACAACAAGAAACACATCAAATAAAAAGTCAATATGATATTGAAAAGAATAACTTAACCCATCTAAACAGTAAGAGAAAAGAGCTGCTGCAAGCACAAGATGAGCGAGAAGATTATATTCAGCGTGAGATGAAAAAAATTGGTTTGACATCTAAAAGCGATATACGAAGAATAATAGAAATATCAGATAAAAAAGAAGCGTATGAAAATGAGATCAGCGCCTTTGAAACTAAAAAGCAAAAACTGATTGCCTTTATAGAAGATCTAAAAGTACAAACACAAGATAAAGAGGTGATTGATTTAACCCATTTAAACGAAGAATATCAACTTAGTGAAGCCAATTTAAACAATATCAATCATGACATAAGTCAACATGAATACAAAAGGGACGTAAATAAAGAAAAAATAGAAAATATTAGAGACATTATCAGAAAGCTAGAGGGTGAACTTCATTCTCAGAAAGAAATAATGCAACTATCCGATGTTTTATCTGGAAAAAATCCTACTAAACTTAAATTGGAAAATTATGTACTTATACACTATTTAGAGAATATATTAAGACAAGCGAATAAGCGATTAGCACTCATGACAAGTCAACGTTATCAACTTGTTCGTAAAACTTCTCTTTCTCAGGGATATAGTGGTTTAGAAATCAATATATTTGATACGCATTCGAATAAAGAGCGTCACATTACCACGTTATCAGGAGGAGAGACATTCCAAGCGTCTTTAGCTTTAGCACTAGGATTAAGCGAAGTAGTTCAACAAGAATCGGGTGGGATTGTACTTGAATCAATTTTTATTGATGAAGGTTTCGGAACGCTAGATCAAGAAACGCTTGATACCGCTCTGAATACTTTAATCAGTTTACAGTCTGCTGGTAGATTAGTAGGTATTATTTCTCACGTATCTGACTTAAAGCAGCGTATACCGTTAGTTTTACAAGTTAAAGCAGGTTCTGATCAAAGTTACACTTCTTTCGTTCACCAATAGATGAGGCTGGGACATAATGTAATGTCCCAGACCCTTTTAGCATCTTGGCAGTAGATGACTGATTTGAAAATGCGCTTGTATCAAGCTTTTTTCAATTCTAGTCATCCTTGCCGGGGCGGGACTACGAAATCTTTTTATTCAAATTAGATTTCTGTCCCGTTCCCCTATCTCTTGAAGTGATTATACATTAAGGCCATCAAATGCTTTTTTACACATTTGATGGCCTTCAATAAACGTTATAAATTATGAATTAAAGGTTCTTTTCGCGTAATAAATCTCGTATTTCAGTTAGTAACACTGTATTCGCTTCAAGTTCCTCTTCTTCCTCATCTTCTTCTTTTTTCATCACAGTATTCGCTATTTTAACAAAGACAAATAATGCAAAAGCAATGATGAGAAAATCAATTATTGACTGAACAAACATTCCATATTTTATTCCCATAAATGACCAGCTTTTAGCAAAATCAACAGTACCAAATAGTAGTCCTATAAGCGGCATAATGATGTATGTTACTAATGCGGTTACGATTTTATTGAAAGCAGCACCCATGACTACGGCTACAGCTAAATCAAGGACGTTTCCTTTAAAAGCAAACTCTTTAAACTCCTTTAACATTTTAAGTTACCTCCAATTTAGAAAATAAATTAATAGTTTTTTAATTATACCTTATTTTCTAAAATAAAGGAACACTACAAAAAGTAAATTTGATTAGATTGTGGAGGTTTGTTATTCTATTTATTAGCTTATGGAATAGTGGTGAAAATTTGAAATACAAATAGATCACTTTTTCTGTTGTACAACTTAATATGAAAGGGGAGTAATTAGTTATGAATTCTTCAAATCAGTACGATAGTAATAAGAAGATTTCGCCCGTATTTCTTTACAGTGCTATCTTAGTTGCTATTGTAGTACTTATAGGTGCGATTTTCCCTGAAAAATTCGGAGAAGTAACAAATAATATCAAATTATGGATAACTAATAAACTCGGTTGGTATTATCTCATACTAACAACAATTATAGTTTTCTTCTGTATCTTTTTAATTTTCAGCCCTATTGGAAAATTAAAACTCGGTAAGCCTAATGATAAGCCCGAATTTAACACTATCTCATGGTTTGCTATGTTATTTAGTGCTGGTATGGGAATTGGATTGGTATTCTATGGTGCTGCTGAACCAATGGCAGACTTTGCTTCACCACCAAGTGCTACACCAGAGACTAAAGCTGCTTACACTGAAGCATTGCGCTCTACGTTCTTCCACTGGGGCTTCCATGCTTGGGCTATATATGGTGTGGTTGCTCTAGCATTAGCTTATGCTCAATTTAGAAAAGGGGAACCAGGTCTGATTTCAAGAACTTTAAGACCGATATTAGGTAATAAAGTTGAAGGACCTATAGGAATAGTTGTAGACGTATTAGCTGTATTCGCTACTGTAGTTGGTGTGGCTGTATCACTAGGTATGGGTGCTCTACAAATTAATGGTGGATTAAGTTATTTATTCAACATACCAAATAATATATGGGTTCAAGCGATTATTATCGTTGTTGTTACTATATTATTTATCACTAGTGCATGGTCAGGTTTAAGTAAAGGTATTCAATATTTAAGTAACTTAAATATTACCTTAGGCGCAGTCTTAATGATTGCAGTATTAATTATTGGACCAACAGTACTTATATTAAACTTAATGACTAGTTCTACAGGTCATTTACTTAATTCATTCTTACTCAATACTTTTGATACTGCTCCATTAAATCATCAGAAACGTGATTGGATGTCAAAATGGACGCTTTACTATTGGGGCTGGTGGTTAAGTTGGAGTCCGTTCGTTGGTATCTTCATCGCCCGTGTATCAAAAGGACGTTCAATCAGAGAATTTATTGCTGGTGTTCTATTAGTTCCAGCATTAGTTAGTTTCATATGGTTCAGTGTTTTTGGTGTTCTTGGTATTGAAACTGGTAAGAAACATCATCACCTTTTCAATATGTCACCTGAGACTCAACTATTTGGTGTCTTCCATCACATACCACTCGGCATGGCCTTATCAATCATCGCATTAATTTTAATAGGTTCCTTCTTTATTACATCAGCAGACTCTGCAACCTTTGTATTAGGTATGCAAACGTCATTTGGTTCTCTCGAGCCACGTAATACAGTCAAAGTATCATGGGGGATAGCACAATCTCTTATCGCTTTCGTCTTACTATTCGCTGGTGGAGGAAATGGTGCCGAAGCTTTAAATGCAATTCAAAGTGCGGCGATTATCAGTGCCTTGCCATTCTCGATAGTAGTTATAATGATGATGATTTCATTCTATAAAGATGCTAACCAGGAACGTAAATTCCTTGGCTTAACATTGACACCTAATAAACATCGTTTACAAGAGTATGTTCAATATCAACAACAGGATTACGAAGAAGATATTCTTGAAAAACGTGAAGCAAGAAGAAATGCTAATAAATAAGCTTAATTCTAAAGAGGCTGGGACATAATGTAATGTCCCAGCCTCTTTCAGCATCTTGGCAGTAGATGACTGATTTGAAAATGCGCTTGTATCAAGCTTTTTCAATTCTAGTCATTATTGCCGGGGCGGGACAGAAATCTTTTTATTCAAATTAGATTTCTGTCCCGCTCCCTTTTTTTCAATAATAGAGATTTCTAAACACACGTAGGGGAGAGAACCTACGGATTTATAAGTGATAATGATTCTCAATTGATAAAAATAACTTATGATACGTCAACGAAACTATAAGAAAAAGTTATATGACCTGATTGAAAAATCAAAAGGAATATTACCGAATTTCTCCTACCACACAGTTGTATTCCTCAATAGTTAATTATACAATTTAGTTAAGGCATATTAAAATTAAGGTTCAGGGGGGATATATATGGCTTCAAGTATGAGAGATCAAGCGAAAAAAACGTTCGATCTTAACGGTAAATCATATACTTATTATGATTTAAATACTTTAGAAGACAACGGTCTTACTAAAGTTTCTAAATTGCCATATTCAATCAGAGTTTTATTAGAATCAGTATTAAGACAAGAAGACGGACATGTTATTACTGATGAACACATTAAGTCACTTGCAGAATTCAACCAAGGTGCTAAAGGTGAAGTGCCTTTCAAACCTTCACGAGTTATTTTACAAGACTTCACAGGTGTTCCTGCTGTAGTTGACTTAGCATCTTTACGTAAAGCGATGAATGATGTTGGTGGAGATCTAAATAAGATCAATCCAGAAGTGCCTGTAGATTTAGTTATCGACCACTCTGTACAAGTTGATAGCTATGCTAATCCAGATGCATTAGAACGAAATATGAAATTAGAATTTGAACGTAACTATGAGCGTTATCAATTCTTAAACTGGGCTACAAAAGCTTTTAATAATTACAAAGCTGTGCCACCTGCAACAGGTATTGTGCATCAAGTTAACTTGGAATACTTAGCGAATGTGGTACATGTAAGAGAAGATGATAATGGCGACGAAGTAGCATTCCCTGACACATTAGTAGGGACAGACTCACATACTACTATGATTAACGGTCTTGGCGTTCTAGGTTGGGGCGTTGGTGGTATCGAAGCTGAAGCAGGTATGCTTGGTCAACCATCCTACTTCCCAATCCCTGAAGTTATAGGGGTCAAACTTACTAATGAATTACCTCAAGGTTCAACTGCAACAGATTTAGCTTTACGTGTGACTCAAGAGCTACGTAAAAAAGGCGTTGTAGGTAAATTTATCGAATTCTATGGCCCAGGGGTAGTCAATCTTCCTCTCGCAGATCGTGCGACTATCGCAAACATGGCTCCAGAATACGGTGCTACGTGTGGTTTCTTCCCAGTTGATGAAGAATCTCTTAAATATATGAAACTAACTGGTCGCTCTGATGAGCACGTAGATTTAGTTAAAAAATATCTTCAAGAAAACAGTCTGTTCTTCGACGTAGACAAAGAAGAACCAGAATATACTGATACTATTGAAATTGATTTATCAACAGTAGAAGCTTCATTGTCAGGTCCTAAACGTCCTCAAGACTTAATCTTCTTAAGCGATATGAAGAAAGAATTCGAAGACTCTGTTACTGCACCAGCAGGTAACCAAGGGCATGGTTTAGATAAGAGTGAATTCGACAAAGAAGCTACAGTGGAGTTCAAAGATGGTTCAACTACTAAAATGACTACAGGAGATATCGCGATTGCTGCGATTACATCTTGTACAAATACTTCTAACCCATACGTCATGCTAGGTGCTGGGTTGGTTGCTAAAAAAGCAGTAGAAAAAGGACTAAAAGTTCCTGAATACGTTAAGACTTCATTAGCTCCAGGTTCAAAAGTTGTAACAGGCTACTTAAGAGATGCAGGGTTACAAAATTATTTAGACGAACTCGGATTTAATCTTGTTGGTTACGGTTGTACTACATGTATAGGTAACTCAGGTCCGCTTCTTGAAGAGATAGAAAAAGCTGTAGCTGAAGAAGATCTCTTAGTTACATCAGTCCTTTCAGGTAACCGTAACTTTGAAGGTCGTATACATCCATTAGTTAAGGCTAACTACTTAGCTTCACCTCAACTTGTTGTTGCTTACGCATTAGCTGGTACGGTTGATATTGATTTACAAAATGAACCACTTGGTAAAGGTAAAGACGGTCAAGATGTTTATCTTAAAGATATTTGGCCATCAATCAAAGAAGTTGCTGATACAGTAGATAGTGTTGTAACACCTGAGCTATTCAAAGAAGAATACGAATCAGTGTACAACAACAATGAAATGTGGAACGAAATTGATGTCACTGATAAACCGTTATACGACTTTGACCCTAACTCAACTTATATTCAAAATCCATCGTTCTTCCAAGGATTATCAAAAGAACCAGATAGCATTAAACCATTAGATGGATTGAGAGTACTAGGCAAGTTCGGTGACTCTGTAACTACTGACCATATTTCTCCAGCAGGAGCAATAGGTAAAGATACACCAGCAGGTAAATATTTATTAGACCATGGTGTGCCAGTTCGTAACTTTAACTCTTACGGTTCACGTCGTGGTAACCATGAAGTGATGGTGCGCGGTACATTTGCTAATATCCGTATTAAGAACCAATTAGCTCCTGGCACTGAAGGTGGTTATACTACGTATTGGCCAACTGATGAAGTAATGTCAATTTACGATGCGGCTCAAAAATACAAAGCTGATAATACTGGCTTAGTTGTATTAGCAGGTAATGATTACGGTATGGGATCATCACGTGACTGGGCTGCTAAAGGTACTAATTTACTAGGAGTTAAGACTGTTATTGCTCAAAGTTATGAACGTATTCACCGTTCAAACTTAGTAATGATGGGTGTACTTCCATTACAATTCCAAGATGGAGATTCAGCAGATAGCTTAGGTCTTGATGGTTCTGAAACATTCTCAGTAGACATTAATGAAGATGTTAAACCACATGACTTATTAGATGTAACTGCAACTAAGGAAGATGGTTCTCAAGTTAGCTTTAAAGCCATTGCACGTTTCGACTCTAACGTTGAAATGGATTATTACCGTAATGGCGGTATATTACAACTTGTTCTTAGAGATAAACTTGCTCAATAATGTGAGTTAATAGAGAGCGGGGCAGAAATCTTTTTATTCAAATTAGATTTCTGTCCTGCTCCCTTCTTTTTTATGTTAAAATTTGTGTGTGTTAAAGCATAGAAAGGGAAGTTTTAAATGATTTATAGTATCACAGAGGTAGAATCGCGTTATCAAGAAACCGATCAAATGGGTGTCATCTATCATGGTAACTATCCAACATGGTTCGAAGTTGCACGGACTGATTACATCAATAAATTAGGATTTAGTTATAAAGATATGGAAGATAGTGGCGTTATTTCGCCTGTAACTGATTTAAATGTTAAATATATTAAATCAATAACTTATCCAGAGAAAGTTAAAATAAAAACGTGGGTAGAAAAATACTCTCGATTAAAGTCTCTTTACTGTTATGAAGTTTACAATGAAGCAGGAAAACTAGCCACAACTGGTTCCACGACACTAACGTGCATTTTAAAAGAGAATTTTCTCCCGATACGATTAGATAAAATGTTTCCGGAGTGGCATGAGGTCTATAGAAAAGTAGAACAGCTTAATAAAAAAGGAGTTGATTATGAAGTAACAGAATCAACTCCTATCAGCGACATTGAAGTTGATTAAATCTACATTTATTAAAATTTTATAGAACGAGCTGACACGATCACATAGTTAAACTACTGATATGTTTTGGGGAGCGGGACAGAAATCTATTTTGAACAAAAAAGATTTCGTCGTCCCGCCCCGGCAAGGATGACTAGAATTGAAAAAAGCTTGATACAAGCGCGTTTTCAAATCAGTCATCTACTGCCGAGATGTTGAAAGAGGGAGCGGGACAGAAATCTAATTTGAATAAAAGATTTCGTCGTCCCGCCCCGGCAAGGATGGCTAGAATTGAAAAAAGCTTGATACAAGCGCGTTTTCAAATCAGCCATCTACTGCCGCGATGTTGAAGAGGCTGGGATTTATGTCCCAGCCTCTTTCTCTCTAGTCAAAGACCTTTATGTCCCAGCCTCATTTTTAACAATATTAGGGGCATTCTCCTCCTTCTACAAGGGATAGGCGTAACAACATTGACTCGATGGGATTTGATATAAAAAATCCTCAGAAGCTTTAACACAGTTTCTGAGGATTTCTTCATATTTACATCCACTTTATCTTAGGCTCTTCACCTTTAAATATCCTTACTATGTTTGTTCTGTGACGAACAATCAATATGATACCCACTACAATACTCATGCCGAGTAAAATAAAATTACCGATAAAAATGGAAGCAATAACGCAACAGATTGCTGCGATAATACTTGATAAAGAAACATATTTAGTAAGGTAAAGTATTAAGAAAAATACGATTGCTAATGATAGAAGGAGTATAGGATGCGTTCCGAGTACAACTCCTGCGCTCGTAGCTACGGCTTTACCACCTTTAAAACCTAAATAAATTGGAAAAACATGGCCTATAATTGCGAAAACACCTACGATTAACCCATTTGAGAAAAATCCACTTATAGGTCCCGTAACGTGAATGGGTAACCATAAGGGTAAGAAGACTACAATAAACCCTTTAAAAATATCTAAAAAGGTCACTATAAAGCCGGCGGGTTTTCCTAATACTCGGAAGCTATTCGTCGCTCCTGTATTGCCGCTTCCAAAATTTCTAATATCTTTTTTAAAAAATAATTTGCCAATTACTAAACCACTTGGTATAGCTCCAATGAGATAGCTTAAGATTAACATTATTACAATCATCATTTTATTAAATCACAACCTTTAATGACGTTAGATATATTCTATCATATATCCTCGAAGTAATACGAATAAAACTTTTACCGAGGGTCTTTTTACACTGTTAAAATTATTTTGACGCTTGCATTTTAGGTAATTTTATATAAGAATAACTATTGTATGGTTTAAAAAACGAACGTACGTTTGTAGGAGGGCGAAACGATTGGTTAATAAGAAAAATAATCATTATTCGGATGATTCCATACAGGTTCTTGAAGGACTAGAGGCAGTTCGCAAAAGACCTGGTATGTACATAGGTTCCACCGATAAACGTGGTTTACATCACTTAGTTTATGAAGTAGTTGATAATTCTGTTGATGAAATACTTAACGGACATGGAAATGAGATAAAAGTCACAATTAATAAAGATGAAAGTATATCGATAGAAGATAACGGGCGCGGTATGCCTACAGGAATTCATAATTCAGGAAAACCGACTGTACAAGTTATCTTCACTGTATTACATGCCGGAGGTAAGTTTGGTCAAGGTGGTTATAAAACATCAGGTGGCTTACACGGTGTAGGTGCCTCTGTAGTTAATGCACTCAGTGAATGGCTAGAAGTAGAAATCTATCGAGATGGAGCAATTTACAATCAACGCTTTGAAAAGGGTGGTTGTCCTAAAAGTGGTCTAGAGAAAAAAGGGAAAACACGTAAAACAGGGACTAAAGTTACTTTCAAACCCGATCCAAATATCTTTAAATCTTCTACAAGCTTTAATTTTGAAACCCTCAGCGAAAGGTTACAAGAATCTGCTTTTTTACTTAAAAACTTAAGAATTGAACTTAAAGATCTACGCGTAGGTAAAGATCGCGAAGAAGTATATCACTATGAAGAGGGAATTAAAGAATTTGTTAGCTATGTGAATGAAGGTAAAGAAGTGTTGCACGAAGTTACTAAATTTACAGGGTTATCCAATGATATAGAAGTAGATATCGCTTTTCAGTATAACGATCAATATTCCGAAAGCATTTTGAGCTTTGTTAACAACGTGAGAACCAAAGATGGTGGTACGCATGAAGTTGGTTTCAAGACAGCGATGACCCGTATGTTTAACGATTATGCTAGACGCATAAATGAATTAAAAGATAAAGATAAAAACTTAGAGGGAAACGATATCCGTGAAGGTTTAACAGCAATCATTTCTGTGCGGATTCCGGAAGAATTATTGCAATTTGAAGGTCAAACTAAATCTAAATTAGGTACTCCGGAAGCGAGAGGGGCTGTAGAATCAGTCGTGGCGGATAAATTACCATTTTATCTAGAAGAGAAAGGGCAACTCTCTAAATCTTTAGTAAAGAAAGCCATAAAAGCACAACAAGCAAGAATGGCTGCACGTAAAGCGAGAGAGGACGCTCGGTCAGGTAAGAAAAACAAACGTAAAGACACGTTGCTTTCTGGTAAATTGACGCCAGCTCAAAGTAAAAATACTGAGAAAAATGAATTATATCTCGTCGAGGGTGATTCAGCAGGAGGTTCTGCTAAATTAGGACGGGATCGCAAATTTCAAGCTATTTTACCTTTAAGAGGAAAAGTGATCAATACTGAAAAAGCACGCTTAGAAGATATCTTTAAAAATGAAGAAATAAACACAATTATTCATACTATAGGTGCTGGAGTAGGAACCGAATTTAAGCTCGATGACAGTAATTATAACCGTATTATCATTATGACAGACGCTGATACTGACGGCGCTCACATCCAAGTTCTACTCTTAACGTTCTTCTTTAAATACATGAAGCCTTTAGTAGAAGGAGGAAGAGTATTCATTGCATTGCCTCCATTATATAAACTTGAAAAAGGTAAAGGAAAGAATAAAAAAGTAGAATATGCGTGGACTGATGATGAGTTAGATAAGCTTCAAAAGAAATTGGGTAAAGGCTTTACTCTACAACGCTACAAAGGTCTAGGGGAAATGAATCCAGATCAATTATGGGAGACAACGATGAACCCTGAAACACGTACTTTAATTCGCGTACAAGTAGATGATGAGCTACGTTCGTCAAAACGCGTCACTACTTTAATGGGTGACAAAGTAGCTCCTAGACGTGAGTGGATTGAAAACCATGTGGAATTTGGATTACAAGAAGAACAAAGTATTCTTGATAATAATGAGATACAAGTTCTTGAGCAACACGGTATCGATGAGGAGGGTGTAAGATGAGTGAAATCATCCAAGACTTATCACTTGAAGATGTAATTGGAGATCGCTTCGGACGATATAGTAAGTACATCATACAAGAACGTGCACTGCCCGACGTTCGTGACGGATTAAAACCTGTGCAGCGGCGGATCTTATTTGCTATGTATTCGAGCGGGAATACTTTCGATAAAAACTTCCGTAAAAGTGCTAAATCAGTTGGTGATGTTATAGGTCAATACCATCCTCATGGTGACACCTCTGTATATGATGCCATGGTCCGTCTCAGTCAAGAATGGAAACTACGTCACGTTCTAATTGAGATGCACGGTAATAATGGTAGTATCGATAATGATCCACCAGCAGCAATGCGTTATACTGAGGCTAAATTAAGTCGTATTTCAGAACAGTTGTTAAGAGATATCAATAAAGAAACTGTTCCATTTATGCCTAACTATGATGATACTACCAATGAACCTATGGTCTTACCTGCTCGTTTACCCAATTTATTAATCAATGGCAGTACTGGAATTTCAGCAGGTTATGCCACAGATATCCCACCTCACAATCTCGGTGAGGTGATTCAGGCTACGCTCAAATTCATTGATCAACCAGATATTTCAGTTAAGCAGTTAATGAAATACATCAAAGGTCCTGATTTTCCTACTGGTGGTATTATTCAAGGAATTGAAGGCATAAAAAAAGCTTATGAAACTGGAAAAGGAAAAGTTGTGGTGCGTTCTAAAGTTGAAACTGAGAAACTACGTAATGGGCGTACTGAATTAGTTGTATCTGAAATACCTTATGAAGTTAATAAAAGTAGCTTAGTTAAGAAAATAGATGAGTTACGGGCAGATAAGAAAGTAGACGGCATCATAGAAGTAAGAGATGAAACTGATAGAACGGGTTTACGTATTGCTATAGAACTTAAGAAAGATGTTAATAGTGAAGCAGTGTTAAATTATCTATTCAAAAATACTGATTTACAAATATCCTATAATTTTAATATGGTAGCCATAAGTGAAGGACGTCCTAAATTAATGGGACTGAGAGATATTATTAACAGCTATCTTAATCACCAAATTGAGGTTGTGACAAACCGTACGCGCTACGATTTAAGACATGCTGAAAATCGTATGCATATAGTGGAAGGGCTAATGAAAGCGCTCTCTATTTTAGATGAGGTTATTCAATTGATACGAAATTCTAAAAATAAAAGAGACGCTAAAGACAATTTGGTTGCTGAATATGACTTCACAGAAACACAAGCTGAAGCTATCGTAATGTTGCAGCTCTACAGATTAACAAATACAGATATTGTACAATTAGAAGATGAACATGCTGGATTAAAAGAAACGATTGCTCATCTACGCCACGTATTGGATGATCATGATGCTTTATTAGCGGTTATTAAAGATGAACTGACAGCTATCCGTAAGGAGTTTAAAGAACCACGCTTATCCGTTATTGAAGCAGAAATAGCTGAACTTAAAATAGACAAAGAAGTAATGGTTCCTAGTGAGAATGTGGTGGTTAGCTTAACCCAAGATGGTTATATTAAGCGAACTTCATTACGTAGCTACAATGCGAGTGGAATACAAGAAGTGGGTGTGAAAGATGGAGATAGGTTACTTAAACATTTTGAGGCTAACACTTTAGATACTGTTTTAGTGTTTACTACTAAAGGTAGATATCTATATATACCGGTGCATAAGTTAGTTGAGATTAAGTGGAAAGAATTAGGTAAACATATTTCACAAATTGTAGCTATAGATCACGATGAGCATGTAGTTGATATCTATACTGAAACAGATTTTAAACCTAACGGTTATTACATCATCGCGACCCAAAATGGCATGATTAAGAAAAGCAACATTTCAATGTTTAAAACAACTCGTTATAGTAAGCCACTAGTAGCTATGAAGGTTAAAGATGGAGATGAAGTGATTAGCGTATTCAAAGTTAACAAACAACCTGAATTCATCACAGTCCTTACTCAAAGAGGTATGTCTCTTACTTATAGTTCTGAAGAACTGAACGATACGGGTCTAAAAGCGGCCGGCGTTAAATCTATAAACCTTAAAGATGAGGATGTCGTTGTACTAACTCACAGTGTTAAAGAAACAGATACGCTTCTTATGGTCACTCAGCGAGGTGCTCTAAAACGTATTGGTTTTAAAGTATTACAACAAGCTAAACGTGCACAAAGAGGGCTCACGCTGCTTAGGGAGTTAAAGAAAACGCCTCATCGCATTGTTGATGCTAAGGTAGTTCAGGCGGACGATTCGAAGTATGTTATTACTTCAGATCAAACATTTAAATCAGGCAACGTAAGGGATGTACATTTATCTGAACAATATACGAATGGTAGTTTTATCGTCGACATCGATGAATTTGGGAAAGTGAAGTCACTGATTATAGAGGAAAATAATTCTAGATAATAATAGTCTTTCTCCATTTATAATGATAAAATGATTAACAGGACGGTACACGCAGTTAATAATTAAAGACAAAACTTAGTGTTGCTGAATTATATTTATTTGATGCGTCAAATGGTATGATTTAGCAGCACTATTTTGAAGGAACATTTTTTAGAAGATGCTAAACTTCTAATTTAAAAAATAGTTTCTTAATACATATAACCTGCACGTCCCTAATTGAGGTAAAGTGATATTTATCGAGTTGGATGGATTAGAGCTTTCGCCAATATTTGTAATTAATCCGCTAAAAAACTCAAAGACAATATCGCAAAAAATTATATAGATGAGAGTGATGATAATGAATAACTTTGATAGTTATATCCCAGGTTGGTTTAAGTCATTCGTCCAAGTTGGAAATGATCTAATTTGGTCGCAATACTTAATTGGCTTACTTATTACGGTTGGGATATTTTTTACAATAGGTTCTAGGTTTGTCCAAATTCGATGGTTCTTTGAAATGTTTAGAGCCTTGGGAGAAAAACCAGAAACGTTAGATAATGGTAAGAAAGGGATTTCTCCTTTCCAAGCGTTTGCGATTAGTGCAGGATCTCGCGTGGGTACTGGTAATATCGCAGGGGTGGCAACTGCAATCGTTCTCGGTGGTCCGGGAGCTGTCTTTTGGATGTGGCTCATAGCGCTTATCGGTGCAGCAAGTGCTTTCATGGAAGCGACATTGGCGCAAGTATATAAAGTGCCTGACAAAGATGGCGGTTTTCGTGGAGGACCGGCATATTACATCACTAAAGGCTTAAACCAGAAGTGGCTAGGTGTGGTGTTTGCCATTTTAATTACGATAACGTTTGCTTTTGTCTTTAATACTGTTCAATCGAATACAATCGCAGAATCTTTATCGACTCAATATAATGTAAATCCGGTAATTACAGGTCTCGTTTTAGCAGTGCTCACTGGTATTATTATTTTCGGTGGCGTGCGTAGTATCGCTAAGTTATCTTCTGTAATCGTGCCTGTAATGGCATTGATCTACATTGGCATTGTACTTGTCATTTTAGTTATGCATTTTGATCAAATTATACCGATGTTAGCTACTATAGTGAAAAGTGCGTTTGGTTTAGAACAAGTTACAGGCGGTGCAGTCGGTGCTGCAGTATTACAAGGTATTAAGAGAGGGCTTTTCTCTAATGAAGCCGGTATGGGTTCTGCGCCGAATGCTGCTGCGACCGCTGCTGCTCCTCATCCTGTTAAGCAAGGTCTCATTCAATCACTTGGTGTCTTCTTTGACACGATGTTAGTTTGTACATCAACAGCTATTATGATTTTGTTATATTCAGGACTGAAATTTGGTGAAAAGGCTCCTCAAGGTGTTCAAGTTACTCAATCAGCATTAAATGAGCATTTAGGAAGTGCTGGAGGTATTTTCTTAACTATTGCTATTACCTTATTTGCTTTTTCATCAGTGATCGGTAATTACTATTATGGACAGTCTAATATTGAATATTTATCTAATAATAAATCAATTCTATTTGTTTTCAGATGTTTAGTAGTAGTACTCGTATTTGCAGGAGCTGTAGTTAAGACTGAGACGGTATGGAGCACAGCAGACTTATTTATGGGCTTTATGGCAATAGTTAACTTGATCTCAATTATTGCCTTATCTAACATAGCGTTTGCAGTTATGAAAGATTACCGTTTACAGCGTAAAGAAGGTAAGCGACCAATCTTTAGGCCAGAAGAATTAGAAATTAATCTTTTTGGTATTGAAAGTTGGGGAGCTAATAAGAAAAATAAATCTTTATACTGATGAGCACAAGGCTATGGCGGCACGACGCTGTCATAGCTTTTCTCTACATAAGTGACAATCAAGGGATTTTGTGTTTATGTAGTTTACTAAAATAGTATATAATGTAGTAGTTATATAATTTTAATTTTTAGCAAGGAACGGTGATTTAGTATGGAAAAGGAAGCGAAGAAGAAATCTTCCACTCATACATCTGAGAACGCTAAGAAACTAAAACTCTCTTTTCCTGAGACCCGTTTTATGAAGTTTCTTGGTGGTAAGGATATAATTTTCGGATTAATACTCCTTATATTACTTGGAATCGTGATTTTTATTTTTGATCAAATATCGTATATCTTTAAACCTTTCATCATCATTTTTAATACAATAATGGCACCAATCATAGTGTCGTTGATACTGTACTATTTACTTAACCCTATAGTTAATTTCATGGAGCGCTATCACATCTCTCGCTTATGGGGCATAGTGATTATATTTTTACTGATTAGTGGCTTAATCACTCTAGCAGTTAATTTATTAATCCCGATTATTTCTGACCAAATTAAGAGTATGGCTAATAATTTCCCTTATTATGTAAGAAAAGTAAATCATTTTATAGATCAGTTTTCTAATTACTCAGTGATCGCTACTTTTTACGATCAAATACAAGGTAACTTAGATAAATTCGCTAATAAATTACCGTCGTTAGCCACTGATTATACAGATGGATTGGGTTCAAAGTTAAAGAATATCGCTGAAACTCTAGTTAATGTAGGAATTGTCATCGCCACTACTCCATTTGTATTGTTCTTTATGTTGAAAGATGGTCATCGCTTTAAAGAATTCACAACTGGAATCATTCCTCCTAAGTTTAGAAAAGACTTTCACGACTTATTAGAGAAGATGAGTTTACAGGTAGGTTCCTATATACAAGGTCAAATGATCGTATCGCTATGTATCGGAGTGCTACTGTATATTGGCTACGAAATTATCGGCTTAGACTACGCCTTGATTCTAGCTTCAATTGCAGCAGTAACAAGTGTGGTACCTTATATTGGGCCGACAATTGCTATTTCGCCAGCTATCATCATCGCTATTATTACATCACCTATCATGCTTTTAAAATTAATCGTAGTGTGGACGCTCGCGCACTTCTTTGAAGGTCATTTTATTTCTCCAAACATTATGGGGAAAACACTTAAAATTCATCCATTAACGATTATTTTTATACTTTTATGTGGTGGAAATATACTAGGTCCAGTAGGTATTATATTAGGTATCCCTGGTTATGCTATTTTAAAAGTACTCGTATCCCATATCTATCTCTTATTTAAACGTCGCTACAATAAGTATTATGGTGATGATGCCGGGGAATATGAATTTAGCAATGAGGAGAAAGAAATTACTAAACAAATTAGCAAATAATATAAGTTAAGGTAATGCTATGGTTGTTATCTTAATTTGCAATATCTATCGTATTCACTATTAACTACTTAATAGAAAAATTATAATTTTTAGGCTGATTTTATGAGTTGTTTATTATAAAATAATTTAAAGATCAGCCTTTTTTATAAGCTTATAAGTTTATTTTATTTTTTAGTATCATCCTTAGCAGTAATATGCTATATTCTTGTTACCTTATGAAAACTTTTGAATAGAATTGAGTGAAAAAATGTCAGATATGTCTAAAAGTCAAAAGAATAAATTATTATCAATTCTTAAATTTAGTTTTGCGTGTATCTTATTCATTATTGTAGTTTACTCACTTTATAAAGAGCTACATAATATTAATCCGAAAGATGTCATTTTAACTTTTAGTAAGACAGATCGTATGAGTTTAATTACGCTGTTCTTTAGTGGAGGCGCAGCAGTCATTTTGCTCTCATTATATGATGTAATCCTTGCTAAAGTTTTGAAATTAAACATATCAATATGGCGGACGCTAAGAGTAGGCTATATCATTAATGCTTTTAATGCGCTGATTGGTTTTGGCGGCTTTATTGGTGCAAGTGCCCGCTTCCTTGTCTACAAAAAGTATTCAAATAACTACAAAGATTTGTTACATACCATTTCAATTATATTATTGTCTATGTTGACAGGACTTAGTTTACTTTCGATATTAGTCGTTGTACATATATTTGATGTTAAACACGTATTTACACCTTTCCCTTGGATTCACTGGTTACTTTATCTCGTCGCATTATTTTTACCTATTTTTGTAATAGTGACGATTCTTAAACCGGTACAGGGTAATAATAGATTGACGGGGGTATATTGTACTTTAATTTCAAGTCTTGAGTGGCTAGCTGCTTCTGGAGTCTTATTTATGGCTATGCACGTAGTTAATATTGAGACGCACTATCCTACGTACATGGGCATTTTTATAATAGCTTCTTTGTCAGGATTGATTAGCTTTATTCCAGGCGGTTTAGGTGCTTTTGATCTAGTTATGTTACTAGGCTTGAAAGCTATAGGCGTAAGTGAAGATAAGATTGTTCTAGCATTACTCTTATACCGCTTCGCTTATTATTTCTTCCCGGTGCTTGTCGCTTTAATATTATCAATATTTGAATTTGGTGGTTCTGCTAAAAAATACCTTGAGGAATCTGATAAATTTCTACCGGCAAGAGAAATTACTTCATTTTTACTTTCGTTCCAAAAAGATATTAAATCACGAATTCCTGCTTTATCCATGAGTTTACTTTTAATATTTACATCGCTGTTATTTTTTATTAATAATGTGAACATTATCGATGATGGATTATACAGTAAAGGTCATACGTTCTATTATATTTTAGTGGCTATTCATACCACAGCGTGCTTGCTGTTATTATTGAATGTCATCGGTGTTTTTGCGCTTTCTAAAAGGGCACTGCTTTTCGAGATTATTTCTATAATCATAATTATCGGCGTGACGTTGTGTACGTATGCTTCTTACATTTCGCTTTTATGGTTAATCGTCATACTTATTCTTTTGATTGTACTTTATAAGAGTGCTCGTGTATTGAAAAGACCTGTTAGGATAGGTAAATTAGTAGGAAGTATCTTATTAAGCGCATTGATGTTATATCTCAATCATCTATGGATCGCGCATTTCTTTGATACTTTAGATATTTATCATGTGGAAAGAAATACATCATTATTACGTTATTACTTCTGGCTTACACTCTTGTCCGTAGTTATCATTGTAGGGATCATTGTATGGTACTTTGAAAGAAAAACAACTTTGCCTAAGGGTAAAGATGATTTATCAATTTGCGAGACTATAATTAAACAGTTCGGTGGCAATTATTTAAGTCATCTCATCTATAGCGGAGATAAGAAATTCTTTATTACTGAAAATGAAGATGCGTTCATTATGTATAAGCGTAAGCATAATGCTTACATTATTCTCGGCGATCCTATTGGTAATCCAAGTAGTTTTCCTAAGCTGCTGGAAGATTTTTACGAGCACGCGCATTATTTAGGTTACGATGTTATTTTCTATCAAGTCACGGATAATTACCTCTCTTTATATCATAATTTTGGCAACCAGTTCTTTAAATTAGGAGAAGAGGCTTTAATCGATTTATCTAAATTTAGTACTTCTGGTAAAAAGAATCGAGGTCTTCGTGCCACTATTAATAAGTTCAAAGATTTAGAAATGAAATTTGAAGTTATTGAGCCGCCTTTCGATAAACGGTTCCTTCAAGAAATACGGCAGATTAGCGATGATTGGCTTGATGGTCGAAAAGAGATGAAGTTCTCAGTAGGTTCATTCAACGAATTCTATCTATCTAAGGCACCCATAGCTGTTATTAAAAATGCTGAGGGTGACATTATCGCTTTTTGTAATATGATGCCTACTTATCACAATGAAACGATCTCAGTTGATTTAATCCGCTGGCGTTCAGAGTCTGATTTACCATTAATGGATGTTCTTTATCTTAATATACTGTTATGGGCACAAGAGAAAGAATATCATTATTTTAATATGGGCATGGCAACGCTCTCTAATGTAGGGCAAGTTTCCTTTGCTTTTACAGGTGAAAAAATTGCCGGTCGCGTATTTGAACATTTTAATGGTCTGTATCGTTTCCAAGGGTTAAGACGTTATAAAGAAAAGTTTAGACCCTATTGGTCGCCGCGCTTTATCGTTTATCGCAAACATAATTCACTTTGGTTGAGTATGATACGAGTAATAAGAGCTATCCGCAAATAAGTTGAATAATAAAAGTTCGAGACAAGAAAGATTAAACTTCTGTCTCGAACTTTTATTTATTATTGAGTTCTCGTTGCTTTGCGGTAAGCTTCACGTTCAGCCTGTTGTTGTTGATAGCGTTCAGGATTCTTTTTATAGAAGTCTTGATGGTATTCCTCAGCCTCATAGAACTGAGAAGCGGGCAATAACTGTGTTGCTATACTTTTATCATTATTGAATGTGTGACGCATTGATTCTAAGAATTGAGTTGCAATATGTTGTTGCTCTTTATTGTTGTAAAATATCGCTGTCTTATACTGAGGACCACGATCTTGATATTGTCCACCTTCATCAGTAGGATCGATTACTGAAAAGAAGATATGGAGTAATTCTTCATAGGAAAAGCGGTCGCTATCATATCTTATCTTTACCGTTTCAATATGGCCAGTGTCGCCTCTTTTAACTTCCTCGTATGATGGATTGTCTAGGTGGCCGCCCATATATCCAGATCTGACTTCTTCTATACCCTCATGTGTATCAAATGGCTTAACCATGCACCAAAAGCAACCACCCGCAAAATATGCTGTCTCTATCGTCATCTTCTCATCGCTCCTATCTAAGTCTTAGGGTGTATTTATTAAGATATCACTTGATTTTTAATCGCTTTTTATATAACTTTAATATATATTAATTATAATATAACGGTTTGTAATTTTGAAGATATAAGGTTGGTATTATGGACGAAGAGAAAAGAAATAACGAGTATAAACGTAGCAATTATAATCAAACTACATCATCACGAAGAAAGAAAAAGAAGAAAAAACTAAAGAAGTTACCTATAATAATTTTAGTTCTTCTTATTATATTAGCTTGTGTGGTCGGTTACGCTGTCCACGGTTATCATTCAGGTATAGACTACGCTAAAAAACACGGGAAGTCTTTGAAGATGCATAAATTTAATGGGGCAGTAAAGAATGACGGTAAAGCCACGATAATGATTTTAGGTGCTGATAAACAACAAGGTGGCATTTCGCGGACGGATTCCATAATGATTGCTCAATATGATTACATACATAAGAAAATGAAGCTTATGTCGGTTATGCGTGATATTTATGCAGATATTCCTGGTAACGGGCAGCATAAAATTAATTCAGCTTACTCTATCGGCGGCCCGGAATTATTACGTCAATCACTTAAGAAGAATCTAGATATCGATCCAGAGTATTATGCTATTCTTGACTTTACTGGGTTTGAAAAGATGATAGATGAGTTGCAACCGAACGGTGTACCTATTGATGTTGAGAAAGATATGTCTAAAAATATAGGCGTTTCCCTTAAAAAAGGTCATCACCGATTAAATGGTAAAGAACTATTAGGTTATGCCCGCTTCCGCCACGATGCTGAAGGGGATTTCGGACGAGTTAGAAGGCAACAGCAAGTAATGGAAGCCTTGAAAAAAGAACTAGTTACACCTACCACTATTTTTAAACTTCCAAAAGTAGCAGGCATATTACGCGGATATTTAAATACAAATATGTCAGATGGTACATTGATTAAGACAGGCGTGAATTTTGGGATACGTGGTGACCATAATGTAAAAACTTTAACTCTACCTGTAAAAGATACGTATTCAGATATTCAGACAGAAGCGGATGGTAGCGCCCTTAAAATTGATAAAGAGAAGAATAAAGAAGAAGCGCGTAAATTCTTTAAAGAAAATAAGTAGTTTACTGATCCAGCGACGGAACTGCAAACTTTTTTCGCTATTTTTAAATCCGCGCTATCAACTGACTTACTTGAGAGTTGATGATCAATTCTAAATAAATAACGCTAAGAGGTCGGGACATAAAGGTCTTTGACTAGAGAGAAAGAGGCTGGGACATCAATCCTAGCCTCTTTCAGCATCTCGGCAGTAGATGACTGATTTGAAAACGAGCTTGTATCAAGCTTTTTTCAATTCTAGTCATCTTTGCCGGGGCGGGACTACGAAATCTTTATACAAATTAGATTTCTGTCCCGCTCCCTCTTCAACATCTCGGCAGTAGATGACTGATTTGAAAATGCGCTTGTATCAAGCTTTTTTCAATTCTAGTCATCTTTGCCGGGGCGGGACTACGAAATCTTTTTACTCAAATTAGATTTCTGTCCCGCTCCCTTATAGAATGTCATAAAGAAGTTTCCATTAACTGTGATAATTAAGTCGTATCATATTTATCTCTCTTTTTTTAATAAAATGACTCAACTTAGTTATCTGACTTTCTAATTCCCGCTACTCCATAATGCTCTTTTTTCATTTCCTCGATAATTACATGTATAGCTTCTTTGTTAGCACCCGTAGTTCTTTCGACTGCATCGGTTACTTCTGATACAAGATTTTTTAATTGCTCATCTGAGCGACCCTCTATCAATTTAACGTTAATAATTGGCATATATAACACTCCTCTAGTTTATTATCTCCTACATTATAGCATAGGTTTGATTTACTACTATTTTAGAGAACGTTTGTTCCTTAATGTGTTGATAAAGAACGTTTGTTCGTATATAATGGAAGTAATCTGAGGAGGGCAGTGTGATGTATGATTATAATCTATTAGAAGATAGAGATGTACTGTGTATTGATCAAACAAGTTTCTTTGCGAGTGTAGCATGTATTCAAAAGGGACTCGATCCTAAAAAGGTGAAACTTGCCGTTGTGGCAGATACGAAGAGACAAGGATCAGTAGTGCTAGCAGCTACACCCGAATTGAAGAAGTTGGGAATTAAAACAGGATCTAGATTATTTGAAATACCTCACCGAAGTGATATTTATATTATCAATCCAAGTATGAGAAAGTATCTTGAAGTATCTGTAGCTATAACGAAGATCGCTTTAAGATATGTTCCTCCTGAGGATTTCCATCAATATAGTATCGACGAATTTTTTATGGATGTAACAGATAGTTATTATCGCTTTAGTAGTACTGTCAAATCATTTTGTGAGCGCTTAATGAAAGAAATTAAAGAGGAAACTCAAATCGATTGTACCATCGGTATCGGTTCGAACATTTTGTTAAGTAAAATTGCACTGGATGTAGAAGCAAAGTGTAACAGAAGTAAAATAGCAGAATGGCGCTATCACGATATACCAGAAAAACTATGGCCAATAAAACCCCTCAGCGAATTTTGGGGTATTAGTAAACGCACAGAGAGTAAGTTAAATAAACGCGGTATCTTGACTATTGGTGATTTAGCTCGTTATCCGTATCGTTATTTAAAAAAAGATCTAGGTATTATAGGTGTGGATTTACATTTACATGCTAATGGTATTGACCATAGTAAAGTGAGAGAAAAATATGAGGCTGTCAACTCATCAATTTGTAAAAGTCAAATTCTTATGCGAGATTATCGACTCGATGAAGCAAAGGTAGTTATGAGTGAATTGATTGAAGATGTAGCGAGTCGCATTAGAGCTCGCAACCAACTCGCTAGAACAATTCATTTTTCTTTTGGTTACAGCGACGGCGGGGGAGTGCACAAGCAGTATACTTTAGACGACCCTACTAATTTAGATAAAGATATTTTTAATGTGATAAATCACTTTGCTGATAAGTTATGTGACCCGACAGAGCTTTATAGAACCTTAAGCGTATCGTTAACACAGTTTATTAATGAGAGTGATCGACAGCTTAATTTATTTATTAACGAAGATGAACGTACGAGAAAGGAACGCTTAGCAAAGACAATAGATCACTTACAACACAAATACGGCAAAGGTGTAGTATCAAAAGCTATATCTTATACAGATGCCGGAACAAAACACGGACGCTTAGGCTTAATGGCTGGGCACAAGATGTAGTAGAGATAGAAATTATTTAACTTCATTCAGGCAGAAGTTGTCTATCCTCTATGGGTGGGTGATGAATGCCGTTCGGTATGGGGATTACTGTTGGTGACTCGAGAGCCGACATGTAAAGCTTAGCGCTTTTTATTTCGTTCTAAGTTATAACAAACCAACTTTTGTGAGAATGGCAGCTCTTATTATATGACTCTAGTTGAGTGCTATCACGATACAGACCATGTTCATATGATGTTCAAAGCACAACCCAAAACAGCATTGATACAATTCATCAATGCCTATAAAAGTGCCGAGGCTGGGACATAACGGTCTTTGACTAGAGAGAATGAGGCTGGGACAAAAATCCCAGCATCTTTCAGCATCTTGGCAGTAGATGACTGATTTGAAAATGCGCTTGTATCAAGCTTTTTTCAATTCTAGTCATCCTTGCCGGGGCGGGACTACGAAATCTTTTTATTCAAATTAGATTTCTGTCCCGCTCCCTTCAACATCTCGGCAGTAGATGACTGATTTGAAAACGCGCTTGTATCAAGCTTTTTTCAATTCTAGTCATCCTTGCCGGGGCGGGACTACGAAATCTTTTTGTTCAAATTAGATTTCTGTCCCGCTCCCGTTGTGAAATCATAAACTGGCTAAAAGAATTTCTGATGTGTCGTGGTCTAGCTTTGTGACTAAGCTACAATACAAAGCTGATTGGTATGGACGTGAAATAATCAAGATTGATCAATGGTTTCCATGAAGCCAAATCTGTTCAGAGTGCGTACGTAATGATGGCAAGAAAAAACTCAAAGTTCGAGAATGGTCTTGTCCTATTTATTATGTTTACCATGACCAACATATCAACGCGAGTATCAATATTTTGACGGAAGCTCTACGACTACAGCACTCAACATAAAGAGAATCAAGAACCATAGGAACTGTGGGGATAGCTAGGTCGATAAGAGCAACCGTTGTGAGGCAAGACATACACTTACAAGTACGCTCTATTCTCAAGAAGCTCCTACTTCAAGCGCTAAGCATCGTTAGGTTGAGCTAACTGGTGAGTAATTTTCACATCAAGTAAGCAGAATGACTCATATTATTATGTTAAATGAAGTACGCATATGAATTCTAGACTTATTGTTGTTCATAAAATTATTATGTAAACTAAATACGTGAGTAGTATTACTGATGATACGATAATAGATGAGCAATTATTCTGAACTTTCTATTGACAATTTATTAAACTATCGTTAATATTTAGTCTATAGTTTAATATCTTTAACACATAGAGATGAGTAGTTAGTGATTGTCGTAATTTACAGAAAGCTAATGGGTGATGGAAATTAGCACGTTTCGCTGAACGAATTGGACTCTATAGTGGACAACTTTATATATAGTTATTAAGTGAACTTATATGTTAACTAAGGTGGCACCACGGTAACGCGTCCTTATAGATCGCGTTATCGTGGTTTTTTAATTAACTATTGCAAATAAAATGAAGTATGTATTATATGTGTACCGTCAGAAAGCTAGTGGTCGATGAAAACTAGCATACTTTAATACAGAAATTGGGTTTTATTGAAGAAAATAAATAACGTTTAAGAGAACAAAGTACGTCAACTTTGTTAATTAAGGTGGTACCGCGCATGTAAAGCGTCCTTGTTTTTACAAGGGCGTATTTTTTTATAGGAGGATGATGAGAATGAAAGTTTATTATGAACGTCTTAACGCAGAAGTTACGCCAGAAGCTTTCGCACGGTTAAGAGAAAAGAAAATCGTACTTGAAAGTGCAGATACGTCAAAGCACAAGGGACGTTATTCAATTATTGTATTCGACAGTTATGGAGAAATAATGCTCAATGAAGATAAGTTAACTCTAAATACTAACGATAACCACTTAAATATAACCGAACAACCTTATGAGTACTTAAAGGACTTTATCAATCGATTTAAAACTTCAGTAGAAGACGAAGAATTAGGATCGCTACCTTTTATAAGTGGTTTCATCGGCTCATGTAGCTTTGATTTAGTCAGACATGAGTTTCCTATTTTACGAAAGTATCCATTAGAGAGTCACCCTCATCATGATGTTCACTTTTATATGGTTGAAGATGCCTACGTATTCGACCATTATAAGGAATATTTATATATAGTGTCGACAAATCTTTTCTCAAATGAACCTAAGGAAGCGTTAGTTTCTAGGGTAAAAGAAAATGTAAAAAAACTAAAAGACATAGAAATATTTAAAGCTCCAGTTCACTTTAGTCAACACGAAAAACAAATTGAAAGCAATATTCAACCTCAAGCTTTCCTTTCAAATGTTAGAAGATTGAAAAAATTAATTTGTAAAGGAGATATGTTCCAAGTTGTACCGTCCATTATTTATCGATATGCACATGGTTTCAATGAGGAGAGGATGACATTGAGCTATCAACTTTATCAAAATTTAAAACGGCAGAACCCTAGCCCATACATGTATTATATGAATTTTAGCGAACTGATTATTGTCGGAAGTTCACCTGAAAGCTTTGTTAAAGTTGAAGATCGTATGGTAATTACAAACCCTATTGCTGGAACGATTAAAAGAGGTAAGAGTCATAAAGAAGACTTGGAAAATGAAAAAAGTTTAATTTCAGATGAAAAAGAGCTGAGTGAGCATCGCATGCTCGTTGATTTAGGGAGAAATGATATTCATCGTGTTTGTAAACGAGGAACGTCCAAAATGAAAAAGTTGATGACTATCGAAAAATACGAACATGTGATGCACATCGTTAGTGAGATTAGTGGTGAGCTTCCGAAAGATTACTCTCCTATGTCAGTAATAGCTAGCTTATTACCTACAGGTACAGTCTCAGGAGCACCTAAGCTGAGAGCAATCCAACGCATTTATGAAACAGAGAAATCAAAGCGAGGTATTTATAGTGGAGGGATAGGTTATATCAATTGCACTCATGATCTAGACTTTGCACTGGCTATTAGAACGATGATGATTGATAAAGATTATGTAGACGTACAAGCAGGGTGTGGGGTCGTTCACGATTCAATACCAGAGAAAGAGCTTGAGGAAACGAGGCTTAAAGCGAAGAGTTTGCTGGAGGTGACACCATGATTTTAATAATTGATAATTATGATTCGTTTACTTACAACCTTGTCGATATAGTGAGTCAACACGTGTCAGCAGAAGTGAAATACGTGGATGATCCTGACATATTCAAACTTGATAAGAGTGAAGTAGAAGGTGTGATCTTATCGCCAGGACCGGGACATCCACTTGATACAGATCTTTTGATTAATATTATTGACTTTTACAGCAGCAAACCCATATTGGGCGTATGTTTAGGGTCTCAAGCACTAACTTGTTATTACGGTGGTGACGTGTTACAAGGAGAAAATATTAAACATGGAAAGACCGACCAGTTCAAACGCTTAGGAGAATCTAGACTTTTTAATAGAGTACCGAAATATTTCGAAATTATGCGTTATCATTCTTTAATTAGTCATCCTGATACGTTTCCGTCAGTGTTAAATATCACTGGTACTACATCGGATTGTATACAATCTTTTGAACATAAGAAGTTTCCGCACTACGGTATTCAATTTCATCCAGAATCGTTTGCTACTGAGTTTGGAGAGGAGATTCTTTTAAACTTTATTAACATCACTCAAAAGGAGGGTACTCAACTTGAGTATAATTGAACAACTTAACGCTTATAAGCCACTTAATCAACAAGAGATAACTGAGTTTGTAACATTGTTACTTTCAAATGAGGACGAGGATGTTAAAGCGACTTACTTACAAAAGTTCTCGGACAAACCAATAACCCAAGAGGAGTTAACTTACCTTACAAGGTCTCTTATTAAGACGACTTACGACCCACAACCATATATTCCTAAAGGTATGTGTATATGTGGAACTGGAGGAGATAAATCCAATAGCTTTAACATTTCTACTACCGTTTCTTTTGTCGTCGCTTGTGCTGAAATCCCAGTAATTAAACATGGTAACAAAGGTATTACTTCATCGTCTGGAAGTACGGATCTTCTAAAGGCGATGAGTATAAAGACCTCTAAAGTTAAAGAAGTATCAAAGCAGATTGAAGCGCATCATCTTGCGTTCTTAAGTGCAACAGAGACTTTTCCTATTATGAAACGACTTCAATCGGTAAGAAAGCTAATAAATTCTCCAACTATTTTTAATATTACCGGCCCTTTAATTAATCCTTTCAATCTCGATTATCAGATGATGGGTGTCTATCAAGCTAGGTACTTACCGCAGATTGCTCAGACGCTCAAGGATTTAGGGAGGAGACGAGCAATTGTAGTTCACGGAGCGGGAGGCATGGATGAGGCTACTTTAGCAGGGGAGAATATCGTCTATGAAATATCAGAAAATGATGTGCTTAGATCCTATACAGTGAAGGCTGAGGAGGTAGGGTTAGAGCCAGCTAGTAACTCTGAATTGATAGGTGGCACGCCTGAAGAGAATCGTTTAATTTCTGAAAGCATTTTAAAAGGGGAAGAACAGTCAGCTAAGTTAGATGTAGTGTTGCTCAATGCAGCGTTAGCCTTATATGTAGCAGAAAAAGTACCGACAATTATAGAAGGGGTTAATCTAGCACGTAAAATTATTTTTGAAGGTAAAGCTTACGAAAAATATTTACAGTTAAAGGGGAAAAGTTATGACTATATTAGATGAGATTGTTTCCTACAAAGAAGAATTAATTCGAGAGGGTTATTATAGCAAGAAATTAACTACTTTAAGAGATGTGGATATAAAGTACAAAAAACCTTTCTTAAATAGGATTAGAAATTCTAACACTATAAATATAATAGCTGAAATTAAGTCCAAAAGTCCTAGCGTTAAGACGCTACCCGCAAGAAATTTAAGTGCTCATGTTCGAGCTTATGAGCGTTATGGAGCTAGTGCTATTTCAATATTAACAGATGAAGCATATTTCGGAGGAAGCTTTGAACGCTTACAGAGTTTATCTGAGGAGACTGCGTTACCAGTTCTTTGTAAAGATTTTATTATAGAACCTATTCAAATCGATGTAGCAAAAAAAGCAGGTGCTTCAATCATATTACTCATCGTAAATATACTAAGTGATGCTCAGCTTAAAGCACTATATAATTACGCGACAGAGAAAGGTCTAGAAGTATTAGTTGAAGTTCATGATGAGAAAGAGTTGGAACGTGCACATGATTTGCAACCGGAAATAATCGGTGTAAATAACCGAGATTTACACAATTTCTCAATAAATATAGAACAAACGAATAACATTTTAAAAGATAATATGCAGAACTGCTGTTATATATCAGAAAGTGGAATTAAATCCTCTGACGATGTTCATAAGATTATCAATTCGGGGATAAATGGCGTGTTAATTGGTGAAGCCCTAATGAAATGTGAAAATTTAGAAGACTTCTTACCGAGCTTACAACTTCAGAAGGTGAAACGATGATAGTAAAATTTTGTGGTTTTACTTCCTTAGCGGATATAGAAAAAGTTAAATCTTTAGACATAGATATGGTGGGATTCATTCATTATAAAAACAGTAAACGATACGTATCGGTAGGTGAAATAAAAAAATTGATGCTACAGCTTCCGAAACATATCGATAAAATAGTTGTGGTTGTAAACCCTACGATGAGTACAATAGATCAGCTTGTTAATGAAACTGATTTAACTACTATACAGCTTCATGGAGAAGAGAGCGTTGAATGTGTTCAATATATACGAAAACGATACTCTCACGTAAAGATTATAAAAGCAATTAGTGCCACAAGTTACAAAAACATTAAGAGTAAAGTTGCGTTTTATCAGAACTACGTTGATTTATTTATCATTGATACACCTTCCAAACATTACGGAGGCAGTGGTAAAAGTTTTGATTGGAATATCCTTAATGAATTAAATGATACTCCGTTTCTTATAGCTGGTGGAATCAATGAAGACAAAATTAAGTTAATCGAAGAGATGCACTTATCACATGCAGGCTATGACATAGCTAGTGGTATTGAAACAAAGGGCTGTAAAGATAAAAATAAAATGATAAAAATAATCGAACAAGTCAAAGGAGTGAAATAAATGAAATCGAGTGAGTTTATTAATATTAAAACTGAAGTAGATGAGTTAGGTTTCTTTGGAGATTTTGGGGGTCAGTTTGTACCTGAAACGCTAATACCAGCCGTTAATGAGTTGAAAAAAAGTTATCTAGAAGCAAAAGAAGACCCTGAATTTCAAAAAGATTTTAATTATTACTTAAAAGAGTATGTCGGTAGATCAACTCCATTAACCTATGCGAAATCTTATTCGGAACATTTGGGTGGTGCAAAAATCTATCTTAAAAGAGAAGATTTAAATCACACAGGTGCTCATAAGATTAATAATGCTTTAGGGCAAGCTCTTCTGGCTAGACGAATGGGGAAAAAGAAATTAGTTGCAGAAACTGGAGCAGGTCAACACGGTGTAGCTAGTGCAACGGTAGCAGCTTTATTCGACATGGAGCTCGTTGTCTTCATGGGGGCTGAGGATATTAAGCGTCAAGCTCTCAATGTATTTAGAATGGAATTGCTTGGTGCTAAAGTTGTCTCAGTGACTGAAGGGCAAGGCACACTGTCGGACGCAGTTAATAAAGCGTTGCAGTATTGGGTCAGTCACGTAGATGATACGCATTATTTGTTGGGATCAGTGATGGGGCCAGATCCATTTCCAACGATGGTAAGAGACTTTCAAAGCGTTATAGGACAAGAGATTAAAGCACAAATCGTTGAGAGAGAAGGGCGTTTACCCGATGCGATTTTGGCTTGTATAGGTGGCGGTTCGAATGCTGCGGGTACATTCTACCCCTTTATTAAAGAAGATGTAAAGTTGTATGGCGTAGAAGCAGCAGGTGAAGGTGAGCATAGTAACCGCCATGCGTTGGCATTAACGAAAGGTCGTCCAGGTGTACTACACGGCTCAAAAATGTATTTACTACAAAGCGATGACGGACAAATCCAGTTAGCACATTCTATTTCAGCCGGCCTAGATTATCCGGGTGTAGGACCTGAGCATTCTTACTACCATGAGCTAGGTAGAGTGAATTATGTATCAGCAACTGATGAAGAAGCGATGGAAGCTTTACAGAACTTTACTCAAGCAGAAGGGATAATCCCAGCTATAGAAAGTGCTCACGCGCTTAGTTATGTAGAGAAATTAGCGCCTCAAATGTCCTCTGAAGAAATTATAGTGGTTACCGTATCTGGACGAGGTGACAAAGATATGGAGACGATCCGAAATTATATTCAAGGAAGGGAGGAAAATCATAATGAGTAAATTATTTATCCCCTATATTATGGGAAATAAAAATCTCATGAAAAATATTCAACTGTTGAGCGATAATGGAGCAGATATAATTGAAATTGGTATTCCCTTTTCAGATCCAGTTGCTGATGGTCCTACAATAATGGAGGCTGGTTGTAAGGCTATAAAAGAAGGCGTCAATGCAGATTATTTGTTTACAGAATTGAAAAAACATAAAAATGAAATTTCTTCAAAATATGTTCTAATGACCTACTATAACATTATTCATCATTATGGTGAAAAGGCGTTTATAAAAGCATGTGAGGAAGCAGGTGTGTATGGAGTTATCGTTCCTGATTTACCATTTGAGCTAATCGAACAAATGAAAGAAAGGAATATGAAACGAAATGTAAAGCTCATTTCCTTGATTTCTATGACAGCTTCTGAACAACGCATTAAATGTATAGCTGAGAAAGCAGAAGGCTTCGTGTACACCGTCACTATGAACGCAACTACTGGAGAGAATGGTAAGTTTCATCCTGATTTAAAGGCGCGTATTCAAGCAATTAAGAATTATACAACTCTACCGGTTGTAGCAGGATTTGGTATACGCACCCCAGATCATGTACGAGATATAAGTTCTGTATCAGATGGTGTGGTCATTGGTAGTGAAATTGTTAGACAGCTATATGACAATGGTGAAAATGAAGTAATTAAATATTTAAAATCAATACGTGATACTTTGAACCAAACTAATTAAGCTAAAGGAACTCACAGGTGATCCATGTTAGGAAAATCCTTTTTCAGGGTATAGCTTATAGCGATAACAACTATTTAAATTCTAGATAGAGGTGTTTCAAGTGAGTAAAAAAGTCTTATTTGTACTAACTAGCGCAAGTCAATACTCAGATGGAACTGAAACTGGACTATGGTTAGAAGAAGCAAGTGAACCGTATCAAATTTTAACTCAGTCTGATATTAAAGTAGATGTTGTATCCGTTAAAGGTGGAGAAGTGCCTATTGATCCTAATTCCACTCAAAATGGAGAATTAGAGAAGTATAATGACTTTGTTGACCTTATCAAAGATGTACCCTCAATTGATTTAGTTAAAGTGAATGAATATGATGCTATCTATCTGCCTGGTGGGCATGGTACCGTATTTGATTTTGCTAATAACGAGCAATTATCAGAGTTACTTGCTCAATTTAAAGAACAAGGTAAATATATCACTTCTGTTTGTCATGGCCCAAGTGCTTTTGTAGGAGCTAAAGATAAGAATGGGAAATCACTTATAGAAGGTGTAACTCTGACGGCTTTTACTGATAGTGAGGAAAAAGCGATGGGGCTGGATGAAAAAGTTCCATTTCTGACACAAACTCAATTAGAGAATCAAGGTGCGGATTTCAAACCTGCAGATAACTTTACTTCTCATATCGAACAGGATGGCCAATTTATCACCGGCCAAAATCCTCAATCAAGCGCAGCTATCGGCGAAGCCCTCCGAGATCAGTTGCGATAAAAGTTAATTTAGAGTGCTTAGGCATCAATATGACTATCTAATTAAGCTATTCCACATGTATTAACTGCCTAGTAGCTCTCTGCACTTCAAAGAGTATACAAGCATCCTAGTTAGCTCTGCTTTGGGGGTGTGACATTGAGATCAATTGATTTCTGTCTCACTCCTTTTTCACTTATATATAGCTGAGTAACTTAATGAAGCATCCAAGACATACCCGGTTATTTGACTGCAATAAGAAGTTAATTAGCGTGATGTTAGCGTTTAGTACATGTGAGACTCACATTTTAAAAATTTAAATGTTACAATGAGAAGTATAATAAAGATTTAAAATAGGTAAATGAACTTACCTTAGTGAATTAATTTCGTTTTAATCTTGAATATTGTATAATGAGCAAGATTGAAATTTATACATATATAAAGAGAATTATAACTAAGAAGAGGTAAGATAAATGAAATTTACTAATTTAACAGCGACAGAGTATGGAGCGTTTGTTGATGAAATGCCTAGTCATTTTACTCAAATGGTAGGTAATTACAATTTGAAAATAGCAGAAGGCACAGAAACTCATTTAGTTGGAGTGAAAGATAACGACAATAAAGTTATTGCAGCGTGTCTCTTAACTGCGGTGCCAGTAATGAAAATCTTTAAGTATTTCTACTCTAATCGCGGACCTGTCATCGATTACGATAATAAAGAACTCGTCTATTACTTCTTCAATGAATTAACAAAATATGTAAAACAACATCGCGGTCTATACCTTAGAGTTGATCCATATATGAGCTATCAGTACTTGGACCATGATGGTAATGTTCTAGCTAACGCCGGTCACGATTGGATATTTGATACTATGAACTATTTAGGATATCAACATCAAGGATTTTTAACGGGCTTTGATACTGTTCGCCAAATTCGTCATCACTCAGTACTTGATCTCGAAGGAAAGTCGGCAAATGATGTGTTAAAAGGAATGGACAGTCTCCGTAAGCGTAATACTAAGAAGGTTAAGAAAAACGGTGTTAAGATTAGAATGTTAAGTGAAGATGAATTACCTATATTCCGCTCATTTATGGAGGAGACTTCAGAGAAAAAAGACTTTGATGATAGAGATGATAGTTTTTATTATAATCGGTTAAAATATTATAAAGACAGAGCCCTCGTTCCTCTTGCTTATATTAATTTTGAAGAATATATTGCAGAACTACAATCAGAAAAGAAAAATTTAGAAAAAGAGATTAATAAAGCTGTTAAAGATCTAGAGAAAAGACCAGATAATAAAAAGTCACAAAATAAAAAAGATAATCTCGAACAACAACTTGAAGCGAATCATCAAAAGATAATTGAAGCAACAGAATTGCGCGAAGAGCACGGCGACGAATTACCTATTTCAGCAGGGTTCTTTATTATAAACCCTTATGAAGTCGTTTATTATGCTGGAGGAACTGCGAATGAATATCGTCATTTTGCAGGTAGCTATGCCGTACAATGGCATATGATCAATTATGCTCTCGAACATGGAATTAACCGTTATAATTTCTATGGCATCAGTGGTGATTTCTCAGAAGAAGCTGAGGATGCAGGGGTAATTCGATTTAAGAAAGGTTTCAACGCAGATGTAGTAGAGTATGTTGGAGACTTTATCAAACCTATAAATAAGCCTATGTATAAAGTCTATACTCTACTTAAAACGTTAAAGAACAAAGTGACTAAATCCTAATCTTACGAAGAAAGGACAAGTTGTACATGAAATTTACAGAGTTAACGGTTCAAGAATATGAAAATTTTGTTCGTAATCCTTCATTAGAAAGTCATTACTTCCAAGTGAAAGAAAATATTTCAACGAGAGAAAGAGATGGCTTTCAAGTAGTATTATTAGGAGTAAAAGATGACAGCAATCAAGTTATTGCAGCGAGTTTATTCTCCAAAATACCAACTATGGGTAGTCATGTTTATTATTCTAACCGCGGTCCTGTCATGGATTATGATGATTTAGGATTAGTTGATTTTTATTTAAAAGGTTTAGATCAATACTTACAACAGAACAATTGCCTTTATGTGAAACTAGATCCATATTGGATATATCAAATTTACGATAAAGATATCAATCCATTTTCTGAGAGAAGACCGAATGATGCGCTTATCAACTTATTTAAATCGCATGGTTATGAACATCATGGTTTTACGACTGAGTATGACACTTCTAGCCAAGTGAGATGGATGGGCGTGCTTAATTTAGAAAATAAAACACCAGAGTCAATAAAAAAGAATTTTGATAGTCAAAGAAAACGGAATGTCAAAAAAGCAATAAAATACGGTGTTAAAGTAAGATTTCTTGCAAAAGATGAGTTCCCTATTTTCTTAGATTTGTATCGTGAAACAGAGGCTAGAGCGGGCTTTGTCTCTAAAACAGATGAATATTTCTACAACTTTATCAATACATATGGGGATAAAGTATTAATTCCATTAGCTTATATTGACTTAGATGAATATATTGGAAACATTCAAGGTGAAATTAATGATAAAGAGAACCGTCGTGACCAGATGATGCAAAAAGAAAATAAATCTGAAAAGCAATTGAAGAAAATTGCTGAAATAGATAAGCAAATCGCGCATGATAAGAAAGAATTACTCAATGCCAGTGAGTTAAGACAAACGGATGGTTCGATTTTAAATTTAGCTTCTGGCGTGTATTTTGCTAATAGTTACGAAGTCAACTATTTCTCTGGAGGTTCGTCTGAAAAATACAATCAATATATGGGGCCATATATGATGCACTGGTATATGATCAATTACTGTTTAGAACATGGCTATAGTCGATATAATTTTTATGGTTTATCCGGCGATTTCACAGAGAATAGTGAAGATTATGGCGTTTATAGATTCAAGCGAGGATTTAATGTTCAAATCGAGGAGTTAATAGGCGACTTTTATAAACCAATTAAAAGAGGCAAGTATTGGTTATTCAATACTTTAACTAAAGTTAGAGAAAAAATAGGTAAGTAACTCGTATAGAGAAGCCGATGGGTGCATGCACTCATCGGCTTTAAAAATTCTAGGGTGGGTATTGTGCACTAAAAGTTTGTGAGACCTTTTAGCAATATACAGAGCTTATCTATAGATTGAAACTATAGTTATGCCCTTGATTAAATTATAGCAGCTCTACACCATTTAGCAATATTACTTTAAATTATTATATAAATAATATTGCAATAAAACATAACATGATATGAAGTGTTATTATTATCTATTTAATTTTCAATATAGTCAGATCTTATATTTATAATGAATCAGAGATAAATAATGTTATGTTTAAGAAGTGAGGATTTACTGATAAGAGAAGGAGTAGGAGAGCTGAGGAAGTAAAATGATTGATATAGCTCTAATAAATTAGTTTAAATTAGTTAAGTTAGCATATACTCTGGTGTTAAATTTCGCATTGCGTCACCGATGAGAGAAACATGTAAAGTGTAGAGGTAATATAGAAGTTTGAATACTGATTAGTTACGATTCAAATGGAATGAAGAGTAAGAGGCTTGGACATAATGTAATGTCTCGCCTCATCAACATTTCGGCAGTAGATGACTGATTTGAAAATGCGCTTGTATCAAGCTTTTTTCAATTCTAGTCATCTTTGCCAGGGCGGGACTACGAAATCTTTTTATTCAAATTAGATTTCTGTCCCGCTCCCATTATTATGTAAACTTAAATATATAACTGGTACTTCTATTTCATTAATCGTAATTATTACTCTTTAAAATGATATAGCGTCTACTAAACTATTAAGCTTCAAATCTCAAAGCGCTAGTTAGTTATCATATCGAGTAAACAAACATATAGGTTAATGAGTGATTGTAATGCACGTTACAGCAATTTAACCGTTTTTTTATAACTATTCCACATTTGTTTCGCTTCTATGAACGACTAATCACTAGCTTGATAAGCGTGTAAGCAACTATTGTAGTCTTGTTATTTGCAATAATTAAATAGATATACTTACGTCTAGAGTACTGTAAGATAAATTTATAGTTTGGCAGACTATAATGATTTAAGTAGATTAAGTGTTTAGTAACGATGAGTAATTCGACGAACTATTGTTTCAAAGTGAGTTATAACTAAGCCAATTTCTTTTACGTAAAAATGTTCTTACTAAGTATATGATACATAGAATGTATTTATTTTAGTTAGTAGTTATAGAATAAAGCGAAGTTAAATAGTTTAACCAGAGAGATTTTTTAACTTTAGTTTACATAATATATATTATAGGAAGTTATACGTTGGAAAGAATTATGATATAATATCATTGCATGTCACTTAGCAGCGCACCCCTTGTTGTCATTACTATTAACTCAAGTAGCCGGAGGTTTTTGATATGTTCATTAGGCTGAGACATAAAGCTTTTGTGCTCTGGGAAGCTGATTAACGGCGTCCCAAAAGCAGGATTTTCAACAGAAACGCTCACGATTCGACAAAATTTGGAAAACAATTTTTGCTCATCGTTCGGTTCTGCTCAAATCCTAAACGCTTTTGTCCCGACCTCGAGAAATATTAAGTATTATGAAGACAATCCACAACAGCTTGAAAAAGATAAAGAGAAGTTTCTATCTAAAGAGGAATTAAGACGGCAAAGGTTCCGTGAGAATAAAAAACATGCAAATGCAACTAGAGATTCGTAAATCCAACTCATGATTACAAATTATAGGAATCATGCTGAGGTTAAATGTACTGGATAGAATGACTAGTTATCAACTATAAAATTTATTTCCATAATAAATAAGGAGGCTGGGACATAAATCCCAGCCTCTTCAACATCTTGGCAGTAGATGACTGATTTGAAAACGCGCTTGTATCAAGCTTTTTTCAAATCTAGGCATCCTTGCCGTGGCGGGACTACGAAATCTTTTTATTCAAATTAGATTTCTGTCCCGCTCCCTTCAATAACTTGTAGTTGAAATGAGTCAAGACTTAGATATTATATATCAGTTTATTTGTGGCGTTTAAATCTACTCAATGGTTTATCGCGAGATATTCTTTCAATGTTGTCACTCTCATTATTAAATTGTCGGTATTGCTCAATATCTTCTCTTGGAACACCGCCCTGCTTTCTGAGTTCTTTTCTACGTTTCTTCTCACGACGTTTTTTACGCCACTTTCTTGTAGAGAACCATGTTAAAAAACTTATAATTAAACTTAAAACACCTAAGAATGCGGCATAACCTAATAACGGTTCATAAGAAATATGTTGAAAGTTAGGAATGAGGAATGCTACTACACCTAATATAACGAAAGTGATAACTGCAGGCATTATCCACTTATTCAAAGCGAGATTATATATAAGTGTAAGAACCACCATACCTAACAAGGTATATGTCATATAATTTGGCATATCAAAGATAGTCATAAAGAATCTAACCTTTCCTATAATAACTTAATTCAAGTTTAGCTTATAATATAACATATGTGAATAATTTTCAGTTGTAGATACATGTAGTATGATCTAATTATACACGACGTGTACATTGAATTGATTCTCCCTTTACTATAGATAAATTAGTATATATTGAGAATTCATTTCTTTAATCTTATATCAAGGAGTGTTAAGCATGCAGACATCATTACCATTAAGAGAGCACGTTAACGACGAGGAAAAATGGGATATTAGTGAGGTCTTTTCAACGGATGAAGAATTCTATGAGACTATAAATGAAACGATTAAAGCTGTCCACACTTTTGAGAATAAATTTAAAGGGACGCTGAACAATGCTGAGCAAGTTATGAAAATTATGCCAGAGTATTCGCAGTTATTAATTAATTTAGATCGCTTAGTTAATTACGCAGAATTACGCTTAAGTGTCGATGCTACGGATGAAGCAGCTCAAACGTTAAACGCGAAATTAAACACTTCTATTGGAAAGATAACGAGCCCCCTTACTTTTGTAGAAGCTGAAATGAGTAACTTATCTATTGAAACGATTGAGGAACTCATAAAGACTTCTGATTATCCCCACTATTTCACTAAGATTAAAAATCGTAAAAGACATCAATTAGAACCTGTTGCCGAGGAAGTCCTCGCTCATTTTAGACCTACGTTTGAAAGTCCCTTTGATTTATATGGAACTACTAAAATGCTCGATATAAGCTTTGAATCTTTTGAACATCATGGTCATAAAATACCTATGGATTACGCTACTTTTGAAAATGAATATGAAGGTCATCCTGAACCTGAATTTAGACGTAAAAGTTTTAAACATTTTAGCCAAGGACTACGGAAGTATCAACACACTACAGCAGCAACTTACAACATGCACGTGCAACAACAAAAAATAGAAGCTACTTTGCGTGGTTATGACTCAGTTATAGATTATTTATTAGAAGAGCAAGAAGTGACACGTGAAATGTATGACCGCCAAATTGATGTGATTATGAGCGATCTCGCCCCTATTATGCAGAAATACGCACGCTTAATTAAAGAGATCCATCAATTAGATGAACTGCGTTTTGAGGACTTGAAAGTTTCTGTTGATCCAGAGTATGAACCAGAAATTTCTATTGAGTCATCTAAAGACTATATTTATGGAGCATTAAAAGTTTTAGGTACAGATTATGTAGACATGCTTGAAACGGCTTATCGTAATCGTTGGATTGATTTTGCTCAGAATAAAGGTAAAGAAACAGGAGCGTATTGTGCCTCCCCTTACGTCACTCATTCATATGTCTTTATTTCCTGGACAGGAAAAATGGCTGAAACGTTTGTATTAGCCCATGAACTTGGTCATGCAGGGCATTTCAAATTATCACAAGATAACCAACCTTATCTAGAGTCCGAGCCCTCTCTTTACTTTGTAGAAGCTCCCTCAACGATGAATGAAATGCTCATGGCAAATTATTTATTAGATCAAAGTAAGGATCCTCAATTTCAACGATGGGTTATCGGTTCAATGATAGCTCGAACATATTACCACAATATGGTGATCCATTTATTAGAGGCAGCTTATCAAAGAGAGGTATATAAAAAAGTAGACAATGGAGATTCTTTAAATGCGACGAGTTTAAATGCTATCACGAGAAATATATATGAGCAGTTCTATGGAGATAGTGTGAAATTAACAGAAGGTACAGAGTTGACTTGGATGCGACAACCACATTACTATATGGGATTATATTCCTATACTTATTCTGCTGGATTAACTATTGGTACAATCATGTCTCAACGTATCAGACATGAAGGTGTTCCAGCAATAAATGATTGGCTTGAAACATTAAAAGCGGGTGGTAGTCGCTCTCCTAAGGGGCTTGCACAACTCTCTGGTATTGACATTACTACGGATCAGCCTTTAAAGGAAACGATAAGATATATAGGTAAGTTAGTAGATCAACTTGAAAGCTTATCACAAGAATTAGGAACAATAGATTAGTGTTAGAATAAATGTCTTGAACTAGCATACGTATACTCGCTAATAAAAAAATAGCATCTTGTTTTACTGAAATAATCAGTACTAAACAAGATGCTATTTATAGTGAGTTTATTAATATATTGGCATCTCTTTAAACGCAGAAATGACAAGTTTTCAACCATAGTAAATAGCCACTATCATGTTTAAGATTTTATTAATCTAGATTATTTTTATATGATTCGTGGTGATCGCCTGTATAAAAGTAAATAATATTTTTCGCTATATTACCTATGTGATCGCCAATTCTTTCTAGATGACGTGCTGCGAGGTGGGCTTGGCCTGCTACAAAAGGATCATTATCAATCAAATATGTTGTATTAATGATATTTTTGTATAAATCATCAATATCTGAATCTCGCTCAATAATTTCACTCATCAATGCTAATTCTTCCTCTTTTATAGCATCGTTTAAATCTTCAAGCATTAGCAAACTCAACTGCCCCATCGTTTCTAATCGCTTCAACACATAGTGATCTTTAATAGGTGTTCGCAAACGTATTGAAGCTATGTTCGCAGCGTTATCCCCTATTCTTTCAAGATCGTTGGCAATTTTCAGCGAAGCCATGATTAATCTAAGATCTGAAGCTACAGGTTGTTGCTTTGTAATAAGCATAATGATATCGTTATTAATTTGGTTTTCAAAGCAGTTGATTTCTTTGTCTTTAGTGATGGTGTAGCGAGCATGTCTACGATCCTTATCACTAAGTGACTGAACAGAAAAGTAAATATTCATATAAACGCGCTTACCCATTCTTCTCAATTTACCTATCAGATTATTGATATCTTTATCATAACGGTATCTTATTGAGTTCATATTATCCAAATCTTCCTGAAATGTAATCTTCTGTCTCTTTGTCACTTGGTTGAGAGAACAATGTGTCAGTGTCATTGTATTCATTCACATAACCATTTAAGAAGAACGCTGTGTTATCTGAAACCCGAGCTGCCTGTTGCATGTTATGTGTGACCATGATGATAGAATAATCCTTCTTTAAGGTTTGGACTAACTCTTCTATCTTGAGCGTTGAAATAGGATCTAAAGCTGAAGTAGGTTCATCCATGAGAATGACGTCCGGTTCAATAGCGAGTGTGCGCGCTATACATACCCTTTGTTGTTGTCCGCCCGATAGACTATACGCGTTACGGTTTAACTTATCCTTTAGTTCATCCCAAATTGCTGCATCTTTAAGAGACTTCTCTACGATAGCATCTAGTGTTTTTTTATCTCTAATGCCGTGCATTTTAGGGCCATAAGTTATATTTTCGTAAACTGATTTAGGAAAAGGATTAGGGTGTTGAAAGACCATTCCAACTTTAGTACGTAACTTCTCTACCGATAAACGGGAGTCAAAAATATTTTGGTCACGATAAATAATTTTGCCTGCAGTCTTAACGCTAGGTACAAGTTCGACCATGCGATTTAGAGCTTTAATATAAGTTGATTTCCCGCAACCTGAAGGACCAATAATTGCAGTAACGGTATTTTCTTCAACATCTAGATTAATATTCTTCAGTGCGTGATGTTCACCATACCAAAGGTCTAAGTTTTGAGTAGAATAAACAATATCTTTAGCAGGTTTATTTTCTTTTTTAGGTTGGAAATCGGATAGCGTGTGTGCTACTCGAGATTTATTTTCTTCAGAAATTGTTTGTGTCATACTATCTCTCCCTTAACATGTATAAGCTTTTAGAACTTTTTACTAAATTTATTTCTCAAAATAATGGCTAAAGCATTCATTAATAATAAGATGATTAATAAGACAATGATACCTGCTGACGCAACGTTTTGAAATTCGTCTTGAGGTAACTTAGCCCAATTGTAAATCTGCATAGGTAATGCTTGGAACTGATCGAAAATACTTGATGGCAGAGCAAGTAATACAGTTGGAATGCCTACTAGAATAAGTGGCGCCGTCTCACCTAGAGCACGGGACAAAGCGAGAATGAAACCAGTTAATATGCCCGGCAGAGCTGCTGGTAACACTACTTTTCTAATTGTTTGCCATTTGTTAGCACCTAAACCATAAGAGGCGTCACGCATAGATTGAGGTACCGCTCTAATAGCTTCTTGACTAGCAACGATAATGACTGGAAGTATGAGTAGCGACATAGTTAACGCTGCAGCAATAACTGAGTTACCTAAACCTAATGAAGAAAATCCCATTCCTCTCACGAATATAGTTAACCCAAGCAAACCAAATACAACTGACGGGACGCCAGCTAAATTAGATATACTAACCTTAATGATTTGGGTAAATGCATTATCTTTAGCGTATTCTTCTAAATAAATTGCAGTACCTACACCGAGGATGATTGAAATGGGAATAATTGTCACCATCAACCATATCGTACCGACTAACGCACCTTTAATACCTGCTTCAGAGGGTGTAGATGATGAGAATGCAGTGAAAAAATGTGGTGTGAGATGCCCTACGCCTTTAATTAATGTATCAACAATCAATACAGCTAGAACGAGTAGTCCAACTAAAGTACATACCAATAACAGGTAGTGCAATAATTTATTAGTGATTAAGCGTTTAGAAATCTTTTGATCTACCTTCTGATTATCTATTAACTTTCTAGATTGCGCTGAAGATGTCATCTTAATACTCCTCTCTATAACGACGCGTGATCCAATGTGATACTAAATTCATGATGATGGTAAATAAGAAGAGCGTGAACCCTACGGCATATATACTGTAATAAGTAGTAGAACCAAATGTTGCATCGCCAGTAGCCACTTGCACGATATAACCAGTCATAGTTTGAATAGAATTAGTTAAATCTAAAGATGAATTAGGAGTACTACCAGCAGCTAATGAAACGATCATCGTTTCTCCTATAGCACGCGATATCGCGAGAACGATGGAAGCCATAATACCTGAAGTAGCAGCTGGCATGATCACCTTCCTAGCGACTTCAAACTTAGTGGCACCCATACCTAAAGCGCCCTCTCTTACCTTGTTAGGGACCGAAGACATTGCATCTTCACTCATACTTGAGATTAATGGAATGATCATTATGCCCACTACAATACCGGGACTAATAGAGTTAAAACTATTAATAGCAGGAAAGATACTTCTCAATAGTGGCGTCACAAAAGTGAGCGCGAAGAAGCCAAAAACTATTGTCGGTATACCCGATAATAGTTCGAGTGTAGGCTTAATTATCTTCTTAGCCATAGGTGACGCATATTCACTCAAATAAACAGCAGCGCCTAGCCCTATTGGTACGGCTATCAAAGCTGCAATGACAGTTATCTTAAGCGTTCCCAAGACGAGTGCCCAAATTCCATAAGAAGGTTTCGATCCGAATGGAGACCACTCCATTGAAAACAAGAATTCAGTGATAGGCACCCTTGTAAAAAAAGTAATTGTTTCTGTCAAAAGAGTAACAAGTATACCTATAGTGGTTAAAATAGATATTAGAGCGATAATAGCTAAAATGACTGGAGCGATTTTATCGCTTTTGAATGACTTTTTGTTTTGATTTTGAGCAATCCTTTCATTCACTTTTAAATTCGTCGTTGTCATATCATCCCTTCTTTCTTATAAGCTCCCAATAAATTAAGAAGATTGGGAAGAGGCTGGGACATGAATCCCAGCCTCTTCATCCTCTCGGCAGTAGATGACTGATTTGAAAACGCGCTTGTATCAAGCTTTTTTCAATTCTAGTCATCCTTGCCGGGGCGGGACTACGAAATCTTTTTGTTCAAATTAGATTTCTGTCCCTCTCCCTTTAATGAGGTTGAATCATGTCACTATTCGACTAGGATTCAACCTCTCCCAATCTAATTAATAAACATTATTTTTTATCATCTTTTTTATCTTTATTGTCTTTTTTATCGTTTTTAGAATGTTTTTTGATAAATTGGTCTAAATCGTGTTTTTCATCTTTATAATCTTTGTTAGGTAGTGCTACGAATCCAGCTTTCTCAGCTGACTTACCTTGATCATTTAAGACGAACTTCATGAATTTTTGGAACCCTTTATTATTTTCTAATTTCTTATTATTTGTATAGATAAAGAGCGGTCTGCTTAAAGCATATGAGCCGTCTTGAATCGTTTTCTTAGTTGGTTCAGACACTTTACCATCGTTATCTTTGATCTTAACTTCTTTTAACTTGTCTTTATTTTGTTCGTAGAAGTTGTAACCGAAGTAACCAATACCTTGATCATTATTTTTAACTGATTTAACAATAGTATTAGTATCAGCGTTCTTATCTGCTTTAATATCTCCGCCGTTCATGACTTCTTCAGTAAAGAAGTCATATGTACCATGTGATTGGTCAGGAGAGAATGCTTTAATCTTCTTATCTGGCCATTTAGAATTAACATCTTTCCAAGTTTTGTCTTTACCAGAGAAGATATCTTTTAACTGATCTTTCGATAGAGTATGAACGAAGTCATTATCTTTGTTAATTGCTATTGTTACCCCATCTTGAGCAATTTTGTACTCATTATATTTTATATTTTTATCTTGTAGTTTTTTCTTTTCTTCATCTTTAATAGGTCTTGAAGCATTAGAGAAATCTGTATTACCAGCGATGAATTTATCAAAGCCGCCACCAGTACCAGCAGTTCCTGAGGAAACAGTTATATCGTCATGTTTTTTAGAGAACTTTTCATTTAACTTCTCAATAATAGGACCTACCGTTGATGAACCATCGCCTTTGACTTTACTAGAGCTGCTATCATCTCCAGAGTTAGCATTGCCACCACCACAAGCTCCAAGTAGTAAAGAGGCACCGATAATTGTTGTACCAATAGATTGCCATTTTTTCATTCAGACATCCTCCTAAAAAATTTATCTATTAAGTTATGTCACTTAGTATCTTACAGGTAGTTTATTAATTAAAAATAGATCTAATGTAAAGATTAGGTTAAGATAGTGTGGACTTCGAAATATTGATGAGTAGTTTAGGGAAGTTTAATATCGAGATATGAAGACAGTATTTCTTTATAAGAGGAAGAACAGAGTGGAAAAGCTTACTGATCAGGACTAGGTTGAAACAAAAGTACTAAAGATTTGAGCACAACCGGGACATAATGGTCTTTGACTAGAGAGAAAGAGGCTGGGACATAATATAATGTCTCAGCCTCTTTAACATCTCGGCAGTAGATGACTGATTTGAAAACGCGCTTGTATCAAGCTTTTTCAATTCTAGTCATCCTTGCCGGGGCGGGACTACGAAATCTTTTTGTTCAAATTAGATTTCTGTCCCGCTCCCAACTAAAGATGACTTTCATCATTAAAGTTACGATCTCTAAGTAAGCGTGACTAAATTGCCGGCATTGTAAATTGTTATATTTAAGAGGTTCACGTACTCAACCTCGAATGACCTCTTTACAATACATAACTTTTATTCATCTCTCGAAGTGGAGAAGAAGTGTTCTAAACGAAGCGTTCTGTTAATCTTTCATTTGCTTCAGAACGTTTAGTTATCTTCTGAATAACTCCACCCCTTTTTAGTTAATAATATCTTACCTGTTTCAATTGAAATAATCTTTCGTTTATAGAGGTGGCCAATTGCACGTTTAAAAGCACCTTTGCTCATATTAAAGACCTCTCGGATAGCTTCTGGACTTGATTTATCCCAGAAAGGTAATTCTCCATCGTATTCAACTAGTAAATCAAATATAATCTGGCCATCATCGTCTAAACGTTCATGAGCAAGCGGGAGGAAGGAACCATTAAGCTCTCCTTTATCATTGTGTCCAATAATACGAACTTCGATAAGTTCACCTAATCTTGGTTCGCTCTTCCTTTCAGATTGGTGAACGAATATTTTATGTCCCTCTTTAGATAATAAGAATGAACCTACTCTGAGCAAGCGATATGGGCGCGCTTCTACTATGCTATTGTGATAAGAGTCATCGAATACGGGTGTATACATACGTTCAACTATTGTTTCAGAGGCTAAACGTGCAAACATTTGTCTTTGGCTATCAATTCGCAAAGTGACTAACACTTGATCTCCTTGCTTTGGCCAGAGCGTCTTAATACGTGGAAGATCTTCCCATGGGATGAGCACTTCGCGAGGTAAACCCACATCTACGTAAGCACCTTCTCTATCGGTTTTGAGGACTTTAACAAAGTCATATTTATCTCTTGTAATATCAGGCATGTTCTGTGTCGCAAATAAGTGACCTGATCGATTCGGATAGACAAAGAAACTATATTCCTCGCCTACTATAAGCTCATCATCCTCACTGATTTCAGAAGGGTTGAGCTTTACCACTTCATCGTTTGGGCCTCGTAAAATATAAGTCGATTGTTCAGTATCTACGACTTCGAGAAATTCTATCGTACCTGCGATTTCGTTTTCATTCTGTGCCATACTATTCTCCTTTGCACAAGTTATCAGTACTATTATAACATTGTTTAAACTGAGCAGCAGTAAAGTCATGATAGAAGCTTTCTTGATTATCGAAGAAGTACCTATTATATGTTATAATTTGTCCGTTACAAAAACGTAAAGGAGTTATGTCATGTTACAAGTTTCAGATGTGAGCTTGCGCTTTGGTGATCGTAAATTATTTGAAGATGTAAATATTAAATTTACTGAAGGAAACTGTTACGGATTAATCGGCGCTAATGGTGCAGGTAAATCGACGTTCTTAAAGATATTATCAGGTGAGATAGATGCACAAACTGGGCATGTATCTATGGGAAAAGATGAACGCTTAGCCATACTCAAACAGGATCACTTTGCCTATGAGGATTACAAAGTTATTGATGTGGTTATCCAAGGTCATGAAAAGCTTTATCAAGTTATGAAAGAAAAAGACGAAATTTATATGAAACCAGACTTCAGTGATGAAGATGGCATACGCGCTGCAGAATTAGAAGGCGAGTTTGCTGAAATGAATGGTTGGAACGCCGAAGCGGACGCGGGCTCACTCTTATCGGGTCTAGGTATACCAGCTGAGTTACATGATAAAAAGATGTCTGAGTTAGAAAATAATCAAAAAGTCAAAGTATTACTTGCCCAAAGCTTATTTGGAGATCCAGATGTACTACTACTTGATGAGCCTACAAACGGCTTAGATATACCCGCTATCAATTGGTTGGAAGATTTCTTAATTAACTTTGAAAATACTGTCATCGTCGTTTCACACGATAGACATTTCTTGAATAATGTCTGCACTCACATAGCAGACCTCGATTACGGTAAGATCAAAGTTTATGTCGGAAATTATGACTTTTGGTACCAATCCAGTCAGTTAGCTATGAAAATGGCTCAAGAACAAAATAAGAAAAAAGAAGAAAAGATTAAAGAATTACAGGACTTCATCGCACGCTTTTCAGCTAATGCTTCTAAATCTAAACAAGCTACTAGTCGTAAAAAGCAACTTGAAAAAATTGAACTTGAAGATATTCAACCATCTTCAAGACGTTACCCATTTGTGCGTTTTACTCCTGAAAGAGAAATAGGAAACGATTTATTATTTGTGAATAACGTATCGAAGACTATTGACGGCGAAAAAGTATTAGATGATATTTCGTTTACTATGAATCCTAATGATAAAGCGGTACTCATCGGTAAGAGTGAAATAGCTAAGACTGCCCTTTTAAAAATCCTCGCAGGAGAAATGGAACCTGATGAAGGCTCTGTTAAATGGGGTGTCACTACGTCTCGTAGCTATTTCCCTAAAGATAATTCAGCCTATTTCGACGGAGTAGATATGAACCTCGTCGATTGGCTCAGACAGTACGCGCCAGAAGACGAACAAACTGAAACATTTCTACGCGGTTTCTTAGGGCGAATGTTATTCAGTGGTGAAGAAGTTAAGAAAAAAGCAAGCGTTCTTTCAGGGGGCGAAAAAGTACGTTGTATGTTAAGTAAAATGATGCTTTCAAATGCCAATGTACTTCTTCTTGATGAACCGACGAATCATTTAGATCTTGAAAGTATTACGTCTGTAAATGAAGGATTGAAAAACTTCAAAGGCTCAATTATCTTTACTTCACATGATTTCGAGTTCGTTAACACGATTGCGAATCGTGTCATTGATATAGATCAACCCGGTGCTGTGTCTAAAGAAGTGCCATATAGTGAATATCTAGAAGAAATTGGTGTCATAAAAGGTGCTGGCCAGAATTAACTTTTGATTGACCTAGCGCCATAAGCTCAAACTCCATTTAACTTACGTTAGGATGTTGTTTAGGTTGGCGTATAAAAGTGGATAGAATTAAGGGAGCGGGACAGAAATCTAGTTTGAATAAAAAGATTTCGTAGTCCCGCCCTGGCAAGGATGACTAGAATTGAAAAAAGCTTGATACAAGCGCATTTTCAAATCAGTCATCTACTGCCAAGATGCTGAAAGAGGTTGAGACATTACATTATGTCCCAGCCTCTTTCTCTCTAGTCAAAGACCTTTATGTCCCAGTTTCTCTTTGTTGGGGCCCCTCCTCAAATGCTCGACGCTTTTATCCCAATCTCTGATTTGAAGTATCCCCCTATTTCATTCTATAGCCCCTACTGGTGATCTAAGACCTGTAGGGGTGATAAAATATAACTGTAAATCTAGTCTATTGATAATTACTTCTAGGATGGATAAGAAGTCATAGGCAGTATTTTAGATGAATCGCTTTAACCATATTTTTGAAATGCGATTTAAATAATTCAATTTCTTTTTACACTTATATTGAAATAAATTTAATTATGTACATTATTTTCAGATTTTTTTGATTAGAGTTAAATTTACGGTTTACAGAGTGTTGACCTCTATGTATAATAAAATCATATCAAAATACTATAATTAAAGATGAGGAGCATCAATCATTAGTAAATGTTAGAATTTTCTATCTGCTAATAGCTAACATTAAAAGGGTGCGATGCCGAAATAGTGAAGTTTAGCAGAGCCTCACTATTGGACTTAATTGTTAAGAGCGATAAGTCTGTCATTATTTCTAAATAATGGAGTGCATCACTTGTATATAGATTAAGGGCAAGTTCGCATTCCGAATTTGCTCTTTTTTTATTACTGTGATTCTCCCAGTCTTGAGGAGGATGTCAAAATTGAGAAGAAGTGTCTTGAAATTTGGAGGTTCTTCGGTAAGTGATTTTCACAAAATTAAAAACATTGCTGAAATGTTGAAGCGCCGTGTCGCTGATGGGCAACAATTAATTGTAGTAGTAAGTGCTATGGGCAAAACGACTGATGAATTGATGGCTAACGTCAATCATTTAACCACGGCACCTAAAGAACAAGAGCTAGCCCTCCTATTAACTACTGGAGAACAACAAACCGTTTCTTACTTATCAATGGTACTCAATGACATCGGGGTTAAAGCTAAAGCGATGACTGGCTATCAAGCTGGAATTAAAACAGTCGGGCACCATTTAAAGAGCAGAATAGCTAACATTAAACCTGAGCTATTTGAGCGGTCATTTCAAACGAATGATGTCCTCGTGGTTGCGGGCTTCCAAGGTATAAACGATGATGATGAAATAACGACGCTTGGACGAGGTGGTTCTGATACTACGGCTGTTGCTTTAGCTGCTAGCAATCAAATACCATGTGAAATTTATACTGATGTTGAAGGTGTTTACAGCACGGACCCTCGAATATATAAAGGTGCTAAAAGATTAGAATACGTTTCCTTTGAAGAAATGATGGAAATGAGCGCCTTAGGAGCAGGTGTACTTGAAACAAGAAGTGTAGAAATTGCTAAAAATTATAATATTCCGATCTACTTAGGAAGAACATTATCTAATAAGAAAGGAACATGGATTATGACCCGGTCAGAACTATTAGAGAAGAAAGCTGTGACAGGGGTAGCGCTCGATAAGAATATGTTGCACATCACAGTTAGCCATCCCCTTCCAGATAATCACCTCTTAACTGCGTTATTTAATAAATTAGACAAAGGCTCAGTTAATGTGGATATGATATCACAGATAATTAATATTGAAGGATTACAGATGTCGTTTACGATTAAGGATTCCGATTTAGGGCAAATTAATGGTATATTAGATTCTTTATGTCAAGAGTTTAAAGCTTTAGATTATAAAATCAACGAAGAATATGTCAAAATCTCGCTTATTGGATCTGGAATGAGAGATATCTCTGGTGTAGCTTCAAAGGCATTCATTACTTTAATTGAAAACGATATACCTTTCTATCAAACGACTACCTCCGAGATCAGCATTTCTTGCGTTATAGATGCAGAACATGGTGATGAGGCTGTAGCGAGATTGTCCGAAGCATTTAATATTTGAAAAATGGAGTGTTAAAGATGACAAAATTAGCAGTTGTAGGAGCGACAGGACTAGTTGGAACTAAAATGTTAGAAACGCTCGATAGAAAAAAAGTTCCTGTAGATGAATTAGTTTTATTTTCCTCTGCACGTTCAGCAGGACAAGAAGTAGCTTTTCAAGGGCGTACTTATACAGTACAAGAATTAACAGAAGAAAGAGCACAAGAACCTTTTGATTACGTATTGATGAGTGCTGGTGGAAGTACGAGCCAACGATTTGCTCCTATTTTTGAACGAGCGGGAGCTACTGTGATTGATAACTCGAGTCAATGGCGTATGAATGAAGATATAGATTTAATTGTACCGGAAGTAAATGAACCTGAATTTAAGAGAAATATTATAGCCAACCCTAATTGCTCTACTATACAATCAGTTGTTCCTCTTAAGATTTTAGATGAACATTATGGGTTAAAAAGGGTTGCCTATACGACTTATCAAGCGGTTTCAGGCTCAGGAGTTAAAGGTAAAAGGGATTTAGAAGAGGGAGCTAACGGTAAAGAACTTGAGGCCTACCCCCACCCTATTTATAACAATGTCTTACCTCATATAGATGTCTTCTTAGAAGATGGGTACACCAAAGAAGAACAAAAAATGATCGATGAAACTAAGAAAATTCTTAATAATGAAAATCTTAAAGTGACAGCAACATGTGTGAGAGTACCTGTACAAGACAGTCATAGTGTGCACATGAGCGTGAGCTTGAAAGAAGAAGCCAGCGTAACGCGTTTACAAGAGCTATTTGAACAAGACGACCGAGTAGTACTAGTAGACAGACCGGAAAATAATGAATATCCCCTGCCGATTAATTCGACAGGTAAGGATGAAATTTTTGTTGGGCGTATTCGTCGTGATGACACGTTAGATAATACGTTCCATGTGTGGTGTACCTCTGACAACTTGCTAAAAGGTGCAGCACTTAATGCAGTACAAGTATTAGAGCAAGTCTTAGAATTAAGACAATAAGCTAAGAACTATTCTTTGTAGAAAGGAGAAATCCAAAATGACACATATATTTAATGGTGTAGGTGTAGCTTTAACTACTCCCTTTACGAATGATGAGGTGGATTATGACGCACTAGAACAACATGTTAATTATCTTCTGGAAAATAACATTCAATCTATTATCGTTAATGGTACTACTGCTGAAAGCCCGACATTGACTACTGAAGAAAAAGAAAATGTATTGCGACAAGTAGTTAGTTTAGTCGACGGTAAAGTACCTGTGATAGCTGGCACTGGAACTAATAATACTCAACAATCTATCGCAGCTTCAAAGAGAGCTAAAGAGCTAGGTGCAGATGGTCTGATGTTAATCACTCCATATTATAATAAGACCAATCAACGTGGTTTAGTTGAGCACTTTACTCAAATAGCTAATGCAGCACAACTTCCAATTGTACTTTACAATGTACCATCTCGCACGAACATGTCTATTGACCCAGAAACAGTTGAGAAGTTAAGCCACAATGAATACATTGTAGCTCTCAAAGATGCTACTAATGATTTTGATTACTTTGAAGAAGTGAAAGAACGAGTTGATACGGACAACTTCGCATTGCTTAGCGGCAATGACGATAACGTAGTAGAATTTTATAATCGTGGTGGTCACGGAGTCATCTCTGTAATTGCTAACGTTATACCTGGAGAATTTCAAGATATATACGATGCTAAACAACGGGGTGAAGATATTGAAGAGGCTTTCAAACCTATCAGTAAACTGTTAGAGGCTAATTCTGTTGATGTCAATCCTATTCCAGTTAAAGTACTGACTGCTTATAAAGGATTTGGTCAGTATGAGGTGAGATTGCCTTTAGTACCGCTACCTGAAAAAGAGCGTCAAGCGCTTGAAGCGGCATATAAAAGTTATCAAGCAGGTGATTTATAATGAAGATTCTACTCATTGGTTACGGAGCGATGAATGAACGCGTAGCAAGACTTGCCGAAGAAGCGGGACATGAAATAGTTGGACTCATCGTACCTGATCATTCGAAAACATATCCCTACCCTATCTATAACCGTATTTCTGACGCAACGGATGCTGATGTTGTCATAGATTTTTCTAACCCGGAGTTGTTACTACCCTTACTAGATGAGAACTTTGACAAACCATTAGTTGTAGCTACTACGGGTGAGAAAGAACGCATCGTTCAAAAACTTGAAGCGTTAAGCACTCAGATACCTGTCTTTTTCAGTGCTAACATGAGTTATGGTATCCATGTACTAACTAAGATATTAGAAACTGCAGTCCCTTTCTTAGAAGACTTTGATATTGAATTGACAGAGGCCCACCATAATAAAAAAGTAGATGCACCGAGTGGAACTTTAGTAAAGCTATATGATGTGATTGATCAACTGAGAAAAGATATCGAACCTGTATATGACCGTCACGAGCAAATAAACAAGCGTAGCACTAATGAGATAGGTATCCATGCGGTTCGAGGTGGCACTATAGTTGGTGAACATAATGTTCTTTTCGCAGGTACTGACGAAACGATCGAACTAACTCACAAAGCACAGTCAAAAGATATATTTGCTAATGGCGCTTTAGGAGCTGCGCAGAAACTAATTGAGAAAGAAGCAGGTTACTATACTTTCGATAACTTATAATAAATTAAGGAGATGATATAAAATGGCTCAACATTTATCGGCAGAAGAAATTATTCAATATATTAGTGATTCAAAAAAATCTACACCATTAAAAGTTTATGTGAATGGAAACTTTAAAGATCTTTCATTCCCTCATACTTTTAAAGTTTTCGGTGGCGAAGATTCAAAAGTTATTTTCTGCGAAGCAGCAGATTGGAAAGAATTCTATGACTCACATCAAGATCTTATACAAGACCTTGAGATCGAAATGGATCGTCGCAATTCGGCTATACCGCTTAAAGATTTAACTGATACGAACGCTCGTATAGAACCAGGTGCGTTCATTCGTGAACAAGCTATTATTGAGGATGGCGCAGTCGTTATGATGGGAGCGACAATCAATATCGGTGCGGTTGTTGGCGAAGGAACGATGATTGATATGAATGCAACCTTGGGCGGTAGAGCTACGACTGGTAAGAATGTTCATGTAGGTGCTGGGGCCGTGCTAGCAGGAGTTATTGAACCCCCTAGTGCATCTCCGGTAGTCATTGAGGATAATGTGCTTATCGGTGCGAATGCAGTCGTTTTAGAAGGTGTTACAGTCGGTGAAGGTGCAATTGTCGCTGCTGGAGCTATTGTTACTCAAGATGTACCGGCTGGAGCAGTAGTTGCGGGTACACCTGCTAAAGTGATCAAGCAGTCATCTGAGGTAGATGATTCTAAACGTGAGATCGTTTCAGCATTAAGAAAGTTAAATGATTAATCAACGCTAATAATTCACTATATATTTATCTTGAGCGGGACGAGTCGATTTATAGTAATCACTCATTACAGTCCCGCTCCCCTATTTATTACATTTAATCTCTCTTTAGGGAGCGGATAAATTATTAGCTAATCTATTTGCCTCCCTCCTCATACATAACTAATTTTAAAAGGAAATGATATTATGAACGAACTCGAATTCGTGACGCAACATCGACGCCATTTACACTCTTATCCAGAACTCAGTTTACATGAATTTAAGACGACTGAGTATATTATTCAATTTCTGAAATCATTAAATATTCCATTCGAAAGACCTTTAGAAACAGGCGTTATAGGCTATCTTGAAGGCAATGGCAATCACACGATCGCATTTAGAGCTGACATAGATGCATTACCTATCTTTGAAGAGAATGACATTGAGTATCGCAGTCAAATTGATAATGTTATGCACGCATGTGGTCACGATGGTCACACGACCGCTTTAATGTTGTTTGCGAAACGTTGTAGCGAGTTAAAAAAAGAGAACAAGTTGCCACAAAATGTGATATTTATATTCCAACCTGCAGAGGAAACTGGTGGCGGCGCTAATCGTCTCATCAAAGCTGGTGCATTTAATTCTTATGATATCGAGGCTATCTTTGGAGTGCACGTGATGCCATTCGTTGACGAAGGTACTGTCGCTTTACGTGATGAAGAAATTACAGCAAGTGCGACAGAATATCGATTCTTTTTGAAGGGTCTATCTAGTCATGTAGCTAATAAAGAACAGGGGCATTCTGCTGGTGAAGCGCTTCAACACATTCTTGCTCAAGTATCACAAATTCAACAATTTCATTTGAACGGTTTAAAGCGCAATATCGTGCATATGGGACGTTTTGAAGCAGGTGAAGCAATTAACACAGTACCTAGTCATGGATACTTAGAAGGCACAATACGAACTTATGATGCCAACGATCTAGAAACTGTTAAAGAACAAATGGAAAAGATTGCGGCAAGTGTAAAGCTTTTATTTAACGTAAATTGTGAAGTGAAATTTGAAGAAGGTTACCCCCCTACTTATAACGCAGTTCAATTAAGAAAACACGTTACAGAAGCACTAGATAATGCTCGCTTTAATATTGAGGAAAAGCGTACCCCCTATTTATTTGGGGAAGACTTTAGTTTCTACAGCCAACTCGCTCCTAGCTACTTCGTCTTTGTAGGCACGCGCGATGAAAGTAAGGGATTTGTAACAGGTCTTCATACCTCTACATTGAACTTTAGCGAAGAGGTATTGATTCGCATAGCTGACTATTATGAACAATTACTATTTGGGTATGAAAAGGTGGTTTCAAAATGACAGCAGTTTGGTCACTAGATCGGGAAACTTTTATCAAAAATGCACGGACAGTTAAAGGTCATAATCCTCTCATGGCTGTGGTGAAAAACAACGCTTACCATTATGGGTTAGATTTTGCCGTTAAAGCTTTTCAAGAAGCGGGTATTCAGCACTTTAGTACTACATCTTTACATGAAGCCAAACGCATTAGAGAGCTCTGCCCTGAGGCAACTATATTTTTAATGAATGCTGTGTATGACTTCGATGCTGTAAGAGAGTATAGAATACAAATGACATTACCTTCACTCGAATATTATTATAGATATAAAAACGACTTACAAGGTATCCAAGTACATATAGAATATGAGAATTTACTTCATCGTTCTGGCTTTAGAACATTAGACGCAATTAGAGAGATGTTAATAGATCACGCTAATAATAGTAAAGAGAAGATGATTATTACGGGGCTCTGGACACATTTTGGTTATGCTGATGAATTCGAGGTAGAAGAATATAATATAGAGCGCCAAGCGTGGATATCTATCGTGGAAGAACTGTTAAGTGAAGGTTATCACTTCGGCATGATTCATGCGCAAAATAGTGCGAGTTACTATAGAGAAGATGGTCTCCTCCCCTATCATACTCATGCAAGGATAGGAATTGCATTGTATGGTTCACGCCCTTATAACTTTTTAGATGAAGAGAAGATCACGCAATCTTTAACAGTTAAGGCTCAGGTCATACAAGTGAGAGAAGTTAATAAAGGAGACTATTGTGGTTATAGTTTTGCTTTTCAAGCACAACACGATCACACTTTACTCGCTGTTGTTGATATAGGCTATGGTGATGGTTTATTAAAGTCTCGAGCTCAACATGAAGCTTTAATTAATGGTAAACGTTACCCGATTCGTGCTTTAATGATGAGTCATATGTTTGTGGAAGTAGATGAGTCAGTCAATGCAGAAGACGAAGTTATACTATATAATAATGATATCAGAGTAGATGAATTTACATTTAAAGGTGTGGGCGCTAATTCAGAACAACTCAGTGCGCTTAACCACCATTCACTTATAAAGGAGATACGATAATATATGTCTGTTCAATATAATGATTTTGGCGAATTAACTATGGGAGGTACAAGTTTAAAGACGCTTGCTCAAAGCCTTGGTACACCTGCTTTTGTCTATGATGAGGACGAAATACGCCATCAAATGCGTCGTTACCATGAAGCGTTTAAGAAAAGTGGTTTAAACTATAATATCTCTTATGCCTCCAAAGCCTTTACTTGTATACAGATGGTTAAATTGGTAGAAGAGGAAGAGTTACAATTAGATGTTGTTTCAGAAGGAGAACTGTATACTGCCCTAGCAGCTGGAATCGATCCATCACGCATTCATTTTCACGGTAATAACAAAACGAAAAAAGAAATTCAGTATGCCTTAGAGAACAAGGTGGGTTACTTTGTAATAGATACTCTTGAAGAAATTGATCTCATCAATAAGTATGCTAGTGAATCTGTAGATGTCGTCGTGCGTCTCAACCCAGGTGTTGAAGCGCATACCCATGAATTCATCCAAACTGGTCAAGAAGATAGTAAATTCGGCTTATCAATTAAACACGGTTTAGCTAAGGAAGCTATCGATCAAATACATGAAAGTGATAAACTTAATCTTAAAGGCGTGCATTTTCACATAGGTTCCCAAATCGAAGGTACTGAAGCTATGATAGAGACAGCTAAGTTAGTTATTCGCTGGTTAAGTGATAATGATATCAACGTTTCTTTAATCAATTTGGGAGGTGGTTTCAGTATTAAATATACTGAAAATGATACTAGCTTCCCTATTGAAGAAGGGATTAAAAAAATAACTGATGCAATTAAGCAAATTTCTAAAGAAGCTGATTATCCTGTACCAGAAATAGGTGTTGAGCCAGGTCGTTCGATTGTCGGTGAAGCTGGAATAACTTTATATGAAGTCGGTACAATAAAAGAGATACCGGGAGTTAATAAATATGTTGCAGTAGATGGGGGTATGAGTGAACATATCCGTACAGCTCTTTACGGTGCAGAATATGAGGCATTATTAGTAAACCGTCAGGAAGAAGCGGATGAAACAGTGACAGTAGCTGGCAAGCTTTGCGAATCAGGAGATATAATTATAAAAAATGCTAAACTACCTTCATCTATCAAGAGAGGAGATTACCTCGCAATTCTTTCGACTGGAGCTTACCATTATTCTATGGCGTCGAATTACAATCAAATGCAGAAACCACCTGTGTACTTCTTAAAGGATGGTAAGGCAAGAGAAGTGATTAAACGTCAATCGCTTCGTCAACTTATCATTAATGATACAAAATAGAAAGCGAGAAAATGGAATTATAGAGTATACAAGAGGTCGGGGCACAAGCGTTTAGGATTTGAACAGCGAGTTGGGGCGGTCCAATAAAAGCGAAGCCGAAGACTGGGATATAAATCCTAAAAAAATAGCACTCAGATGATTTAATTCATTTCATCTGAGTGCTTCTTCATATTCCGTACTTCGTATTATTGGCTCGCTTTCCTAGGGTGCCGTCTCAGCATCTTGGCAGTAGATGACTGATTTGAAAATGCGCTTGTATCAAGCTTTTTTCAATTCTAGTCATCTTTGCCGGGGCGGGACTACGAAATCTTTTTTGTTTAAATTAGATTTCTGTCCCGCTCCCTTCAACATCTCGGCAGTAGATGACTGATTTGAAAACGCGCTTGTATCAAGCTTTTTTCAATTCTAGTCATCTTTGCCGAGGCGGGACTACGAAATCTTATTATTCAAATTAGGTTTCTGTCTCACTCCCGAATCGTGAGAAGTTTCTGTTGACAATCCTACTTTTGGCACAATGTTACTTGATTTCCCGGAGCACAAAGACTTTATGTCTCAACCTCGTATACAAAAAAAGAACCTGTTGCCAGGTTCTTTTTTGTGTCAATTGTGTATTAATCTATAAATTATAGTTTAACAACGTTTGCAGCTTGTGGGCCACGGTCGCCTTCAACTACTTCAAATTCAACTGATTGACCTTCTTCTAATGATTTGTATCCTTCTTGGTTAATTGCAGAGAAGTGTACGAATACGTCGTTTTCACCTTCTACTTCGATAAAACCAAAACCTTTTTCAGCGTTAAACCATTTAACTGTACCTTGTTTCATATCTGTGAAACCTCCAAGACTAAAATTCAATCAATATGCGTTATTCGCATATTACAAAAAATACGGTTTCACAGTCAAACTGATATTACAATATTCTTTGCAATATGGAATAATTATATTGCTTGATTACCAGTATACGTTAAAGAAAGGTAAATTGCAATACAATTATCAAAAAAGGGTTTATTCTAAAATGGGTAGATTATAAAATACCTCATTATTATTTAATACTATGAAACTATAAAAGATTTGTAAGTCTTCCCCACAATCCTCGCAGAAACCGAGGTCACAGTTATTGTAGAAAGCATAAATATTATACTTCCCCACCACATAATTGTCATAATATGATTTCGCATCGTCTATTAGTTTTTGATAAGCTTCCAACATTTTTTCATATGTATGATACTGATGACAATCTGTTATGCAATCTGTCCAGTCACTAAAAAGCCACCAACCTTCATAATCAGCTCTGATCTTTGTAACTGTCCACATTTAATAATTCATCCTTTCAGTTATATGCCGTAAATCTCGTTATTCATGAGAGTAAATTTTTAATTTCAGTCAGTATCTTTACTGATACGTAAGCGTATCTCTTTTGTCAACTTAGGATTAGTATCAAGTTAAATTTATTTGAATTATGAATTATCCTTTGTATTATTACTGCTTCTCAGTAACATGCTAACTATAATATTTTGAAGCTTTATAAATCAAGTTTTATGACTCATACTTTTGACCGATGTGAGTATAAGATTATAAGTTAAATATTAGTTTTGCACTTTAAAATTTCGTATAATAATTATATGAGGTGATTGAAATGGAACGTAAACATATGAAAGTTTATGGCACTGTTCAAGGAGTTGGTTTTCGTTATTATACGCAAAAGATAGCTAAAAAGTATAGTCTCGTTGGAACAGTCCAAAACGTTGAAGATTATGTAGAGATATATGCTCAAGGAGAGGCGCAAAGTTTAGAGCAATTCATAAATGAAGTGAAAAACGGTGCGTCTCCTGCTTCTAAAGTTGAATCATATGATGTCGAAGATGTTGACGTAGATCATAGCTTACAAAAATTCAAGACAATATAAAGGAAGAGGACTATTGAGATATAACATTTCACGTATTTTGGGTATGATGCTTGCATTTCCAGTTGCATTCATTGCGTGTGCTATAAGTATTTTCTCATTAAATATTGATTATATTTTTGATGTACTTATCTCCATCGCCACTTTTGGAATAGTTTATTTCCCTACTCAGCGATTATCTTCGAGAAAATATTTAAGAGAGATAGGTTTATCTCGAAGAGACTATCGTTATGTACGACACCAATTAAATGATGCTAATGATAAAATTCGACGCATATTTAAAGCATTTATCAATGTTAGATCTATTAAGGATTTTAAACAGGTGAGTGAGATATATCGTATATCACGGGCTATTTACTTTGCTGTTAAACAGCAACCATCAAGATTCTTCATTGTAGAAGGATTTTTCTACTCTCATGTAGAAAATGCTTTAAATTTAATAGAAGCTTATACACGTCTAACTAAGTCTCCTAAAAAAACTAAGGATGTAAAGCAGCAATTAGTCCAAACTAGAATTACACTCGATGAAGTTAAACGTACGTTAATTGCAGATTTAAGAAGAATAAATGATGAAGATTATAGAGCACTCGATATAGAGATGGAAGTTAATCGCATGGAGCAAAAACGTTATAATAATAAGAATGGAGCGTAGTATATGCCAAATTACAATGATATAACGAATTCACATCCTTTAGATCATTTTCTAGAAGATGAAAATCCACTATCATCAGATAAATTTGCTCAAACTCATCATTTTTCAGCGGAAGATAAGAAGCGTATTGAACAGCTCTCTAATGATATAACACCGATGGATCATGATTCGTTACTCAACTTTGGTGCAGAAGCGCAAACTGATATGTCTAACTTTTCACATCATATCTTAAATGAAGTTAAAACGAGTGATGTCGGGCCAGTTGGAGATTCTTTAAACGGATTAATGAAAAAGTTAAAATCAGTTAATCCAGAAGATCTCAATGCTGAAAATCAATCAAAGTTAAAGCGACTGTTTAAAAGAACTAAAGCATCCGTTAACGAGATTGTTTCTCGAATGCAATCTGTCGGGACTCAAATAGATCGTATTGCTATAGAGTTAGATAAGCATAAAGGTAACTTGAAAAAAGATATTGGGTTGTTGGATGACCTATATGATCTAAATAAAAAGTATTTTGACGAACTTTCGTTATTTATTGCCGCTGCGCAACAGAAGCAAAGAGAGATAGATCAAACTACCCTTCCGGATCTGCGCCATAAAGCTCAAGCTTCTGGCAATCAAATGGATATTCAACATGTTGCAGATGTAGAACAATTCTCCGAACGCTTAAGCAAGCGTATTTACGATTTACAATTATCTAGGCAGATTGCGCTTCAAACAGCGCCGCAAATACGAATGATTCAAAATGTAAATCAAGCGCTCGCTGAAAAAATTCAAAGTTCTATTTTAACGAGCATACCCCTTTGGAAGAATCAAATGTCTATAGCGCTCACCTTGATGCGACAACGCAATGCAGTCTCTGCTCAAAAAGCAGTTACTGATACAACGAATGATCTCTTGAGAACAAATGCTTCAATGCTCAAGCAAAATGCTGTTGATACGGCACGTGAAAACGAGCGCGGAGTAGTTGATTTAGATACGCTCAAGACGACACAAAAAGACATCATCGAAACTGTTGAGCAGACCCTTCAAATTCAAGCGGAAGGACGAGCGAAACGCCAACAAGCGGAAAAAGAACTCGTTGGATTAGAAAACGAGTTAAAACAACATTTACTTGCTTCTAGAAATGGAAGTCCCGAAAATTAAATATTTATTCAAATACTGTTTGTGAGTTCTATAAGTCATACCAATTTATAATAGCTGAGATACCTTATTAAGTTGATTATATTTTCAATATAAAATTGAATCATTAGATACTAGTAACAAAAATAAACTCCCTTCAAAAGTTACATTAAGCCAATGTTATTTTGAAGGGAGTTTTTTAATATTAGTGTTTATCGGTGTTATGAGGGGAGCGGGACATAATGGTCTTTGACTAGAGAGAAAGAGGCTGGGACATAAATCCCAGCCTCTTCAACATTTCGGCAGTAGATGACTGATTTGAAAACGCGCTTGTATCAAGCTTTTTTCAATTCTAGTCATCCTTGCCGGGGCGGGACTACGAAATCTTTTTATTCAAATTAGATTTCTGTCCCGCTCCCCTCTCACTTCACAACCTTACTCTTTGTCGTAGTGAACAGGTTGTTCTCTTATAAAGATTGAAATAATATAGCCTATCACTACTGCTAATATCGCTATGGGCAACCACTCTAATGAGTATTGTTTTAAGGGTAAATAATCTATAACTTTTATTGTCAACCAGCCTTCTGAATGTATTACACTGATAATTGAAACTACGCCGACTATGAGCAAAGTAAAGCGTTGTACAAATGGTTTAGTCGGTATCAGTCTAGCAATAGGTATTAATAGAACAACCGTTATTGCTAACGGGTAAATAATCATCAGGACGGGTTCAGACATTTTGATAACCGAGTTGAGCCCTAAGTTAGCAAGTATAAAACCTAACAGCGTAAATATAAGTACATACGATTTATATGAAATAAACGGCATGATGCGATGAAAATATTCAGAAACAGATACTGTTAAACCACAGCCGGTAGTTAAGCAAGCTAATGCTACTATAATACCTAATAAGTATTTACCGAACACGCCAAAGCCGTTCGTTGCCATCGTAGTTAGCAAATAAGTGCCGATATTTTGATCTTTAGAATTTAATTCTTTAAGTTGAGAAGGCGATACTTCCATATGATTGCCGATGTAACCGATACAAATGTATATAAAGATTAGACCTACGGCAGCCATTAAACCTGCTATAGCTGTTTGTTTAAATATATTGTCTGCATGTTTGACACCAGTAGCTTTTACGGCGTTAACTACTATCATTGAGAACGCTAATGCTGCTATAGCATCCATAGTCAAGTAACCCTCTGTAAATCCTTTGGAAAAACCTGCAATATTTGAAACATAATCACTGCTAGGTTGACTATGCGTATTACTTCCAAAGTCAATAAATCCTTTAATAATAAGCGCTACTATGGTGATTAATAACAGCGGAGTAAGTAAAGCCCCTACTCTATCTACCATCTTATTAGGGTTAAGACATAAATAAAGCACTACAAGAAAATATATGATAGTAAATATAAATAATGCAATATTACTATTAGTATGCGTTATAGGAGTCACCGTCATCTCAAATGAGGTAGAAGCTGTTCTTGGTATAGCAAAAAGTGGGCCGATAGTTAAGTAAATAACTATGAGAAATCCCACTGAAAATTTAGGTGATATCTTATTGAGGGCTCCTATGTAACCTTGTTTATCAATGGCCCCTATTATAACTGCTAGTAACGGTAAACCGATACCAGTAAGAGCGAATGCTGTGATTGAAGGCCAAAAATAAGGGCCACTATTTAGACCTAATTGAGGAGGAAATATAAGATTACCCGCCCCAAAAAACATTGCAAATAATGTAAAACCTATAATCCATGTATTCTTATTCATGCAAGAACTCCTTCTATCGAAACCATTTAGAATATTTCATATTCTATCATGAAAAAGTAGAATAGTCTATTAAAATTTCAGAATATTTAAAAACAGAATGTATAATTGATTTTATCAACATTATTTTATAAAAATGATTTCAATAGCAATTTTTTTAACAATGGAGATAAATGACTAGGTAGTTTCTCTACCCCTTCTACGAATAAAGCATAATGACCGTAGATATTATAAATAGTTTGTTCTATAGCTTCTGTAATAGGTTCTTGACTTAAAAATACATTAAAAATTTCGATATTCATTTTACGGGCTTTTTCAACTGCTTCGTAAGTATCTAAAATGCCGTCTTGACTATAATTAAAAGCTGAAGGTTCTCCATCAGAAAAGATGATGAGAAAGCGTTGTTTATGACTACGTTGGAGTAATCGCTCACTAGCTATACGGATAGCAACTCCATCTCTATTATCATCTTGCGGTTCCATCGCTATAATTCGATGACCTTCACCTTTATTAGTAGAACGTTGATAATTTATTATTTCATCTATAATAGTAGGTTGTTCTCGTTCATCAGCATTAAAGGCATCTTCGTTGAAAGCTAATATTTCATGTTTAATATTTAATGATTTTAAAGTTTCGTGAAATAAAACGACTCCTTTTTTTGTTTCCTCCATCTTATCTTGCATGCTTGCGGAAGCATCGATGAGTAACGTGAATGTCGCATCAAATGTGCGGCTTAAGTCTTGCTTTTTATAGAACATTTTATATGGGTCATCAGTAAACCAATTAATTAAATTACTTTGTAGTCGCCCTTTCATAAGATTGTTTCTTTCTGATTGGTATTCTCGATCAATCGTTTTCTTAATGATCTGTATTAAATCTTTGATCTCAAATTGGACGTTGTTCTTTAAATCACGGTACTGATCAGAATATCCCGGTTTTATTGATGGTTTATTCCATTCTATAGAAACATTTTTGTTAATACCTTTTAATTCAAAATGATTGAATTGTCCTGTGTGTCCTCCCTCCTCTAACTCGAGGGTTTGTTCACTACCTTTACCTTTTTTTGAAGCAATATCAGTTATCTCATCACTTGTATCCCCTTCTCTAACTGAGTCCTCATCTGATATCGCCTCACTATTTTCACCTTCATGAAGTTCCATTTCTAAATAAGAACCGCCTTGAGACTCGCTATCTTGAGATTTTGCTTCCATATCCTCACTCACGAGTTCATCTTGGGTTTCATCATTTTGGTGAGTCGTATTGCTTTGGTCTGTTCTTTTAATATCTGCTAAATGATATTCATGTAAGTCATTATAAAGTTTATTGGGTATATGGTAGTACTCATTTAACATATCTTCTTGGAGTAAATCATCAATCTGAAACATAATGCGATCTGCTAACAATTTACTATCTTCAGAAGTAGCAATATTAAAGAAATCAGGAAGATATTGATACATATTAATAATTACGTCTGTCAGAGCAGGATGGATATCAGGGACGTCGAAAAAGTCTTGTTTAAGGATCGAGTGTTCTAGATGTAAAAAGAATAAGTCAGTAAAGGTAGTTTTAGTTTGGTAAACTTTAATTTGTGATTCATTATAATTTAACCGAACTTGATTTCGTAGAGTTATCGCTTTCTTAGTGCTCGGTCTGTCACGCTGTATATATTGAAGTATACGCTGATCTTCAAACATCTTGAATATTTGTTGATACAGTTTATCGTGATTAAAGGTACTATCGTTAATTACAGAATGGACGATAGTATTATCCATTAACTGATAACTGTAAGCTGCAAGCATGACGTCGGTTTTAAGCCCCGTATTCTCAATTTCTTGAGGTCGATGAGCCCAGAATGAACTTGTGATCAGTATATTCTCAATTGGATTATAATAAGGGAATTTCTGAATTTTAACTTGTGTATCTTTATTCTTAAGTAGAAGCCTTGTTAAGTCTTGCAGCATCATCACTTTCTGAGCATCAAGTTGTTCGTCATTAAACATGATAAAACGGTCACTCATTATCAACCCTCACTAAAAATTTAATTCTACAGCATTAAGAATAGCTTGTTGTTCTCGGTCGTCTTCCAACTTGTCAATGATTGTTCTTTTGATAGCGCGATCGATAGGCATGACTGTAGCGAGGTCGCTTAAATCAATTAAAGCGCGTATACTTGCTGCTTCCTCTGATATTTGCCCTTGTCTGGTCATCGTGCGCAAATCTTCGTTGAACTTTACAATTTTTTGAATTAACGTCAGATCGTTTAGCTGACTTTGTTGTTGAATAACCTCTTCTAAGACGGTTCCACTTATGTAATCTACTTCAATAACTACAAACCGATTCTTTAAAGCTTCATTCATAGGTAGCGTGCCAATATAACCTTCATTAATTGCTGCTATAACATTAAACCCTTTTTCAGCTTTAATCACTTCACCTGTAAATGGATTAGTTAATTGGCGACGGTAATCAAGCACGCCGTTGAGGATAGGTAAAGTTTCAGGTTTAGCCATATTAATTTCATCGATATAAAGTATTTGGCCTTCTTTCATAGCTTTAATTACAGGACCCTCTATAAAAATAATTTCTTGATGTCCACTATCATTCGTATATACTGTTTTATAACCTAATAAACTCTCGGCATCTAAATCTACAGAACAATTAACTTGATGCATAGGTATATTCATGTGCTGACTTAAGGATTCAGCAAGACGTGTCTTTCCAGAACCAGTCGGCCCTTTAAGTAAGATATTTTTATTAAGCTGCATCAGCGACACAGCATCTTCAAATATTGATTTATCCTGATTTATATACTTTCCTTGAATCATGATACAATAACTCCTTTATTGTGCCTATATAAAATAGACTGGGAAAAGATATCTTAGCTTCCCAGCCTATTAGCAAACTAATTAAACCTCTTTAAAGTAATCTTTGAAATAGCCTCCAACTAAACCTGAATTATCTAGAATTTGATAATATTCTTCGGTCTCGTTTACCACATCATATTGCTTGCCTACTGTTAACATATCGGCCACAGTAAACTTAGCTGCATCAGTATGAATTACTTCAACACGCTTTAGAGGTTTACGCTCTTTCCATTCTTCATGTAGCATCATTTAAAACCCTTTCTTGTTATTACTTCTTAATTATGTTCTAAAGTTAGAATAAAGGCAATACCACTTGCCTCATTAATACGCAACGACTGCGTAGTATCTTGATTGAGAGTTTGATAGGGTATACCTACATCATCGAGCTCATCTATCGCTCGTTGATACTGCTGACGGTCATGAGTGCTGAATTCAATTTGTTCTATTACGCCAGCTTCTGGTAATTCTAAATCATTAGGAGATTTATAAAGATGCATTTCTCCCCCTAAACCACCATCTCCTATTTGAAAGACCAGTACATTTATCTCTTCATCTTCAGCTAGCGTATATTCAGCAAAGGCTTCTATACCAAAGACCTTGCTGAGTACAGAGCGCGTTAATAATAAGTCGTTTACTCTTAATATGACTGGACCTAATCCTTGAATCTGATGTAATGGATTGACTGTGCTTTCAGTAGAAGGCGTTCCGAGAGGTGTTCCGCTATTAAGTTCGTCAGAATAGATGTCTATTCTCAACCCCTCTTTAGTATAGAAATGAAAGCACTTGTGGGTATTTAGCATTGACATCTCACTATATTGCATACCGTTATCGTCAAGTATTTCTTGATATTCAAGTAAGGCTTCATCAGTTGGCACCCTTAGCCCTAAGCTATAAATATGATGATCTTCTTCGTCATAGTTTGGAACTTCAACAAAGTGGAGTCGTGTCCCAGGGCTCAGGTGTGCATCTCCAAACCGTCTAGCACCATTTTTTTCAGTTTCATTTAGCCCTAGCTGATTATGAAAGAAATCGATTGTAGCTTCCATATCTTTGGTACCAAGAGTAACACTTCGTAAACCTTGCATATAACCCTTCCTCTCAATCTAGTTCTATTAGATTTATTATAACGTATAACAAGCCTATTTTGTATGTAGACCTTTTATTTACTAGTGACAATTTTAGAATTTAGTCATTGGAGTAAAAACTTATTATATATTAAAATATGAATTATAAAGTTAGTACTAAATTGAAGAGACAGTGGAAGGAGGCTAGTACATGTTTAACTTTTGGGTTATATTTGGGATTACACTACTTATAGCTGTGTATTGTGGTATTACTTTCTTTACTAACATGTCTCACTCAGTTCAATCTCGTCGAGATAACAAAAGCAAACAGAGCAATAATATTTATGGATTGGTGTTCGGCATTTTCTTAGTGATTGCAATTATCGAAGTTTTAATCTATATTTTCGCTTAAGAAAGACTCAATCGATGAATTTCATTCAACAAATTAGTGCAATTTATTAATATCAAAATGCGGAAGAACCATTTGATCTCGTAACTATTCCACAGCTAGATTAAAAGTAAAAAAGATCAGTAAAAGGGAGCGGGACAGAAATCTTTTTATTCAAATTAGATTTCAGTCCCGCTCTCTCAATTAGTAAACTATTTTATTAGAGAATTATGATTCTAGTAATAAATCTTCTGGGTTTTCAATGAGGTCTTTAATAGTTTTTAGGAAACCAACTGCTTCTTTACCGTCAATAATTCTATGATCGTAACTTAATGCTAAGTACATCATAGGACGATTTTCAATCTTATCGTCTTCAACAGCAATTGGGCGTTTAATGATGGAATGCATACCTAGGATTGCAGCTTGATTACCGTTAATGATTGGAGTAGACATCATTGAACCGAATATACCACCATTAGTAATAGTAAATGAACCATTAACCATATCATCGAGACCTAGTTTTTTATCACGTGCTTTAATCGCTAGATTAGCAATTTCGTCTTCGATTTCAGCAAAGTTTTTCTTGTCACAGTCTCTAACAAATGGAACTAATAAACCGTCGTCTGTAGATACTGCTATTCCAATATCATAGAATTGTTTAGTTACCATATCTTCGCCATCGATCTCAGCATTAACTTCCGGATATTTCTTCAATGCTGCTACTGCTGCTTTAGTGAAGAATGACATAAATCCTAGTTTTGTACCATCGTGATCTTTAATGAATTGTTCTTTCTTACGTTTACGTAAGTTCATAACGTTTGTCATATCAACTTCATTAAATGTTGTTAACATAGCTGTTTGATTTGAAACTTCAAGAAGTTTCTTAGCAGCTGTTTTCTTACGACGTGACATTTTCTCACGTACAACTGGTTTAGATGGCTTTTGTGATTGAGGTTGTGAAGATTTGTTATCTTCTTTAGAAGATTGTTTAGACTGGCTAGCAGAATTTTGTTTGTTATCTACATCTTCTTTTCTAATGACATCATTATTTTTAGCTGAAACTTCACTTAAATCAATACCTTTTTCTCTCGCGTATTTACGTGCTGAAGGCGTAGCGTTAACGCGCTGGCTAGATTGATCGCTTGAAGAATCTTGTGATTGGCTTTCATTAGAGCTACTGCTTTGACTTTCTTTACCTGAGTCTGCTTCAGAGTCTTTTTTATCATCGCTAGATGAGCTATCAGAACTTGAACCGCTATTGCTTGGTTCGCCTTCTCCTACTACAGCAATAGCTTGGCCAACTTCGACAGTGTCGCCTTCTTCAAAAAGTGTTTCTTGTAAGACACCTGCATCTTCTGAAACTACTTCAACATTGACTTTATCAGTCTCAAGCTCTACGATAGCCTCACCTTTATCGACGCTATCTCCTACGCTCTTTAACCATTCCGCTATGGTACCTTCTGTTATTGATTCTGCTAGTTCTGGAACTTTTACCTCTGGCATGTTGTATTTTCCCCCTACTTATTATTAGTACTTTGTTCAAGAATCATATTTTGTACAAGTTTGTGAATTTCGCCATCACCTTCTGCTGGAGCAGAACGTTGTATTCTTCCATGATAACTTAAATCGTATTTATCTGCAGTTAATTCTTTAAGGCGAGGGTAAACGAATGACCATGCACCTTGATTCTTAGGTTCTTCTTGTACCCATGCGACGTGCTCTAACTGATTAAGCTTATCAAATTCTGCTTTAATTTCTTCTGAAGGGAATGGGTATAATCTTTCTACCGCTATAAGCTGAATTGATTCATCAGGATTTTTAGCTAAATATTCTTTTAGGTCGATAAACATTTTACCTGAAGCTAAGATGACTTTGCGAACTTTATCGGCATCACCAGTTTCAGGTAGGATAGGTTCGAAAGATCCCTCTGTGAATTTATCAATAGGTTGAGCCACTGTCTTATTACGTAAAAGACTTTTAGGTGACATGACTACAAGTGGTCTCATTGCCTTAGTACCGAGACTTGCTGCTTGCGCTCTTAATAGATGGAAGTAGTTACTAGAGCTTGATAAGTTAACTACAGTACAGTTATTTTCACCAGCAAGTTGCAAGAAACGTTCTAAACGAGCGGAAGAGTGTTCAGGACCTTGACCTTCAAATGAATGAGGTAAGAATAACGTAAGACCTGATGTTTCACCCCATTTAGCACGAGCGCTAAATAAGAAGTTATCAAAAATCATTTGGGCCATATTGGAGAAATCGCCATACTGCGCTTCCCAAATAGTCATACAATCTTTATTTTCAACGTTATAACCATATTCGAAACCTACAACGGCTGCTTCTGATAATGGAGAGTTGTAAACAGAGAACGTAGCTTGTTGATTCGGTACATTATTAAGCGGTACGTATTCATCTCCATTTTCAGAATCATGAAGTACGGCATGTCTATGGCTGAATGTACCACGTTCACTGTCTTGGCCTGTTAATCGAATAGGTTTACCATCTTGAGTGATAGTGGCAAAAGCGAGCTGTTCTGCTTGCGCCCAATCCACTAAACCTTCCTCTTTTTCAAATGGCTCACGTCGTTTTTCCAGCACTTTATTAAGCTTTTTCAAGACGTTAAAGCCTTCAGGATAACTTAACATTGCATCATTAATTTCTTTGAGGTGGTCGAATGAGAAGTTCTTAGTATCCCCTTTAAGTGGTTCAGAAATATCATCAGGTTTCTGCATGTCAGGGTTATCCATTTTATCGTTCTTGTCAATTTTATCATGAGCAGAACGCAATGTTTTAGAAACTCCATCGATAATTTCATTCATTTCATCTTCAGAAATGATACCCTCTTCAACTAATTTTTTTCCGTAAAGTATTTCTACAGAATCATGCTTACGGATGTGTTGATATTGAACTGGATTAGTAATTGATGGCTCGTCCATTTCGTTATGACCATAACGGCGATAACCTACTAAGTCAATGACAACATCTTTATGGAATTCTTTTCTGAATTCCATCGCTATTTTTATCGCTTCTATAGTAGCTTCCACATCATCTGCATTCACGTGCATAATTGGAACATCATAACCTTTAGCGATATCTGAAGAATATGTTGTAGAACGGCCATCAGATGGTTCAGTAGTAAAGCCGATACGGTTGTTAGTAATAATGTGTAAAGAGCCACCTGTAGAATAACCTTCTAATCCACCGAGGTTCATAGACTCAAAGTTAATACCTTGACCAGGATAAGCTGCGTCACCGTGTATTAATATCGGCATAGCATCTTTAAAGTCAGTGGTAATTGCACCAGCGTGTTGCGTATCGTCTTGAACTGCACGTGTCTTACCTAACACAACTGGAGAAACGATTTCTAAGTGACTTGGATTATTAGCAAGAGAAATGCGTTGCTCTATACCATATGAGCTTGTCGTCTTAACTCCACCGAGGTGGTATTTCACGTCTCCTGACCAGCCAGAAGTCAGCTCTAAACTACCATCTTCAGGGAGAAACTTCATAGGATCAGTGTGCATGAATTCGGAAATCATCATTTCATATGGTTTTTCCAGAACATGAGTGAGAACGTTTAAACGTCCGCGGTGAGCCATGCCTATTTCTATATTGCTAATACCTTCGTCACTAGCTTGACGAAGAGTTTCTTGTAACATAGGTACTAGCGTATCCACGCCTTCGATTGAGAATCTTTTAGCACCAACGAAATTTTTATGCAAGTATTTTTCAAAGCCTTCAACATGAGCTAAATTTTTAAATAATTCTATTTTTTGTTCATTATTTAAGGATGCTTGGTATGGCGTCTCAATTCGGCGTTTTAACCAAACACGTTCTTTATTATTATTAATATGCGTATATTCAAAAGCAATAGGTCCTTTATAGCGTTCTTCCATACGCTCTATTGCTTCATACGCATTATCATAGATATCTTCGAAATGATCAGACACAATACCTGCAGAAATATTTTCCAAAGTTTCTTTATCCAAATTAAAGTCTTCAATATTTAATTTAGGAACATGTTCTCTATTTGGACGATTTACTGGATAAATATCCGCTAATAAATGCCCATATTGACGGATGTTGTCCACTAAACGCATAACGCGTTTGATTGTACTATCACTTTGAGTGCTAGTTGCACCCGCGCTTGGTTTGTTAACGATGTCAGCCTCACCGTTTTTTATAGTACTAAAAAGGACTTGTAAATCTTCAGGAACTGATGATGGATCTTGTAAATAAATATCATATAAGTCTAACATATATCCAAGATTTTGCCCGAAATTTACAGGTGCCTCAGTAACCTGTTTTTCGTTGCTCATTTATTACACCCTCCACAAAATAGTTGAAACGCTTACAACACAATAATAGCATTAAAATTGCTCAAATTAAAGTACTTATCGTACCTTAAAATAAAAAAAGCAGAACTCTAAAAAATGGTTTTTAAATTAAAAAAATAATGCTTAAAAATAGAGTTCTGCAGTAAGTTGACACTTATTATATTTACAACTAAAAGAAATTCAAACATGTTCGTTTTTACTATAATTTAATATGGAATGTGGTATACTTTCCAACTTCACTTTCAACTACTATTGAACCACCGTTAAATTCTATAAGCTTTTTAGCTATAGACAGGCCTAATCCATTACCGCCTAACTTGCGAGAACGAGATTTATCAACTCGATAGAACCGATCGAAGATGAATTCTAAGTCCTCCTGAGGTATACCTACCCCATGGTCTGTTATATCAATGAAAATTTGTTTATTGCGTAAGTTCGTTTCGAAACTAATATGTTTGTTTTTTTGATCATATTTTATTGCGTTATCAATAAAGATGATGAGTATTTGTTCGAGGTGGTGACGATTTATTTCTTTGAGTAATGGCTTAGGATAAGGTTTGAATTCAAAGGTATAGTCTTCATGTAATCGCGCTAAAGATTTAATACGTTGCTTAATTTCTTTATTTATGTCTACATATTCTAAATCTGTTGTGGATTTGTGCGTATTGTCTCTCGTGAGTAATAATAATTCTTCGACTAATTTAGTAATTCTAGTCATTTCTTCTAAGGAGATATTGAGTGATTCCTCAAGAACTTCTGGGTTTTCTTTGCCCCATCTTTGAATCAAATTAAGATGACCTTGAATGATTTGTAAAGGCGTACGTAGTTCATGTGAGGCATCTTCTACGAATTGTCTTTGCTGGTTAAAAGAATCTTCTAAGCGCGTCATCATGGCATTAAAAGTATCTATTAAATTATCTGTCTCGACGTAGTTAGTAGGTAACTCGATCTTTTCTTGAAAACCATCTCTTCTAATTTGTTTCATTTTATTCGAAAGAGTGACCAAAGGTTTAGCAATTTGAGAAGAGAAGAAGAAACTTATTAAAGCGGTAATTATAGTTGCTAAGAAACCGAAAGTAACCGCAAAGAAATATAAAGAGCTCACAAGCGTATTATAGTTATTTAGAGAATGGATAACGACGCTATAGCCTTTAAATTGGTCATTGTGAATATGTTTAGTAATCATTAGGTAGTCATTGTGATGATAACGCTTTTTAACGACTTTATTTAAATATTGGCGTTGGAGTGTTGGCGAGTATACAATCGAATTGTCATTGGAAGCTTCAATCAAATGATGGCCTTTTTCATCATATAAGACAGCTTTTTGAAAGTTACCTAAAGAAGCATTAAGATCTACCGTTGATATTTTTTCATACGGTGTTTTATTAAAGAGTTCGTCTAAATCATTTGAACTACGTTGAGCTTGTTCTAATTCGTTTTGACGTAGAGCACTACTTAAATAAAAAATGATGATAATACTAAAAATAAAGATGGTGGTAAAAGTAATAGTAGTAGTGATGACCATCCACTTAGTTCTTAATCGACGTTGTTTCATTTTCTTATCACATAGCCTACACCACGGACCGTTTCGATATATTTATCCATGTGGTATGGCTTTAATTTGTTTCTTAAGTAACGTATATACACATCAACGACATTTGTTTCAACTTCGGTATTAAAACCCCACACGTTTTCAATAATTTGTTCTCTATGCATCACATGATTTCTATTCGTTGCAAGTAAGTATAACAAATCATACTCAGTCTTAGTTAGCTCCAATGTCGCATCATCAACTGTGACTTTAAACGCATCTTTGTCTATCACTAGACCATTAATGTCAATGATATGTTTGCTCGGTTGACGGCGCATGGTTGCGCGAATACGAGCTAATAACTCTTCGATATCAAACGGTTTAACGATATAGTCGTCTGCACCATAATCTAACCCCGTGACTTTGTCGTACGTTTCACTTTTAGCAGTAATAATGATGATTGGAGTTTGCTGCTCTTGTCGGATTTGTCTACAAATTTCTAAACCATTGATTTGAGGCAACATGAGATCAAGTAAGATAAGGTCATAACTATTTTTCAAAGCGCGTGCAAGTCCGCTTTTACCATCATTTTCTATATCAACTGAATAATTCTCATGTTTAAGTTCAAGTTCGATAAATCGTGCTAAATTTTGCTCATCTTCTACAATGAGTATTTTGGTCATAGTTCCCACCTCTGTCATTTAAATATGAGAAGTTGAATTTTGTATGTAAATTTTATCTTATCGCAAGTAGAACTAAAGGTAAATAAATTTTTTCAACTTCAATTTTTTGTAATATTTAACCCTACTTAGCTTAGGCGAAGGGGTAAGTTAAGTCAGTATGCTAAAGGGTTTGAGAGGCAATTAATTTCAATTATGAGCTAAAGATATTATGCACTGGGAATCCGATTAACGGTGACTCTAAAGCAATATTTTCTACAATAACGCTCATAATGCGACAAAATTTAGTGAACAATTTTCTTATCGGTCGGTTCTAGTTAAATCTTAAACGCTAGCGTTCCGACCTCTTGAATGGTCAGTAATGATCGCCGTTTTCAAGGTTGAGGATTGCTACCTATTACCTTATCTGTGAACAGCAATTATCGGAGACTAACCACACTTCTCAGAAGGGAGCGGAACAGAATGGTCTTTGACTAGAGAGAAAGAGGCTGGGACATAATGTAATGTCTCAACCTCTTTCAGCATCTTGGCAGTAGATGACTGAATTGAAAATGCGCTTATATCAAGCTTTTTTCAATTCTAGTCATCCTTGCCGGGGCGGGACTACGAAATCTTTTTATTCAAATTAGATTTCTGTCCCGCTCCCTCTTTCAGCATCTTGGCAGTAGATGTCTGATTTGAAAACGCGCTTGTATCAAGCTTTTTTCAATTCTAATCATCCTTGCCGGGGCGAGACTACGAAATCTTTTTATTCAAATTAGATTTCTGTCCCGCTCCCCGTCTGAAAAGACATAAGCAACTGAATAGCTAATGATTTTGGAAATTTTCTCAAAAATTTTTAGAATCTAATTGACAATAGTTCTCAGTGATGTATAATGTAGTTGAAAATGATTATCAATACCAAATGAACTATTCCCCCCACACATATTTCGTTCAAATGGATTGATCATTTTCACAATATCCCCTTTTATATGCCCGTAAAAGACTAACGTTGCGAGACAACGTGAAATATAAAAACCGGTTTACTCAAAAAGAACCGGTTTTTATCATACGTATTACAAAGACTTAAAGACACTAAAAGCGACACGCTCTATACACTACTAGAGTATCGTGTCGCTTTTTCTTAACTAAATTTTTAATTTGTGTCGTAACACCAATGTAGAGAGGATGATACAGGAAGCTCCTCCACACAATCCTGCTAAGATATCGGTGGGAAAATGAACGCCAAGGTATATTCTTGAAGCACAGATCAAAACTATGAGGCATGCACAGATTGTAGACATAACTTTATTAGTGAGACCCTTGAATATTCTATTAACGATATATATCAGACAGCCGAAAAATACCATCGATCCCATAGCATGTCCACTAGGAAAGCTATAACCTGAGACATCAACGAGGCGTAAAATATCTGGTCGTTCTCTGTCAAATATGTTCTTGAGCAATGGGTTTAATATAGTTGATAAAGCCATTGCAAGGATAAAAAATAAGGCTTCCGCATGATAGCGTTTATAGACAAGAATCCCTATGAGTAGACATGAAAGTACTGCCATTGACCAAACTTCACCAACTGATGTGATAACTCGAAATAGAGTAGTTACAATCGCACTATAGAGTGAATGAAGTAGCTCATACACGTTTGTATCAAGCCACTTGCCGAATGTAGACCCATGATAAAGTGCAAAGATAATAAAAAATATTATTAATAAAACAAGCAATGATATACGTTTCCAACGACTCATCTAAGTACCCTTTCTGCGCTAATGTAAAGCATCTTGTATAAACTTTTTAAATAATTCTTCTTTCGTATAGCTTTCTTTATATGTTCGCATCGTGTTGATGATTTCTGACCTCTCGTCTTCAAGTCGTTTGAGTTCTTCCATTAGTAGATTTTTAGTGAGATCTTCTTCTAATACATACTTGCCATATCCTTTAGATTCAAAGTTTTTAGCATTATCAATTTGGTCTCCTCTAGATTGATCAAGTCCAAGCGGGATAAGTAACATTGGTATGTTCAATGTAAGGAATTCATATATAGCGTTAGCTCCTGCTCTACTAATTACAGTACTCGTAATAGCCAATAAGTCTGTTAAATCATCTTTCACAAATTCAAATTGTTTGTAACCTTCTCGCTGAGTTAATGTGTGATCGAGGAGGCCTTTACCAGTTAGATGCACCACTTGATAGTCTTTTAAGAGTAAATCTAAATTATCGCGGATAATTTGATTTAATTTATGACTACCTAGACTTCCTCCCATTACTAGCAAGACAGGTTTAGATTGATTGAATTGAGTCAGTTGATAGCCTCGGTCACTATTCCCATTGAGAAGATCAGGTCTGACAGTTGCACCGACAAAGTCAGCTTTGTCACTCGGTAAATAGTTGATAGTATCTTCAAATGTTGTGTAAATTTTTTTAGCGAACTTAAGTGCTATTTTATTCGCTAAACCTGGCGTTAAATCTGATTCGTGAATAATCGTTGGTATTTTTAGTGATTTTGCAGCTATAACAACAGGTACTGATACAAAGCCACCTTTTGAAAATAGCGCATCTGGTTGTTCTTTTTTTAAGATTTTTCGAGCATCTAAAATACCTTTTAGAACTTTGAAGACATCTTTGACGTTGTCAAAAGATAAGTAGCGCCGCAATTTACCACTTGATATAGCATGGTATTTTATATTAGGCAATTGCGACTCAACCATCTCTCTTTCAATACCATTTTTAGACCCTATATATATAGCTTTATGCCCGTCATTGGTAGCTGTAGGAATTAAACTGAGATTAACTGAGACGTGACCCACAGTTCCTCCACCAGTAAATGCAATTTTAGCCATAACTCAACCTCTATTCTTCTATTATTTTATAATAAGCGTAAAATGGTTTCCCTTTATTAAATGGGTGATAATCTATATTTGCTTCACCAGCTTTAGTAAACCCGAATTTTTCAAATAAACCTTGAGCAGGTTTGTTTTGTGAGAATGTGTCAGTTATTAATACATGTATATTGTGTTCTAACGCTAAATTAACAGCAAATTCAAAGAGTTCAGTAGCAGCTCCTTTATAATCAGATGAGCCAGCTAAGCGATGGATAACATAGCCACCTTCGCGATCTATAGGCCAATCTATTTTATCATACCAATCTGATTGCTGTTGATCTATCACGATAAAACCATAGATTTTAGAATCGATATCTAGCACGTATAAAGTATCAGTTTCTACATCTTCTTCAAAGTGTTCCTCTATCGGATACTCATCGTCCCATTGATCGTTATCAAATTTTTTCATTAGTTCTTTAGCTTCATCAACTAAATTCAACACTGCTGGAATATCACTTTTTGTGGCATTTCTGATCATTAGGATAGCACCTCTTTATTTAAGTTTTTTTAATAAATCATTTAGAACTGTATCTTGTTTGTTAGCTTTATCAACTAGTGATTGAGTGAATTTGTCATTTGTTTCCTTATCAAATTCGCCAGTTACTTTTAAATTTTCGTTTTGTTGGAATTTCTTTACAGAAGATTCGAGCGACTGATCATAAGTTGTCGATTCATTATTCACTTTATAGCCTAGGGCAGTCAAACCAATTTTCATGGTTTTTACATGTTTACTCTTATTCGTTACTTTGAAAGTCTTGTCAGATGGTATGACACTTAACGTTTGATAGCGAGGCGTACTAATTTTTGTATCTGGCTCGATGCCCTTACCATGGATATAATGGTCATTCGGCGTTAACCATTTCATATTCGTGAATTTCAGCAAGGAACCATCTTTAAATTCTTGCGTTGTTTGTACAATTCCCTTACCAAATGTCTTAGAACCAAATACTTTAGCTTTGTTATAGTCCTTCATAGCTCCTGTAAATACCTCAGAGGCGCTGGCTGACCCTTCATTGACCAGTATTGATACTTTCATATCTTTAGCTTGTGCTAAGGCATCATTATGCGTTTTTACTTCTTCAGTATGCTGTCCTTTTTTAAGTTTCACTACTGTATGATTTTTATCAATAAAGAGATTTGCCATTTTAACAGCTTCGTCTAACAGACCTCCAGGATTATTACGCAGATCTATGACTATTCGTCTAATACCCTCATTATGAGCTTTTAAAATAGCACTTTTTAATTCTGTTGAAGTATTATTCTGAAACTTATTAATCTTTAATACTGCTATGTGGTCATGTTTTTGATACTCGACACTTTTAACATGAATTTTATCACGCTTTATCTTCAATTCTTGTTCATGCTCGCCTCGTTTAATTGTTAATGTAACGTATGTACCCTTTTTACCTCGTACCTCTTTGACTACTGATTCGAGAGGCTTGCCTTTAACAGACTTACCATTCACTTTAGTGACTGTATCTTTAGGTTTGATCCCTGCTTTCTCTGCGGGAGAATCTTTCATAGGGCTCGTAACTTGTATTTGATTGTTCTTCTTCTGCATTTCAGCTCCAATACCAACAAAATCGCCAGAGACGTCCTCATTAAAAGATTGAGTGTCATCTTTACTCATATATTCAGAGTACGGATCTTTTAACTCCTTAATCATCCCGTCAATGGCTGCTTGAGCTAATTTATCAGATTGTTCTTTCTTATAATAATCATTATTTAAGGTTTGGTAAACTTTCTCGACTTTAGAAAAGCTGTAGCGCTGTTCTTTATCGAGACCACTTCTCCAGTGCTGAATACCTAGTGTTAAAGTAACAGCCAATATAGCTGTTAAAATAATAGACAAGCCTAAGAGTATAAATAAGTGACTACGTTTAATATGTATTATCTTCTTTCTCTGCTTTTGTTCATATTCATTATCTCGTTGAGTCACCCGATCACTCCTTTATCTCAAACATATAGTTTTTAAAAAAGATAGCCGGGATGAATAACTTCAATCCCAGCTCAACAAATATACAGCAATGTAATCGATGGTATTGCTTTGCGCTTAACTATTTAAAACTGCAACCATTCTTGATAATCCTCATACATACTATCGAATACTGATAATGATACAGAATAATTTCCAGCCGTTTCGATGTAATCGCTCAAAGCGTTGAAATCCTTTTCTTGTTTAGGGAAAGCTAGATCATTAAATATTTCTTCAGCTAAGATGCCTTTTTCATCATTTTGACCTCTAACGGTCATCACGTACTGATAAAAGGAATGATCCTTCATTAATTCATTGTCACATCAATAATTTTAGTCTCACCTTTAATTACAGCATTCGGCTCGTTAATACTTAATGATGTAGCTTGATCTGAGTTAGTTATAATGACTGGAGAAATTATAGATTTTGCATGCTTAGTAATATATTCTAGATCAAATGTCAAAATAGGATCGCCTACAGAGACTGATTGCCCGTTTTCAACATGAATTTCGAAACCTTCGCCGTCTAACTGTACCGTGTCTAAACCGATATGAATAAGGATTTCTAGTCCGTTATCTGCTTTTAGTCCCAAGGCATGCTGAGTAGGAAAGACATTATCTACGCGTCCATCTATTGGAGAAACGACATGTCCTTCAGTAGGTTTAATGCCAAATCCTTCGCCCATCATCTTTTGAGCAAATACTGGATCCGGAATATCTTCTATGTTCACAAATTCACCAGTTATAGGCGCATAGACTTTAGTGGATTTATTCACTTCTTTATCTTTTCCAAACAATTTTTTAAACATCTATATAACGCTCCTTATTTTATTTTTCAAAGTGGGATATTAAACTACCGTACCCTAGTTCCTCTAATTTTTCATATGGAATAAACTGAATCGCTGCAGAATTAATACAATAGCGTAGACCGCCTTTTTCTCTAGGACCATCGTTAAACACATGACCAAGGTGACTGTTTGCGTCTTCAGATCTAACCTCTGTGCGTAACATCCCATGAGATTTATCAGCTAATTCAATGATCTCATCATCACTAATTGCCTTAGAGAAGCTCGGCCATCCACAATCAGATTCAAATTTATCTTCTGAAGTGAAAAGTGGTTTGCCTGAGAGTTTATCTACATAAATACCTTTTTCGAAATGATTCCAATACTCATTTTGAAATGGTGGTTCGGTCCCATCTTCTTGCGTAACTAGATATTCTATATCGTTCAAGTCCTTCTTATCTTTTCTGATCATGATTTGCCTCCCCAATGTTTCTCTATGAATGCTTTCCGTCCAGAACCGCGTTGATATTGCTCATAATGAGCTGGATTTTTCTTATAGAAGTCTTGATGATAGTCTTCTGCTGGGTAGAAATTCTTATAAGGTCTAATAGGAGTAATGACTGGTTTATCGAAAATGTTAGCTTCATTTAACTCTTGGATTTTAGCTTCGGCAGCCTTTTTTTGTTCCTCATTGTGATAGAATATCGCCGGTGCATAGTGTTCACCTCTATCAAAGAATTGCCCCCCATTATCGGTTGGGTCGAAAGTCTTAAAATAAACATCTAATATATTTTCGAAGTTAGTAATTTCAGAATCATAAGTAATCTGTACTGCTTCCACATGACCCGTTTCGTCTGTACACACTTCTTCATAAGTTGGTTGAGTTACGTGACCTCCACTATAACCTGTCACTACACTTTTTATACCAGGATATGAGGTGAACGGTTTGACTAAACACCAGAAACATCCACCAGCTAGGGTAGCTTGAGCCATTATTAGCCTCCTCAATTAAAGAAATAGTATATCTACTCTCTCATTAGTATAAGCTAGAAATAGGTTTGCAGATATTTAATTTCAAATTAGTCTTGTCGTACGATAACTAGCCCTATAGCACCTTGTCCAGTATGAGTGGCTATAACAGGTGTAGTAATATTAACGTCTACATTTTTAAAATTGAAATCTTCCAAAAAGTAATGTTTCACTTTTTCTACAAAGTCTAATACATTGGCATGCGCAATACCAACTGATTGTAGTTGATAGCCGTCTAAGAAATGGTTGATTTCTTTTTTTAAATATTGTAGTACTGATTTTTGCGTACGAGAATTATGGATCATTTCTAAGTTACCATTGGATAAAGTGCCTATGGGCTTGATCTTCATCATATTTCCAATCAGACCTTTAGTCTTTCCAATTCTCCCACCTTTGATGAGTTGGCTCAATTGCCCAATTACTACGTACAATTTAATGTTTTTTTGTAGTTGTTTTAATTTATATGTTATCTCCTCTATACTTAAATCTTCCTTAACCCAGTCGCATAAATGTTGGATTTGGTACCCTAAACCGTAAGAGATAGATTTAGAATCAATGACAGTTACATCACTCTCAGTCATTTGACTTGCCTGTAAGGCAGTAGAATACGTACCGCTTAATCCTGAAGTCATGTGTATACTAATGATTTTAGTATCATCTTTACCTAACTCATTGTACAGATTTATAAACTTACCTATAGGTGGTTGACTAGTTTTGACATCTGCTCCTTCTTCTATTTTCTGAAGGAAAGTTTCAGAGGAGATTTCCTCCTGATCTGCAAATGAGTCATTATCAATATTTAATGTTAATGGAACTACATGAATTTGATTTTTCTTAAGGAACTCATGAGATAAATCCGAAGTAGAATCAGTTACAATTTTATAGTTTGTCATATGAGGTTGTCCTCCTATTTATCTGTCTTGCGCTTTAGATGTAAAAAAACGTGAGGAATGGTATTTTTTTCATCAAGTACACCCTCTTCAGATGATAGTACTTCCCACTCTTTAAAAGTATATGATGGAAAGTACGTATCTCCTTTAAATTTACCATCTACAACAGTAATATACATTTCATCGACTTTATCTATCATTTCTTCAAATAAAGTTTGTCCACCAAATATAAACACTTGCCCGGAAAGATCATATATTTGATCGATTGAATGAATAACTTCCACGCCCTCAGGATGAAAGTTTTTGTTACGCGTTAATACGACATTGCGTCGATTAGGTAGCGGTTTGCCTATAGATTCATAGGTCTTGCGTCCCATGACTAACGTGTTGTTAGTAGTTAGTTTTTTAACGTGTTTTAAATCGTTTGGTAAGTGCCAAGGCAATTGATTATTTGAACCTATGACTCGTTGTTGATCATGAGCTACAAGTATAGATAAAGTCATTATAACAACTCCTTCAGTTAATAATAATATACTAATTTAGACAGCTATCGGTGCTTTTATTGAAGGATGGGATTGATAATTTTTAATTTCTAGATCCTCATAATTAATATCGAATATAGAAGCGTTACTATTGATAGTTAAGCGAGGAGGGTCAAAGCTATCTCTATTAAGCTGTGTCTTAACAGCATCTAGGTGGTTACTATAAATGTGTGCATCTCCGAATGTATGAATGAATTCTCCAACTTCTAAACCACACTCTTTAGCAACGAGATGCGTGAGTAAACTGTAGCTAGCTATGTTGAAAGGCACACCTAGAAAAATATCAGCGCTTCTTTGATATAATTGACAACTTAACTTTCCATTTTCAACGTAGAATTGAAACATAGTGTGGCATGGCGGTAAAGCCATATCATCTATTTCTGTCGGATTCCAAGCAGAAACGATATGACGACGCGAATAAGGATGATGTTTAATTTGATCAATCACTTGTTTTAATTGATCGACGCGGTGACCATGTTTATCTTCCCAATTTCGCCACTGTTTACCGTAGACATTACCTAAATCACCAAATTTCCTCGCAAAGTCATTGTCATTTAGTATGAGCGTTTTAAATTTCTTCATTTCCTCTTGATAAATAGCTTTAAATTCTTGATCATTTTGACTGCGATGACCAAAGTTAGTCATATCAGGGCCTTTATATTCTGCCGATTGCACATAATTTTCAAAAGCCCACTCATTCCAAATATTATTATTGTATTTCAATAGATATTGAATGTTTGTATCACCTTTAATAAACCAAAGTAGTTCGGTGGCTATTAATTTAAAAGACACTTTTTTAGTAGTTAAGAGAGGAAATCCCTTAGATAAATCGAACCTGAGTTGATGTCCAAACTTAGAGATTGTACCTGTTTGAGTTCGGTCGTCACGATAATTACCGGTTTCGAGTATTTCTTCACATAAATTATGATAGGCTTGGTCGAACGCGTTTAACAATCACTCGTTTCTCCTTTCATATAGTTTGTTAATCTTATCCTAAAATAAAAGATAAAAAAATGGAAATATATGTAATCATATAATAAGAAAGAGAGGCTATATTGACACTTTAAAGATAAAATTTATAAATTTCTTGAGATTGAACTCCAATTTCGTAACTGAGTTATATAGATTGATTTAGTTCAACCTCTTAAATTAAAGCCAATATGCCTCCTAGTAGTTATAATGTGTTAATCACATAGTTAACAATACTCATCAAATGCATCTTTAATATCCATACAGATATCTTGTATATCTCGCCCTTCAATATGCTCTCTAGGTATGAAGTGCTTTAATTCTTTACCTTTGAATAACGCGTATGAGGGACTTGAAGGTACTTGATAAATGTATTCTCTCATAGCTTGAGTAGCTTCTTTGTCTTGACCTGCAAACACAGTCACCTTATGGTCAGGCTTGATATCATTCTGTTCCGCAACTGTAACAGCAGCCGGACGAGCTAAGCCTGCAGCACATCCACAAGTTGAATTAATGACGACAAAGGTAGTCTCATCTTTAGGTACATTTTCCATGTGTTCATTTACAGCTTCTACTGATTCTAAACTCTTGAAATGATGTGAAGTTAATTCTTCTCTCATTTGTTTGGCGAGATCTTTCATATAAGCTTCATAAGCATTCATTTTTTGAACTCCTTTACGAAATATTATTTATTACGATTAGCGATTTGTTTCCAAACTGATCCTAAGGCTTCATCGCCGCTTTCGATTCGAGATATAGCCATTTCGATCTGCAATTTAACTTCGTAGGCTGGATCATCTTCGTGAGCTTTTAACGCGGGTAGTTGCTCGTCGCCACCTTCATCAAAAATAAACATAGCTGCCCGCCATCTCACAATTTTCTGAGGATCATCTAGTGCTTTCTCCATTTGAGGTAAAGCTTGTTTAAAACCTAGATCACTAAGGCAATCTCCGGCAGTTCGTCTGACTGCTGGACTGTTATCATTAAGTCCTTTATAAAGGTAAGGAAGCACATCCTCGTCTTCAATCATACCTAAGAGTACAACTGCTTCACGTCGCAAAGGTATTTTATTTTCTTCACTTAATACGTACCCAAGTAAAGGAAAATCATCTTCAGTAGGCGTAGTGAAATTTTTCAAAGCTCTCAACCGTTCTTTCCAATCATCTATCGCTTCATATTCTTCTAGAGAGATGCGCTGGTAAGTCTTATTAGGTACTACTATATCAGTATTTAACGCTTCTCTGACCAATTTCTCCAGTTCCTCATCAGGGTATAGAGCGTTGATTTCTTCTTCAACTTCAGCCATAACTTCATCTAATTCTCCGTAACGAATGCCGAAGTTCTCCCATTTTCTTAAAAAGACGACGTTATCTTCCTCTTTTTGAGCTTTTAACATACTATCTACAAAGTGTTCAGAGAGTTGTCTACGCTGTTCTTCTGAATTAGTAGTTAACTTAATTTGATAGGGAATCCCCTTAAACATAAGTACTTCAGCTTTAACCTCTCCATAGTGCGTATCAGGTTGAGCTTCTTCTGTTACATTGAGCTCGTCATTGAGAGAGGCAGTTACTTGGGGTAACACATCTTCCCAATCATATTTTGGTTCTTTGTCTACAGCTAAAAAATCCATTACATAAAATATTGATTTAACCCCATCTAACTCAAGTAAATTATTGATGAAATGAGGTTGCTCTTCTTTTATTTGAGTGTAAGTATTTGATTTATTGTCTTCGCGTTTTTCACTTAATACAATTTTCATTGTGTTAGGACTCGGAGTAGGTTCTACTCGAACTATTTCCATGTCGTTCACTCTCCTATTGTAATTCATTTCCCAATTGTTTAATTTCTTGGCCTACAGAGCACTTGTTTATACAAAAATGATGTGCATCTGTCTTACCTTGATTTTTTCTGATATACGTTTTTAATATACAATCTGAACAATAAGTGTGCATTAATTCATCTATTTGATTTAACGCTTTCTTCTCAGCGGGTGAGAACAATTTATCACGCTCCTATTCTATGTTAAAGATTAGTATTTGGGGCAACAAGTGAAGTCATTTAATGCCCCTATCATAAAAAAGGCTGCGCAATCATAACATTACGATATTTAAGGAGCTAAGGCATATGAACTGTTATTCAGTCATCAATATTATGATTATTATATCATTACTAAGCGTTAATGTTTAATAACTAATTTACAATGGAGGTCGGGATAAAACGGTTAGGATTTAAGCAGGGGGCCCCAACAAAGAGAAACTGGTATATCAGTTTCTACAAGCCCAGCGAGTTGGGGGGGCCTATAAAAGCGAAGCCGGAGACTGGGACATAATATAATGTCTCAGCCCCTTTCAGCATCTTGGCAGTAGATGACTGATTTGAAAATGCGCTTGTATCAAGCTTTTTTCAATTCTAGTCATCCTTGCCGGGGCGGGACTACGAAATCTTTTTGTTCAAATTAGATTTCTGTCCCGCTCCCGAATCGTGAGCGTTTCTGTTGAAAAACCTGCTTTTGGGACGCTGTTAATCGGTTTCCCAGAGCACAAAAGCTTTATGTCTCAACCCGTATGAAAGAATGAGAAGAGGCATCATATTAAGGTATAAGACTTAGTGATTTTAACATAATTGATATTGATTTTTTAAGTGATTAGGAATAAAATGAAAAGGTTGATTTTAAGCGGTTTCTAAACACCCGCAATAACAAAATTTAGGAGGCATATTTTTGTTTAATGAAGTATTCGGAATTATAACCTTTTTAGTAACATTTATTTTACTCGTTATAATGTATAGATGTTTCGGAAAGTATGGATTGATAGCTTGGATTGCTATAGGGACGATAATAGCCAACATTCAAGTCATAAAGACGATTGATATATTTTCGATCTCAGCTACATTAGGTAACGTGATGTTCGCGTCAATTTATTTGGCAACAGATATTCTTAATGATATCTATGGACGTAAAGTCGCGAAAAGAGCAGTTTGGCTTGGTTTTAGTTCAACTCTAGTTATGGTCATTGTTATGCAAATGTCATTAACCTTTGCTCCAGCTCCAGAAGATCATGCTCAACATGCCCTTGAAACGATATTTAATGTGGTCCCCCGAGTGGCACTGGGTTCGATAATAGCTTACATCATAGGTCAGCATCTTGACGTTTTTCTGTTTAGCCTAATTAAGCGGTTCTTTCATTCAGATAAGACCTTCATTCTACGAGCATATGGCAGTACGATTTTAAGCAATATTGTTGATACTGCTTTATTTGTGGCTATTGCTTTTATAGGTACCTTACCATTAAGTGCTGTGTTTGAAATTTTTATAACTACTTATTTACTTAAAATTATTTCTACTATCTTCAATGTTCCATTTGGTTATATTGCTAAGTCGATGTATCGCAAAGGAAAAATTGATAAAGTTGATCATATTAGTTAAGGCATGAGTTGAGAATCAAAAGCTAACAGGAGATCAGGATAAAGGTGTTGAGGATTTGAGCAGAATCGGGACATGGGAGCGGGACAGAAATCTTTTTATTCAAATTAGATTTCTATCCCGCTCCCTTTGTGTTGGGGCCACTCCAACTTGCAGTGCTTGTTGAAACTGATAAACCAGTTTCTTTTTGTTGGGGCCCCACCCCCCAACTCGCAGTGCTTGAGGAAACTGTCTCACCAGTTTCTCTTTGTTGGGGCCCCACATGATTAAAAATACTACTAATTAGAGTGTGATTTGACCTCAAAATAATTTAAAAGATTAGGCACTTTGTATAATTTAATTTATCAATAAACGACTACATTAACGGTATAAATGATATAACATGCCTCTACTCGTATTATCAATAGAAAGTTCGGCTCTCATACCTACCAATGATTTGTTACGATAGTTTAATGATCATTAATGCTATTTTGAATAAGTTCAAATAGTTCAGGGAACGATTTATAGCCCTCTCTACCTAAAAAGTGACCTTGATGATCGATTTTAATAGTATTAGTATTCAACTTATCAGATAGAGCCTCTGTATAATTAATAGGTACAGCAGGATCCTCTGTTGCTCCAATTGTATAAATTAAACGTGCAGGTATAGACTCATAATTGATGTTGCACGCTTGAACAAAGTCGTCTAGTTCTGAAATAGTGTTCAACGGTTGTGCGAACCCAGAAACCAAGAAGAGACCTTTTATTTCTCTTGTTAAATTAGCATGTGATAAATATTCAAGCACAGCAATAACTCCTAAGCTGTGAGCAACAATGATTGAATCTTCATCAAGTGCATTCTCCATGTAATCTTGAAGGCGATTCCGCCACTGTTGCTGAATCGGATGACTTGAATTCGGTAACGGTACGATGACCGATTGATAGTTATATTTCTTCATTTTTGAAGCTAACCATTTAAACCAATGATCTTCAGGTGAAGCTTGGTAACCATGAATGATGAAAAGTCTTTTCATAGAAGAACTCCTTATCGCTCTCAGTATTTTAATCTAGTATACCATTGTATAAGCAGATATATAACTTATTGAATTATTAAGTACTATGTTAATATTAGGTACGAGTCTTAGATGAAAAAGGAAGTAATGATATGGCAAAAATTTTTTTCGACGCTGCTACTAAAGGCAATCCTGGAGTGAGCGCCGGGGCAGTTATTATAATTACAGAAAAAGAGCGCATCATTGAAACAACATCTCTAGGATATCTCGATAATCATAGTGCAGAATGGGCTACTTTTGTTTATGCGCTTGAATTAGCTAAGTACCATGACGTGCGTAATGCTTTGATATTTACGGATTCTAAATTAATTGAAGATACTATGAATAGTAGAGAATTAAATAATCAAAAATTTCAATCCTATTATTTGAAAGTGAAACAATTGGCTACTTCTTTTGATTTGCTATTTGTTAAATGGGAGCCGCGTAAGAAAAATAAAGAAGCTAACCATCATGCTCAGCAAGCGCTGTATCAATTGACTAAGTAATTTGAATTCTACTCGAAGAAAGAAAATCCCTGATATAGCGAAAAAAACTTTAAATTTGAGGTCGGAACAAAAGTGTTACAGATTTGAGTAGAACGGGGACATGAGGAGAGGCTGGGACATAATGGTCTTTGACTAGAGAGAAAAAGAGGCTGGGACATAAATCCCAGCCTCTTCAATATCTCGGCAGTAGATGACTGATTTGAAACTGCGCTTGTATCAAGCTTTTTTCAATTCTAGTCATCCTTGCCGGGGTGGGACTACGAAATCTTTTTATTCAAATTAGATTTCCGTCCCGCTCCCAAGAAGAAACACTCAGATGAAAAGAATTAAATCATCTGAGTGCTATTTTTTCTGCCTTACTCCATTCTTACATTAAACTATAAATACTAGTAATCAAAATTATAAAAAATGAGATGCAAGATATTTTTCTGAGGCGAAGAACTCGTGATAGTTACATACTTTTAACGCATGAGAAATGTTTTGTTTAAATACTAATTCAGGCAATAAGCTTAAAGTATCGATAGGAAGCTCAGTATTGATGGTGGCTAATGTTTTAGCCATTTTTAAAGATGCGACATCTTTATTTATCTTACTTCTTTGGCTCGATGTGAGCTCTTCTAACGAATCGAGCACCTTTTCAACTGATCCGTAATTTTTAATTAATTTTAAAGCAGTCTTCTCTCCTATACCTTGCACACCCGAATAGCCATCAGAACTATCTCCCATGAAAGCTTTAACATCTATAAGTTGAGGCGGCTCTAAAGCATATTCCATTTGAAAACGATGGAGAGTATAGCGCTCATACTGATTAAACCCTTTTTTAGTTAACCATACTTCCACGTGGGGGCTTATGCATTGAAGAATATCTTTATCCCCAGTTATCACGACGACGTTATGTTCTGCCGAATAAGCTTTAGCTAAGGTACCAATGATGTCGTCGGCTTCGTAATTAACTAGACCCATATTCGTGAAACCTAGTTCTTCTGCAACTTCTTTCACATAATTAAATTGTGGAATTAATTCTTCTGGAGGTGCAGGCCGATGCTTTTTATAATTTTTATACATCTCGGTGCGAAAGGTTTCTTGACCCATATCCCAGCATATCGCTACATGGGTGGGATGTATTTGATCAATAGCGCTATAAATATGACGAATGAAACCTTGAATGCCATTAGTAGGTACGCCTTGAGAATTACGCATAAATTGGTTGTGAAAGCTTGTAGCGTAAAAGTGACGAAACAATAAAGCCATTCCGTCTATTAATAAGACTTTGTGAGACATAATGAAACCTCTTTCTATTCAGTTAGTTGAATATTGGATTTTAATTGCTGATTAGCAACGTGAATTTGATTGATAAGTGATTCATCGATTTCAAACGATAATAGCTCTTCTAGTTGTGATTGTATATCTTTTTCTAGATTATCGAAATCACTTTCAGAAGTAGTGACCATTTCAGAGATGTAATTAACCAAGGCCTGTCTTAAATTACTAATTTGTGGTTGCAATAATTCTGTAGTGTTCTCAGTAATTTGTTGTTGAACGTCACGCTGTACTTTAGGTTGGATTATTTTCTTTTTAGTTAAAGATTTAGGTAATGCATTGAACATTGTATTTAACTCTAATTGCATATATGGCTCTTCGATATTACTGTCAGCTATATTAAATTCTGGATCTACAAAGACATGTACGTGATTTAAAGTCTGTTGAATAGGCGCAAATTCGCCTTCTAATTGATCGAGGTAATATTTTTTTGTACGTTCAACGAGCAATGATTGTTCAAGATATAAGCGTTGATGTATTTCATCTAAATATAGTTTGGTAACGCGTCTTTTTTCTTTATTAAAATCATCAGAGCGTGTCATCTGGCTATTGTAAATCGCTTTAACTTCATCTAATAGTTGTAAATTTAAACGCTGAGTGAGGTGATAAATTTGGTCTTCTACCTCATTTACGCTTCGCTGCTCAACGATGTTGAGTACATTTGGATTTAAAACACGTTCTTTAGAGAGTTTTTCTAACTTTTGCTGGCGCTCAACCAATTGGGCTTTGTTTGTTTCAAACTCATCAATCATTTCATCATAAGCAAGAGATATTTGAGTTAATTGATGAAGCATATGTTGTTGTAGTATGCCCTTAGACTCAATTTCAGCAAAGGTAGTAATGCTCTCTTTCAACTCATCTATACCTCTATCACCTTTCTTAAGAGCCTCTCTACTTGAGACACCAAAGATGTCTGAATGCATATTTACTTGTTTGAGGGCATCTCTCACATAATTTTTAACTGCAACGAGATCTTCATCGCTTTCAGCTAAGTCAGTAGCATTTATGATCATTTTAAATGCTTGGTTTTCATTCAACTGATTCATATCTTTCATATGTTCAATAAAGCGTTTATCGTTGTCTGTAAAAGAGTGATTGAAATAGCTAACGTAAAGTATTAAATCAGAAGATGTGAGAATTTTTTCAGTCTCATTCGTATGGCGTTGGTTGTTTGAATGAAGACCTAAAGAATCTATTATAATCTTGTCCTTCAACCAATCTATCGGTAATTGAATATGTACAGTGTTAACAAATGTGGCATATTCATCTTCTGAACTCCATTTTCTAATTTCATCTTGATTGATAGAATGTCTTGTACCTTCGCTAAGCATCTCTTTAAATTCATTGTAGTTCTGTTCAATTGCATTTATAAAGGCAAGTTGATTTTTTTCAAGCTTAGTTTTGAGTTTTTTAGTGTTGGAAGATACAAATGATTCTATTGATGAAAATGATTCATCGTGAAGTTCAAAGACGTCATTCAATTCTTCAAGTAATTGTTCTTCTGATTTTAAGGTTATTGCACTATCTTCACCGTAAGTGAGTTCTGTTGTAGCTGCAGTAGTTGGGTTGGGTGAACTAACGAGATAGCTATCACCCAATAGTGCATTGATCAAACTGCTTTTACCTGCACTAAACGTGCCGAATACCCCTATTTTAATAACTTTATCTTCTAAGCGTGATAGCGTGGCTGCTATATCTTTCTTAGTTTGTTCAAAAAGTGGTATGTCCTTGATTGTATTCAAACCATTAACAATTTCGTTAGTTCTATCTTGAGTAGAATCAACCCCTGAGCTATCATTATGGTGCTGCTCATCATTAGATACTTCTGTAGTACTACTAGGTTGATATTGAATTTCAGTGCGGTCAATCAATTTATCAAGAGAATCATGTAGATGAATGTAATAATGTTTATAGTTATGGGTAGTGAGGGATTCACGTAAGTTTCGAAATTGTATAAATTCCTCGTAAGCATTCATATCTTGTTCGTCATCTGAAGCTAAGTCTTCGGCTTGAGCATGATCGGTTGCGTCTTTAAACAATGGTTCAGTTTCTCGTTTAATAAATTGCTTAATAGATTTCATCGTTTCGTCAGAGAATGTTAGCACGTATTGATTGCTAATGTTAATTTGCTCCTGATAAAGTGACGTTACTAATTCTGGATAAACGGTATAATGTTGATTTAATATTCGCTCGTTAACTTCGCTATCATTGATAAAACGAGTGAGAAAAGACATATCTTCTCTTAAAGGTTGTCTTATTTGCTGATTGACTTTTTCTTGTAATTGGTCTATCACATTATTCAAACGTTCTTCTTGAGCTTCCGCAGTTTTTCTCTTTTTATTAAAAAGTCCACCTACTTTAAAGTCTTTAGTACGACTTTCAAGATATAAACGAATGGTCTCACGCGTATCGTGGGTCATAACGTAAGCGTTATCTAGAATGTCTTTACGCTTTTGTTTTAAAAAATTATAAAGCTGTTCTGGATTATTAAGCAATTGGGCTTCTTCGCTAACCTCTTTATGTTGCTGGAAGTTGAGATAAGCCTGATCGAATTCTTCTTCTTGAATATCTAATTTGTCGAGAATTTGTTGTATTTCAGTTTGAATATACGATAATTGCTGTTCTGTAATAAATTGCACTATTCTTTCTACGTAGTCTTCTATAGGTTCACGATGACGGTCACGGTTCACCAGGTAGTCAGATAATTCTTCCATTTGGTTGTGAGGATGTCTGAATTTAGAAACATAGAAAATATCTGCTAGATCGATGTCCCAATCATTTACAGATTTCTCAACTCTAGCTTTAAATGTCTCAAATGCGATTTCATCTTCATTATGTTTATCAATTTGATTAATTACGAATACAACAGGTACCCCAGCTTTGTTGAGGCGCTTCATGAATTCAAAGTTGAGGGCAGATTGCACATGGTTATAATCAACAGTATAGAATATGATATTGCTCGTATACATGAACTGTTCAGTACTAGATTGGTGCGTTGCAACGTTAGAATCTACACCAGGTGTATCTTGTAAAGTGAACCCTTTGTTAAATTTTTTTGAATCAAACTTAATTTCTACAGATTCTACATCAACATTTTCTCGATTCATTATTTTAACTTGTTCATAATTGTCAAGAATGGTATAGCGTTGTTTGTCTAAATTAGCAATGATACCTGGTTCGTCTGATACAGAAACAATCGCAGTATTACTAGTTGTTGGAACAGGTGAGCTAGGAAGAATATTTTCTTCTAATACCGAATTGATTAAGGTAGACTTACCAGCTGAGAAATGGCCTACAAAGGTCGCAGTATATTGTTCCAAGTAAACTTTTTTGATCACTTGATTGATAATATGTACAAGATTTTGATTCTGTGATTTTTCTACTTCTTTTTTCAGTTTATATAAGATGTCTAATTGTTCAGCGTTCGCCATATTTTGGATCCCCTTTATTACCTAGTTCTTCATTAGTATAATTGTATAATAAAAATGTGTTGCTCTAAAGTATCTAATGTTAAGAATTAAAAAGAGATAAGCATACCACTTATTTAAACAAGGTAGCTTATCTCCTCTTCTTCTCGTTTAGTGAGTTGAAATTACCCGAAAACTACAGCTCTCTTGGTTTCTCGCCATCGGTACCAGGCTTATTCAAACCGACGTTATCTTGTAGGTATAATTCAGGATTGTTTGCTATTTCAACTATAAACGCACCTACACTTTTACGTGAAACTTCAGTTCCCTTAAAGTTTTCTTCTTTGTGAGTTAATTCATAATCGACTTCATTAAGGTCAGTCAACCATGCTGGTCGTATTACAGTATAATCTAGGTCAGATGCTTCAATAATGTCAGCTGCTTGACGGTAAACTTTAAGTTGATCTCCTAGTTGAGATTTAACCCAGTTTAGGAATGGCTCGGGAACTTCGTTATAAATTCCTAATGCGGTTACAAATACGAGTCGTTTCACTTCATTCCGTTGCATTGCCTTTACAATGGTTTCAGCTTCTCTGTCTAACTCTCCAGATAAGGAAGCTACGACTACATCTACATCCTTTACAGCTTCATTCACTGCTTCGAAGTCTGTAGCATCGCCTTCGCGAACACGAATTCTATCAGAGGCATAATCTGGTAAACGGTTCGCGTCTCTTAGGAATAGACGTAATGTACATGTGGTATTCTCTAAAAATGAATTGATAGCAGCTTGAGCCACTTTACCATTTGCACCTAAAATAAGTATTCGACGAGTCATCTGATCACTCCTATTCTTCTATCAAATTTCTCTATCTATAAAAGAAATAGTTATTTTCAAGATTCGATTTTACTTTACTATAAATTACTTTCGTTTACGAATCTTGTGCCCTCAATAATCATATCTAAGTGCTTGAAAAGTAGTAAAAGGAGAACTAATTTATAAATCAAACTGTAGCTCAACTTTTTAGCTACAAATTATAAACGAGGATGGGATATAATGTAATGTCTCAGACTCTTTCAGCATCTTGGCAGTAGATGACTGATTTGAAAATGCGCTTGTATCAAGCTTTTTTCAATTCTAGTCATCCTTGCCGGGGCGGGACAACGAAATCTTTTTGTTCAAATTAGATTTCTGTCCCGCTCCCTCCAACATCTCGGCAGTAGATGACTGATTTGAAAACGCGCTTGTATCATGTTTTTTTCAATTCTAGTCATCCTTGCCGAGGCGAGACTACGAAATCTTTTTGTTCAAACTAGATTTCTGTCCCGTTCCCTGTTTACTGCGTTTAATTTTAAAATACTGAGAAATACTATAAATAATTATTCCAATCCAGATAAATATAAAAGTAATTAACTGGTCTATATTGAATGGTTCTTTAAAGATCAAAATACCGAGTAAAAAGATCAGCGTAGGTCCAATATATTGAATGAAACCGGTTAAAGAAAGCGGTATGCGCTGAGCTCCTGCAGAGAATAATATCAGCGGTATAGCTGTGACTGCACCTGATAATAAAAGCCAAAATGATGATATGTTAAGCCCGACAGAAGTTTGAGTCTGCTCCCATAAGTACCAAATATAAATAAGGCCTGCTGGAGCCGTTACGATGCATTCAACTGTGATACTACTGATTGAATTGATAGGCACTAGTTTTTTTAACAAACCATAAAATCCAAAAGAAAATGCTAATAAAAGTGAAATGTAAGGGAATTCTCCAACTTTAAAGGTCATGTAAATTACACCAATCAAAGCGAACAGTATAGCTAACCACTCAAACTTATTAAAACGTTCCTTTAAAAATATTAAGGCTAGTAAAATACTGACTAGAGGATTAATGTAATAGCCAAGACTCGTTTGCAATACATGGTGATTGTTAACTGCCCAAATAAAGGTTCCCCAATTAATCGTTATGACATATCCAGCGATAATGATCGCACCTAACTGAATCGGGTTCTTAATGAGTTGGGTTAAATCTGAGGTGAAGTGTGTTTGTTGAGAGGTGAATGCCACAATTATCATGAAGATCATCGAAAGTACAATTCGATAAGCTAAAATTTCAAAAGGAGCGATCCCGTGAATTAAGTGCCAATATAGTGGTAATATTCCCCACAATATATAGGCTGAAAGTGCATAGATTATGCCCCTTTTGAATTCATTATTATACATTTAGCCCCCTCCCTTTATTTTTTCTGTCCCCAATATTGATAATAAGTACATTCTATAAAACCATTGAATAATTTACGGCGTTTAGTAGCCTTACGACTTACTAAGTGTTCAAATTCTTTATTACTTGTTAAGATATATGTTGATAGATATGGGTGTTTGTTCATTAACTTCCCTATATAACGGTACATCGTTTCAACCTCTTCGCGATCTCCGATACGTTCTCCATAAGGAGGGTTGCCTATTAAAGCATAGGGTTCTTCACGAGGTATTGTTAATTTATTAAAATCTTTGACGTCGAAATGAATTATTTCCGATAGCCCAACTTCTTCAGCATTTCTCTTAGCTATTGCAATCATTTGAGGATCGATGTCATAAGCATAGACCTCGATGTTTTTATCATACTCAGCTACTTCATCGGCTTGAGCTCTTAAATCATTATAGAGCTCTGTCGGCATCATCTCCCAGGTTTCAGAAATAAAGCTTCTATTAAAGCCTGGAGCTATATTCTGAGCAATTAAACAAGCTTCAATAGCAATAGTTCCAGAGCCACAGAAAGGATCTATTAAGGGACTATGTCCACTCCAGTTAGCGAGTTTAACTAAGCTTGCTGCTAACGTTTCTTTGATCGGTGCTTCGCCTTGCTCAACTCTGTAGCCTCTCTTGTTTAGCCCCGATCCAGAGGTATCTATAGTGAGTAGTACCTCATCTTTTAATAGGGAAACTTCCACAGGATATTTAGCACCCGTTTCCTCAACCCAACCTTTTATATCATATGTCTGTTTTAATTTTTCTACTATAGCTTTTTTAACGATTGCTTGACAATCCGGTACACTATGTAGCTTAGATTTAACACTTCGCCCTTGTACTGGGAATTCACCGTTTCTTTCGATAAACATCTCCCAAGGAAGTGCTTTAGTCTTCTCGAACAGTTCTTCAAAAGAAATTGCTTTAAAACGCCCTACTACAATTTTTATTCTATCAGCAGTGCGTAACCATAAATTGGCTAAAGCTATAGTTTCTTCATCACCTTCAAAGAATATGCGACCATTTTCTACTCGAGTTTCATAGCCTAATTCTTTAATTTCTTTAGCAACTATAGATTCTAATCCCATAGGACAAACTGCTAGTAATTGGTACATCTTCTCACTCCATTAGTACATTTATTTGATTTAAAGATGAAAAATTGGAGGTCGGAACAAAAGCGTCGAGGGTTTGAGCAGAACCAAGCGATGAGTACAAAATGCGTTCCAAATTGTGAAGAATCGTGAGCGTTTCTGTCGACAATCTTGCTTTTGGAACGCTGTTCATCGTTTGCCCAGAGCGCTAAAACTTTATGTCTCAACCTCATACAATTGAAATTTAATTGGTAATGTATTTTCAGCAATACATATAGGTAGTTAGCTAAATAATTGTCAAAAGCATAGTATCCTTTTCTCTCAAGCGTAAAGTTTCGAGTACTCTGTTAACAATCTATAAATGCAGTATGTAAAAAAGGGAGCGGAACAGAAATCTAATTTGAATAAAAAGATTTCGTAGTCCCGCCCCGGCAAGGATGACTAGAATTGAAAAAAGCTTGAAACAAGCGCATTTTCAAATCAGTCATCTACTGCCAAGATGTTAAAAGGCTGGGATTTATGTCCCAGCCTCGACAGCTAGTGATGGTATTTATATAAGCCATGTTCTGTACCTTTGTACTGCTACGTGTACTAGCTACACTTGTACGCTGGTGGTAACCATCTGTCTACGTTAGCAACTACTAACGTCTTGTTAATGCGTTGATTTTCGCTTAACAAGTGCTCCTACCAAATTTGGATTGCTCACTCGAGGGGTTTACCGCGTTCCACCTTTTACGTTTCCGTAAAAGCTCCGTCACTGTGGCACTTTCAAACTACTCTAATCCTATCGTAAGACTTAGATTATTTCGTTGCCGTCAATTAATTGCCTTGACTTATAGTTTCATCAAGCACGAACACTACAGTCATCTCAGACTGTGTGAGCATGGACTTTCCTCTATATTTCTATAGCGATTACCCTAAATACCATCTTTAGAATTATATCACTTATAATCATTTCTCACAATGAGAGTGAGACAGAAATAATTGTGCTAACCCAACCATTCTGTCTCACCCTATAGAGATATAACTTATTGGTTTTTAAAAACTGCTTTTTCGAGATTGGATAATCGTTTGAGTATATCTACATTACTATTTCCATTACTACCTGAGAAGCTTTTATTCTCTTGAGGTCTAGTAGCAACTCTTAATCTCAAGTCTTCAAGTTCTTTTTTTAATTTGTGATTTTCTTCTGATAGCTTAACGACTTCATTATTCAAATCAGACATTTTTTGATAATCAGCAATAATGTCATCTAGAAATGCATCGACTTCTTCTCTTCGATAACCTCGAGTCATCGTTTTTTCAAAATCTTTTTCATAAATATCTTTAGCTGTTAGTTTTAAAGATACATCAGACATTAGATTTCACCCCACCATTTGTTGTTAAAAAGATAATAAAATTTATTTGTTTTAATTATTTAGCCAAATTATACTGATAATATTCGTACTTTTAAAAAATTAGATAAATTAAAAGGTAATTAAGTCAAGAAGAGCTTTTTACGAGTTGAATTTTTACCCATCCAAAAAACCTACTTCTGACGATTGCAAATCATTAACGAATTCGCTAAGTTCATCCATAGTAACAATGTCACAAGTATAATTTGTTTTATCCATAAAATCAAATAACTTAGATTTAAAGTATTTAGGTGAAGCTTCTCGCTCTTCGTCGTAAAAAAGCAGTGTAAAATCGGTGTGATCTAACATAAATTGATCTGCTCTTTGAAATTGATAAGGGCCTTCATAAGGTTGATGAAAAACGCTATCAACAAAATCAGCTTGTTCTGCTAGTTTGACATACTTGAGTTTATTACTCTCATTCCACCTTTCAGTGTGATTTTCAAAAGGTGTCACTATACCTAGTTTTATTTGAGGATAGGTTTTCTTCATAGCTACAACAACTTCAGCGGCCCACAATTCTATACCTATTTGTCCTTGTATAAGGACCCACTCTAAACCTTCTTCGATTAGAGGTACAAGCTTATGTTCTATAAATTTACGTATATATTGAACTTCAGGCATATCATCTTTGTAAATATTTAATTCGTATGATTTATAACCAGTGATATAGATCGTTTTATACATCAGTTTTTTCACATCGCTTAATGTAATTTAAATCGTATTGAACAGCTTTCAACTTCTCTGTAAAAAGCTTACGGCTTGTCTTAGCGTAATGACACTCGACAGAGAGATCTTTAAGATTACTAATTAATAATTTAAATTTATGCTCATTCATGTAGGGTAAATGACTGATTTCACTTTTGTAATCAGATAATTGTTCACATAGCCGATCGATTTTTTTAGAGTATGGAACGACATCATTATAAAACTCTTTATCAATTTGATTTGTTTTGACATCTACATAACAATATTCAATCACCTTTAGCTCTTTGCTTAAATCTCCTATTAATGTCTTCACCGATAACCTCCTTTAATTCAACCCATCGCAATTCTATTTATATGTCTTCTAATAGTAATATAAGTATCAATTTGTTTAAAGTGCTCTTTAAAGGTAAAATGATTATAGACATATTTATTTGGTACATACATTTGTAGCTTTTTTATCTCCATACTTTATTATTATAGTTTATTGATTTGGAATATGAGCTAAATTTGTGTATAATAAGTAAAGTTTTGATTAACATATAAAAAGTGGTGAAAGTTGTGAATTATCCGAATGGAAAGCCATTTTTAAGAAATAAGACTGAAGACCGAAGTTCTAGAAACCCCTATTCTAGTAAGATAGAATATGGTGGTCGAGGGATGACTCTTGAAAGTGATATTGAACGATCTAATCAGTATTACTTACGCACAGGTAAAGCTGTGATACATAAGAAGCCAACGCCTGTGCAAATCGTTAATGTCCACTACCCTAAGCGTAGTAAAGCTGTCATTAACGAGGCTTATTTTAGAACACCGTCGACGACGGACTATAACGGTATCTATAAAGGTCACTATATTGACTTTGAAGCGAAAGAGACAAAGAACAAGACTTCATTTCCTCTAGGCAACATTCATAACCACCAAGTAGAACATATGCGAGCTTGTAGCCAACAGAATGGAATAGTTTTTTTTCTCATTCGTTTTAAAACACTAGACGAGGTTTATTTGCTTCCTCTATCAAAGTTTGAATTCTTCTGGCAACGCTATTGTAAGGAAGTTAAAAAATCTATTGCGGTTGAAGAATTACGTGAAAATGGTTACTATATTCCGTATCAGTATCAACCAAGATTAAATTACCTCGAAGCTATAGATAAGATGATATTAGATGAAAGTGAGGACCGCGTATGACGGAAAAGAAAGGGGCTTCTCAGTCTAATAACAGCACTAAGAAGTCCAATCAAAAAAAGAATAGAAACATCAAAAGAACGATAATTAAGATCATCGGCTTTATTATCATTGCTTTTATCATACTTGCCCTTGCAGGTATATTGCTCTTCGCCTATTACGCTTGGAAAGCTCCAGCATTTACTGAATCGAAGTTACAAGATGATATACCTGCTAAAGTTTATGATAAGGATGGTCACCTTATCAAGACGATGGATAATGGTCAAAGAAGAGCTCACGTAAAGCTTGACGATGTACCTAAGAATATGCGCAACGCTGTCCTAGCTACTGAAGATAATAGTTTCTACAAACATGGTGCTATTGACTATAAGCGTTTCATAGGTGCCGCATTAAAAAATGTCACTGGCGGATTTGGTGCTCAAGGTGGTTCAAGTTTAACACAACAAGTAGTTAAACGAGCGTTCTTGACTGATAAGAAAACGCTTGGTCGTAAAGCACAAGAAGCTTATTTATCTTATCGTCTTGAGCAAGAATATAGTAAAGATGAAATCTTTGAGATGTATCTTAACAAGATTTATTACTCTGACGGTGTAACTGGGGTTAAAGCAGCAGCTAAATATTATTTTAATAAAGATTTGAAAGATCTGAACTTAGCTGAATCAGCCTACTTAGCTGGCCTACCGCAAGTCCCTAATGCTAACAATATTTACAATAACCCTAAACAAGCTGAACATCGTAAAGATGTAGTTCTTTATCTTATGGCACGTCATCATAGAATAAGTCAAAAAGAGAAAAAAGAAGCGCAGGATACTTCACTTACTAAGAATTTAGTTAAGCGTACTGATAAAGAACGTGAAGTTAAAGATGAAGATAATAATCCAGAGTATGCTTCTTACATTAACTTTGTTAAATCTGAGTTAATGAATAACAAAGCCTTTAAAGGTAAAAATCTTGGCGATGTCTTGAATAGCGGTATTAAAATTTATACTAATATTGATCCTAAAGTTCAAAAATCTCTTCAAGATCATATTAATAATGGCAACTATTATAAAAATGATGACCAGCAAGTCGGTTCTGCCATTGTCGATAGCCAATCTGGTGCGCTAGTGGCTATTTCTGGAGGCAGAAACTTTAAAGACGTAGTTGATCGTAATTCAGCTACTGACCCACATCCAACTGGTTCATCACTTAAACCATTCTTAGCATACGGACCAGCAATTGAAAATATGCAATGGGCAACAAACCATGGCATTCAGGACGAGTCAGAATATCAAGTTGACGGTACAACATTCCGTAACTATGATACTAATGGACACGGCATGGTTAAAATGTATGATGCCCTTAGAGAAAGTTTCAACATTCCAGCGCTGAAAGCTTGGCAACAAACGAAAGAAAACGCTGGTGAGAATGCACCGAAAGACTTTGCTCAAAAAGTAGGTCTTGACTATCAGAAGAACCCGACTGCTCCTGACGTGTTAGGTGGTGCTTCATCAGAATTCTCCCCTACGCAATTAGCATCAGCATTCGCATCACTTGCTAACGGTGGTGAGTACAACAACGCTCACTCTATTAAAAAGGTAGTTAAGCAAAATGGTGATACTGTAGACTATGATCATACTAGTCATAAAGCGATGAAGGATTATACTTCTTACATGTTAGCTGAAATGCTTAAAGGTACTTTCGAAGCATACGGTTCCGCTTATGGTCATGGCGTTGACGGAGTGAACTTAGCTGCTAAGACAGGTACTAACAACTATGATCCTAATATTCGAGCTAAATATGGTTTACCTGAAAATGCTGCTCCAGATACTTGGATAAACGGATTCACTCCTAAATACAGTATGTCTGTATGGATGGGCTTTAATAAAATTAAGCAAGGTGGTACAAACTCATTTGTTGGTCATAGTGAACAAGAATACCCACAATTCTTGTTACGTGATGTAATGAATGACATATCACCTAAAGACGGTGAAGACTTTAAGAAACCTAGTTCTGTTTCAGGCGACTCGAAAGATAGCTTATCCGTTGCAGATCATCCTGACAATAATACAACAAGTCAAAAACCTAATGGCCAAGGTGGAAACAGTAGATCTAGTCAATCAAATAATCGAGGCCAAAATGGCAATAGTAATTCTCAACAACAAGGAAACAACACAGGCGGTAACGCACTATCAAGACTATTCCATTTGAACTCAATATTTAATGATTTTAAGGCCTCTTAAAAAAGCTGAGTTTAACACCTAGAAATTTTAGCAACTTAAAAAACTTCGAGATTTTCGTTTAGTTTACGAAAAATCTCGAAGTTTTTTTATGATATAGAGAGTAGCATACGCTCTTATCCACTTTCATAGAGTTAATGCTATATATACGTAGCCGAATCCCCATCACTTAAAGATACGAAAGTATTTTTAAAGGTAAATTCATGTTAATACGAAGTATGTCTGTTCTAGGAAATACGCCTCAGCCTAAACCATTTTGCTTAGTTTAATAAGCAGCATTACCTACTTAATGAAAATTGAAGAATAGTTATAAGAATATCGAGAGATTAAACTAATTCATTAACTTGCATACTTTTATCAAGTGTATCTTTTGCATGATATAACGCTGTTAATATAATTAGTTTCTTTTGGAAACACCATGTTTTTGGCGTATTTTATATGAAGCGTTCATTTTAATAAGTTCATCTTTCATGGTTTTCATTTGTTTATATCCCATGTAATGGTATTTTCGCACTTCTATATATTGGTAACGTTCTTCAAAATTCATAGGTACAATAGGTAACGAGGATAGTGTCGCCATATCAATTTCAGTCACATCATTGATTGACTTAAAATATTGAATAATTAAATTGAAGTAACTATCTATCAATTGTTTGGCCTGTGTTGTTTTTATTTTCTTGGCTGTTATATAGGATTCAATTTGTTCTTCTAATAAGAGGAATTCATTTTTATCGATCATGCTTTCTACGCCTTTCTAAGTCGGGCCTTGTACCGTTTTTGGCCCTCTCTACAGTCTTCGAAAAGTGGGCAAACATCACATTTTGGAGTTCTAGCTAAACAGTGATATCTACCGAAAAAGATGAGTTGATGATGCGTTTTATTCCATCTTTCACGAGGTACTACTCTGCACAGTTTCTCTTCAACTTGTTTAACATTATCTTTCCAGCGACAGATACCGAGGCGTTTAGAAACGCGTTCTACATGTGTGTCTACTGCTAAAGAAGGTTCGCCAAATGCTACGCTCATAACTACGTTCGCAGTTTTCCTACCTACTCCTGCTAAACTCTCTAATTCTTTATGTGTTTGAGGGATCTTACCATCAAATTTGTCGAGCAGTGAACGGCACAATTTTTGAATATTTTTAGCCTTATTTCTATATAGTCCTATCGTCTTAATGTCTTGTTCAAGTTCTGCTTGCTCTACTGACAGAAAATCTTCTGCGGTTTTGTATTTTTTGAATAAACCTTTAGTTAGACGGTTGACTGAATTATCAGTAGTTTGAGCTGAAAGCAAGACCGCTATAGTGAGTTGAAAAGGATTGTCATGCTTTAATTCACATTCAGCATCAGGAAACATATCTGAGATAACATCGATCATTTCTAAAGCTTTTTTATTTGTTACCATCTTAATCCTCTCCGTTTAACCAGTCTATTTTAGGAATTTCTTTAACGTGATGTGCCATTTTTGGTTTATTAAATTGTTGGCTAATATTTTTAGATTCTTCTATAGTTTGCACATTTTGTTTCTTCCAATTAAGTAAGATACGATCTAAATATTTAAAGCTTAATTTATTATGACTTTCTGCTTCATTTAACGCAGCTTGGATAATTTCAAAGCTGTGACCATCCACATCAATCCATTGATTAAGATTTTCTATTTCAAATGGGGACAATGGCCGACCAAAAGACTGTTCAATTTGCTCAAATAAAGTATTGAATTGAATTTTAGAATTCTCTTGTCTTTTATTAACTTGTGCAGCTTCTATGACATCACTTAACTTTTCATAAAATGGTTCGAGGTTCATATATTCAGTGAATTTTCCATCTTCGTCTTTATTTACGTTTAATTCTAAGAGTTCAGTTTGAATGAGATGCTGAATTATGGTAGTGATTTCTCTTGCTGGTAGCGTGGTGCCTTGTTGTAGGACTTCAATTGATGGTTGCTTATTAGAAGTTTCTGAAGCGTAAATTAATTTAATTAGGATGACGAATTCAGTTTCATTAATGCCTAGTTCACTATAATGGTCTAATAAAGCTTTATGAATAACTACAGGTCTTTCCCTAAGTTGATATTTATCCACCTCGCGCCCCCCTTACTAATAAATTTTTATTAAAATAGAGTGAGATGACGGTATCTAACTCCATAGACCACCCATCTCACCCTAATCATCATCACGTTAACTTGTTGTGAGAGCATAGACTGTCACGTTATAAATTTAACGGCTGATTTGAGGGCCATTAAACTTAAAGATATATTGAAACCACATAGAATTCAATTTGTATTTACCCAATCCTAGACTATTTCCTTGTTTCTTAAAAAATTGTAGTGGTTAAAAAACCAAGCAGAGTTGAGATATAGTTTAGCTATCTCTTAAGGATAGAGACGATTTAATAAACGTGGGAATGGAGCTGTTTCTCGAACGTGTTCAACGCCAGCGATCCAAGCTACCGTGCGTTCAAGCCCTAAACCGAAACCACTGTGAGGCACACTGCCGTAGCGTCTCAAGTCTAAATAATAGTTGTAACTTTCACGATCTAATTGATACTCATCAATTCTTTGTTCAAGAAGATCTAAATCATTAATGCGCTCTGATCCACCGATAATTTCACCGTAGCCTTCAGGTGCTATTAGATCAGCACATAATACCGTGTCCTCATTTGTTGGATTAGGTTGCATATAAAATGGCTTGATTTTCGTAGGATAATTTGTAATAAACACTGGTAAATCGTAATGACTTGCGATTGCAGTTTCATGAGGTGCTCCAAAATCTTCGCCCCACTCTATATCGTTAAAGCCTTCTTCTTTTAAGAATTCAATTGCATCATCGTAAGTAATACGTGGGAAAGGTGATGATACTTTTTCAAGTTTAGTCGTATCTCTATCGAGAGCTTTTAATTCAAGTTGACAGTTTTCAAGTACAGATTTAACTACATGACTTACATATTGTTCTTGTATTTCTAGACTTACGTCATGCTCACAGAAAGCCATTTCACCTTCTATCATCCAGAATTCTATTAAATGGCGGCGCGTTTTAGATTTTTCAGCGCGGAAAGTAGGCCCGAAGGAAAATACTCGACCATATGCCATCGCCGCGGCTTCTAAATATAGCTGGCCACTTTGAGATAGAAAAGCATCTTGATCAAAGTATTTTGTATGGAACAATTCACTTGTACCTTCTGGCGCACTGGCAGTAAGAATAGGTGGATCTATCTTTGTGAAACTTAATTGATTAAAGAATTCATAAGTAGCTTTAATAATTTCATTTCTGATCTTCATTACTGCATGTTGTTTTTTAGAACGTAACCACAAGTGACGGTGGTCCATTAAAAATTCAGTACCATGATTTTTAGGTGTGATAGGATAATCATGCGCTTCGTGTATAACTTCAAATGATTTCACCTGCATTTCATAGCCCAAATCTGATCGGTTATCTTCAGTAATCGTACCAGTAATATATAGAGAAGACTCTTGAGTTATTTCCTTTGCTCTATTAAATGTTTCTTCGTCCACTTCGGATTTAACAACGACTCCTTGCATAAAACCAGTACCGTCTCTGAGCTGAAGAAAAGAAATCTTTCCGCTTGAGCGTTTGTTAGTTAACCAAGCACCAATAGTTACTTCTTGGTTGATATAATTTTTCGCCTCTTGAATAGTTATATTCATACCTAGTCTCCTCTTTCTTTATTTATCCTTAACTAGTTTAACAAAATAGTTAAACTTTCTCTACTTGCCTGTAATAAGTGCAACAATAATCACAGTGATTTTGGTCGCTCCTAGCGTCGCAACTGAGTAGAATACTCGATGTGCGCTCAGAACACCAAACACTCCCGCACAGTTTAGCTCTTTGTATAGTTAGATAGAATAATTTATAAATCAAAATCATGTCTATATTTTTCTTTTATCTTTTTTAATATTTTATTGAACTGCTTTATATCTCCTTTACGTTGACGATAATCTTTAAGTGATTGATTGAAAAACTGTTTGTAATTACTAGTTTGTAACCGATCATCGAAAGAAACGATGATTCCTTGATCGGTCTCAGTGCGTATGAGTCGTCCTAGCCCTTGCCTGAAACGAGTGACTGCATCAGGTAAGACATATTCTTTAAATGGTTGGTCAAATTCTGATTTCATAAGCCAATATTTAGTATTATATTGGTTCATAAAAGGTAATTTCGATATCATCACACACTTGATGCCATGAGCTTGAAAGTCAAAGCCCTCAAAAAATGTATTTGTACCAAGTAATATCGCTTTATCAAAACTATTAAACTGTTGTATAAGTTTATAATTTTGATTTTGTTGTTGGGTTAAAAGGATATAATTCTCTAGTTCAGGTAATTCATACAGTAATTCATAAACTGCATACATCATTTTATAACTCGTGAAGAGTATTAGACATTTCGATTCAATAGTAGAAACAAATTCTACTATATAATTCACCATTCCATGGATGTAATCTTCAATATTTTGATAGTCATATGAGTCTATATCAGTTGGAATGAATAAGGTTGTACGATTCTTGGAAGAAGGCGCTGGTGTATCAATTTCATAAGTATTTATATTTGATGGTGCATGAAACCATTTTTTATAAGTATCAAAAGAATGGTTAAACGTTAAAGTACCAGAGATAAAAGTAAGCGCACTAAATTTATTAAGAACTTGACTAGTGAGGATATCTTTAACTGCATAATCTTTGACGTGTAAATTAATAGTCGATTTTTGATCAAGGTTCTTAATAGATAAATAGCACTGATGCTCATCTTTTAAGCTTTGGAGAATATTTTTATATTTATCATTAATATAAAGTAATTGTTTACGAAACGTTTTAACGGTTTTATGACTCATATTATTAAAGAATTCAAGTGTGTGGTTCAATTTATCTATAATTTTGCTTAAGTGTTTTTCTAGTGTAGAAGTGTTGAAGTTAAAGACGAAATGTTCTTTCTGCATCTCGTCACTATATACTTCTTCACGCTGAATAATAGCATACATTTCTTCGAATAGAGTTTCATTCAGTTCATGAATTTCACTTATATTCATTTTCAAACCAAAGACATCGATAGGAGAAATATCTAGTTTTTCTAAGATCCGCTTTTGTTCAAGCTCATCGATTTCCTGTAATAATTTTTCGTTTTCAGTCTTCCCTATCAGTCCTAACTGATATTTGATATCTGCATAACTCAACGCATTCGTCACCTGATTGAGAGCATAATCTGGTAAACGATGTGCTTCATCGATAATACAATCATCGAATAATTGGTAAATCGTATTATCTTGGGCTGCGTATATTAAATGAGCGTGATTCGTTATACCTACTTGGATGTTGTGTGCATTTCTTTTGAGGTAATTATAATAATGAATATCATTTTTTATAGGTACATAAGTTTCTATTTTTTGCTCGAAATACATCTTTTGGCCGCCCTTTAAGTTGAGCTCTTGTATATCCCCGGTTTCAGTTTCCGTTATCCACACTAATAATTGTATTTTTAGAATATTTACATCATAATTCGTTACTTTTTCTTTTAAAATTTCACTTATTAACCCTAAAGATATATAATCTTTCTTGCTTTTAATAATAGAAGCATTAATATTTATTTGTAACGCTTGCTTCAAGGAGGGTATATCTTTTTCAATGAGTTGATGTTGTAAGATTTTAGTATTGGTTGAAATCATAACATGTTTTCCAGTTTCAAAATTATAAACTAGAGCTGCTAATAAATAAGCAAGAGATTTACCACTACCTGGAGGTGCTTCAATCATTGATTTTTCACTATGCATGAGTTGATCAAGTATAATTTCAGCTAAATACACCTGTTGTGGTCGGTAAACTAAACCTAATCGTTCTGTAACATGTTGATAGAGTTCCCTAAGATTCAGTTCTAATTTATGACTAGGCGCTTTAAAATCTGTTTGTTTCTTGTAAATAATTTGTTCAAAACGAGCGAACTTCTTTTCTAAAGTCATATCGTTATGAGCTCTTACCATTTCAAATATGATGTCATATAAATCATATTTCAGTCGTTTGCTTAAATAATAGATTTGTTTCAGCGTATCTATAGGCAATTGTTGAAGCTTTTGAAAAGCAATAATCATTAACTTAGCGGTTGTCGTTGCATCTTCATCTGCACGGTGAGCTTGTTGTAGCTCTACCCCATGATTGTTAGCTAATTCACTCAGTTGATAACTCTTATCTGTGGGGAAGGTGATTTTAAACAACTCAAGGGTATCGATGACTTTTCTAGGTTGAAAGTTAATATGAACTGAACTGAAAGCCTTTTGAAGAAATTTCAAATCAAAGCTAACATTATGAGCGACAAACACACAATCTTTAATTAGAGAAAAAATATCTTGTGCTATTTCAGAAAAATACGGTGCTTCATCTAGCATCTCTTTTTCTATAGACGTCAATGCTTGAATAAACGGTGGGATATTCAAATCTGTATTAATCATTGAATGATAAGTATCGATAATCTGATTGTTACGTACAAAAGTTATACCAATTTGAATAATCGCATCATGATCTAACTGGTTCCCTGTAGTTTCGAGATCGACAACTGCAAAGCACGGGTTCGCCATGAGGGTACCTCCTTTCTAAAGAAGTTATTATATATTCAAAGTTCAATATCAGCGCTCATTAATTTACGGCGATGACCATTTTCCTCTTCTATAATTAGAAAACCATCCTTGTCTATATCTATTGCTTTACCAATATAGAGGTTCTCATTTTCAGTGAATTTCAATTGTTTATCCCATATATTTGAAGCATCAATATATTCTTGTCTAATGTGGTTGAAAGGTTCACTGACAAATTGATTATACCTTTTGTTAATATTTATAATCAGTTCTTTTAGAAAAGAGTAGCGATTAATCTTAGTATTGGCACTGAGTCGGATACTCGTCGCCTTCTCCTTCAATTCACCTTGAAAGTCTTCACTTAGATGATTCATATTGATACCAATTCCACAAATAACTGCTTCAATTCCATCATTATTGGCCACCATTTCAGTTAGAAAGCCGCAAACTTTTCGCCCGTTGATGTAGACATCATTAGGCCACTTGACAGTAACAATTTCATCTGTGAAAGGTTGAATTGCTTCTTTAATACCTAACGCTATAAATAAATTAAATGTCGTGATCATCGAGAAAGGAACGCGCGGTCTCAGGACGAGTGACATCCATAACCCCTTCCCTCTGGAGGACTTCCAAGGACGATTAAACCGACCTCGCCCTTTTGTTTGTTCGTCACTTAATATAAGATACGAATCATTATTTCCAACTAGTAATTGTTTAGCTTTTAATTGTGTTGAATCTAAACTAGTATATACCTCTATATGGTCGAAACAGTCTTGTTCCTCAACGAGTGGTTTCACAATACCACTATACCATTTATCAGGTAAATCAATTAAGCGGTGCCCTTTCTGATTCATAGATTCAATTTTGCAACCTTCTTTTTTGAGCTGATCGATAATTTTTTTGACAGCTGTTCTGGAAATTTGAAGTTGAGTGGCGATATATTGGCCAGAAATATATTCAGATTGGTGCTCATATAACATTTGAATAACATCTTTACTATATTTCGACATGTGTTTCCATCCATTCTATTATATCTTTTTTATTATTTTTAACTTGATGATTGACGACTCCGACTTCTATTTGGCGTAAGGTATCTTTAATCCATGCTCCGCCCTTTTTGCCTGTATGTTCTAATAAATCTTTTCCCGAAACACTTAAATCTCTACGGCTTAGAATAGTTAAATTACTATGTATATCGTTGATAGCAGCTTTATTAAATATTAAAGCAGACGGGATATGGATGTTATTATCTTCTAATATAGGGAGCAGTTTAATCATTCGGTGAAGGTTTTCAATCCCAAAATCATAGACATACAAGCGTAGAGATTTTTTTGAATCGATGTCCTGTAGCCGTTGTATCATGTTTATCATAGTTTGTACTTGTTTTTTTTCTACATTACTAACTTTTAATTTAGCTAAGGTGGTTTTTTCTTCTTGAAGACAATTTAATATTGCAAGAAATGAAATAAAGTCGACAGGCTGGCGTATGCTTAGTGCATCAATCTGGAATTCTTGAAAGTAAGGTATATAATTGAAGGCGTTCGTTTTTAATAAGTGACTAAAGGCTTGCGATACATTAATTCCTGTAAATAATTTTTTTAACTCAACCACTATTCGTTCTATTGAAAGATGTTTAATCGATGACATATTATCATGCATTGCATCTAAAGTATCTTTCTCAATATCGAAATTTAACTGTGCTTGAAATCTAAGGCCCCTAAGTATACGTAGCGCATCTTCGCCAAATCGTTCAGAGGGTTTACCTACCGTACGGATGAGGTGACGTTCAATATCTTTAGTGCCCTCGAAGTAATCGATAATGTCATAGTTGATGTTCATTGCTAGTGCATTAATAGTAAAGTCTCGGCGTTTCACATCTTCGTATAAATTTCGTACGAAATATACCTCACTAGGTCTACGATGATCTCGATATTCGGCTTCTGCTCTGAAGGTGGTTATTTCATAGTTATTACCTTGATGTACTACGTTAATAGTTCCATGTTCTTTACCTATAGGTATCGTCTTATTGAATATTCGCTCGATCTCCTCAGGTGTAGCACTTGTAGTAATATCTATATCGTGTATAGGGCGATTCATTAAGTAGTCACGGACAGCCCCGCCGACAAAGTATGCTTGATACCCTTCTTCCTCTAAATGATTTAATATAGGTTTAGCTTCAGCGAATTTAATATTAGTCATAATTTCCCTCTAACATTAATTTATAATAGTATTCGTATTGGTCAGTAATTAAATCAGAAGAGAATCGTTCTGTTATATCTTTTAGCATGTTGTCTTGCATGTTTTGATAAAGTTTAGGATTCTGCAATAAACGTATAGCATGCCGGCTAGCAGTATCACTGTCGCCTATTTCCACAACATAACCAGTCTCTCCATGTTTAATCACTTCTTTTATTCCCCCAGCATCTGACCCTATCGGTACAACGCCAGTCTTCATAGCTTCAAGTAATGTAAGTCCAAAACTTTCTTTCTCACTTAGTAATAAGACAATATCTGCTAATTGGTAGAATTCACTGATCCACTCTTGCTTTCCTAAAAATAAAATCCTGTCTTCTAATCCCATCTCACGAGCCTTTTCTTTCATATCCATTAGTTCTGGACCGTCACCTAATAATAATAGTTTAGATGACACTTCTTGATTTACTTTTGCAAAAGTATCAATAATAGTATCTATACGTTTCACCTTTCTAAAGTTAGAAACGTGAATTAAAACTTTTTCATCAGGCTCTATATTATAGTAAGGTTTCAAAGATTCATCGTGTTTAGTTTCAAATTCTGTCTCTCTAACGAAATTATATACAGTATAGATATCTTTGTTTGGTTTAATAATTTCGTGCGTTTGCCTTGCTAAAGCATGGCTTACACTAGTTACTATATCACTTTGCTCTATACCAAATTTGATACCATTCTTTAAAGAATGATCATAGCCGAGTACTGTAATATCTGTTCCATGTAGAGTAGTAATAATCTTAACATTTTGTTTGCGAGACATTTGTTTGCCTAGAATCCCACATACTGCATGTGGTACAGCATAGTGCATGTGCAGGATATCTAAATCATATTCATCGATAACTTCAGCTATCTTAGTACTCAATGTGATATCGTAAGGAGGATATTGGAAGACGGCATACTGATTGACTTCAACTTGATGAAAAGTAATGTTGGGTAAGGGTTTGCGTAGACGAAATGGTATGTTTGAAGTTATAAAGTGTATATCATGGCCTCGTTCAGCTAGCTTAATACCAAGTTCTGTAGCTATGATGCCGGAACCTCCCATAGAAGGATAGCATGTAATACCTATTTTCATTTTCATTGCCGCCTTTCTTTATAGTTGAGACGTAAAGTTTCTGTGCTTTAGCAAACCGATAAACGGTGTCCCAAAAACAGGATTTTCGACAGAAACGCTCACGATTCGGGAGCGGGACAGAAATCTAATTTGAATAAAAAGATTTCGTAGTCCCGCCCCGGCAAGGATGACTAGAATTGAAAAAAGCTTGATACAAGCGCATTTTCAAATCAGTCATCTACTGCCAAGATGCTGAAAGAGGTTGAGACATTACATTATGTCCCAGTTTCTCTGTGTTGGGGCCCAACCCCAACTCGCTGTGCTTGTTGGGAGCGGGACAGAAATCTAATTTAAATAAAAAGATTTCGTAGTCCCGCCCCGGCAAGGATGACTAGAATTGAAAAAAGCTTGATACAAGCGCATTTTCAAATCAGTCATCTACTGCCAAGATGCTGAAAGAGGTTGAGACATTACATTATGTCCTAGTTTCTCTGTGTTGGGGCCCAACCCCAACTCGCTGTGCTTGTTGAAACTGGAGTCCCAGTTTCTCTGTGTTGGGGCCCCACCCCAACTCGCATTGCTGGTGGAAACTGATGAACCAGTTTCTTTGTGTTGGGGCCCCGGCTCACATCCTAAACGCTTTTGTCCCGACTTCTTTTTTCAAATCTATCTTTATCTCTTGTATTGAACTTGTGCATCGTCTTATCAAAGCTTTGAGTCATATCTATATCTAAAGAGTTGGCGATACATAATAATACAAACAAGTTATCTCCTAATTCGGCTTCGATTGTATTATCTGCTTCTGTTTGCTTCTTCTTTTTTTCGCCATAGTAATGATTTATTTCCCTAGAAAGTTCTCCAACTTCTTCTGTGAGACGAGCGAGATTAGCTAAAGGTGAGAAATATCCTGCTTTAAATTGATTGATGTATTGATCTACTTCTCGTTGCATATCATACATTGATTTCATATTACTCTAATCCCCCTATAATATAAGTCTAATCTAGTATAGCTTAAATTTGAGTGCTGTGCATTTCTTCTGCAATTAGAAATGGAGTATGATAGAAATCTAATTGACTTAGTAGTCATACCCCTGACAAGTTAACTAAAATTGTTATAAAGCTTAAGCAGATGAGAACACAAGTACCTGCTAGTAATTCTAGAAATAAAAAATTTTCTCGACTAAAATTAAAGATACAAAAGATGCCTTCTCATAGCGGTTAATATTTCATATTTTAAAATTGCAATTAAAGACATACTTAGATTAAAGCCTGGGACATAAATCCCAGAAAAAGAGCACTCAAATGATTTAAATCATTTCATCTGAATTTTAATAGTGAAAGGTTTATTAAAATAGCGTACATTAAAAGGGAGCGGGACAGAAATCTAATTTGAATAAAAAGATTTCGTAGTCCCGCCCCGGCAAGGATGACTAGAATTGAAAAAGCTTGATACAAGCGCATTTTCAAATCAGTCATCTACTGCCAAGATGCTGAAGAGGCTGGGACTTCTGTCCCAGCCTCTTCCTCACTTATTCAAGAACTTTATGATTTGGCCTCGTTATCAATCATTTCCTCTAGCCATCAATATAAAACGTGACAGTTCGGCTAATGCTACTGCAGTTGAAGCTACATAAGTCATCGCAGCAGCTGAGAGAACTTTTCTAGCATGTTTATGTTCTTTCTCATTAACAATATTAAGTTGTTGAATTTGTTTCATTGCACGATTACTGGCGTCAAATTCAACGGGTAAAGTAATAATAGAAAATAGTACTGCTAATGAGAATAATGCTACGCCAATCCATAACGCTGTTGAACCAAGTGGTGAGTGTACAAATGCAGTTAGGATAACGCCTGCCATGATACAGAGATAACCGAGGTTACTACCTACATTTGCTAGTGGTACAAGCGCGCTTCTGAATCTGAGGAAGAAATAACCTTCAGCATGTTGAATCGCATGACCCACTTCATGGGCAGCTATAGCAGTACCTGCAACTGACGGTCTGTCGTAATTCGCTGGAGATAACACGAGTACTTTTTTACTTGGATCATAGTGATCAGTTAAAAAGCCTTCTCCTTTAACAACTTCAACGTCATAAATCCCGTTAGCATGAAGTATTTCTAATGCGACTTCTCGCCCAGTCTTACCACTAGTTGAACGCACTTGAGCGTACTTTTCATAGTTCGACTTAACTTTGTGCTGAGCCCATAATGGAATAATCATGACAATAATAAAGTATATAATCATATAAATAAAAGACAAAATACTCACTCCTTAATCTTTATTTTACTGTCTTCAAAAATACCGGTCAACTATTATAACCTGCTTCTTCCTTAGTTTTATGCGAAATGTAGAGATGGGTAATCAGCGATGAAATAAGACCTTGATAAACTTTATGGAAATGATGCTTATTATATGAAATGGTTAATGATAAAACGATTAACTATCATAGCCTTTTATTTCCTAATAAGAACAGCACAATCTTAAATTCAACCTGAAAGTCGCAGTTATTCTCTATTTCGCATAGAACGAGTGAGTAGAATGTAGCAAACTAGTGATAAGACGCTTAGCCAAAAAGTTAGATATGCTACTAAACTTAAATGAGAAGCTATAAAGGGATAGATCGGATACTGCATGAAAACGTAATCTATTACATCATTATGGAAGATCCAAATCAGAGCAACTATACAAGCAATCCAATTGAACTTAAAACGCGGAGCAAAAATGATTGCTTCTAAAGCCATGATACTATGAGAAATTAATAAAAAAACACTAGTTACTGTAAACAAGTTATAGTAAAACATCAATATAACATTAATAAGTACAGCCCATAAGCCGTACTTTACTAAACTAACAAACGCTAATCCTTCCAACACTGGCCAATTTCTTCCTATGATAAACAGAAATAGCACTATTGTTAAGAACAAGGTAGCTGTTGGGCTATCGGGTACAAAGAACTTGAATAGCCCTTTAGTTTGATGTATTTGATTACTGTACCAAACATATCCGTAAATTGTACCTATTAAGTTACAGATGAAGAATAACCACAAGCACTTCTTTGAATAAATAAAATAGAACCATATCGAACGTAATTGCATACTTTTAGCCCTTTGTTGATGAATTGAGTGAACGTAATTTAAATGTGTTGAGCAAATGTGAAAAGTGATAGAATAAATCACGATCATTTAACCTTAGACTTAAATCAATGTTATCTTTTAAAAAATCTATGATGAGTTGTTCTTTATAGGGTGATAATTGAAGTGAATAAATATCACTCAAATATTTTGAATACTGAGGTGAGTGTAGCAGTTGCTTTACTAATATATCTTCTTGTCTAGAGTCCTGTTCTTGATCTTGAGCAAAGTGGACTTTGATATCTACAGACTTTTTAGCATCAACGATTTGATGGAATATTTCATTAGAGTTTTTTAAAGATAGATGTTTACTCGATAATTTTATCCCTAAGTTGTGTGAGCCGCTTGTACTGATCTCTAAAGTATCGTGCCCTTTTATTACATGTTTAACAAAATGAATTTTACTGAGCAATTCCGGTTGAGTTTTTATATAGTTTAGCAACCAAACGGTTATCCTTGATTTAAAGGTATAGTTAAATAATAAATATTCTATATAATCAGCTTTAAAACGAGACAGCTCGTTCATACACTCACCCCCTCTCTTATCCAAAAGATCTAAAATCTGACTTTTATTGAATTCTTTCAGCTTCTTCATGCCATGTTGGGTTAGCAGGGTCTAGCTCTACAAGTTTGTCAAGTAAAGGTTTCGCTTTGTCAACTTGACCAATTTCAATAAGGTAGAAGTAATAGTCTGACAGAAAGGCAGATTGTGTTTGAAGCGTTGGATACGCTAAGTCATAAAAATGTTGCGCTTCTTTATCTCTTTCCTCGTGACTATAAGCTACCGCAAGATGCCATTCAAATACTGGATCTAAATCCTCTTCATCTACATACGATAATAATTGAATAATTGAATCATAATCTTCTTCATTTCTGTAGAAATCACTTAAAATCAACACCGGCTCGTGATACGCAGGATCAACCTCTAAAGCTTGTATAAGATGTTGTACCCCGTCATTCTGGTCTCCGTGCTCTAATTCAAGCACACCAGTAGAAACCATAAGCTCTTTATAGAATTGACTTAAACGTAGCCCTTCATTACCAATTTCAATGGCATCAGGATAATTTTTCTCAGTGTTATAAAGATGTTGTAAGTAGAGATAACCCTGCATGAAATCGGGATCTTTAGATAACAGAGTCCGGACTAATTTTGTAGCTTCTTGCACTAAATCATTTTTTTCGTAAGCGATTGCTTTTTTGAAATAGTCTTCTGAATCCATTTCTTCTTCGTTCATCTCATCAAACATTGCAATTGCATCTGTATAATTACCACTTTGAAGAGCACAAACAGCTAAACGAGAGAAAAGGTTCACGTGATTAACTTCATATTCTCCTGTTTCGAGTACAGTTTCATATTCACTTGTAGCTCTGAGATATTGACCATCGTAGTAGAGCAATTCCGCCAACGCAAAATGAATAATAGGATCATTAGGTTCAATGTCAATAGCTTCAGTTAGTTTATCTATAGCTACTTCCAGCATATTGAGTTGTTGATATAAATCAGCTTCTAGCATAAGCCGCTCTACTGATAACTCTACTTCACTTAAGTATTCTAATGCTTCATCTGTTTCATCTTCTGCCATTAAGCCTTCAATAAAATAAATTAATACTTCACTTTCATCAGGATATTTGTGATATAAAGTACGAAAAACTTCTAGCCCTTGAGGCGTTAGTCCGAAGTTATACAATGTTTCCCCTAGAATAAATAAAGCATCGTCATTGGAAGTGTTTAAGACATTATCAACTCGAGAATCGAGATTATCCAATTTCTGCATATTTATGTCGTCTATGAGTTTATATATCTCTTGCATAAATTAAACCTCTTTTTCTAACTTTTTTAAATGAGTTAAGAAACCTGGATATGAGATGTTAACCGCTTCGAATTGTTTAATATCAATAGGTTTAGTACTTAGAATTGATGCTATAGCAAGCATCATACCTATTCGATGGTCTTTGTGACTATCCACCTCACACATTGTTTCAATATGAGATGGTTTAATTAGCAGACCATCTGCTGTAGGTATCAACTGGCATCCTAGTTTATTGAGTTCAGATGCAGTAGTATCAATGCGATTCGTTTCTTTATACTTTAGTTCTTCAGCATCGCTAATTTGTGAAATCCCACTCGCTTGTGTACACAGTAACGCAATAATAGGTATTTCATCAATAGCTCTAGGTATGAGTTCTCCATTAATATGAATAGGTTTCAAATCAGGCGTATATTGAACTCTTATACTAGCAGTTGGCTCAGGGCCGTTCGTAGTATTAAACTGCTCTATATTGCCATTCATAAGTTTAACGACATCGATAATACCAGATCTAGTAGGGTTTAAACCAACATTATGAATTGTTATATCACTTCCAGGAGTGATCAAACCTGCAACAATAAAGTAAGCGGCGGAAGAAATATCTCCCGGCACTTTAAAATGACTTGGTTGGATATGTTCAATTGCCCTTTTCTCTAAGGAAATTTGGTATTTCGACACTTTAATCGGTATTTGATAATGTTGAAACATAGTTTCGGTGTGATTTCTAGTAGTGGTGCTTTCATAAATCGTAGTCGTGCCGTTTGCAAATAGACCTGCGAGTAAGATTGCGCTTTTAACTTGAGCACTCGCGACTTCCATTTTATATTGAATACCTCTTATCGAAGCGGGTTTAATAATTAAAGGAGTATAATTATCCTCGATCCCCTCTATATGTGCCCCCATTTTACGTAGAGGTTGAATAATGCGGTCCATCGGTCGTTGCCCAATAGAGCTATCGCCTGAGAGTACAGCATTGATACCTAAACCACAAAGGAGGCCAGCGACTAAGCGCGTTGTCGTCCCTGAATTACCAGTGTAAAGTACTTGGTGCGGAATGTGAAGATGTTGATAACCCGGTGAACGTACTACAATCGAATCTTCCTTCACCGTGATCTCTACGCCAAGCTTGCGAAAAATCTCAACAGTACGCAAGCAATCCTCACCTAATAAAGGTTCAGAAATGATTGAGGTTCCTCTAGCTAGTGCACTCAGTATTATAGCTCGATGTGTCATAGACTTATCGCCCGGAACATGTATCTGACCTTTAAGCGGGCCTGAAATATTAATATTTTGCAAGTTGCTCACATTTACCACCTACTTTAGAATATATTCTTTAAGCTGTTTAAAAGCGAGTTTATGTTCTCGTTTACTTATATCTCTTATGACAGGTTCGCCGATGGATTTGAGTAAAACCATTTTAGTGCCTGCTGCGGTATTTTTCTTATCTAATAACATGAGTTGATAAAGCTCTTCAAAATTAAATGAGTTTATAAGGGATACTGGATAGCCCAGTTCGTTAAAGTAAGTGATATAACTCTTAACATCGAAGTTAGCATTTATACTAATGTTAGAGACTATAAATTGATAAATTATGCCTATTGCTACTGCATGTCCGTGAGGAATTTTATACCGATACTCAATAGCATGCCCTAACGTATGACCTAAATTTAGAAATTTACGTAAGTTACGCTCCTTCTCGTCAGCCACTATGATATTAAGTTTAGTTTGAATCCCTCTATGAAGGAATTCTTCAATCCGTTTCATTGATTGTAAACACTTTTGATCTGGATACGCTTCTTCTAAATCATGTTTGAAATCATTATTACTTAATAGAGCATGCTTATATACTTCAGTATAGCCACTCAATATTTCTGAGTAGGGTAAGCTGCGTAGAAAATCTAGATCGTATAGTACTGCTTTAGGTCTGTAGAAAGCACCGATTAAATTTTTCCCGTGTTGAGAATTTATACCTACTTTACCGCCGACACTCGAATCATGAGCTAATATCGTGGTTGGAATTTGGATAAAATCTACGCCTCTTAAAAGTGTTGAGGCTATGAAACCAGTAAAGTCTCCAGTAGCACCACCGCCTACTGCAACTAAGCAAGTATTGCGTGTTAACTTATATTCAAGCAATTCCTCTATCGTTTGTTCATAATAATAAAGTGTTTTAGTAGACTCTCCGGAGGGCACCGTTTTAATAACACCATCTATTTTAGTAGACAGAGATAGAATTTTGTCTTTCCATATTTTAAAAATCTGCGCATCAACAAGTAATATCACTTTATCATGATTGGAAACGATATCTTCAATTTTATCTATAGCACCGCTCTCGATATATATGGGATAGTTATTACTATTATAAGTTGTTTCTAAAAACATACATTCACCTATTTCTCTTTAAAACTGCGCGTTTAATTTACGACGTTCTTCAACCTGATGCTTGAATTGATCGATGTGGTTAGATTGAAATTCCTCTAGCAACGCTTTAGCAATTTCAAATGCAACTACATGCTCAACTACTACACTCGCTGCAGGTACTGCACAGCTATCAGAACGTTCAACTGAAGCTTTAAAGATTTCTTTGCTGTTAATATCTACTGAGTTAAGTGGCTTATACAATGTAGGTATAGGCTTCATCACTCCATTAACAACAATAGGCATGCCATTAGACATACCCCCCTCTAAGCCACCTAAGTGATTAGATCCTCGGTAAAAACCTTTAGTTTCAGAATATAATATTTCATCTTGGATTTGACTACCAGGCTTTTCAGCAGCTTTAAATCCTTCCCCAAAACTTACACCTTTAAATGCATTAATACTCACGACGCTTTGAGCTATACGCCCATCAAGTTTACGGTCATAATGAACATAACTTCCTATCCCAATTGGCATATTCTCAACGATTGTTTGAACTACGCCGCCAATTGAATCTCCTTCTTTTTTAGCTTCGTCGATTCGCTCACGCATAGCTTGTGCGATAGAATCGTCTATCACCCGAACATCATTTGTATCGATATTCTGTTTAATTGTTTCTAATGTATGATTAGTTGAATCTTTAATACCACCTATTTCAACTACCCGACTATAGAGATTTATATTTAGTGTTTCTAACAAGACTTTACAAACAGCACCAACAGCTACACGTGCGGCAGTTTCACGTGCAGATGATCGCTCCAGTACGTTGCGCAAGTCTCGATGATTGTATTTCATACCCCCAACTAAATCAGCATGGCCAGGTCTAGGCTTAGTTATAACACGTTTCATATTTTCTTGCTCTGCTTCACTTATAGGTGCTACACCCATGATTTTCTTCCAATGTGAAAAGTCGTCATTTGTAACAATAATGGTTACGGGGCTTCCTAAGGTATATCCATTCCTTACCCCAGAGACTATTTCTACAGAGTCCTTTTCAATTTTCATGCGTCGCCCTCGACCATAGCCGCCTTGGCGTTTAAACATTTCTTTATTGATATCTTCTGGTGTTATAGCTAAGTTAGCGGGTAAACCCTCAATGATAACAGTTAGCTGTGGACCATGTGATTCACCAGATGTCAAAAATCTTAAACTCATCACGTCTCACTCCGATCAAATTACAGTTTAATTCGTATTATAACAATTTTACCACATAAGATTACTGATTATAAAAAGGGTGAGACTGAAAATCTAGATGATTTTCTTCGTCTCACCCTAAAAGTTCAAGACACATAAATCTAGTGCATAAATTCAATGATATTCAGTAATCTAACTCTAGAGAATGACTTAAAGCAAAGAAGCGGTTAAAATGCGGCTTATTCGTATATCCATTCTTCATTGTTTGCTTTATAATCACTTAACTCTTCAGGTTTAAACCATAAGTTAATTTCTTTATCTGCTGATTCTGATGAATCAGAACCGTGAATAATGTTACGACCGATAGTTAAACCGAAGTCCCCACGAATAGTGCCTGGTGCAGCTTCTGATGGATTTGTTTCACCGATGATATGACGTGAAACATTAACTGCATCTTCACCTTCTACAACCATAGCAAATACAGGTGCTGAAGTAATGAACGATACTAGACCTTCATAAAATGGTTTGCCTTGGTGTTCAGAGTAATGAGTCTCTGCTAATGAACGTGGTACTGAAAGGAGTTTAGCACCTACTAATTTAAGACCTTTTCGTTCGATACGTGAAACGATTTCTCCAATTAAATTTCTTTGTACCGCGTCAGGTTTTAACATAAGAAATGTTCTTTCCATTATCAATTGCCCCCTATGATGTATATCTTATTTATCGCTATTTTACATCTTATCAGTTTACTCAAGCGCTTTCAATATATTTTAAATTTCAAGTATTTCGTTTGCTCATTCTTTGAAGTAATTTCTTAAACAATGTCTTAGGATACTCAGTGTCGAGCGTTTCAATAAGTTCTTCCGCTTTATATAAGTAGCGATCACTTACTCTTTTTGAAGTTTGAATCGCCGTAGACGCTCTCACCATTTGGATACAATATTGAAATTCTTCTTTAGAGCTATTAGCGTCAAGCTGTTCTATTTGTTTCTTAAAATGACTATTAGATTTCATTTCAAGTAGAACAGGTAAGGTTAAATGTCCGTTAAGTAAATCACTACCTACTGGCTTACCTAACTGTTTCTCTGAACTCGTAAAGTCTAATATATCATCGACGATTTGAAAGCTCATCCCAATATAGTAGCCTATCATCTTAAGCTTACGCACAGTTGATTGATCAGCTCCAGACGTAATAGCTCCTACTTCAGTGGCAAGTTGAATGAGTAAAGCAGTTTTTCGTTTAATACGTCTCAAATAATTGGTAATCGTTTGTTGACTATTAAATTGATCTTGAAATTGAAAGAGTTCACCTTTACAAACATCTATTATCGCATGTGAGATTACTTTGTGCACGCGCACGTCTTCAATTGCAGATATATATTCGAGTGCTAAAGCCAGTAAAAAGTTCCCGGTCAAAATTGCAGTATTTTGATCCCATTTTCGTGCTATTGTAAGTCGGCCACGGCGTTTGTCGCTTTTATCTATTACATCATCATGCACTAAAGTAGCCATGTGAATTAGTTCTAGTGCAACCCCAACACGATATGTATCTTCGTTCATTGACTTGCCAAATTGGCTACTCAATATAACAAATGCAGGTCTGATACGTTTACCACCCGAAGTTAGTAAATGTTTGGACGCATCTTCAAGCACTTTATCCTTACTGGTTATTAACTTTTCCAACCTTTTTTCTATCACTTTTATTTCTTTGTTCATGTTTAACTTTGCCACAGTTATCACCTTTGGTAGTTATTATTTACTTATAGCCAAGGTGCATTGCAGCAACGCCACCTGTAAAGCTACGAATCTTGATATTGCTAAAGCCAGCTTGATTAAACAAACGCTTGAGTTTTTCTTTGTCAGGAAAGTCAAAAGTGGACTGTTGTAGCCATTCATATTCATCTTTAGATTTGGCGAATATCTTTCCGAAGATCGGCATGATGAATTTAAAGTAAAGTTTGTACAGTTGCTTGAATATTGGTGCGGTAGGTTGACTCGTTTCTAAACATACCACTTTCCCCCCTGGTTTCAATACGCGGTACAATTCTTTTAAAGTAGCAAGATAATCAGGTACATTTCGCAAGCCAAAACCGATCGTCACATAGTCGAAAGTATTGTCGTTGAAAGGTAGATTCATCGCATCGCCATGCACTAAGCGAATATTTGAAAATTCTTTCGTTTTCTCCTTGCCAACTTTCAGCATATTTTCACTAAAATCAAGTCCAGTTACTTCTCCTGTATTACCTACAGCTTTGCTGAGGGCGATGGTCCAATCAGCAGTTCCACAACAAACATCAAGAGCTTCACTACCTTCCTGTACATTCATCTCTTTCATAACCTGTTTACGCCATATTTTGTGTTGTTCGAAACTAATGATATTATTTAAACGATCATACTTTCCAGATATATTCTGAAATACTTTGTGAACTTGCTCTTTTTTTGCTTTATTATCAGCCATGTTATTACCTCTTTTTAAATATGTCTTGTTTCTATATCTTCTAAAATAGAATTTAATTCTTCGTGTTTAAACTTCAATAAATAGGAAGGACAATTGTCTTTTAAATTATTTAATATTTTGTTGTTAAGCTCTTCAAGATCAACGTTTGAAGCGAAATAACTAAGTGTGATTGATGGGAAAGCAGTTTCAATCGTGAGTATAGCTTTAGCTAATTCCTCATTTGAGAGCGTATCGTGATGTATAGCCGATTTTAATTCGTTTATTCTCACAATTGCAGTACTGATTTGTTGTTGATACTCAGGTTCATTTAATTCCGCTAATAATGTATAAAAATGGGCACTTAATAAGTCACCTACTAAAATAGCATTTCTTGAAAGATTTCTATTTGTAATAGAGTCTAAGTGTCGCATTGCAGTGTCTATAGTGAGGCACGCGAGTTTAGCATCTTCACTTATATCGTACTGATCTAGTATTTGACTTAAGTTCAGATTATATTCAATGGTTTCATATGTATTTACACCTTTTAGGTGAGCTTTAATTTGATTATCTAATAGACGATATGTTGACTCCATGTTTACACCTCACGTTAGTATCACTATACATATTAACATTATAAGCATAAAAATTAAATCGCGGTATCTTAAATTAGCTTGTACTCGTTGTACATTTGTGATTTTTAAAAATGATATTCTTTATAACCACAGCTCTTAGATTCAAGTGTTGTCCAATTATTGGTTTATGTTTGAGAAATAATATAGTTGGCGGCTTAAATAAGTGCAATTATTGTATCGATATGATACGAGCTTGTTCATCTAATCATATACTAGTATAGTACCTTTTATACATCATAGGTAAGGCGCAGAGGACGCTGAGCTTAACTTATAATATATTTTGCGTAAAGTATGTAGGATGTTTTTTTGTACTTTAAATTAATTTGTTGCTATCGATAGTTTTAAAATTATGTATAAATAGATGAATGTCATGGATTTGAAAGGATTCAACAAGTCTAGTATAAGCCTTAGGCACAATACCCTTTCATTTGATTTATAAGGAGATATTTATCATGGAAGAGTCGTGCCTTTTCCATTTCAAAAATAAATAGAGCCTGGGACATAATGGTCTTTGACTAGAGAGAAAGAGGCTGTGACATAATGTAATGTCTCAGTCTCTTTCAGCATCTTGGCAGTAGATGACTGATTTGAAAATGCGCTTGTATCAAGCTTTCTTCAATTCTAGTCATCCTTGCCGGGGCGGGACTACGAAATCTTTTTATTCCAATTAGATTTCTGTCCCGCTCCCTCCAACATCTTGGCAGTAGATGACTGATTTGAAAACGCGCTTGTATCAAGCTTTTTTCAATTCTAGTCATCTTTGCCGAGGCGGGATTACGAAATCTTTTTAGTCAAATTAGATTTCTGTCCCGCTCCCGAATCGTGAGCGTTTCTGTGCACAATCCTGCTATGGGGACGCTGTTCATCGGGTCCCAGAGCACAAAACTTTATGTCTCAACCTCTTAAACAAGTCATCAGTTGTGAAGCCAAACGATCTTTATATCAATAATTAAAGGCTGAAACATAAATATGTCCCAGCCTTTAGTAATAAGTAAAGAATTATTTAACTGCATCTTTTAAAGCTTTACCAGCTTTGAATGCTGGAACTTTGCTTGCAGGAATGTCAATTTCTTTACCTGTTTGAGGATTACGTCCTTTACGTGCAGCACGTTCACGTACCTCAAAGTTACCGAAACCAATTAATTGTACTTTTTCACCTTTAGAAAGTGAAGATTGGATTGATTCGAATACTGCATCTACAGCAGCATTAGCATCTTTTTTAGTTAAGTCAGCTTGTTCTGCTACAGCATTGATTAAATCTGTCTTATTCATTTCAAATTCACCTCCCTAGGATTAATAATGATACCTTAATATCATTATGCTATGACTTTAACACACGCATAACTGTCACTGCAATGATTTATACGTAAATTCGATGGTATTTATAAGAATTTTATTAAAAATAAAGCTCGATTTAATTAAAAGTGTAAAAGTGCTATGCTATTCAGCTTTTTTATCTCGTCCCATCAAATACTCTAAACTTTTATCGACGGGTTGATCTTCGAATAACACGCCATATAACGCATTTGTAATCGGCATATCGACGTGTTGAATTTGGGCTAAATCATGAACTGATTTAGTGGTGTAAATACCTTCAACAACCATATTCATATCGTTTAATGCTTCATCAAGAGTTAGGCCTTTACCTAGCTTATATCCTAGCGTAAAGTTACGAGAATGAGTAGAAGTACACGTCACAATTAAGTCACCTATACCTCCTAGTCCTAAGAAAGTCATAGGGTCCGCACCTAATTTTTCACCTAAACGACTAATCTCTGCTAAACCTCTAGTTATTAGAGCTGCTTTAGCATTGTCGCCGAAGCCCATACCTGAGACTACGCCGCTTGCGATAGCGATGACGTTTTTTAACGCACCGCCTAGCTCAACTCCTACCAAATCTTGATTAGTATAAACACGTAAATATTGATTCATAAATAAATCTTGGATAAGTTGACTAACTTCTGCTGACTTTGATGAAGCTGCGACTGTTGTGGGCTGTTTGATCACCACTTCTTCAGCGTGACTTGGGCCTGAAAGGACACCGATACCGTTATTATGTTCAGGTGAAATCGAATCTTCAATCATCTCAGAAACGCGTTTAAATGTATTATTTTCTATACCTTTTGCTACATGAATGAAGGTTTTAGGTGACGTAATAATCTGATCGATTTGAGTGACGATTTCTCTAATAGCTTTAGTAGGTAAAGCTATTAAATAAATATCTGCAAAAGCAGTAGCCTCTTTGATATCAGCAGTAGCTTTTATATTTTCGCAAAGTGTAACATCAGATAAATAACGTGTATTTTGATGATTTTCATTTACCTCTTTAATTGATTGATCGTTCTTACCCCACATAAGTACTTTATGACCATTTTGAGATAAGACGTTAGCTAAGGCAGTACCAAAACTCCCCATACCAAATACTGTAACTTCCGTCATAACCCATCCTCCTATGATTAATTTCTTTTTCTAGGAACTATGTGAACTGGCGTACCCTCAAAGCCAAAGGCACTACGAATTTGATTCTCTAAGTAGCGCTTATATGAAAAGTGCATAAGTTCTACATCATTAACAAAAACAATAAATGTAGGCGGTTCAATTGCTACTTGAGTAGTATAGAATACATTGAGACGTCGACCTTTGTCAGTTGGCGTTGGATTCATCGTTATCGCATCGGTAACCACTTCATTAAGAGTTGAACTCTTAACACGTTTTTTGTGATTCTCACTCGCTTCATTAATATATGGAAATAAAGTTGTAAGACGTTGCTTTTCTTTAGCTGAAATAAAAGCAATTTGTGCATAATCTAAAAATTGAAAAGCTTGACGAATTTCATCGGTAAACCTTTTCATTGTATTGCTATCTTTATCCACTGTATCCCATTTATTAACTACTATAACGATAGCTTTTCCTTCTTCGTGTGCATAGCCAGCAACTCTTTTATCCTGTTCAATAATACCTTGTTCGGCGTCTATGACCACGAGGACAACGTTAGAGCGTTCTATAGCCTTAAGTGCTCTGAGCACTGAGTATTTCTCAGTGGTTTCATATATTTTTCCTTTTTTACGCATACCCGCTGTATCTATCAGTACATAATCTTGACCTTCATAACTGTATTCAGTATCGATTGCGTCACGAGTTGTTCCAGCTATATTAGAAACTATGACACGTTCTTCGCCTAATAATGCGTTAATTAAGCTAGATTTCCCAACATTAGGGCGGCCGATGATAGATAATTTAATTGTGTGTTCGTCATAGGGATCAGGTTCTTCCTTAGGGAAATGTTTAACCACCTCATCAAGAAGATCACCTAGCCCTAGACCATGTGAACCTGAAATAGGATAAGGGTCTCCAAATCCTAGAGAATAAAAGTCGTAAATATCATTTTTCATTTCTAAATTATCAACTTTATTCACAGCTAAGACGACAGGTTTTTTAGATTTGTATAACATTTGGGCTACCATCTCGTCACTTTGGGATAGACCTTCTCGCACATTCACCATAAAAATGATTACATCAGCTTCGTCTATAGCTATTTCAGCTTGAGCGCGAATTTGTGCTTGAAAAGGTGCGTCCCCAATCTCTATGCCCCCAGTATCAATGAGGTTAAAGTCATGAGTGAGCCACTCACCACTAGCATAAATACGATCACGCGTGACACCTGGTGTATCTTCAACAATGGAAACCCTTTCCCCTACGACCCGATTAAAAATTGTAGACTTACCGACGTTTGGCCGGCCTACAATAGCAACTACAGGTTTCGTCATTTAGAACTTCCTCTCTACTTTAATCTCTATAATTTTATCATAACGTATGTTAAAGCTAAAGAAATACTCTTGAGTGGTTCAAATTTAAATAGTAGCAATAGATCTATATTATGTAATTGTGAACTAACTACATTTGCTGAAGAAGAATGAAGAGAGATAAAGATTTTGTGCTCTGGAAACAGGTTAACGTCTTCCAAGAACAGGATTGTCGACAGAAACGCTCATGATTCGGGAGCGGGACAGAAATCTAATTTAAACAAAAAGATTTCGTAGTCCCGCCCCGGCAAGGATGACTAGAATTGAAAGAAGCTTGATACAAGCGCGTTTCAAATCAGTCATCTACTGCCGAAATGTTGAAGAGGCTGGGACTTATGTCCCAGCCTCGATAAACACAAACATATTGAAATATTTTACTTTAAAATTTAAAGTCTTTTAATTTATCTCCAAAGACATCACCAAGAGTTGGATTATCTTCGTCTTCATTCTTGCTTGATAAATAACTTTCGGTCGTCTCATCGTCACTTTCAATGACATCCTCAGCTGGGATAGTAGCTTTGATTGACAATGAGATACGCTCTTCTTCAGGGTCGACACCTAAGATTTTAACAGTGACTGGTTGACCTGGTTCGAGCACTTCGCCCGGTGTTCCAATGTGCTTATGGCTAATTTCTGAGATGTGAACGAGACCTTGTACGCCTGCACTAATTTCAACAAAAGCACCAAAGTTAACTAAGCGAACTACTGTGCCTTCAATCATGTCGCCTTCATTAATTTGCCCTTTTATTGCTTCAAACGGACTTGGTAGCGTATCTTTGATTGACAACGAAATTCGTTCATTGTCTTTATCAACAGATTTAATCTTAACTTTAACTTCATCACCGATTGAGACTGCATCTTCTGGCGATTTAATGTGTTCATGTGATAATTCGGACACGTGAACTAATCCATCAACGCCGCCGATGTCGATAAACGCACCAAAGTTAGTTAAACGGGCAACTTTACCGTCGATTATATCGCCTTCATTAAGAGAGTCTAATAGTTTCTCTTTCTTTTCAGCATTCTCTAGCTCTTCAACTGCTTTATGACTTAAAATGACGCGATTATTTGCAGGGTCTAACTCTTCTACTTTGAGTTTAAGTGTTTGCCCCTCGTAATCCGAGAAGTCCTCAATAAAGTCAGTTGAAATAAGTGAAGCAGGAATAAAACCGCGTTGGCCTACATCTACCACTAAGCCGCCTTTAACTACCTCAGTGACTTCTGCTTCGATTGTTTCATTATTATCTAATTTATCTTGTAAAAATTCATATGATTTTTCAGTTTCAAGCTGACGTTTAGATAAAATGTAAGCGCCACTTTCATTTTCTTCATCTACTTCAATTTTTGTTACGTAAGCTCCTACTTCATCTCCAACTTTAACAGCTTCATTAGGATTGTCTATACGATGAGTAGAGAGTTGACTAATTGGGATAATACCATTAAACTTACCACCGTTTACATGGACGATTACTTGCTTATCTTGAATTTCTTGAACTTCAGCAGTAACCTTATCCCCCTCTTTGATTTCGGAAATCATGGATTCGTTGAATTCTTCAGTCATCATGTCTGCCTCCTTAAACACTACATAATTATAACATCTTATAATTAGACAGAATTGTCAAGGAATACCACTTTAAAGAGTGGTCCCTATTATAGCGCCTGTATTATTTTAAAGTGTGTGCTTCTTCGTACTTCTTTAATTAATATATTGTTCTTTTCACACTTCTTCCTGTAACCTATACCCAACCCGGTGAGGTATTTAAACGTCAGTTCGGCTTAATCTTTTAATAAACTTATATAAGAATTAAGACACTAATTTGACTAGTTAATATAAATTTTAGAGAAGAAATATCTAGAGTTTGAGAATTAAGTTTTTACGTATCATTAGTTTAGCTTTGATACGTAGGACAAAATTTCTGTAGTTACTTCATCGATAGACTTTCCTGTAGTATCAAGCGTAATTGCGTCTTCTGCTTTTCGTAAAGGTGAGATTTCACGATTCATATCAAACGTATCACGCTTAGATATTTCTTCTTTCAATTGTTCTAAATTAGAATCAATTCCACGTTCTTCATTGTCTAACTGGCGACGTTTTGCACGTTCCTCTACTGAGGCGATCATATAGATCTTCAATTCTGCGTCAGGTAAGACTACAGTACCTATATCTCTTCCATCCATAACTATTCCTTTTTTAGCTGCTAGTTCTTTTTGTTTATTTACAGCAAACGTCCGTACGGGTTCTTGCGATGCAACGTATGAAACATGTTGAGTGACGTCGTTTTCACGTAAGAATGGCGTGACATTCTCGCCGTCTAGTATAATAAGCTGACCTTGTTCTTCATCATACGTCAGTTCTAAAGTAGTATCGTCTATGAGATGTTGAATGTTCTTGGGCTGGTTCACCCGTAAGTATTTATAAGTTATAGCACGGTACATTGCTCCTGTATCCACATATATCATAGATAGTTTGGCTGCAACACGCTTAGCAATAGTGCTTTTACCTGCTGCAGCAGGCCCGTCTAACGCAATGTTAATTGATTTCATAATTCATATCCCTTTCTTGTGGAAATTTAATTATTATTCTATCATAGGAAGGTAATTGATTTACAGGAGGAATGCGTAAATGGAGAAACTCCTAGTGATACACACTGGTGGCACGATTAGTATGTCGCAAGATGAAACTCAACACGTGTCAACGACTAATTCTAATCCAATTGCATCTCATCAAGATATCATTAAAAATTATGCTCACATAAAAGAAATAATCCCGTTTAATGTGCCTTCGCCGCATATGTCTTTAGCACACGTTATACAGTTACGCGATATTATCCAAGATGCTGAAGATAGTGGAGAATATAGTGGGTACGTTATAACTCATGGAACTGATACACTTGAAGAAACAGCTTTTTTACTCGATCTTATCATCGATATAAGCAATCCTATAACAATAACTGGTGCTATGCGTTCATCAAATGAAATCGGCTCGGATGGTCTCTATAATTACATTAGTGCGATCAGGGTATCCACTTGTGAGGAAGCTAAAGACAAAGGCGTTATGGTAGTCTTTAACGATGAAGTACATACTGCAAGAAATGTAACCAAAACCCATACATCTAATACGAACACGTTCCAAAGCCCAAATCATGGGCCTCTCGCTATTTTAACTAAAGCCGATGTCTTATTTCATCACCGGCCCAATTCTCAAATAGTCTTACCTGAAGTTGATAGTACGCTGACTGTTCCTTTAATTAAGGCTCATATGGGAATGCAAAGTGACATTTTAAATTATTACGGAGAAAAGAAAGTAGATGGGATCATTATTGAAGCGCTAGGGCAAGGTAATTTGCCCCCAGATTGCTTAGATGGACTCGATTTTTGCTTGGCTCAAAATATTCCTATCATTCTAGTTTCTCGTTCATTTAATGGTATTATTGGACCTGTGTATAGTTATGAAGGAGGCGGCGCTGATTTATTAGATAGAGGCGTCGTATTCTCTAATGGGTTGAATGGACCAAAAGCACGGCTCAAACTTTTAGTGGGATTAAGCAATCAGCTCAGTGATGAGGAATTGAGAAGATACTTTAACGCCTAACAGTTGTTCTAGCACAGCCAGTCTCTATATAAACTAACTGGAGTAAAGAATAGTTTTTATCTTTAATTCCAAGTGTTGTTAGTATAATATTAAACATAAGGGAGCGGGACAGAAAACTTTTTATTCAAATTAGATTTCTGTCCCGCTCCCTTTCTTCTTATTCTGTACTTCATATTGAACGGCTTCGCTTTTATAAGGCCGCCCCAACTCGCAGTGCTTGTTGAAACTGATTTACCAGTTTCTCTGTGTTGGGGCCCCACCCCAACTCGCAGTGCTTGTTGAAACTGGTTTACCAGTTTCTCTTTGTTGGGGCCCCCTGCTCAAATCTTAAACGCTTTTGCCCCGACCTCTTCACTTCTAGCTTTTATCGTTTTATACGATTCCAATTATGATTCTAAAGGTGTCTGCTTCTTAGATAATATACTTTGCGTAATAATACCTCCGTGATATTTACCATTTTCAATAAATATTGTATTGGCGTCGTTCCCAGCGGCGATCACCCCTGCAATGAAACAATTTTCAACATTCGTTTCATAAGTTTCTCTATTATACACTGGTGCTGATCCATATTCGTTTGTGTTGATTTTAATACCTATTGATTTTAGAAAATCATAATCTGGATGATAACCGATCATAGCAAAGACATGGTTATTAGGTATAACATGTGTTTCCCCATATTGTTCATATTCTACAGTGTCTTCAGTAATTTTAGTCACGTTAGCATTAAATTGCATTGAAATCTTTTCATGTCTGACTAGTGACTCAAAATTAGGTAATATCCAAGGTTTAATTGCACTAGGATAATTTGAACCACGATAAAGAACTGTGACATTCGCTCCGGCTTTCTCCAATTCGAGAGCGGCGTCAACAGCTGAGTTTTTGCCACCAATAATCACTACATCTTGGCCAAAATAAGGATGAGCTTCTTTGAAGTAATGAGAGACTTTAGGTAATGTAGCCCCCTCGACCTCTAGTGTATTATGCTGACCATAATATCCTGTTGCAACAGTTAAAAATCTAGATTGATATACACCTTTCGTCGTTGTTATTGTGAAGCGATTATCCACCTTATTTACTTTAAGCACTTCTTCAAATGGATTGATGCGCAGTTGATGATGTTTAACTACTTCACGATAATAGACGAGTGCTTGATTTCTTCTAGGTTTACTTTCTTCAACGATAAACGGTATATCGCCAATGCTTAATTTATCACTTGAGGAGAAGAATGTTTGATGAGTTGGATAATTATAGATAGCTTCTACTACATTACCCTTCTCTATGACTAAAGTATCTATCCCTTTCTTCTTTTGTTCAATAGCAGCGCTAAGACCGCACGGGCCGCCGCCTATAATAATACTTTCAACTGTTTTCATAACAGTATGCCCTCCTTCTTACCACTCATATATTATACCAATAGAAATTTTAAAACCAAATAATTAATACTGAATCCCCCCTCTATTAGGACCTGAATTTCATATCAAGGTGATAGATCTGAAAATTAATTGATAATAATTATCATTTTCATCTTGTGCTCGTCGACTTTATTAGGTATATTTATTTTAACAACTAAGAAAGGAAGAATTTCATATGAATAGAAAATTTACTAACCTCAGAAAGGGAGTAGTAACATTGCCAATAATCGTGGCCGGTGTGTACTTCTTCTCCCAACCCTCATCAGCTCATGCTAGTGAAACTACTTCCGTGACACCACAAAAAGAATTAGTTTCAAATCAAGTAGAAAAGGATCAAAATACGAATACTGGCACTTCACTAAGTACTAATCAGTCAAGCGACAAAGACCTTAATAAATCTAGTTCCTATAAGTCACAGAAAGAAGATACTTTAGCTCACACAGAAAGTACTGATAAAGCAGTAGAAGTTAGTGGTCAAACTGACAGTTCTGTCCAAGTTACAAATCAAACTGAGAGATCAACGCAACAGAAGTCCCTTTCTAACTCTCCAGGTTATACGGGCTTCAGAGCATATGGTTATAACGAAGAAGATTCAGTGGACTATGATACTTCAAAAGACCCTAATTATGATGAAGATGGTGTGCTCATCGATACGCGAAGAAAGTTAGAGAACTACGAAGCTTATAATAATACTGTCTATGTGTATGTCGAAAATGATAAGTATAAAGGTTCAATTGAAAATCTTAAACACGGTGAAGCAACAGGAGCCCTTATAGGTAAAAATTACATTTTAACTGCAGCGCATGTAATTTATAATAACAATTATCCTAGAGACTATATGACTGGCGGATACGTCGTTCCAGGTAAACATGCAGGTAATGAGCAATTTGGGCAGTTTAAAATTAAGAACTTGTATGTTCCAGATAAATACAAAGAAAGCCCGTTATTAAAGTACGATATTGGAATTATAGAGGTCGATCCTAGCACTGATGAAGAAGTGTCAATAACGAGAATACCACCTAATAAAATTAAAGCTTTTTCAGATGATATGATTGGCAAAGAAGTTTACTCTCGAGGCTACCCGCTGGATAAAAATGTAGACTCAATAGACCAATATGGAGTTAGTGGAACGATCATACAACGACAAAAAAATGGTAATATTGAATACTCTATGTATGGCCATTCGGGACAATCTGGAAGCCCTGTATTTCTTGAAGATACCGGTGAAATTATCGCAGTACACTCATATGGTATGAGAGGAAATAAATATGGTACCTTGGGCACACCTATTACTCCAGAATTGTACGATTGGATCATGTCAATCATTAATAAACCAACTGAAACTACAGAGGAACCATCTAAGCCAGTGAAGCCAGCACAACCAGTAGAACCGACTGAGCCAGAGGAGCCAGCGCAACCAGTGGAACCGACTGAGCCAGAGGAACCAGCGCAACCAGTGGAACCAACTGAGCCAGAGGAGCCAGCGCAACCAGTGGAACCAACTGAGCCAGAGGAGCCAGCGCAACCAGTAGAACCAACTGAGCCAGAGGAGCCAACGCAACCAGTGGAACCAACTGAGCCTAAGGAGCCAGCACAACCAGTGGAACCAACTGAGCCAGAGGAACCAGCACAACCAGTGGAACCAACTGAGCCAGAGGAGCCAGCGCAACCAGTAGAACCAACTGAGCCAGAGAAGCCAACGCAACCAGTGGAACCGACTGAGCCTGAGGAACCAACGCAACCAGGGCAACCAACTGGTACAGATGAGCCAGCACAACCAATTGGAACGATAATTTCTTCACCAGTTAAACCAAGTCAATCAACGACTGCGCTGCCAGCATCAATAGATAGTTCTAAAGTTATCCAAACTCATACCCCAGCAGTAATTGTTGATAAAGACTGCAAACCTATTCATAACGAGACGTTAGGTAAATCTAGTAGCTCATTGAATGGTAAAGGTTCAATTCAAAATGAAAAAAATAGTCTAGTTAATTCGCAAAATAGTAATAAAGCTAATCATGTTCAACCTTCTGTAGAACAAACCACTGTTGAATTACAACAGCCTAGTTTGAAGAACGTGCGCGCACAAGAAGCTAGAACTGCTTTAACCTCTTCTGCTTCAGAAATTACGAAACCAAACACTAGCGAAAAATTACCTGAAACAGGTCATGAAAAAAATATGTCTCCAGGTATATTTGCCACATTCGCAGCACTACTTGGTAGCTTACTATTTTTAAGAAAACGTAAGCAAGAGAAATAACAAGTTATTGACAATAAAAAGAGGCTGGAACATAAAGGTCTTTGACTAGAGAGAAAGAGGCTGGGATATAAATCCCAGCCTCTTTCAGCATGTTGGCAGTAGATGACTGATTTGAAAATGCGCTTGTATCAAGCTTTTTTCAATTCTAGTCATCCTTGCCGGGGCGGGACAGAAATCTTTTTTATTCAAATTAGATTTCTGTCCCGCTCTCTTTCTCATTAATACTATATTTTAATCAAAAGTGTATTATTGTGGTATGACTAAACGTTGACCATTGTGAATGTTGTTTCCTTGAATATTGTTTGCTTTACGTATCTTTTCAACGTTTTCAGGTGAGCCACTACCATAGTACTGAATAGCTATGCGGTATAAATTCTGTCCGTGGACAACGTGGGTTTGTTGGCCATTACCGGTTGATGGTTGGTTATTACTTTGAGCTTGGTTATTTTGTTGACCACTGTTTTGTTGACCATTATTTTGTGAAGCTTGATTAGACTGACCTGTGTTGCTGTTAGCAGTTGCTTGGTTATTTTGTTGATTATTATTTTGGGCATCAGTCTTCGCTTGATTGTCATCAGCGCTATTATTGTTTGAATCATCTGCACTGCTATTGTTATCTTTATCAGATTTTGCTTTATCGCTCTTAGAGTCGTCTTTATCTGCAGCTGCTTTATCTTTATCATCTTTGTCATCAGACTTATCATCATTAGACTTTTTATCTTTATCGGATTTGTGACTTTCATGACTAGCTGTTTTATTATCATTATTATTTTTATTGTGATCATGATGGTTTAAAGCCATGCCACCAAAGATAGCCAAAGCGCCTAAAATAAGGATAGCTGCTATTATCGGTAGTAGTATACCTAATAATCCTTTTTTCTTACCCTTATTATCTTCATTGCGATGTTCTTGTCGATTATGTTGATGGTCGCGGTTACCATTTCCACCGTGATTGTTTGCTGCCTTTGAAACACCAGCAGCTCCGGCAGCGCCTACTCCTGCTGCACCGGCAGCTTTTTTACCTGTATGACTTTTATCATTAGGAGATTTCTTCTCTTTCTCCTCATTCGCATGTGCTGCATCCTTTTCATGGTCTTGGTGCTTTTTAACCCCGGCAGCACCTGCCCCAGCAGCTGCAGTTCCACCTGCTACAGCAGCACCTTTCTTATCCGCGTTTGAATCATTTCTCTGACGTTTATTCTTTTCATCTTGAGTTAATCTGTTATCATCTGTAAGTTGGTTAGCATCTCTTCTTTCTTTAGAAGATTCTGTGCCGACTTCACTTTGATCATTTGACCCATGCTTACTTTCTTGAGGGTGTGTTTCATTATCTGTAACTTCTTTTTTTGAGACCTTATCATCTTGTTGATGAACGCGATCAGAATCATTTTGATTCGTTGCTTTATCTCGACGACGTTGACGACGTTGAGCATTTCTTGGTGGGAATTGTTCATCAGCATGATCTGTCACATCATTTTTGTGATCTTCCACTTGATCATTAAGATCATCTTGATGTTTATCCGTGTCTATAGACTGACGATTCTTCTCGAATTCGTCTCTAAAGTTGTTGGACACATTAATCATCCTTTCTCTAGGTATTTCATTCTTATTTATACACTATACCCTTACTTTTAGTATGTATGTGTATTTTAATAAAAAATATCAACATCTTTAGTATTATAGCCTTCTTTGAGCTAATAAGAAAGTTATTTGTTAGTATTAAAAAGCTGTTCGAGTTTTTCTTTATAATTTTGTTTTCGCTTGACCTTCTTTTTATTAGTTATTTTCAATGAAGGCAGTTCAGAATCGTTATCACAACAACGTGAAAATTCTTCTTCAAGCCCTTCATTAAAGTAATTGAGCAGATAAACGCGACGACACGTAGTTAAATCTTTATAACCTAGAATACGATGAAACCCCTCTTTTTTTCTGAGATATGCTTGTTTAAAAATAGAAACAAGTTGATCTAGGCGATAGTGGCTTGAGAGCGTATCTAAAATATTAAGTTTATACTCATCAAGCAGTTGACCATATTTATATAGTTTAATATCTTCTTCCTTAATAGCATCCGTGAACAACAGAGTTTCTAGTAAAGAAGTATCATCGGGTTGATATAAACTGATAGCTTGACTATATTTACCATCTCTTCCTGCTCTTCCTATCTCTTGAAGATAATTTGAAGGACTAGTAGGTAAATGAAAATGTATGATAGTACGTACATCGGGTTTATTCACGCCCATGCCAAATGCACTAGTTGCGACTATAATTGAGATAGTATTATTGATAAATTGTTCTTGAACCGTTTGCCGTTCTTGATAACTCATATCACCATGATAGATACCAGTTAAGTACCCTTTTTGATATATAGATTTAGCTAATTCATAACATTTTTTCTTACTTGAAACATAAATGATTGTAGAGCCAGAACGTTCGATAAACTTGAGTAACCAATCAATCTTCTCTTCATCGCTAGCTAAGTTTTTATGAGATAGACTAATATTTGGACGATTCATGCTCGTACGCACAAGAGAAAATTGAGTCGACAGGATATAATTTAAATCATGCTCTAGAGTTGGTGGTGCGGTCGCTGTTAAGGCAAGTATTGTCGTGTTATTAAAATGTTTAGTAATCTTGCCAACCAAAGCATAATGAGGGCGGAAATCATACCCCCATTCTGTTAAACAATGGGCTTCATCTAATACGATGAGACCGAAGTTTAAATGTTGTATCAATTTAATATTATTAGGTTGCAGTATAAATTCAGGGCTTAAGAAAATAAAGCGACTACTTTTCAGCGCTTTTATATTGTAATATCTTTCTTTCTCGTCCATCCCTGAATGTATATAACTCACACGGTATTCGCCGTTAGCCTTGAGCTGAGCAACTTGATCATCCATTAGAGAAATCAAGGGAGAGATGATTAAGGTTGCTTTCTCATTAATATAAGTAGGCAGTTGATAACACAAGCTTTTTCCACTGCCAGTTGGTAGGATTCCTAACGTATCTTCATTATTAAGCACACGCTCAATAACTTCTTGTTGTCCCTCTTTAAAACTGTCAAAGCCAAAATATTGTTTAAGCGCTCGATGTAACACGGAGATCCCCTCTTTCTATCCCTACGATCATCAGTTTAATTTGAAAATATGTGAGAGATGAGAACTTTTCTTTAAACATTTTCAATCTAAGGTGTTTATTATCGTTATAGAATGAGATGAAATGAGTCATATTGTCATAGGTAACAAAATGTAAATAATCAGTGAAGTATCCTTTAATAAATAGTTCAAGTACATGATCTTCTAGTGTACTTAATTTAATGTTTTGGTATGCAGCAATATCTTGAAAAGTCTTTTTATGTTTAAGTAGTTTGTAGGTTTTGTAAGTGTTTCGTGATAGAGTCGGTAACATAACTAGTTGAGATAAGAGAGGGTATTTATCAGGATTATTTATAGTTGATACGAGTTGAATTAATTCATTAAATTCATAAATCTTTAACTGTTCGAGAGGAATATCTTCAATTAAACTCACTTGATGCGACGTGTACATGCTTTCCTCATAACCAATTAAATAATAATGTAACACATTTTTTAAAGAACTTTCAGACAGAGCGCTGAATAACTGTTCTAGTTCAAGAATATAATGTTCTATCAGTGCTTCTTCTTTAATTTTATGAAATAAAATTTTAACACGTTGCTGAATATCCTTATGTTCAGTGATAGGAAAGAATTGATATGTTCCATTTAAATGAAACGAAATAGTTTGAGTCATAAGTTGTAATGCTTTAAAAGTGTGAACCATACTATCGTAAGTGAATTTAGATTGAAGGATGACGTCAGTTTGATAGTTACTATCCTTACCCTTTTCTGCTAAAATTCGCTCAAACGACGGATATTTTAAATTAGGCATGACGTGATATAATGACATAAGTCTCTGACTACATGCGTCAAAAAGGGTTTGATGAGACTTTTTACCTGTGATAATATTATATATGCTTTTTGTGGTTTTGTAAGGATATGCCTGCTCTAACGCAAAGGTAATGATTTCATTCATATAATTAACCTCTTTTAGTTTGATACGAAAATATTGAAAAATAAATATGTTGTGCTTAAAATGTTAATTATCGACGTAGATATTATCGCATTCCATATAGATTATATTAGAAGGCAATCAAGCGAATATAAGTCGATTATTTGTTTGATCCTCTTAAATTATGTCATTAGTTTAATTATTTATCAAAGGAGGCGAAATGAATGGCGAAATACACTATTGTAGATATGGATACTTGTATAGCATGTGGTGCGTGTGGTGCCGCAGCCCCTGATATATATGACTATGACGATGAAGGTATAGCTTATGTTATATTAGATGACAACCAAGGTACTGCAGAGGTGCCTGAAGAATTATACGAAGATATGGAAGACGCCTCAGAGGGATGCCCAACTGATTCTATTAAAATTGAAGAAGAATCATTCGATGGCGATGCCCTTAAATTTGAGTAGAGGCTAGCCTTAATATGACTAAAGTATTTCTCTTGAGCGTTTAGCTAAACTTGTGCATATTTGCCATATAATAAGAGAGGCTGAGACATAATGGTCTTTGACTAGAGAGAAAGGGAGCGGGACAGAAATCTTTTTATTCAAATTAGATTTCTGTCCCGCTCCTTTTTTATTTTACTGTTTAATTACTCTTTTTAAACGTTTATATAATAATAAGAATACTATCGAAATTGCTACACCTTTAATAATATTAAAAGGAATAATTCCTGAAATAATAATTATCTTTAAATTTTTACCTATATCATCTAACTGCACGATCATTCCATATAAAGGCAATAATACAAAGTAGTTTAAGATGCTTAATACGATGGTCATCACAATCGTGCCACAAACTAAACCTATTATTAGTGATTTCAATGTATCTCGATGACGACTTACGAAAAATGCGGTAAGTAGAAAACTTGTAGCCGCAAAGAAATTAGCAAGTGGCCCAACTGGTTCACTCAAATTGAACAACAGATGTAAGATAATTTTTATCGCTTCTACAGCTATTCCAGCAAGAGGTCCTAGTGAAAAAGTGGCCAGCAATGCAGGGACGTCACCGAAATCTAGTGTTAAATATGGAGGCAAGAAAGGTATAGGTATGCGAATCCACATAAGTATAAAGCCGATTGCCCCTAACATACTGATAGTGATTAAGCGTTTAGTATTTCTTTGCATGAACTAATTCTTCCCCTTTCATTCATCTTATCAAGAATAGGAGGAATAGTTGCATAACAAATAACCTCCATCTTCTCCCATCCAGACTATACTGTCGGCTCTAGATTCTCACTAGATCAGGAGGTTGAAATCGTACTTGGCCATCAACGATGAACCCCAGTTTATGACGTAAGAGATGATAGGTCGTAACTGACTCCTCTACACATAAGCGGATAATTAGTTATCTAAAGCCGAGTTAGGATATTAAGGAGTTGATGATAAAATCAAATAAGATTATTATTACACCTATGTCTCATCATAAGATTTCAACCTCGTCGCAGGCTTAAATTACTGCCGGTTGGGAATTGCACCCTACCCCGAAGATGAATTGATTTTATTTTACTTATATCATAGCTTATAACTCTGATAAAAACAATGGTAGTATAAGGGAGCGGGACAGAAATCTAATTTGAATAAAAAGGTTTCGTAGTCCCGCCCCAGCAAAGATGACTAGAATTGAAAAAAGCTTGATACAAGCGCATTTTCAAATCAGTCATCTACTGCCACGATGCTGAGAGAGGCTGGGATTTATCTCCCAGCCTCTCTCTAGTCAAAGACCTTTATGTCCCAGTTTCTCTTTGTTGGGGCCCCACCCCAACTCGCAGTGCTTGTAGAAACTGATATACCAGTTTCTCTCTGTTGGGGCCCCACCCCAACTTGCATTGCTTGTGGAAACTGATGAATCAGTTTCTCTGTGTTGGGGCCCCCTGCTCAAATCCTAAACGCTTTTGTTCTGACCGCCTACCCGTAAAGTTCTTAGGTCATGAATTTAATTTAGGTAGTTTAATTATAAATGTAGTTCCGTGCCCTAACGTACTTTGCACTTCAATATGTCCACCATGTTCCTCGATTATCATTCTACAAATAAACAGGCCTAACCCCGTACCTTGCTTACCTCTTTTACGAGAAGCATCAACTTTATAAAAACGCTCAAACACTTGTTCAAGGTGCTCTGGTGCTATTCCAGTACCAGTATCAGAGATATAGAGAATATCATAAGCAGAATTGTTATCCACTTGTATATGAATAGCGTCTCCAGGCTCAGTATATCTAGTAGCGTTGTCTACTAGATTAGTAAGCACTTGTTCAATGCGATCCAAGTCATAATACCATAAATGCCCGTCGGTTGAAGGATTTAAGTTCATATCGAGTTGCAGATCATTCGCTTGTTGTCTGTATTTTTGTTGTATTTTATCTAATAATATGTCTATAGGTTGAGCTTTCTGTTCTACGGTGAGTCCTTCAGCGTCCATTCGTGCAACATTTAAGAGTTCATTTACAAGTCGATTTAATCTCTTAGTTTCATCCAGTACAATTGATAACGAATCTCTAATTTCATCTGGTTCAGTAACTATACCATCAACGATTGACTCGGTGTAACCTTGTAATAGTGAAATAGGCGTCCGCAACTCATGAGATACATTAGCTATGAAGTCTTTCTTCATTTGATCTACATTATGCTCATTAGTCATATCTCTTATAATAGCCACTACACCGCTTCTGCCATCAGGTTGTATTTGTTGGATATAACTCATAATGATAACGTAGTAGCGCGTGTTGATTTCGTATTCTTCAAACTGTGTTTGTTTTTCATCTATAGTGCGTTGATTTTGTTTCTCTAGTTTGTTTAAAGTTTCATCGTCTAAGGTGTTTAAGATTTTCTCAGCCATATAATTAGATAAGATAATTTCTTTATTATCGTTAAAGCCTAATACCCCTTCGACCATCGAATTAATTAAGCTATCTCTAATATTTTTTGAAGAAGAAATCGCTTCAATATGTTGTTGTATTTCTGAACTCATAGTGTTGAAGGCACGTGATAACTCTCCAATTTCATCTTTAGTATGGGCAGGTAGAGTTTGAGTGTACTCGCCTTTTGAAACCTTTAGAGCTTGAGCGCGTAACTGTCTTAATGGTTTAGTAATTCGAGATGATAAGAAGAATGCGAATACTGTAGTTATAGCTAAAAATATGACCGCCATAATTAAAATGATGAGTGCTATCACATTATTGGTATGTTCGATACTTTTAAGATCTTGATAGATAAAGACGCCACTGAATTTGTGATGTTGATCTTGCTTATGTGATAGATGTTGAGTGGGATAGCCAATGAGGACGTACGTTCTTGACTTACCATCCACATTAATCGTTACATGTTCAGAAATATGTTTCCCATTGTCAAAGACTTTGTGATAATCTTTGTTTCTCTTAATTTCGTTTAACATTTTATATTTCGCTTGATCATCGCGCTCTTTAGCTACCACGTTCTTATCTTTCATGATTATGAGTCCAACGGGGCCCTCTATTAAGGAACGACTATGTTCAATCGCTGTGTCAGTATCATCAGTATGTTCTACAAGATGACTGATACGTTGCGCATTATCCTTAAGTTGATTTTCGGTATCTTGTGTGAAATAGGATTGGATAAAGGTTATCAATGCAATACTTAGTAAAATTAAAACTGTCGTTACTATAAATATTATAGTTAACCACAGTTTAATAACTACATTATTGAGCCGGTTCATCATGTTCAGCTACCTCAAATTTATATCCGACACCCCAAACAGTTTGAATCATACTCGCTGCTTCTTCGGAGACACGATTTAACTTTTCTCTTAGACGCTTAACATGAGTGTCTACAGTTCTTAAGTCTCCATAGAATTCATAGTGCCAAACTTCTTTTAACAATTGCTCTCGATCAAAGACTTTATTGGGTGTCTTCGCTAAGAAGATGAGAAGTTCATATTCTTTCGGAGTTAAATTGACTTCTTTTTGATCAGCTTTAACGCGATGGGCATCGTTATCAATGATTAAATGTTGAAACTCTATTAAATCTCTCGCGTGAGGTTCGCTTTGCTCAGTAGTACTGCCTTGAGTACGTCTTAATAGTGCTTTTACACGTAATACAACTTCTCGTGGGGAGAAAGGTTTGACGATGTAATCATCAGCCCCTGATTCAAAGCCCTCAACTCGGTTCGTCTCTTCTCCTTTAGCAGTCAGCATGATAATCGGTGTATCTTTCTGTTCGCGTAATTTAGAAGCCACACTGATGCCATCCATTTCTGGCAACATTAAATCAAGTAATATACAGTCAAAATCATGCTCTATTGCTTTTTGATATGCTTCCTTACCATCTTTAGCCTCTTCTATTTCAAATGATTCTCTTTCTAAATACAATCTGAGTAGTCTTCTAATTCTGTCTTCGTCATCAACTACAAGAATTTCATTAGGCATTTGTCTACCTCCCACACTTCTACATATCTCTTCACTACTATTATATCATATGTTTGAAGGTAAAAGTATTTTATAAAAAAGCTTCATTATAATTGTGCTAAACACGTTTTAAGTTGATTCTAATCGTGGATTGTCAGCCCTTACCATGTTCGGCTAAGTGGCGGAGCGTCTTTACTTCATGCGGGGTCATTACACGTCCTTCCCCAGCGTTGAGACCCTTCAGGTTTAATGGTCCTACTTGAGTTCGTTGCAATTTGTTTACCTTATAACCTAAGTATTCAAACATACGTCGAACTTGGCGATTTCGGCCTTCATGTATTGTGATTTCTACTAAAGTCGTCTCTTTCTCTTTGTCTTGCCGTTTAATCTTAACTTGAGCTGGTTGGGTCCAACCATCCTCTAACTTTACACCTTGCTCTAAAGATTTGACTTCTTCACGTAGTAGATAACCATTTATTTTAGCGACATATTTCTTTTTTATCTTATAACGTGGATGAGTGATTAAGTTTGTGAACTCTCCATCATTGGTAAGGATAAGTAAGCCTGAAGTATCATAGTCTAGACGACCTACTGGGTAGATTCTAGTTTCAATATCTTTAAAATAATCTGTAACTACTGTACGACCTCTATCATCTGATACGCTAGTAATGACTTGAGCAGGTTTATAGAAAAGAATATATAGTTTATCTTCTTGTTCAATTTTAACACCTTCTACTTCGACTTCATCACTGGCTTTCACTTTAGTTCCGAGTTCTGTGACAGTTTCTCCATTAACTTTCACTTTACCGTCTACGATTAAACTTTCAGCTTTACGTCTAGAAGTATAGCCGCTGTTGGCAATACGTTTTTGTAACCTTTCAATATTACTATTCATCGTCTTCTCCTTTTTGATTGATTAAATTACTAAAGAATGCTTCAATTTCTTCGTCTTCTTCCTCGGTTGTCGGCAACTCATCTATACTTTCAATTCCAAAGACGTTTAAAAATAAGTTCGTCGTATAAAGCTGTTGGCTACGAGAATTAGTTTCTGACTTTGCTTCTATTAACCCCCTAGCTATAAGCGTCTTTACAGCACCATCACTATTTATACCCCGAATCATTTCAATATCGCTTCTAGTAATTGGTTGATTGTAAGCGATGATAGACAACGCTTCCATAGCTGCTTGAGAGAGCTTCATATGATTATCTTGTTTGATTAATTGTTCTATGTATTGTGAAGCATCTTCGCGCGTTGTGAGCACGTATGTATTACCGTAACGTTGTATATTTAGTCCGTGTGAAGTATAACTTTCAACCAAAGATTCTATTTCCTTGGGAGCCACATCCATTACTTTACTTAACTGACTGATCTCTAAACCTTCATCTCCAGCCGTGTAAAGTAAGGCTTCTAGTATATCAAGACTTTTCAATTTGATAATTCACTCCTCTGACGACGTTGATATCCTCAAAACTGTTAAGTTGCTCTATATTTACAAGACCTGACTTAGACATCTCAAGAATAGCTAAAAAATGGGTAACTACATGTTCAACTGGCTCTTTGAATGTAAATAAGCTAAAGAAATTAAAGGATTGGTTCACTCTCAATTTTTGGTTCACTATTGATGTCGCTTGTTGAATCGTAAACGCTTCTTTACGAATCTCTACAGATTTTGGTTTCTGATAATCCATCCGAGTCTTCACTCGTTGATAAGCTATAATGAGTTCAGTTAAATCTATGGTTTGATTGGCATCCCATGTATCAGCGGTTTCAAGGTGTGATAAGTCAGTGGGATGTTTAGAATAAAGTTTAGAACGTTCGGCTTTTTTTTCATTTAAAATGTCTGTATATTCTTTGTAATTTTGATACTCAATTAAGCGACCAACTAACGATTCTCTCGGATCTTCTTCTGTTACTTCCTCTTCTTCGTGTTGAGGTAAGAGTAATTTACTTTTTATCATTAATAATTCAGATGCCATGACTAAATATTCGCTGGCTAAATTAATTTCTAATTGATTCATTGCGTGAATATAGTGCATGTATTGCTCCGTCAATTCTTTCATAGGTATATCATAGATATCAATTTCAAATTTTTGAATAAGGTGAAGCAATAAATCTAATGGTCCATTGAAAGCATCAAGCTTTACTTCATACATTTTATCTACCTCAATCACTTGCAATTTAAGTGCTTAATTCACTCAAATATTATAGCATGAAGTTATAGATATTTAAATTTGGAGTGGGCTATGATGTCACAAGCATTAATCGCTTTTTATTATCACTTTCACTATCACCAACATTATTTTCTCTGTCATGATATTCTAGAGGAAGCTTGGAAAGAGAATAGGTATTTCACTAAAGAAGATTCAATAGTAAGCTTAATACTGTGTGCCACAGCTTGCTATCACTATAGAAGAGGAAATTTGAAAGGAGCTTATAAATCGTTTAAGAAGGCTTTAAAAGTTATCGATAATCAAACGGCGCCTAATGATATTGATTTGGGGTTGATTAAGTATGACTACCAAAGGCTTTTAAAATTGCAAATGAGTAAAGTAGAGAACAAAGAACAATTCACGCCTGTTAGAATTCCTCTTTCACAACATATGATCGATCAAATTATGATGCACTATCCAGATTATACATTTACGTCACGTGTTGTTGAGGATAGTTATATTAAGCACCATCACCTTGAAAGAGATCGGACGGCTGTAGTACAAGCTCGTAAGGCAGCGCTAGAGAACAAGCGCTTAAATTATTAATCGTGTCAAAGGTATAGAAGATAGTAGTTCTATACACAAAATTTAAGTTTGATCTTTCATAAACGAGGGAATAGCTACCCAATTTAGTCACTTTTAATCCACAAGAAATACTTCTAAAGCCAACGAATAAGACTTGCTTTATGAGCGGAAGCGAAACAGCATGAATGACGACTTCTCTACAAATTATCTTGCTGGCAACTTAGCTTAGTCTGGTAGTCATGCTCAAATATGGTTCTCTTTTAATAATACTTCTTGGTAATACTACTGTGAAATGAGTTAAAGTACGTTAATTAATATAAATCCGTTAGATTTTAAGCTCTAGGATGGAAATTATTATATATTTTACGAATTTGAGATTTTGATACGTGTGTGTATAGTTGAGTAGTTGAAATGTCGGAGTGCCCTAACATTTCTTGAACTGCTCGTAAATCCGCACCGTTTTCTAACAGATGTGTAGCGAATGAATGACGTAAGGTGTGAGGAGTTAAAGTTTTGTGAATCTGAGCTTTAACGCCATATTGTTTAATCGATTTCCAAATGGCTTGTCTCGTTAATGGCTTACCACGTAAATTTAAAAATAACCCGTCGGTAACTGTATTTTTCATGAGTTTGGGTCGAACACTGTTTAAATAATAATCTAAATAATCAATAACTGTATCGCCTAATGGGACGATGCGCTCTTTATTACCTTTACCGAACACGCGTACGAACCCCATCATAAGGTTAAGATCTTCTACCTTTAAATTAATGAGTTCAGTTACTCGTATACCAGTTGCATATAATAATTCAAGTATAGCACGATCTCTACAACCGTTATTCTTTGAGGTATCAGGAGCTTCAATCAACCGTATGACTTCGTCTACTTCTAAGACGTCTGGTAGCTTACGCTCATATCTAGGGGTTTCTATTAATACCGTAGGATCTTTTGCAGCATATTTCTCTCTTAAAGCGAATTGATGAAAGCTTTTTAATGTTGATATAAACCGCGCAATTGATTTAGCAGATGCACCCTCATCTTGGAATTTACCTAGACAGAGTTGGATGGTCTCTCTCTCTACAAAATCAATGTGGCTGATATGATGGTTATCTAAGAAAGCCTGATATTTGTTTAAATCCCTACGATATGCTCCTATAGTGTTAGCGCTTAGCCCTTTTTCCAGCTGAATGAACTTTAAATATTCTTCGATTATCTCATCCATAGTCATACCTCTTAATGAAGCTTATTTCCCCTTAGCTTGGCAGTCGGAACATACGCCATGAAATGTTAAACGGTGGTCAGAGATTCTAAAATTAAAGTCTCGTTCAACCTTATCTTCCACTTGAGGTAAGAGATCTTCTTCAATCTCTTCAACCTTTCCACATTCCATACAAACTAAGTGATGATGGAAATGTTTAGCCCCTTCTTTGCGCAAATCAAAACGAGCTACCCCATCACCGAAATTGATCTTATCAACAACTTTAAGCTCAGCAAGCAATTCTAAAGTACGATAGACTGTTGCTAAACCAATTTCTGGAGCGCTTTCCTTTACCTTTAAATAGACATCTTCAGCGCTAAGGTGATCTTTTTCATTCTCAATTAATACACGTAATGTTGCCTCGCGTTGAGGAGTTAGTTTATAAGATGATTGTTGTAATTGTTGCTTCACGCGATTTAAACGTTCTTCCACGGAAGGTTCACTCCTCTACCATAATTATTTTAAGAAACTCATTTATCATTGATAATGATTCATAATTAAAATACCAGTAATTGATAAAATTCGCAAGTTAGTAACATTATTTATTTAGAATGATTATAATTAAGCAACATATGTTGTAAAGCAATTATTGTTTTAGCATCTTCTAATTCGCCACGTTGTAACATTTCCGCGATTTCTTCAATTGAGAATAATTGAATCTCTATAAATTCGTCTTCGTCTGGATGCATATCTCCTTTTTCTAATTGATCAGCAAAGTAAATTGATAGTCGTTCATTGGAGAAACCAGGTGAACCATACATATCAGTCACCCATTGAAGGCTTTTAGCGCGATATCCAGTCTCCTCTTCTAATTCGCGGGCTGCTGCTTCTTCTCGATTCTCACCTTGATCAAGCTTACCTGCTGGAATTTCCAATAATGGCTTTTCGCACGGTTTACGGAATTGTTTTACCAATACAATTTTATTGTCGGGGGTAAGCGCACATACAGCTACTGCACCATTATGAAAGACAAGTTCTCTTTTAGAAGATTCACCATTTATTAATTCAACTTCGTGCACTTCTAAGTCTATAATCTTCCCTTGATAAATACTTTCTTTACTGATTGTCTTTTCATTAAATTCCAATTTTTATTCTCCTTTGTATGTATTTAAATGATTGTTATTATCATATTATAGTCTTAACTCAATGAGAGTAAAAGCTCAAGAGTTTATTCTAACAGCTTGAAAAAGTATGGATTATAATTACAAAAAGGAATAAATGGGTAAATATGACCGTGTAAGAGGTCGAGACTAAAGCGTTTAGGATTTGAGCAGGGGGCCCCAACAAAGAGAAACTGGGAAACCAGTTTCCACAAGCACTGCGAGTTGGGGTGGGCCCCAACAAAGAGAAACTGGGAAACCAGTTTCCACAAGCACTGCGAGTTGGTGTGGGGCCCCAACAAAGAGATACTGGGACATAATGGTCTTTGACTAGAGAGAAAGAAGCTGGGACATAAATCCACGCCTCTTCAACATCTCGGCAGTAGATGACTGATTTGAAAATGCGCTTGTATCAAGCTTTTTTCATTTCTAGTCATCTTTGCCGGGGCGGGACTACGAAATCCTTTTATTCAAATTAGATTTCTGTCCCGCTCCCTCTTTCAGCATCTTGGCAGTAGATGACTGATTTGAAAACGCGCTTGTATCAAGCTTTTTTCATTTCTAGTCATCCTTGCCGGGGCGGGACAACAAATTCTTTTTGTTCAAATTAGATTTCTGTCCCGTTCCCGAATCGTGAGCGTATCTGTCGACAATCCTGCAGTTAGGACGCTGTTTATCGGTTTCCCAGAGCACGGAAACTTAAGGTCTCAACCTCGGTTGATATAGCGAACTTATAGTGGATGAAAGGAGACAAATGATGAATAAAGTAGAATTAAAAAGTAATATTAAACTTTCTGAACTAGGCTTAGGTTGTATGAGTTTAGGCACAGATTATAATCATGCTGAAGGGATAATTAATCATGCGCTTGAGAACGGAATAACTTATTTTGATACTGCTGATGTTTACGATAAAGGTGTAAATGAGGAAATTGTTGGTAAAGCTTTAAAAAAGTATCAAAACCGAGATGATATAGTTATTGGTACTAAAGTAGGTAATCACCGACAAGAAGACGGTTCTACTTTTTGGGATCCTTCTAAAAATTACATCAAGTCACAGGTTAAAGCATCACTTCGAAGATTAGGCTTAGATCACTTGGATTTATATCAGCTTCACGGTGGCACAATCGATGACCCATTAGATGAAACGATTAGCGCGTTTGACGAATTAAAACAAGAAGGACTAATCAGAGCATATGGTATCTCTTCTATACGTCCTAACGTTATCGACTACTATTTAAAACATAGTCAAATTGAAACCTTAATGTCTCAATTTAATTTAATAGATAATAGACCGGAAGCATTAATGGATGAGGTAAATCAAAAAGGTGTAAAAATGCTTGCTCGTGGTCCTGTGTTCAAAGGTCTTCTCACCTCAAATAGTAACCAAGTATTAGATGATAAATTTATGGACGGTATATTTGACTATAGCTATCAAGAACTAGGAGAAACGATAGCTTCAATTAAAGAAGTAGAAAGTAATTTAACTGCTCTTACATTTAATTATTTATTAGGACAGGAACCGATGGGATCAATTATCGTTGGAGCAAGTAGCAAAGAACAAATAGACGAGAATATTAAAAATTTTGATTACGCCAAAGAAATTAGTAGGGATATCGTGAAAGCAGCGCGAAATCGCGTGAAAAATGAAGAATATACCAATCATTTGAAATAGTTATCTTTCGTAAAATAGGACTGGAGTTCTGACCTCCGAGGATAATTAGCATGGGTAGGAGGAGCGGGATAGGAATCTTTTTATTCAAATTAGATTTCTGTCCCGCTCCCTTTTAACTTTGTACTAACAAAGCATGACCTAAGATTATTATAAAGTTGTTGTTCATCAGCTTGTGTTAAGAATTAACCCAGTTCAATCATTTTTTATTGCAACAAATTAGAGGATATTAAGGTATTAACTTACGTCAAATAAGGGTTTGATTCTTAAACGCTCGTCAATGCGAGCAACCGCATTATATTTAGACGCTTGCATTACTCATAAAGTAGGATGTAGACTCCTCTGTTAATTTAATCATTCGTTCCATAGATAAAGTAAGACAAAGTCTATACGATCGCCATGAATTCTGATTTTATCGTTTACTCTCTAACGTTTTATTATGAGAGAAGATGAATAGAGAAAGTACAAATAAATACTTTATAACTTTAGACTTAGCTAATATATTATATGTATAATGTTAACTGTATATGTTTCAGCAACGCCTCAATGATTGAATGAGACACACTATATTAAGTAATTTTCAACTCTTCCCTAGCCTATCATTGTATCTATGTTAATATGGATACATATTAATAAAAGGAAGTGATACAACATTATGAAACTCGTATTTTACGGTGCAGGTAATATGGCACATGCAATTTTTACAGGAATAGTTAACTCTAATGTAGTAAATTCAGATGATATTTACTTAACTAATCGCTCTAACGAGGAGGATTTAAAAAAACATGCTGAGGAATTAGGTGTCCGTTATAGTTATGATGATGAACAACTAATGAAAGACGCAGATTATGTTTTTTTAGGTACGAAACCTTATGATTTTGACAAACTAGCAGAACGCATTAAACCTCATATCTCTGATGAGAATCGCTTTATTTCCATCATGGCTGGACTACCGATTTCTTATATACAAGAACAATTAGAAACTGATAACCCTGTGGCACGAATTATGCCAAATACTAATGCGCATGTTGGTCACTCTGTCACTGGCATTAGCTTTTCTAATAATTTTGGACCTAAATCTAAAGAGGAAGTTCATGATTTAATCAATGCTTTCGGTTCAGTTATTGAAGTTCCGGAAGATCATTTACATCAAGTTACTGCAATAACAGGCAGTGGTCCAGCTTTCTTATATCACGTATTTGAACAATACGTTACCGCTGGTACTCGGTTAGGTTTAGAGAAATCTCAAGTTGAAGAATCAATTCGTAATTTAATAATTGGTACGAGTAAAATGATTGAACGGTCAGAACTAGGCATGGATCAATTACGTAAAAATATTACCTCTAAAGGTGGTACTACTCAAGCTGGATTAAACGCTTTATCGCAATATGATATTGAAAGTATTTTTGAAGACTGTTTAAAAGCAGCAGTTGAACGTAGTGTGGAGCTCTCTTCTCAAGATGAAGATGACGACGAATAGACTATCGCTAAGTCGAAGTACTAATATGAGTTAGAGGTTGAGACAAAAGTCTCTGTGCTCTCGTAATCGATTAATAGCGTTCCAAAAGTAGGATTATTGACAGAAACACTCACGATGCGTCAAGACTTTGAACATAATTTTACCTATCGTTCGGTTCTGCGTAAATCCTAAACGCTGTTATCCGGCCTCTTTTCTGTTCGTCAATTTAATACGTATTGTTATGGGAGCGGGACAGAAATCTAATTTGAACAAAAAGATTTCGTAGTCCCGCCCCGACAAAGATGACTAGAACTGAAAAAAGCTTGATACAAGCGCATTTTTCAAATCAGTCATCTACTGCCAAGATGCTGAAAGAGGGAGCGGGACAGAAATCTAATTTGAATAAAAAGATTTCGTAGTCCCGCCCCGGCAAGGATGACTAGAATTGAAAAAAGCTTGATACAAGCGCATTTTCAAATCAGTCATCTACTGCCAAAATGTTGAAGAGGTTGAGACATTACATTATGTCCCAGCCTCTTTCTCTCTAGTCAAAGACCTTTATGTGCCAGCCTCTTTAAAATTCTACAACATCAAAATCTTTGACTATATTAAAATCATTACGACCATATTCCTCTTTGAGTTTCTCCTTTAAGTTGTCTACCTCTTCAATGTTATAACGGTTACTTATGTGTGTAACTAGAGTATGTTTGACTTGTGCTAGATCGACTAAATGAAATACATCATCAATGTGGCTGTGAAAATAATTGTTAGCTAACGTTTTATCCCCTTCTAAATAAGTACCTTCATGAACCATGATATCAGCGTGATGTGCTATCATTTTTTCGTTTGGACACGGCTTGGTATCGCCAAATATCGCTATTGTCGGTCCTAACTTTTCTGGCCCTTTGAATTGTGTAGAATCATATATATGACCGTTATGTTCGAATGTTTCTTCTGTTTTGACTTGTTGATACTTCGGTCCCGGTTCTAAACCGATTTCTTTTAAGGCGGCAACATCTATAGTTCCTGGAGTTGAAGGTGCTTCAATACGGTAACCGTATGAAGCAATACCGTGATTCAAAAGGTGTGCCGAAACTTCAAAGCCATGGTGCTGATAGGAAAGTTCATTATCTATTTCAATGAAAGTGATAGGATAATTAAGTTTTGAAGCGGAAAGACGAAGCGTAGTCTCTACGAATTCCTTTATACCTTTCGGACCGACGATGGTTAATGGTTTACCTTCTCCGCCTTGAAAAGATCTGCTAGTTAAAATACCTGGTAACCCAAAAATATGGTCTCCATGCATATGAGTTAGAAAGATATGATCCACTTTACCTAATTTGATCGAGTGATGTAGAATTTGATGTTGAGTACCTTCTCCTACGTCAAACAACCAAATGTGGTTGCTATAGGGAGCTAAATTTAAAGCAACTGCTTGCGTATTACGTTCTTTAGTGGGTAAGCCAGCACTCGTGCCTAAAAAAGTTATTTCCATGCATTCTTCCCCCTTTTCGAAAGTATTTTATCATAGAATAATTAGAAAGATATACTCACTTATAAACTTAAGCAAAAAGGTATGAATAAATTTCCTACTTGTTTTATAATAAACTAAGATTAAAAAAGAATTGAGGTTTTAATCTTGAGTACTAAAATAAGGAACATTCCATGTCTAATCACTATCTTTGGCGCTACTGGTGATTTAAGTCATAGAAAATTATTCCCCTCACTTTTCCATCTCTTTCAACAGGATAACTTAAATGATCATATTGCTATTATTGGAATTGGAAGAAGAGCTTACTCTAACGAAGAATTTCGCGCACAAGTTAAGAAATCCATCCAAACCCATGTAAATAATACCAAACATATTGATAAATTCATGGAGCATGTTTTCTACCATATGCACGATGTGAGTGATGCTAAAAGTTATGAACAATTACTAACTTTTAGCAACCAGCTCGATCAACAATTTGGTCTTGAAGGCAATCGCTTATTCTATTTAGCCATGGCGCCGAAATTCTTCGGAGTGATTTCCGATTACCTCAAAGACTTTGGGTTAACTGATACGTCCGGTTTCAAACGTCTAGTCATAGAAAAGCCCTTCGGAAGTGATTTAGCTTCAGCTGAAGAACTTAATAATCAAATTAGACAATCTTTTAAAGAAGAAGAAATCTATCGTATCGACCATTACTTAGGTAAAGACATGGTTCAAAATATTGAGGTTCTGAGATTTGCAAACGCTATGTTCGAACCTTTATGGAATAATAAGTACATATCTAATATACAGGTCACTTCCTCAGAGATACTTGGAGTCGAGGATAGAGGCGGTTATTACGAAACAGCAGGTGCCCTGAAAGATATGGTTCAAAACCACATGTTACAAATGGTGGCATTGCTCGCTATGGAACCGCCAATCTCGTTAAATAGTGAAGATATACGAGCTGAGAAAGTAAAAGTTCTAAAGTCATTACGTAGATTAGAACCCGAAGAGGTAAGACATAATTTTGTACGTGGTCAATATGACGAAGGTACTATAGATGGCGTACCCGTTCCAAAATATCGTGATGAAGATCGAGTAGATCCCAATTCAGACACACCTACTTTAGTAGCAGGTAAGTTATTGATAGATAACTTTAGATGGGCTGGAGTACCCTTTTACATCAGAACAGGTAAGCGAATGAAAAGTAAAACAATTCAAGTTGTGGTTGAATTTAAAGAAGTACCATTAAATTTATATTATAAAACTGATAAGAAACTAGATTCTAATTTACTCATTATTAACATTCAGCCTAATGAAGGAGTGTCCCTTCACTTAAATGCGAAGAAAAATGTACAAGGTATTGAAACAGAGCCTGTACAACTATCTTTCTCAATGAGCGCTCAAGATAAAATGAATACAGTAGATGCCTATGAAAATTTATTGTACGATTGCCTAAAAGGTGATGCAACAAACTTTACCCACTGGGAAGAATTGAAATCCACGTGGAAATTCGTAGATGCTATCCATGAAGAATGGTCTCAAACGCCAGCAGACTTTCCGAATTATGAAGCTGGCACGAATGGTCCATTAGAGAGTGAACTTCTACTAAGTCGTGACGGCTTCCATTGGTGGGAAGATGTTCAGTAATCGCAATTGGTTGAGCAACAGTTGACAAGGTTGAGACATAAAGCTTTAGTACCCTGGGAAACCGAATAACGGCGTCCCAAAAGCAGGACTTTCGACAGAAACTTCTCACGATTCGGGAGCGGGACAGAAATCTAATTTGAATAAAAAGATTTCGTAGTCCCGCCCCGGCAAGGATGACTAGAATTGAAAAAAGCTTGATACAAGCGCGTTTTCAAATCAGTCATCTACTGCCAAGATGCTGAGATATTACATTATGTATCAGTTTCTCTTTGTTGGGGCCCCTGCTCAAATCCTCAACGCTTTTGTCCCGACCTCTTAGCTGTTGCTTTTTATTAAGCGATTATCTGTGTTAAAGTTAAAAATTGTTGAAGACATATAGGAAAATAGTTATTTTTCTCATATACAACTTTATGATGTAAGTATTGATGGAAATAAGTTAAAATGAGTATAATTGAATTTAATACAATAGGAACTACGCATTGTAAATTAGGAGTGGAAGAATTGGATGTTATCAAGCAAATACAACAAGCAATCATACATATTGAAGACCATTTGCTAGAATCATTTCAATTACAAGAATTGAGTGATTACGTAGGTCTTTCACCATATCATTTAGATCAGTCTTTTAAGATGATTGTAGGTAAATCTCCTAGTGACTATGCTAAAGCGAGAAAAATGACGCTCGCTGCAAAGGATGTAATCAATAGTTCTGGAAGCGTTGTAGATGTAGCAAAAAAGTATAAATATAAAACAGCCAATGATTTTGCTAACGATTTCAGTGACTTTCATGGTATTTCGCCAATTCAAGCCAATACAAAAAAAGATGATTTGAAGATGCAACCCCGTTTATATTTAAAACTGTCTACTACTGAACGCGCACCATATAGTTATCGTTTGGAAAAAGTTAAGAGCATGCCTTTAGTAGGTTATGCTAGATATTTAAATGCTGATGAAATAGAGAACCCTTATAAAGTGCCTGATTTCATAGAAGACTTACTGGTCGAAGGTTATATTAAAGATTTACAGAGATATAACGATATCTCTCCTCACGAATTATTTGTAATTAGTTGTCCGTTAGATAATGGCATGGAGATCTTTATAGGCGTCCCAAGTGAACGCTATCCAAGTCACTTAGAAAGCCGTTATTTACCAGAGCGTCAATATGCTAAATTTAATTTGCAAGGTAATATAGATTATGTGGTAAATGAAGCATGGTACTATATAGAAACAAGTTTACAAATGACGTTACCTTATGAACACAATAGTTTATATGTTGAAGTTTATCCTTTTGATGTGAATTTTAATGATGATTTAACTAAATTACAACTGTGGTTGCCTATCGATCAAGAGGGATACGATTAAAGTAGGCGAAGGAGTACCTTTAACATAATAGACTCATCTATTTCCTATACCACCTTAAATAAAAAGATAATAAATGATCTAGGATTAATTCAAGTCAAAATGTTTAAAAAATAATTAATATAGCAGATTAATACACTATCTCAATAGTTGTATAAACTGCATTTCATTGCCAAACGTATCTAAAAATCCTGGTATATTAACTGTTCATTTAGAGTTTTTTCTACTTATAACTTGAAAGAATAGACTGTAATTTAATATTATTACTTAATTTCCTGTTCATTCATTTGAAAATGAAAATAAGCTTAACGCTATATTTCTTGTGAATACATCAGTTATAGGTACTCAACTAGTAAGTGTCAACACTAAAAACGGGAGCGGGACAGAAATCTAGTTTGAATAAAAAGATTTCGTAGTCCCGCCCCGGCAAAGATGACTAGAATTGAAAAAAGCTTGATACAAGCGCATTGCCAAGATGCTGAAAGAGGCTGGGACATAAAGATCTTTGATTAGAGAGAATAAGGCAATTTCTATTGTAATAATACAGAAATTGCCTTTTTTACTATTATTTTGACTATAGTTAGCTCGTTGAGCTACTACTTTTCT
>NZ_JAOPKZ010000039.1 GCF_025519785.1 Staphylococcus marylandisciuri | reverse complement strand
GCAACTACCGTGTAGATGTACCAGAAGGTACAACATTGAAACCAGGCGATAAAGTGAGCGTAGTAGAGAAAGATAAATACGATCATGCGTCACCAGCGACAGAAGTGACTGTAAATGACACAGAAAATACAGCGAAGCAACCAACTGTTGATCCAGTTAAAGGTGGAGACCCATCCGTAAGTGGTAAAGGTACACCAGGACACACAGTAGAAGTCACATTACCAGATGGAACGAAAGTAACAGGTGAAGTAGATGGCGATGGCAACTACCGCGTTGATATTCCAGAAGGTAAAACATTAAAACCAGGCGATAAAATCAGCGTCGTAGAAAAAGACAAGGATGGCCATACATCACCAGCTGCGGAAACAACAGTCGGAGACTATCCGAACACGGCGAAGCAACCAACTGTTGATCCAGTTAAAGGTGGAGACCCATCCGTAAGTGGTAAAGGTACGCCAGGTAACACAGTAGAGGTCACATTACCGGATGGTACGAAAGTAACAGGTAAAGTCGACGACGATGGCAACTACCGTGTAGATGTACCAGAAGGTACAACATTGAAACCAGGCGATAAAGTGAGCGTAGTAGAGAAAGATAAATACGATCATGCGTCACCAGCGACAGAAGT
>NZ_JAOPKZ010000038.1 GCF_025519785.1 Staphylococcus marylandisciuri | reverse complement strand
CCACGCTTCCACCTCGAACCTATTGACCTCATCATCTTTGAGGGATCTTATAACCGAAGTTGGGAAATCTCATCTCGAGGGGGGCTTCATGCTTAGATGCTTTCAGCACTTATCCCGTCCATACATAGCCACCCAGCGATGCCGTTGGCACGACAACTGGTACACCAGAGGTATGTCCATCCCGGTCCTCTCGTACTAAGGACAGCTCCTCTCAAATTTCCTACGCCCACGACGGATAGGGACCGAACTGTCTCACGACGTTCTGAACCCAGCTCGCGTACCGCTTTAATGGGCGAACAGCCCAACCCTTGGGACCGACTACAGCCCCAGGATGCGATGAGCCGACATCGAGGTGCCAAACCTCCCCGTCGATGTGAACTCTTGGGGGAGATAAGCCTGTTATCCCCGGGGTAGCTTTTATCCGTTGAGCGATGGCCCTTCCATGCGGAACCACCGGATCACTAAGTCCGTCTTTCGACCCTGCTCGACTTGTAAGTCTCGCAGTCAAGCTCCCTTATACCTTTACACTCTATGAATGATTTCCAACCATTCTGAGGGAACCTTTGAGCGCCTCCGTTACCTTTTGGGAGGCGACCGCCCCAGTCAAACTGCCCACCTGACACTGTCTCCCACCACGAT
>NZ_JAOPKZ010000037.1 GCF_025519785.1 Staphylococcus marylandisciuri | reverse complement strand
AGTAAGTAAGATAGATTTTACCAAGCAAAACCGAGTGAATTAGAGTTTTTAAAAGCTTGAATTCAAAAATAATCGCTAGTGTTCGAACGAACACTCACTGATTAATAACTGGTGTGTTTGAGTTGAGCTAAGTAAGTGACTGCGACTTCGAAGTGAAGCTGAAGAAGCATGCGAGCGCTTGACTCAAAACAATATGCTTTGAAAGAAAGCGATTGTCAGGCGATGAAACGAGCTAAGAAGTAAAGGAGCTTACCTATGTAAGTGACTGCCACTTCGAGGCGAAGTTGAAGAAGTATGCGAACGCTTGACTCAAAACAATATGCTTTGAAAGAAAGCGATTGTCAGGCGATGAAACAAGCTAAGAAGTAAAGGAGCTTACCTATGTAAGTGACTGCCACTTCGAGGCGAAGTTGAAGAAGTATGCGAACGCTTGACTCAAAACAATATGCTTTGAAAGAAAGCGATTGTCAGGCGATGAAACGAGCTAAGAAGTAAAGGAGCTTACCTATGTAAGTGACTGCCACTTCGAGGCGAAGTTGAAGAAGCATGCGAACGCTTGACTCAAAGCAGGATAGATTAAGTTATTAAGGGCGCACGGTGAATGCCTTGGCACTAGAAGCCGATGAAGGACGTTACTAACGACGATATGCTTTGGGGAGCTGTAAGTAAGCTGTGATCCA
>NZ_JAOPKZ010000036.1 GCF_025519785.1 Staphylococcus marylandisciuri | reverse complement strand
AATTTCACGTGCTCCGTCGTACTCAGGATCCACTCAAGAGTGTTAACGTTTTCGACTACAGGATTATTACCTTCTTTGATGTAGCTTTCCAACTACTTCGTCTAACGTCAACGTTTGTAACTCCGTATAGAGTGTCCTACAACCCCAATGAGCAAGCTCATTGGTTTGGGCTCTTCCCGTTTCGCTCGCCGCTACTCTGGGAATCGATATTTCTTTCTCTTCCTCCGGGTACTAAGATGTTTCAGTTCTCCGGGTCTACCTTCAAACATGTTATGGATTCACATGTTGATAACACGACATCACTCGTGCTGGGTTCCCCCATTCGGAAATCTCTGGATCACAGCTTACTTACAGCTCCCCAAAGCATATCGTCGTTAGTAACGTCCTTCATCGGCTTCTAGTGCCAAGGCATTCACCGTGCGCCCTTAATAACTTAATCTATCCTGCTTTGAGTCAAGCGCTCACATGCTTCTTCAACTTCGCTTCGAAGTGGCAGTCACTTACATAGGTAAGCTCCTTTACTTCTTAGCTTGTTTCATCGCCTGACAATCGCTTTCTTTCAAAGCACATCGTTTTGAGTCAAGCACTCGCATGCTTCTTCAGCTTCACTTCGAAGTCGCAGTCACTTACGTAGGTAAGCAACCCATACTTACTCAACTCAAACACACCAGTTATTAATCAGTGAGTGTTCGTTCGAACACTAGCGATTATTTTTGAATTCAAGCTTTTAAAAACTCTAATTCACTCGGTTTTGCTTGGTAAAATCTATCTTACTTACTATCTAGTTTTCAATGTACAATACTTTCCGAGATCAGCTTTCCAGTCGATTATGATCGATTGAGATCCGCTGTCTTACGGAAGTTTTAAATCAAGTTGAATACTCGAATGAGCATTCAAAACTAAATGCAATATGTCACGTTATTCCTTACTTTCTATCGAAAGTATTCCGTATAAAATCCTTAGAAAGGAGGTGATCCAGCCGCACCTTCCGATACGGCTACCTTGTTACGACTTCACCCCAATCATTTGTCCCACCTTCGACGGCTAGCTCCACAAAGTGGTTGCTCCACCGGCTTCGGG
>NZ_JAOPKZ010000035.1 GCF_025519785.1 Staphylococcus marylandisciuri | reverse complement strand
AAAAGATTATACCAGAGATTAAAGAAGATGGAGATAGTGATTTAACAAGAGAAGAAATTAATTCAATTGGTACTCATCTAGATAAAGAAATCGAAGATTTAAATTATAATATTGAACATGAAAAATGTACTCGATTAAGAAAGCAAGCTCGTCAAAAGCGAACTCAAATCAAAAGATATAAAAAGAAATTCGCTGCTTATTTAGAACGAAAGGATAAATATAAAACACAAAAAGCTATACTCCAAGATAGAAATAGTTATTCTAAAACAGACCATGATGCGACTTTTATGAGAATGAAGGAAGACCATATGAAAAATGGCCAGCTTAAGCCAGGATATAATTTACAAATAGCGACAAATTCTCAATTTGTTCTATCATATAATGTTTATCAAAATCCGACAGACACAAGAACAATAATTCCTTTTTTATCATTGATTAAAAAGACCTACGGTCATTTACCTGAATACATTGTAGCTGACGCTAGTTATGGTAGTGAACCTAATTATATTGCAATTATAGATGAATTTAATCGAACACCACTTATAACTTATGGCATGTTTATTAAGGATAAAACTAAAAAATATAAAAGTGACATTTTTAATACTCACAATTGGGGATATGATGAAATCAATGATGAATTTATTTGCCCGAATCATAAAAGACTTGGTTTTAAAAGGTATGCCTACCGCCATGATAAATATGGATTTAAAAGAGATTTTAAATTATATGAATGCGATGATTGTTCAGATTGTCTATTGAAAAACTATTGTATGAAATCAAATTCAAAATCGAATAAAAAGTTAATGAAGAATTATAATTGGGAATACTTCAAATCACAAGTTAACCAAAAGCTTTCAGAACCAGAAACTAAAAAGATCTACAGTCAAAGAAAAATTGACGTAGAACCAGTTTTTGGATTTATGAAGGCTATTTTGGGTTTCACTCGAATGTCGGTTAGAGGCATAAATAAAGTTAAAAGAGAACTTGGTTTTGTATTAATGGCACTTAATATAAGAAAAGTAGTAGCTCAACGAGCTAACTATAGTCAAAATAATAGTAAAAAAGGCAATTTCTGTATTATTACAATAGAAATTGCCTTATTCTCTCTAATCAAAGATCTTTATGTCCCA
>NZ_JAOPKZ010000034.1 GCF_025519785.1 Staphylococcus marylandisciuri | reverse complement strand
ATAAGTACGAACCGAAGGTAACACCAGTAGAGAGAGAACACGGTACACCAGTAACATCAGATGATGTAACAGGAGCAGTCACAGTACCAGGCTACCCAACAGAAGGTAAACAGCCGACAGTCACAGTAGATGAAGGTGCGAAATTACCAGACGGCAATACATCAGGTAAAACAGATGTACCAGTGACAGTGAGATATCCAGATGGCACAGAAGATCACGTGACAGTACCAGTAACAATAGGTAATCAAGCCGACAAAGATAAGTATGAACCGAAGGTAACACCAGTAGAGAGAGAACACGGTACACCAGTAACATCAGATGATGTAACAGGAGCAGTCACAGTACCAGGCTATCCAACAGAAGGTAAACAGCCGACAGTCACAGTAGATGAAGGTGCGAAATTACCAGATGGTAATACGTCAGGCAAGACAGATGTACCAGTGACAGTGAGATATCCAGATGGCACAGAAGATCACGTGACAGTACCGGTAACAATAGGTAATCAAGCCGACAAAGATAAGTATGAACCGAAGGTAACACCAGTAGAGAGAGAACACGGTACACCAGTAACATCAGATGATGTAACAGGAGCAGTCACAGTACCAGGCTACCCAACAGAAGGTAAACAGCCGACAGTCACAGTAGATGAAGGTGCGAAATTACCAGACGGAAATACATCAGGCAAGACAGATGTACCAGTGACAGTGAGATATCCAGATGGTACAGAAGATCACGTAACAGTACCGGTAACAATAGGTAATCAAGCCGACAAAGATAAATACGAACCGAAGGTAACACCAGTAGAGAAAGAACACGGTACACCAGTAACATCAGACGATGTAACAGGAGCAGTCACAGTACCAGGCTATCCAACAGAAGGCAAACAGCCGACAGTCACAGTAGATGAAGGCGCGAAATTACCAGACGGAAATACATCAGGCACAACAAACATTCCTGTAACGGTAACTTATCCGGATGGTTCAAGTGAAAAAGTAGAAGTGCCAGTTAAAATTAAAGATGACGAAGATAATACAGTAACGCCTAATGTTAATCCAGTTACTAAAGGTGACAAAAATATTACTGGTCACGACGGTAAACCAGGACACACAGTAGAAGTCACATTACCGGATGGTACGAAAGTAACAGGTAAAGTGGATGAAAAAGGAAACTGGAGTGTACCAGTACCTACTGATAAACCATTTAATGCTGGAGATAAAGTCAGCGTCGTAGAAAAAGACGATAAAGGTCATACATCACCAGCGACAGAAGTCACTGTAAATGACACAGAAAACACAGCGAAGCAACCAACTGTTGATCCAGTTCAAGGTGGAGATCCATCCGTAAGTGGTAAAGGTACACCAGGACACACAGTAGAGGTGACATTACCAGATGGAACGAAAGTAACAGGTGAAGTAGATGGCGATGGTAACTACCACGTTGATATTCCAGA
>NZ_JAOPKZ010000033.1 GCF_025519785.1 Staphylococcus marylandisciuri | reverse complement strand
CCGACGTTAGCGGCGGACGGGTGAGTAGCACGTGGGTAACCTACCTATAAGACTGGAATAACTCCGGGAAACCGGGGCTAATGCCGGATAACATGTGGGACCGCATGGTCCTACAGTGAAAGGCGGCCTTGCTGTCACTTATAGATGGACCCGCGCCGTATTAGCTAGTTGGTAAGGTAACGGCTTACCAAGGCGACGATACGTAGCCGACCTGAGAGGGTGATCGGCCACACTGGAACTGAGACACGGTCCAGACTCCTACGGGAGGCAGCAGTAGGGAATCTTCCGCAATGGGCGAAAGCCTGACGGAGCAACGCCGCGTGAGTGAAGAAGGCCTTCGGGTCGTAAAACTCTGTTATTAGGGAAGAACAAACGTGTAAGTAACTGTGCACGTCTTGACGGTACCTAATCAGAAAGCCACGGCTAACTACGTGCCAGCAGCCGCGGTAATACGTAGGTGGCAAGCGTTATCCGGAATTATTGGGCGTAAAGCGCGCGTAGGCGGTTTCTTAAGTCTGATGTGAAAGCCCACGGCTCAACCGTGGAGGGTCATTGGAAACTGGGAAACTTGAGTGCAGGAGAGGAAAGTGGAATTCCATGTGTAGCGGTGAAATGCGCAGAGATATGGAGGAACACCAGTGGCGAAGGCGACTTTCTGGTCTGTAACTGACGCTGATGTGCGAAAGCGTGGGGATCAAACAGGATTAGATACCCTGGTAGTCCACGCCGTAAACGATGAGTGCTAAGTGTTAGGGGGTTTCCGCCCCTTAGTGCTGCAGCTAACGCATTAAGCACTCCGCCTGGGGAGTACGACCGCAAGGTTGAAACTCAAAGGAATTGACGGGGACCCGCACAAGCGGTGGAGCATGTGGTTTAATTCGAAGCAACGCGAAGAACCTTACCAGATCTTGACATCCTTTGATCCCTCTAGAGATAGAGGTTTCCCCTTCGGGGGACAAAGTGACAGGTGGTGCATGGTTGTCGTCAGCTCGTGTCGTGAGATGTTGGGTTAAGTCCCGCAACGAGCGCAACCCTTAAGCTTAGTTGCCAGCATTCAGTTGGGCACTCTAAGGTGACTGCCGGTGACAAACCGGAGGAAGGTGGGGATGACGTCAAATCATCATGCCCCTTATGATCTGGGCTACACACGTGCTACAATGGACAATACAAAGGGCAGCTAAACCGCGAGGTCAAGCAAATCCCATAAAGTTGTTCTCAGTTCGGATTGTAGTCTGCAACTCGACTACATGAAGCTGGAATCGCTAGTAATCGTAGATCAGCATGCTACGGTGAATACGTTCCCGGGTCTTGTACACACCGCCCGTCACACCACGAGAGTTTGTAACACCCGAAGCCGGTGGAGCAACCACTTTGTGGAGCTAGCCGTCGAAGGTGGGACAAATGATTGGGGTGAAGTCGTAACAAGGTAGCCGTATCGGAAGGTGCGGCTGGATCACCTCCTTTCTAAGGATTT
>NZ_JAOPKZ010000032.1 GCF_025519785.1 Staphylococcus marylandisciuri | reverse complement strand
GGGTCTATACTAAATAGGACTGGTGACCCAACCGGTCCTATTTTTTAATACAAAAAGAGCGCAATTATCTCTATAATTAAAAGTATACGCCCACTTAAAATTAAGGAGATAATGCGCTTATGTTTAATATTATACTAACAACGCTTGGAATTAAAGATAAAAACATTCTGTTAGAAGAAAAAGTTGAAGAAAAGCAATACAAAGGAGTCGTAGCTTTATTTTACTTCGGCAAATTAACTTATCATCCTGAGCGATGTCAGCTTTGCGGTCTGGATAACATGAATAATAGTATTATTAAAAATGGTTTTAAAAAATCGTGTCTTACGATACCTCGAGTTTCTGAGAAAGCGGCGTACCTCGTTTTGAGAAAGCAACGTTACTACTGTAAAAAGTGCTGTAGCTATTTCACTGCTGAAACTTCCCTCGTTGAGCGTCATTGCTTTATTAGTTGGAACACACGCTTAGCGGTTTTAAACAAGGCCGTGGACCTACGGTCACAAAAATCGATTGGTCAATCCTGTCATGTCAGTTGTTCTACAGTTTCTCGAATCATGAACCAAGCGGCTTCTCAAGTCGCCCAAACCCCATTTAAATATTTACCTGAACACTTAATGATGGATGAATTTAAAAGTGTGAAAAACATTGACGGTAAGATGAGTTTTATTTATGCAGATGCTATCACCCATCGGATTGTTGATATTGTGCCAGATCGTCGGTTATTTGCTTTAAAAAACTATTTTTATCGTTTTCCGCTTGCCGAAAGAAAACGCGTAAAAACTGTGTCTATTGATATGTACGAGCCTTACATGGTATTGATTAAAGAGGTATTTCCAAATGCCGAAATCATCATCGATCGTTTCCATATTGTTCAGGCTTTAAATCGGGCGCTGAATATGACACGCGTATCGGTAATGAATCGTTTCAAGAATGCTCAAAGACCTCTGTACAATAAGTTTAAACGTTACTGGAAAATGCTTTTAAAACCTCAGGAACAACTCGAAGGGTTTACTTATCGTCGTTTCCGATTGTATAAACAATGGAAGACACAGAAAGGGATTGTTAAACACTTACTGGGTTTTGATAAAAAGCTTTTAAATACGTACGATCTTGTAAATAAATTAAGATATGCATTAAGAGAAAATGACCAAACAGCTTTTGAGTTAGCTTTAAAAAATATAGAAATTACTCGCATTTCCCCTCAGCTTCAAACAGTCGTTAAAACACTAAAAAAATATACTAGCATGATAGATAACACGATGGTCTATAGAAACTTGACTAACGGCCCACTTGAGGGCATTAATACTAAAATCAAACTTATACAGCGAGTATCTTTTGGTTATAGAAACTTTGATCATTTGCGCAGTCGTATCATTCTATGTACAAATCTTTTTGTAGCTCATCCAAAAAAAGAGATTAAGCAGCACAAGACTGCTTAATCTCTGGTTTTCAATAACCAGTCCTATTTGACAAAGAGCC
>NZ_JAOPKZ010000031.1 GCF_025519785.1 Staphylococcus marylandisciuri | reverse complement strand
CGCCACCGAAGGAGGCGGCACCAGGTACAAAAGTGGATATTCCAGTGACGGTAAATTATCCAGATGGCTCAACAGATACACCGACGCTACACATTACGGTAACGCCAAATGACGCTCAGAGTAATGATCCAGGTTATGAAGATCAATCGACAAAACCAGGTACACCAGTGGAAGTACCACAAACGAAAGATGGCGAATTACCATCAGGTACAACATTTGAAGGCCCGAAAGATGTACCGACAGGCTGGAAAGTAGATGTTGATCCAGATACAGGTAAGGTAACGGTAACGCCACCGGAAAACGCGGAACCAGGCACAAAAGTAGATATTCCAGTAACGGTACGTTACCCAGACGGTTCAACGGATACACCGACGCTACATGTAACGGTAACGCCAAATGACGCTCAGAGTAATGACCCAGGTTACGAAGATCAATCAACAAAACCAGGTACACCAGTGGAAGTACCACAAACAAAAGACGGAGACTTACCAACAGGTACAACATTTGAAGGCCCAGAGACACCACCGTCAGGTTGGACAGTAACTGTAGAACCAAACACAGGTAAAGTGACTGTGACGCCACCGGAGGATGCGGCACCAGGCACGAAAGTAGATATTCCAGTTGTCGTTCATTATCCAGACGGTTCAACAGATACACCGACGCTACATGTGACGGTAACGCCAAATGACGCTCAGAGTAATGACCCAGGTTATGAAGATCAATCAACGAAACCAGGTGTACCTGTGGAAGTACCGCAAACAAAAGACGGAGACTTACCATCAGGTACGACGTTTGAAGGACCGAAAGACGTGCCACCAGGCTGGACAGTAAATGTTGATCCAAATACAGGTAAGGTAACGGTAACGCCACCGGAAAACGCGGAACCAGGCACAAAAGTAGATATTCCTGTAACGGTACGTTATCCAGATGGCTCAACAGATACACCAACGCTACATGTGACGGTAACGCCAAATGATGCACAAAATAACGATCCAGGCTATGACGAAAACAGTACGAAACCAGGTGTACCAGTAGAAGTGCCACAAACGAAAGATGGCAATCTACCACCAGGTACATCGTTTGAGGGACCAAAAGACGTGCCACCAGGTTGGACAGTAGATGTTGATCCAAATACAGGTAAGGTAACCGTGACGCCACCGGCGAATGCGACACCGGATACGAAGGTGAATATTCCAGTTGTCGTTCATTATCCAGACGGTTCAACAGATACACCAACAGTAACAGTCACTGTCGTGCCGAAAGATCCAAGTGAAACAGATGCAGGTCAACATGACCCAGGTTATGAAGATCAATCGACAAAACCAGGTACACCAGTGGAAGTACCACAAACGAAAGACGGCAATCTACCACCAGGTACATCGTTTGAGGGACCAAAAGACGTGCCACCAGGTTGGACAGTAGATGTTGATCCAAATACAGGTAAGGTAACCGTGACGCCACCGGCGAATGCGACACCGGATACGA
>NZ_JAOPKZ010000030.1 GCF_025519785.1 Staphylococcus marylandisciuri | reverse complement strand
AAACAGATGCAGGTCAACATGACCCAGGTTATGAAGATCAATCGACAAAACCAGGTACACCAGTGGAAGTACCACAAACGAAAGACGGCAATCTACCACCAGGTACATCGTTTGAGGGACCAAAAGATGTGCCACCAGGTTGGACAGTAGACGTTGATCCAAATACTGGTAAAGTCACTGTGACGCCACCGGCGAACGCAACACCGGATACGAAAGTAAATATCCCAGTTGTCGTTCACTATCCAGATGGTTCAACAGATACACCAACAGTAACAGTCACTGTTGTGCCGAAGGATCCAAGTGAAACAGATGCAGGTCAACACGACCCTGGATACGAGGACCAAGGAACAAAACCAGGTGTACCAGTAGAAGTGCCACAAACGAAAGATGGCAATCTACCGCCGAATACAACATTCGAAGGCCCTAAAGATGTACCACCAGGCTGGACAGTGGATGTTGATCCAAATACAGGTAAGGTAACGGTGACGCCACCGGCGAACGCAACACCGGATACGAAAGTAAATATTCCAGTTGTCGTTCACTATCCAGATGGTTCAACAGATACACCGACAGTAACAGTGACTGTCGTGCCGAAAGATCCAAGTGAAACAGATGCAGGTCAACATGACCCAGGCTATGACGAAAATAGTACGAAACCAGGCGTACCAGTGGAAGTGCCACAAACGAAAGATGGCAATCTACCACCAGGAACAACGTTCGAAGGCCCTAAAGATGTGCCACCAGGTTGGACAGTAGACGTTGATCCGAAGACAGGTAAAGTCACTGTGACGCCACCGGCGAACGCAACACCGGATACGAAAGTAAATATCCCAGTTGTCGTTCACTATCCAGATGGTTCAACAGATACACCGACAGTAACAGTCACTGTCGTGCCGAAAGATCCAAGTGAAACGGATGCAGGTCAACACGATCCTGGATACGAGGATCAAGGAACAAAACCAGGCACACCGGTAGAAGTGCCACAAACGAAAGACGGCAATCTACCACCAGGTACAACGTTTGAAGGCCCTAAAGATGTGCCACCAGGCTGGACAGTAGACGTTGATCCAAACACAGGTAAAGTCACTGTGACGCCACCGGCGAACGCAACACCGGATACGAAAGTAAATATTCCAGTTGTCGTTCACTATCCAGACGGTTCAACAGATACGCCAACAGTAACAGTCACTGTCGTGCCGAAAGATCCAAGTGAAACGGATGCAGGTCAACACGATCCTGGATACGAGGATCAAGGAACAAAACCAGGCACACCGGTAGAAGTGCCACAAACAAAAGACGGCAATCTACCACCAGGTACAACGTTTGAAGGACCGAAAGACGTGCCACCAGGCTGGACAGTAGATGTTGATCCAAACACAGGTAAAGTCACTGTGACGCCACCGGCGGACGCAACACCGGATACGAAGGTCAATATTCCAGTTGTCGTTCATTATCCAGACGGTTCAACAGATACACCGACAGTAACAGTCACTGTCGTGCCGAAAGATCCAAGTGAAACGGATGCAGGTCAACACGACCCAGGCTATGACGAAAACAGTACGAAACCAGGTGTACCAGTAGAAGTGCCACAAACGAAAGACGGCAATCTACCGCCGAATACAACATTTGAAGGCCCTAAAGATGTGCCACCAGGCTGGACAGTAGATGTTGATCCAAACACAGGTAAAGTCACTGTGACGCCAC
>NZ_JAOPKZ010000002.1 GCF_025519785.1 Staphylococcus marylandisciuri | reverse complement strand
ATCCGTAAGTGGTAAAGGTACACCAGGACACACAGTAGAGGTGACATTACCAGATGGAACGAAAGTAACAGGTGAAGTAGATGGCGATGGTAACTACCACGTTGATATTCCAGAAGGTAAAACATTAGAACCAGGCGATAAAATCAGCGTCGTAGAAAAAGACAAGGATGGCCATACATCACCAGCTGCGGAAACAACAGTCGGAGACTATCCGAACACGGCGAAACAACCAACTGTTAACCCAGTAACAGTAGATGATAAAGTGATCACAGGTAAAGGTACGCCAGGACACACAGTAGAGGTCACATTACCGGATGGTACGAAAGTAACAGGTAAAGTAGATGGCGATGGTAACTACCGCGTTGATATTCCAGAAGGTAAAACATTAAAACCAGGCGATAAAATCAGCGTCGTAGAAAAAGACGATAAAGGTCATACATCACCAGCTGCGGAAACAACAGTCGGAGACTATCCGAACACGGCGAAACAACCAACTGTTAACCCAGTAACAGTAGATGATAAAGTGATCACAGGTAAAGGTACGCCAGGTAACACAGTAGAGGTCACATTACCGGATGGTACGAAAGTAACAGGTAAAGTCGACGATGATGGCAACTACCGTGTAGATGTACCAGAAGGTACAACATTGAAACCAGGCGATAAAGTGAGCGTAGTAGAGAAAGATAAATACGATCATGCGTCACCAGCGACAGAAGTGACTGTAAATGACACAGAAAACACAGCGAAGCAACCAACTGTTGATCCAGTTAAAGGTGGAGACCCATCAGTGAGTGGTAAAGGTACACCAGGACACACAGTAGAAGTGACATTACCAGATGGTACGAAAGTAACAGGTAAAGTAGATGGCGATGGTAACTACCACGTTGATATTCCAGAAGGTAAAACATTAAAACCAGGCGATAAAATCAGCGTCGTAGAAAAAGACGATAAAGGTCATACATCACCAGCTGCAGAAACAACAGTCGGAGACTATCCGAACACGGCGAAACAACCAACTGTTAACCCAGTAACAGTAGATGATAAAGTGATCACAGGTAAAGGTACGCCAGGACACACAGTAGAGGTCACATTACCGGATGGTACGAAAGTAACAGGTAAAGTCGACGATGATGGCAACTACCGTGTAGATGTACCAGAAGGTACAACATTGAAACCAGGCGATAAAGTGAGCGTAGTAGAGAAAGATAAATACGATCATGCGTCACCAGCGACAGAAGTCACTGTAAATGACACAGAAAATACAGCGAAACAACCAACTGTTGATCCAGTAACAGTAGGCGATCAAGTTATTACAGGTAAAGGTACACCAGGACACACAGTAGAGGTGACATTACCAGATGGTACGAAAGCCACTGACAAAGTTGAGGACAATGGCAACTACCGTATTGACTTGCCAGAAGGTACAGTATTGGAACCGGGCGATAAAGTCAGCGTCGTAGAGAAAGATAAGTATGATCATGTGTCACCAGCGACAGAAGTCACTGTAAATGACATAGAGAATAAGGCGCAACAACCACAGGTTGATCCAATCAAAGGCGGAGATACATCAATAAGTGGTAAAGGCACACCAGGAAATAAAATAGAAGTAACATTACCGGATGGTAGAACAGTAACTGGTAGAGCAGATAAAGACGGCAACTACAGTATAGATGTACCAGAAGGAGTAACATTAAAACCAGGTGATAAAGTCAGCGTTGTAGAAAAAGACAAGGATGGTCATACATCACCAGCGACGGAAGTCATTGTCGGAGAATATCCGAATACAGCGCAACAACCACAGGTTGATCCAATTAAAGGTGGAGATACATCTGTAAACGGTAAAGGTACACCAGGTCACACAGTGGAGGTCACATTACCAGATGGTACGAAAGTAACAGGTAAGGTTGACGACAGCGGTAAGTTCCACATTGATTTACCTGCAGGTACTAAACTTAACCCAGGTGATAAAGTGAGTGTCGTAGAAAAAGACGAGCATGGTCATACATCACCAGCGACGGAAGTCATTGTCGGAGACTATCCGAACACGGCTCAACAACCAACTGTTAACCCAGTAACAGCAGGTGATAAAGCAATCACAGGTAAAGGTACACCAGGCAACACAGTAGAGGTCACATTACCAGATGGTACGAAAGTAACAGGTAAGGTTGACGACAGCGGTAAGTTCCACATTGATTTACCAGCAGGCACTAAACTTAACCCAGGCGATAAAGTGAGTGTCGTAGAAAAAGATCAATATGGACATGCATCTACTCCAGTTGACGTTACTGTTAAAGATAGTGATAATACAGCACATCAACCACAAGTAGATCCGATCTATACTGGAGATACTACAGTTAGCGGTCATGGCACACCAGGTAATACAATTAAAGTCACTACACCATGTGGCCAAACAGTTACAACTAAAGTAGGTAAAGATGGTCGTTGGGTAGTTGAGTTACCGAAAGACGTACATCTCAAAGCTGGAGATAAAGTTACAGTTGTAGAAGTAGATCCAAATGGTCATGAATCTACAGCAACAGTAGTAACAGTTACTGATAAAGATATGAGCGGTAACAACTGTGATACTCCTGCAACAGGTAAAGATAAAGGTAATGCTCAAACACCTAGCGATAACAGTAGCCAGGCACAAGAACCTACGAACGAGGCTCCAGCTTCTGAAGTGACTTCAAATGATCAAGTTGGAATGACAGCAACATCTAATTCTAATGGAGATCAAGCAGAAGTAGCTGCTAAAGCTCAATCTGAAGCTCCAACGTCATCAGATAACAAAGCTAAAGCATTACCAGATACAGGTAATACAGAAAATAGCGGTACAATCTTTGGTAGCTTATTCGCAGCTTTAGGTGCATTGTTCTTAGTCGGCAGAAGACGTAAAGAAAAAGAAGATAAATAAACATACGTCGTCGTGAGAAATATGTGCTACGCAAATAAAGAAATTGAGATATAAGTATCTCAATAACTGACAAACTTCGAGGTTTTCGTAAAATTTACGAAAAGCCTCGAAGTTTTTTGTTTTATAACAGGGTGTTTGATTTTGAGAAAGTTAAGAGGTCGGGACAACAGCATTTAGGGTTTGAGCAGGGGGCCCCAACAAAGAGAAACTGGTAAAACAGTTTCCACAAGCTATGCAAGTTGGGGTGGGGCCCCAACACAAAGAAACTGGTTTATCAGTTTCCACCAGCAATGCGAGTTGGGGGTGGGGCCCCAACACAAAGAAACTGGTAAACCAGTTTCAACGAGCACAGCGAGTTGGGGTGGGCCCCAACAAAGAGGGAGCGGGACAGAAATCTAATTTGAATAAAAAGATTTCTGTCCCGCTCCCGAATCGTGAACATTTTTATAGACAATACTGCTTTTGGGAGGCCGTTCATCAGTTTCTTAATGCTCAAAAAATTATGTCTCAATTACCTTAAGCAAATTTTTTTATTTTACGAACCAGAAACAACTGTTTGGGAGGATCTATTGAGATAAGAGAGCTCCCGTGTAGATATCTAAATTAATCTTTATAAACCGGTTCAGGTTTAATGCGTGAAAGTTATAAAGCTCGGTACCGAACGAAAAAATGTTACAACCGGCGTTGAGTGAAGTGATATATCATATATTTTTAAAGGCATGATAACGGGGGTTAGAGAATTTTTAAAAATAGACAGAAAGATTACAAGGAGACATGAATTATTATGAGTCAATTACAATGTAATAACATCGCCCACAAACCATTGAATCTTTGTTAGAGTATGGCTTGTCGTTAATTAAGCAGAAGAAAGATTACTTATTGTATATAGACGTTAAAGCAAGAAACGAAACAATTTTTCACTAATCATTAGGAGGATATTTTATTATGAAGAAAAAAATCGCTACAGCATCAATTGCTACTGCAGGTATTGCAACTTTCGCACTTGCTCACCATGACGCTGACGCAGCGGAAAACACAAATAATGGATATAATCCAAATGACCCAACGTCATATAGCTATCATTATACAATTGATCAACAAGGTAATTACCACTACACTTGGAAAGGTAACTGGAGCCCAAGCCAAGCACCTCAACAACAAGGTCAAGCGCAACAAGCAACTGGCTATAATTACAATAACGTAAATCAAAATAACAATCGCTACTATAACTACAATTATACTAGCAGTAATTATTCTAACTACCAACCACAATCTTACACAGCTAACAATACTTACACTGGCGGTAAAGGTGCAACTTATAATACAAACCAAACTTCAAATCATAACGTACGTGTAACAACTCAAAGCGCGCCACAACACAATCAAGGTGGTCATGTATTTGCAGGTAGATCTGCTTCAGGTTCAAACTTATACACTTCTGGACAATGCACTTACTACGTATTCGATAAAGTAGGTGGCAAGATTGGATCTACTTGGGGCGACGCTCGTAACTGGGCTAACGCTGCAGCTCAATCAGGTTACACTGTAGATAATTCACCTAAACAAGGAGCTATTATGCAAACTTCACAAGGTGCATTTGGTCACGTGGCATACGTTGAAGGCGTTAATAGCGATGGTTCAGTTAAAGTTTCAGAAATGAACTACGGTCACGGTCCTGGCGTTGTAACTTCTCGTACAATTTCAGCTAGTCAAGCTAGTTCATACAACTACATCAAATAAGCTCTCATCTATAGAGGTTTAGAGCTTTATCATATCTTCCACTAACTTAAGTTGCTGACTTAGGTTAGTGGATTTTTTAATAGGAAGAGGGAGCGTTTCTGTCGACAACCTTGCTTTTGAGACGCCGTTTATCGGTTTCGCAAAATACAAAAATGTTATGTTTTAATTTCATTAAACAACTCATTCCCATATCGTTATGTGGGCTCTCCTAACACATACCATTCTAAAAGGGTATTCAAAGTAAGATAAGAAGCGTATGATATAAGTATTTCTACATATAATACAGAAAGGTGGGAGACGATGATAGCATTTATAACTATACTCATCGACGTATTACTTCCAATATTTCTGCTTATCATCATAGGGTTTACTGTGCAGAAACGGTTCCAAATGAACCTTGGCGCCCTAGCCAAACTCAACATTTATGTGTTCATACCGGCATTTATTTTTGCTAAGTTTTACAAAACGACGCTCAATCTAAGAATGTTTGGCTATATCGTTACTTTCTTTCTGCTTTACATACTAGCACTGTATCTCATAGCTCAAGTCACTTCTCTCTTCTTACATCATGATAAAGCTAAAGCTACGACGTTAAATAATAGCGTGCTGTTCTTCAATTCAGGTAATTACGGAGCTCCAGTCAATGACATGGTGTTCAAAGGAGACCCTGTCGCGATGTCAGTACAAGTGATTGTACTCACTTTGCAGAACTTATTTACATTTACTTACGGTATTTTCGCAATTCAATCGGTACAGGTAGGGAAACTGCGTGCGCTACTAGGCTATTTGAAGATGCCTATTCTCTACGCATTGGTATTAGCAGTCGTCTTTAATTACGGTCATTTACCAGTACCTGATTTTGCTTGGACTACTATTAAGTATCTCTCCGGCGCTATGATTCCGATAGCGCTCCTATTACTCGGAGGCCAAATTGCGCAATTCAAGTTTTCTTTTAAATGGTCATCTGCATATATTTACATTATCATTCGACTGATCATAGGACCTGTAGTTGCTGCGCTGATTATTAAAATACTTGGTTTCAATGGAATGATTGCTCAAGCATTATTTATTGCTTCAGCCATGCCGACTTCAGTGAATAGTTCAGTTATCGCTCAAGAATATGACAATTATCCTGAACTTGCTGCTCAGCTCGTTTTCTTGTCAACTTTATTGAGCACACTCACTGTTGTAATCGTCATATACTTATCTAATATAATATTTTAAAAGGAGGAGCAGGGATGTGTACAAGTTTTTCTTACATTACGCAAAGCAATGAAGTTATATTTGGTAGAACTATGGATTTCGCTTATCCATTGGAAGGACAACCTGCCATTGCTCCACGTGGTTATTACTGGGAATCGCATATCGATTATACAGGGGAGAATGAGCATGGAATAATGGGCACGGGTTGCCATATGGATGGTTTCATTTTCGGCGATGGTGTAAATGAGCATGGGCTAGCGATGTCAAATCAATATTTCAGAGGTTATAGTTCATATGCTTCAGAGGCCCAAGAAGGTTTGATCAACATTACCCCAAGTGAAGTGCTGATGTGGGTACTAGGGAACAATAAAGATATTGAAGAGGTTAGACAAAACACATCTAAAGTAAATGTAGTCGCTTATTATCTCTCTGATATTTCCGAGGTGCCTCCATTACATTATCACCTCATCGATGCTACAGGACGTTCTGCAGAGTTAACTTTTGACGACGGTCGAATCGTTATTCAAGATAATCCAGTCGGTGTTCTTACTAATGATCCAGATCTTAATTGGCACTATGAGAATTTGAGAAACTATACCGCGTTAAGCCCTTTAAGTTCAGAAGCGGTACAAATGTATAATACGACCTTTTCTAGTTTAGGGGTCGAAGGTGGTACATATGGGTTGCCAGGCGGTTATACGTCAAGAGAGCGTTTTGTTCGCGCTGCCTATCTCAAGCATTGGTTGTCAGAAGACGCTACAGCAGGGCAAGATTTTTGGAATGCGTTTAAATTGTTGGATGCGGTTAGTATCCCTCAAGGAGCTGTAAGAACAGATGATGGGGTTAACCTTTATACGCTATATCAAACTGTTATTAATCTGAGTACACGCACGTTATATGTCAGACATTATACTTCTAATCAGATAGCAGAATTACAAATGAGTGAAGATTTGTTAAATCGAGATCACTTAACTTTATTCTCGCCTATAGAGCGGGTTAATACATTCAAGCTTAATGATTAACCGCAGTACAAAGCGGTTATAAGATAGGAAAAAGTAAAAAGAGGTGACATGATGACACAGATGAGAGCTATGGTTATAGACAAATATGGTAAGCGTCCGGTAAGGGAGGCACAAGTGGCTATACCTGAAATCAACGATAATGATGTACGAGTGAAGATTAAAGCTGCTAGTGTGAATCCTATAGATTATAAAATCCGTGATGGGAAGCTGAAGCCGTTATTAAAGTTTAAATTTCCATTGATATTAGGTAATGATTTCTCAGGAGTAGTGACGGCCGTAGGTGCTAACGTACGAGATTACCAAGTTGGTGACAAGGTCTTCGGACGACCAAGCAAAGATAACATTGGCACATTTGCAGAATTTATAGCGATTGACAAGGATGAAATCGCACACATGCCTAGAAACTTGTCCTTTGAAGAAGCGGCTAGTATACCGCTAGTAGGTTTAACAGCTTACCAAGCTTTAAATGAAGTGATGCAACTTCAGCCAGGTAGTAGAGTGCTGATTCAAGCAGGGTCAGGCGGTGTCGGTACATTTTCAATCCAACTAGCTAAGACGATGGGACTTGAGGTTGCTACTACTGTAAGTGATCGAGGCGTTGAACTAGTCAAAGAATTAGGCGCTGACCAGATCATTAATTATAAAGAACAAGACTTCTCTCAAATACTCAGTCATTACGACGGTGTTTTTGACACTTTAGGTGGTCAGAATCTTGATAAGGCTTTCCACATTTTAAAAAGAGGAGGTACTGTAGCTTCTATTTCTGGAATGCCAACCGAAAAAGTCGCTCAACAAATGAATTTAGGTCGAATGAAACAATGGATGTTTCGTCTTGCGTCACGCAAGTTAACGAAGAAAGCGAAACAGACAGAGACGCATTACGAATTCTTATTTATGCACCCAAGTGGTAAGCAGCTGACAGAAATTAAGAGATTGATTGAGGATGGTAAGATCCAACCTGTTGTAGATCGAGTATTTAACTTTGAAGAAACGCAAGGTGCTTTAGAGTATTCTGAAGAAGGGCATGCTAAAGGTAAGGTAGTTATACGGACAAATACATAAGAAGTTAAGCTATTAAAAAAGTCATTCCAAGTTATTTGCTAGGCCAGAAGTAGGAAGTCGAGACAAAAGCGTTTAGGATTTGAGCAGGGGGCCCCAACACAGAGAAACTGGTAAACCAGTTTCCGCAAGCAATGCAAGTTGGGGTGGGGCCCCAACACAGAGAAACTGGTAAACCAGTTTCAACAAGCACAGCGAGTTGGGGTGGGCCCCAACACAGAGAAACTGGTAAATCAGTTTCCGCAAGCACAGCGAGTTGGGGTGGGGCCCCAACAAACAGGGAGCGGGACAGAAATCTAATTTGAATAAAAAGATTTCGTCGTCCCGCCCCGGCAAGGATGGCTAGAATTGAAAAAGGCTTGATACAAGCGCGTTTTCAATTCAGCCATCTACTGCCGAGATGTTGAAGAGGCTGGGACATTTCATTTTGTCCCAGCCTCCTATTTTTCTGAGATTTATGTCTCAGGCTAATCTTAGTATGTTTGAGCTAGAGGTGATATGCACCTTTTTACCAAGCCTTATAAGCAAAGTTTGGAATGACTTTAATGTTATTTGTGGTTCTGATCGTAACGTTGTTGCTCTAATTGACGTAATTCAACGCGGCGAATCTTACCAGAATGTGTCTTAGGTAAAGTGTCCACAAATTCGATAGCTCTTGGATATTTATAGGGCGCAACATCGCTTTTAACGTAATTCTGTAGTGTTTTAATAGTTTCCTCATTACGAGCGACGTCTTCTTGAGGTATGACGAAAGCCTTTACGATATTTCCTCGTATATCATGAGGGCTGGCGACTACCGCACATTCTTTAACTGCAGGATGTTTAATCAGTGAATCTTCAACCTCGAAAGGTCCAATAGTATAGCCTGAGCTAATGATGATATCGTCATTACGACCCTCAAACCAGAAGTAACCATCCTCATCCATATGTGCTTGGTCACCTGTGATATAGTACTCACCACGTTGAGGTTGAGCTGTGCGTTCAGGATCTTTGTAATAACCTTTGAATAGAGCAGGTAAATCTAGAGGTACAGCGATATTACCTACTTGACTACGCTCGATAGGTTGGCCATCATCATCGACTATCGTAGCACCACTGCCGGGGATCGCTTTCCCCATTGCGCCTGGACGTAACGGCGTTTCTTTCAAGAAGCCTATGAGCAAAGTACTTTCGGTTTGACCGTAGCCATCTCGGACAGATAGATTGAAATAGGATTTGAAGCGGTCAATTACTTCACGGTTGAGTGGTTCCCCAGCAGATACGGCACTATGCAAGTGGCTTAAATCGTAATCTTTAAGATGAGGAAGCTTCGACATTAAACGATATTCTGTTGGCGTACAACAAAGGACATTGACTTGATTATCTTGTAGTAGCTCTAAATAAATTTCTGGTTTAAAGCGCCCATTATAAACGAACGCAGTAGCGCCAGAACCTAGAATAGACAAGAATGGACTCCACACCCATTTTTGCCAACCAGGTGCTGCAGTAGCCCATACGAGGTCGTTACTTTGAATGCCTAACCAATGTTTCGGGGCCATCTGCAAATGCGCATAAGCCCAACCGTGTGTATGGATGACGGCTTTAGGGTTGCCAGTCGTACCTGAAGTATAAGGTAAGAAAGCGACGTCATCCCTTTTAGTAGGAGTAATTTCTAATTGATCGTCTTCTGAACGGGCTTCATTTAATAAATTGATCCATGAAGTCTTAGCATCACCTATGATGAATTTAGTGAGCTCGTCATATTCTCTAACACCTTCAAATTGATCGCTATAGGTATCGATAGAAACGACCGCTTTAACTTCACCATGTGAAATTCTATATTGTAAATCTTTAGTCCTAAGCATTTCTGAACTAGGGATGATGATCAGACCTAACTTTAAAGCTGCGATATAAAGGTAGTAAGTTTCAATGGAGCGTGGCATAAGTATAAGTATTTTATCGCCTTTTTCAAGACCGTATTGTCTGAACACATTCCCCATTTTGTTCGCTTGTCTAATCAGTTCAGAGTAAGTTATTGAAGTTTGGTTGTTTTCATTATCTTGATAAATAATCGCCTGCTTCTCCTGATGTGAGGCGTATTGCTCTATCTCTGAGATGAGATTGTAACTCTCAGGAGCTATTAAGTCGCTATTATTCATTGTCAAAATCTCCTCAAGAACGTTGATAAAATTGCTGTTACATATTTAAAAATTTAAAAATATTGCACAGAATTTAATGAATACGTAAAAGTATAAATCAACGGTTATTTATTATTACAGAAGAACTATAACATACTCAAATTGTCAACACTAACAAAAGATATTTAGAACAACATAGTAATAAATATTAAAGAGCAAAAACAAACAAGTAACACGTAATTATTATGATTTACAATTGAAGTTGTATGCTTTATAATATTAATTGAAATCAGTTATATTAATATGAAAATATTATATTTAAACCTTTGTAGTATGCTCTGCAAAGTAGTAAAATAGAACTGAAAGCAACTCCATTATAACAACTGTTAATGATGTAATAGAGTTGAATAATGATAAGGTTTCAATTGGCTCTGTGAAACGTAGCGAAACTAAATTCTTGATGAATTTAACTTAAACAACTACCCCTGTTTAATGTTTCGCTAGGCTTTTTTATGGCTATATTGAAGTCAAGGAAGGTGGATATCTATGAGTAACTCTAGCTCTAAAGATGTTATTCTCATTGGTGCCGGCGTTCTAAGTACTACATTTGGTACTTTATTAAAGAACGTTGAGCCAAATTGGAATATTAAACTATTTGAACGTATGGATCGTCCTGGTTTGGAAAGTTCTTATGATAATTCCAACGCTGGTACAGGCCACGCAGCGCTTTGTGAATTAAACTATACGGTAGAACAACCGGACGGCTCAATTGATGTGGAGAAAGCGAAACAAATCAACGAACAATTTGAGATCTCTAAACAATTTTGGTCTCATCTAGTTAAGAATAACGTCATCAAGGATCCACGTAGTTTCATCCATCCGCTACCACACTTAAGCTTCGTAGCAGGTGTGAACAACGTGAATTTCCTCAAGAAACGTTATGAGAAATTAAAGCAACATCCAATGTTCGAAACAATCGAATACACAGAAGATCATGATCAAATTAGAAAATGGATTCCACTGATGATGGAACACCGCAATGCTGCTTCACCGATCGCAGCAAGTAAGATAGATCACGGAACTGATGTAAACTTTGGTGAACTTACGCGTCAACTCGCGCACAATTTAGAGAAGAGCGATGAGGTTGATGTGCATTATCGTCACGAAGTAATAGACTTCAATCGCCGTAAAGATGGTAAATGGGAAGTGAAAGTACGTAACTTAGAAACTAATAAAGTTGACGTACAAGTCGCTGATTATATCTTCATCGGTGCCGGTGGTTGGGCAATCCCACTATTACAAAAAACAGGTATCCCTGAAAGTAAGCACTTAGGTGGTTTCCCAATTAGTGGTGCGTTCTTAGTATGTAACAACCCAGAAGTGGTTGAGAAACACGATGCGAAAGTGTATGGTAAAGAACCACCAGGCACACCACCAATGACAGTACCGCATTTAGATAAACGTTACTTAGGCGGTCAGAAGAGCCTCTTATTTGGGCCATTCGCAGCAATTGGACCTAAATTCTTGAAAAACGGTTCAAACTTAGATCTCTTTAAATCAGTTAAACCTAATAACTTTATCACTTTACTTGCTTCAGCAGTGAAGAACTTCCCATTAGTTAAGTACTCTGTACAACAAGTACTTATGAAAAAAGACGATCGCATGAGAGAATTGCGTCGCTTTATCCCTGATGCTAAAGATGAAGATTGGGATTTACACATCGCTGGTAAACGTGTACAAGTCATTAAAGATACGAAAGAACACGGTCGCGGTTATATTCAATTCGGTACAGAAGTGGTTAACTCAGAAGATCATTCTGTTATCGCCTTATTAGGTGAATCTCCAGGAGCTTCTACTTCAGTATCAGTTGCGTTAGAAGTATTAGAGAAGAACTTCCCTGAATATACTAAGGATTGGGAACCTAAGATTAAGAAAATCATTCCTTCATACGGTGAATCACTCATTAATGATCATGAGTTAATGAAGAAAATCCGTAAAGAAACAGATAAAACACTTAAGTTAGATCAAAAATAGAGAGCACAACTGAAATTTACAATCAGAAAAGCTATCTGGTTCGTGTACAGGTAAGCACGTATAGTTAATAATGAAGGGAGCGGGACAGAAATCTAATTTGAATAAAAGATTTCGTAGTCCCGCCCCGGCAAAGATGACTAGAATTGAAAAAAGCTTGATACAAGCGCGTTTTCAAATCAGTCATCTACTGCCAAGATGTTAAAGAGGCTGGGATTTATGTCCCAGCCTCTTTTTAAAATATTTACACAGCAATATGCTAGTCTCAAGAAGAGTTTCGCTCATTCTGCTTAGCTCGTGACATCTCTATGCCCATAAAGATTTCGACTACGATTAAATTAATTAATGCTGTGGTTCAACTCATGTAATTTAATACTACGAGTGCAAGTAAGACGAAAGGGAGAGCGATGGGAACCGTGTAGCGTAAAAAACCTGTAGTCTTTTAACAAACAAGTAGTGAATAGCTATTACGATGATAAATGGTACTATCATTGGTTAATATTAAGAATCTTACTTTTATAATTAACGAGTTTGAGTGACGAAGAAATAAATTGTTGTATCTATTATTGCGTTTTACTTTGTCAGTACATTTCTAGCATGTCTTATGTCATATGATTTGAGGTAGGATATAATATATGATAGAAATAATTAAGAATATATTATTGTTGGAACGTTATTAAAGTTAATAAAAAGATATATATTACATATTGTATATTAGGGTGTATCTTAATTGTAATAGCTGGATTTTTAGAAAGTTATGTAACACCCATATTTTTAAATTAGCCAAAGGATTACTTTTATGCGAACAATCTCTTTAATATTTATTATTTTTTCACTTGCATTAAAATTCAAATTAATTCATCTTTCATTCATCAACGAACATTCAATAAAATATATGTTAGGCTTTGCAATTGGTTTGTTTATCTATGCCTTTTTAGGGCCACATATTGATTTATTATTTTTAGATAAAAAAGAGCTTGAATACAACTATATTAATAATATTGTGCCTGAATTAGCAGAGAAAGATATAGTATTTTTTTCTGCTAATATGATTTTTAAGCCTAATGCTTTTGTTTTAAATAAAAAGAAACCTACTATATTTATTGATAATAAAATTATTAATAATCTATCTAATGCTGAGCTTAGGTTCATTTTATTTCATGAATATAGCCATATAAAAGATAATGATGGACTTAAAAACAAATTATCGATGCTCTTAGCGTTTACTGTCGTACCTTTAGTTATGTCTATTTTAGTTGCTAACATCAATTTATCAAGTTATCCTTTTGTGATAATACTATTTGTATTAATTTTTGTAATTATATACTGGGTAGGTATAATACTTAACTTTAAATATAGAAGAAAAAGAGAACTTAAAGCTGATAAATATGCTGTAAATTATGTAGATAAAGAAGATGTAATTAGCTCTTTCCAAAAGCTCATAAAGCTAAATGATTTTGATAGAAAAAGTAAGAGTTTGCTATCTAGTCATCCCCCTCTTGAAGAAAGATTAAAAAATTTAAGGGAGCGGGACAGAAATCTAATTTGAATAAAAAGATTTCGTAGTCCCGCCCCGGCAAAGATGACTAGAATTGAAAAAGCTTGATACAAGCGCATTTTCAAATCAGTCATCTACTGCCGAGATGTTGAATAGGCTGGGATTTATCTCCCAGCCTCTTTCTCTCTAGTCAAAGACCATTATGTCCCGACCTCTTGATTATTAGGATTTATGTACTAGGCTCATTAAGTATAGAGTTGCTTTTTAAAGTATGTACATAGAAATACGCTGGTCTCATGAAGAGTTTCGACCATTCTGCTTAGCTTGTGACGTCTCTATACCCAAAAAGATTTCGACTAAGATCAAATCAATTAATGCTGTGATCCAATTCATGTAATCTAATAATACGAGTGCAAGTAAGACGAAAGGGAGAACGATGGGAACCGTGTAGCGTAAAATACCTCTAGCCTTTTTAACAAAAAAGTAATGAATAGCTATTACGATGACAAATGGTAATATCCTCTGTATCCAGTGTATAATGCTTTCCATAAGTGTTGCTCCTTTCAAACTAATCTATTAACAACGCCCCAACTCATGTTGAGTTAGTGAACGGGCGTCAGTCCCATCCTATCGTAGCTCTTGTTAGTTGTGAAGCTGACTTTCGTGTTTTAATAAATGTTAGATTTTAGTCTACCTTTTGAGATGAATAGCAATTTCGTGCTAGCATCCTTTTGCTTATTTTATCTCATATGGTTTTTTATAATCTTTTGGTTTTTCATCATATTTATCTTTTAAGATAGCATCACCAGTGATTCTACCATTCTTTTCAAAATCATAGTGATAATTATTATATGGATCATCTTTAAAAGTAACTTCTGTATAATTATTTCCGGTATTTAATGTAAAAACCCCTTCTTCTGTTTTAATTTTATTTTCCCAACCTCTTTTCTTAAGTTCACGATGAACTTTTGCTTTGGTTTTGTCTTCTTCATATTTTTGGTAACCTAAATAAATATATTTTCCTATATTAAAAATTATTACTAAAGCAATAATTAAAATAATGATGATAATTCCTGTTACTTTAAAAATCTTTTTCATATCAAACTCCTTAAGTAAATTTTTAGAATTAATATTTGATATATTCAAATATAATAATACATTTGTATGATAAGTTTTTAAATGCAATGAAGTCAAATTAACGGTGTAAGTTAATAGAAAATTAATAATTAGCTTATTATGTGACGCAGTTTTCACTACAGGAAGTGTAAATGTACAATGTAACAATTCAACTCACTCTGAGTCGTTAAAAGGACTTCAGGATGAAGGGATTGTATCCAGATCAATCACTGAATCACAATGGAAATAATCAAAGTTTAGGAGCGTAGAGATAAAGCAGAATTTGAAAGAAGAGCTGAACAAAAAATGGCAGGAACAGCAAAAACAAGTTTAAATAGATAGAGAAAAGCGTAAAAAGAAATTTTATTTGAAAAAAGGCGATTATTTCAACACAAATAGTGTTAGTTCAAAAGGGTTATCAGGACATGATGCAATCTATTTAGGAAAAGGGGTAATAAAATGGGAGCGGGACAGAAATCTAATTTGAATAAAAAGATTTCTGTCCCGCTCCTGCTCAAATCCTAAGCGCTTTTGTTTTAACCTCTTTTATCATTTGTGTTCATTTATACACTGTCGCAACAATAGCTATTATTGCTCTAACTTAATATTTTTTACTTTTGGTTTTTCAGGTAAAAAGTCATATTTTATATTAACATAAAGACTAGCTTCTTTGTGATTTAATTCAATAGGATAATATCCGATATGTCCGCTACCTTGGTTATCTCCCATCATTTTTATCGTTATGTGTTTAGAATGCTTTAAATACTCATAAGTTTTATTATTAGCTGATATATCTTTCAACTTGTTTGTATCATGTTTTGAAATATAACTATTTATTTCTTTTTCACTCGAATAACATGCCCAACTATCAAAAAAGAGAAAATTTACAAAAAGATAACAAACTGCTAAGAAGAGGATGACGCCAGTTATATATAATAATTTTTTCATAAATTTCACCTCTATCATTAATTATTTTTCTACTAATTTATGATAACTCAAATAGGTATAAAATTCCCGTATAATATAATTATTTTTAAGTAGATGTTGGATTTGATAACTATTATTAAATTTAATTTCTATAAGTATTTTAGTATCGAGTATAGGACTAGCTGTTTTTTCATCTTATAACACCTATGCAGTTAAAATTATTGATATTTTGATATTGAAAAGTGTAAAGTGTTTAAAAACGATTCGTGCATTTTTTAAGCAACTATTATTTATAGATGAATGGCTATGACAGATGGCAATACTTTGAACTAACCCGTAATTTCGATGCATCTTATACTTGAATGTTTCTTTATACTAAGTACTTTCATTTATGTGATTGTTGCACAGAAAGAAAGGGTTCAGTCACAGGAAGCATTTCTTCGGCAACTTCTGTCATCAGCGTGAGTCCGTTGAGTATCTGTATATTAAATCACCATAAGATGTCGAAAGAGGTGATGTATACTGGAGGCGGGGGTAATACTTAGAGTAGGACTTGAAACAGTTACAGTCTTTTAAGTAGAAGGTATTGCGCTCTATTAATTTTAAATAAAATGACTATAACCTATCAATATAGTAGGGGGAGAAGCATGATGAATAAAGTAGTAGTACTCGGGTCTACGAACGTAGATCAATTTCTTCAAGTTGAGAGGTTTGCTAAGCCAGGCGAAACGTTACATGTAGAAGAAGCGCAACAAGCATACGGTGGGGGTAAGGGAGCTAATCAAGCGATCGCTACTGCGCGCCTAGGAGCTGAGACGACATTTATTTCAAAGGTAGGTCAAGACGGTATTGCAGATTTCATGTTTGAGGACTTTAAAGAAGCCAATATTGATACAACATACATTTTTACAACGGATGAGGCTAAGACAGGTCAAGCATATATCACGGTTGATGCCGAGGGACGTAATACGATTAACGTGTATGGTGGCGCGAATATGACATTGAACGAGGAAGATGTTAATCAAGCGAGTAGTGTAATCGAGGATGCTGACTTTCTAGTGGCTCAATTAGAAGTACCTATCCCTGCTATTATAGAAGCCTTCAAGATTGCGCGTGAGAACGGAGTCACTACCATTCTTAATCCCGCGCCAGCTAAACCATTACCTGATACGTTGCTATCGCTCATTGATGTGCTCGTCCCTAATGAACTTGAAGCTGAAACATTATCAGGAATTTCGGTCTCTGATGAGTTAACGATGCGACAAAATGCAGAGTATTTCCAGTCTCTCGGTATTCATACTATACTCATTACTTTAGGTGAACAAGGAACGTATTATCATACGCCTAATGAAGCTAGAATCATACCTGCATACCAAGTGAAAAGCATAGATACGACAGCTGCCGGCGATACGTTTATAGGAGCGTTAGTAAGTCATCTAGATCCAGACATGTCTAACTTAACCTCAGCGATAGATTTTGCGAATAAAGCAGCTTCCTTAACCGTTCAACAAAGAGGGGCGCAAGCTTCTATACCAACACTGAGAAACTGGTAAATCAGTTTCCCCAAGCACTGCAAAATGCCCCCTGAAAAACGAAGCCATGTCATATAAATAGAAGCTGGGACATAATGGTCTTTGACTAGAGAGAAAGGGAGCGGGACAGAAATCTTTTTATTCAAATTAGATTTCTGTCCCGCTCCCATATAAATAGAGCACAGCAGTAAGTGCATTCTCAATTAGAAGATAGCTTACTGCTGTCTTATTGAGGGATGATGTTCCTGCATCATCGTAACATTCATGTAGAATAACGATCTCTATCTAGTCTTGTGTTCTTCTTGAAGATCAATCGCGTTGGTGCAACTTATTATGATTTAAAAGGTGGTGAAAGACTATGAATAGCTTTAGTTTCTGTATGCTTTTTTAGGACGATTAAAGTTCCTTATACCCACTCAAAGTATATCATTTAGTTCACAAGTCGATATTGCATTATTAGCGAATAAACTTATCCTTTTTAATCGTCATAGCTATCACTAAGCCAACTATCATAAAGAGCACGATCATTAACACGACACCAGGCCAGTGCATTAATCCAAAGAAGTACCCAGCTAATGTCCCACCTACAGAGGAACCGATATAATAGAAAAGTAAATATAGGCTTGAAGCTTGTGCTTTATGATGTTCAGCACGACTTGCTACCACTGCACTTGAAATAGCATGTCCGCTAAAGAACGCATAGATTGTAAATGCTAAACCGAGAATCTTAAATGCGATAAACGGAAGAAGCGTTATACAAATACCTATCATTAACGTCAGTAAACTGGTCTTTAAGGCGCGTAAAGTACCTAATTTAGCACGCAACTTCGCATTAAGCATTGAGGATAGCATGCCGAGTAAGAAGAGCAAGTATATGAAACTAATGAGACTTTTATGCACGTGATAGGGTGCTGAAGCAAGTTCGAAACTAATATAATTGAATGCTGCAACGTTACAACCGAGCAGTAAGAAGCCAAGCATGAAAGGTTTTAATAAACGTGGATTTCTCAAGTGTTCCCCGTAACTCTTTAGCAACTCTACAAGGTTAAAGTGTTGCTTTGTAAAGTTACGAGAATTAGGTAGTAGGAAGATGAATAAGATTGCAGCGACCAAGCTAATGATACCTACCGCAATCATACCCACCTTATAGCCAAACAAGCTTGCTATAAACCCTGTAAACACGCGACCAAAAGCGCCTCCGAAAGCATTACCACTAATATAAGTACCCATAGCCTGGGGTAGGCTTATTTCCGCAATTTCTTCGCCGATATAAGCCATCGCTATAGAAGGTAATCCAGCTAAGCAAATACCTTGAAGAAAGCGAAGTGCTATAAAGACGTTAAAGTTAGTTATGAAAGGTTGGATAATAGCTAACAATGAGACGGAGATGACTGAGAAGAACATGATCGGTTTGCGACCGATAACTTCGGAGATAGCTCCAAAGAACAGCATAGCAATAGCTAGCGTTAACGTAGCTATAGATAATGGTATACTTGCTAGCGTTTCGTTAACGTGAAAGTTTCTCGAAAACGCAGGTATGAGCGGTTGGACACTGTATAAGATCGAGAAGATAGTAAAGCCTGCTATAAATAATGCGATAATAATGTTCGTATATTCTTTTGTCCCCTTTTGTATTTCTCCCGGACGTATATCATTCATCTTATCCCTCTTTTAGATAGTATTTCCCTATATTCATTATTGAGTAGAAAAATCTTTGCTTTTGCACAATGATAACATACGAAGATTGATATTGATGGTTGTAAGACAGAAATGTCTGCAGTAACCATGGACTAGAATAGCTGCTTAATGTCGTAGGAAGCCATAGTTATAAACAGCTTGGAAGGGATTACGGAAACAGTCCTGCTCTTAATACACAAGAAGACCACGTACCACACTGCAGTGACTTACGTGATCTTCACAAGTTAACTTACGTATATAGAAGACTAAAGGTGATAGCAGTAAACCGTTTACTTTGATTAGTAAGTGTTAATCGCCGTTATACTTCTTAAAGACTAATGCAGCATTATGACCACCGAAGCCAAATGAATTTGAGATACCTACGTTAAGTGGTAATTCTCGTGCTTCATTAGGTACATAATCTAAATCACATTCTGGATCTTGTTCTTCTAAGTTAATTGTAGGTGGGACGGTATTGTGGTTTAAGCTCATAGCGAGTGAGATAGCTTCCGCGCCACCTGCTGCACCTAGCATGTGTCCAAACATTGATTTGTTGGCTGTAATCGGTAATTTATAAGCATGGTCGCCTAAGAGTTGTTTCAGCGCTTTGGTTTCTGAGATATCACCTACTGGTGTGCTAGTAGCATGTGCGTTAACGATATCGACTTCAGTTGGGTCAATGCCCGCGCTTCTAAACGCAGCACGCATGGCTAGATAAGCACCACGACCTTCAGGATGAGTAGCAACCATATGATAGGCATCTGAGCTAGCGCCATAGCCTGCCATTTCTGCAATAATGTGAGCGCCGCGTTTTTTCGCATGAGACAGTGATTCCAACATGAGAATGCCAGCACCCTCTGCAATGACGAAGCCATCACGGTTGACGTCGAAAGGACGGCTAGCTCGTCGTGGATCGTCATTGCGCGTTGAAAGCGCCCGCGCATTACCGAAACTAGCTAATGAAATGTCATTAATTGCTGACTCAGTCCCTCCAGCAAACATTGCGTCTGCTTCACCAGAACGTATCAAACGGAAAGCTTCACCGATTGCATGATTGCCTGTAGCACATGCTGAAACGGGTGCCATAGAAGGTCCCATTGCTTCAAAGTTAATACTAATTTGAGCTGAAGCCGCATTGGCCATCATTGAAGGAACTAAGGTAGGGCTTACGCGCTTAGGCCCTTTATCTTGAAGTTTAAGAAAATTTTGGAACAGTGTTTCGAAACCACCGATGCCGGACCCAACATATACACCTAAACGTTCAGTGTCTATAGTAGTAGATGAAAGTCCAGATTGCTCCCATGCTTGTTGAGCAGCGACAAGAGCGAACTGTGCGAATTTGTCCATGCGTCGTGCTGCTTTTCTCCCGAGTAACGCTTCACCATCGAAATCACGCACGACACCTCCAAATGACACTTTGTGCTGTGAGGTGTCCAATTTATCAATAGTTGATATGCCTGATTTCCCGGCAGTTAAGTTATTCCAGAACGTATCTACATCGTTACCTACTGGAGAAACTACGCCCATACCAGTGATTACAACTCTCTCCATATCCATTCCTCCAAATAAACTCTTTTATTCACATTGTAAAAAGTATCTTATCCTATTACAATAGTTTGATTTATCATGGTATAATTACTAATAGGTAATAGACTAACAATTATTATATGTAGTGAAGGTGAAAGGTGATGGAGGATCAAAAACGACTTAACACGTTATCAGAGTTTCTAAAGATCAAGCGTGCTCAAATTAAACCTGAGTCAATCGGTTTGCCTCCGGGTAATCGCAGACGAACACCAGGGTTAAGAAGAGAAGAAGTGGCAAGGTTATCAGGAGTGAGTACGACTTGGTATACCTGGCTAGAACAAGGGCGTAATATAACGGTCTCTTCTGACGTATTAGAGGCTGTATCGAAGACACTGCAGTTAAATCGTGATGAGAAAGACTATCTGTATGATTTAGCTTATGAAAAGACCACTGAAATCAAGGTGTGGAATGATCAACAACCTGAAATTAGCCACTCGTTAAAGCATATATTAGATGAACTCACCTATTGTCCGAGTATTGTTACTGATCGTCGCTGCTTTATTGTAGGATGGAATGCGGCGGCTTCACACGTATTCATAGATTTTAATCAGATCCCAGTAGAAGAGCGCAATTTGATTCGACTGTTGTTTGCCCGCAAAGAATTCAAAGCATTAGCGACGAATTGGAATCACTTTGTAAAAGGGTTTTTAGCTATATTCCGCTCTTATTACGGTCACTATCTTGGTGATGAATGGTATAACCAATTTATAGATGACATGAGTGAAACTTACCCGGAATTCAGAAGTTTATGGCAAGAAAGTCAGGTCAGTAAAGCGCCTGAAATGCAAATAGAATTTCGTCACGTCAAAGCAGGTAAGATGCTATTTGATTTAACTTCCATGCGTGTACAAGGCGAAGCAGATTTACGCTGTAGTATTTATACACCTGCTGAAGGTTCGGGTACAGAGGAAAAATTACAGAAATTGATGCGTAAACTTTCTTCCTCTCACTGAAAGAGAGTTGTTTCATGTGAAACGTAATCAGTCATTTTAAGCAGTGCGGTAACATGTTATTAACGCTCTAATTACACCGTTAATGATTTGATGGACTTGGACGAAAGGTGTGGTCAGAAGCAATTGGGAGCGGGACAGAAATCTTTTTATTCAAATTATATTTTTGTCCCGCTCCCGAGCAGCAATCATACTAGCGCTACGCGATAATTAACATAGGAGTATCGGGGCAGTAGGTGAGTGAATTTGATACTTGTCTTAAATCTAGGAAGTACCACATCTAAGCTCGCTTTGTATAACAATGATACGTGCGTAATGACTCAAACATTAGCGCATGATTAATAATAATAAGATTCACTATACTGTATAATTAAAATATTCAAAAGTCTAATGACATGTAAATATGTAATATTTATGAGTAGATGGTATTCCGAGGAAAGCGCAGTCATGCATTTCGAAGTGATATATAAACAGAGAACAGCTGTAAGATGATTTTCAATTAGAAAATAGCTTGCTGCTGTTTTTTAGTGATTAATTCCCCAGCTTCACTACTAATGTGAAATTAACGTTTTGGCCATTATGTTATAATGCTACATTGTTATGTCATATTTATGAAGGGGATGAATTATTCTGTTTAATCAACACAATAAAGCAGCCTTTGGTATCGCTTTGGCTTATCTTAGTTTCATTGTTGGCGCGGGATTCACCACTGGTCAGGAGCTATTACAATTTTACGTCAACCACGGTAATTATGCCTATTTAGGTGCTATCGTTACCGGGGTGATAGTTACGTTCGGTACTCGGCAGATTTCAAAGGTAGGCTATCGCTTAAATGCGGATACTTATGAGGTCTCATTACATAGTCTTTTCGGTAAAAAAGTTGGAACCCTGATTGACTATATCACTATTTTCTTCTTATTTGGATTGACAGTTATTATGATTGCTGGCGGGGGATCAGCACTTAACCAGGGTTTCGACGTACCTAAATGGGTCGGTTCTTTAGCTATAGTTGTGCTTCTCTTTATTGTATTGCAACTAAGGTTTAATAAAATTCTTGCACTCTTAGGTTTCGTAACGCCATTTCTCGTCGTTGTAGTGCTAGTGATAGCTGGCTACAATATACTTAATCCTTCCATTTCATTTGATCAAGTACATGCATATGTTAAACCTGATAAAGCTTCCTCGCATTACTGGTGGTGGGATGCGATTGATTATGGAGGACTCATAATAGGAAATAGTTTTAGTTTCCTAACGATAGTCGGTAGTAATGCTATGAGTCATAAGACGGCGCGACGCGGTGCTTATTATGGCGGTTTCGTATTTAGTTTACTATTATTGCTCATGGTTGCAGGCCTTTTAGCTAATATTAAAGCAGCGAACAGTGTAGATATACCTACGTTATTATTAGCTAACGAAATCCATCCTTGGCTAGGTATACTAATGTCTGCGGTAATGTTTGGAGTTATATTCAATAGCTGTATAGGCATGCTTTATCCTTTCTTAACGCGTTTTAGTGAGCATAAAACTAAAAAATACGCGCTCTTATTAACAATTTCCCTAGTAGCAGCTTTCTTGCTTAGCTTTGTCGGTTTCGTCCAACTCGTGAATGTTGTCTTTCCTATCTTTGGGATTATCGGTCTCATCATCGTTGGAGCGTTATTACTACGCTGGATTTATAATAAACGCGCTGATAAGACATTGATGTAAGGTCCCCGTATAGAAGAGGCGTGCAACTCAATAGAATCAGCATTTATACAGGAATAAATCACACATGGGATAACTGGCTCAAGTCAGAGTGTTTATCTTAGGCATGCTAGCTGAATGATGAGATAAGTGTTATAGTAGGTGAGAACATATTTAAGAATGAGGGTGCTACGATGAAAGCGAATAAGCAAGATTTCGCTAACAGTATTGCAGTCTTTGATGCAGGTATAGGTAGTTATGCTGTAGTAGAATTGATAAAAGCTTATTATCCTAAACAAAATATTATTTATTTCGCTGATCGGGCGCATTTTCCATATGGTAATAAGACTAAAGGTGAACTGCGTCATATCATTACGCGTACGATTGATTATCTCATGCAATATCAACCTAAAGCTATTATTGTGGCGTCAAATGCACCTTCTGTTATGGTATTAGATGAGGTCAAAGCTCAGTATGAAATCCCGATTTATGGTATTAAACCACCAGTGAAACAAGCAATAGAGAGTTCAAAAACAAAGCACGTGGCTGTACTAGGTGCTAAATCACTGGTGGAAAGCGAGCGCATTCATCATTATATTGAAGAAGAGAAAGAAGGAACTGAAGCTTTAGTTAGTGCAATTAATGCATCAGATATTATCCAGCTAGTAGAATCCGGGGCTTTCATAAATCATCCAGCTGAAGTAAAGGAACAATTGAAAGACTTTATACGGCAGATTAGAGAGCGTGATCCCGAAGTAGATACATTTACACTGTCATCTACTCATTTGCCGTGGATACAACCCTATTTAACGATTCTATATCCACAATTTAAGTTCTTAGACCCAGCTAAACACATCATAGAAGCTTTGAACGATGTAATGACTAAAGGGAAAGGGCAAGTGAAAGCGCTCGTTTCAACTTGCGATGATTACACTTTAGAAAACTTTGAAGATACGTTAAATAAGCTTAATATTAAAATGGACATTGAAGAAGTAGATATTAAATGTGATTAGTTTGAGATGATACTTCTTATTTCCGATCTTCATAAATATAAGTTATACATGGAGAGATGTGGTTGAGACATAGAGCTTCTGTGTTCCGGGGTAACCGATTAACGGCGTCTCAAAGTCAGGAATATCGATGGAAACGCGCATGATGCGACAAAATTTGGGGAGCGGGACAGAAATCTTTTTATTCAAATTAGATTTCTGTCCCGCTTCTTTATTTTATGACACTACTTCGTAATACAGGACTGCCTCTCTGATAGTACAGTCTGAGCTTGCCCCAAGCGTCTCGTTTCGTATGTCAAATTCCAGGTAAGAATAGCTCGATGGTCGACCTAACAGTCGTTCAGATTCAGTTAGCTACGATGCATCCACTATAGTATTTACTACAAACTCATTTGTTTTATTTACTTCGAACTTTTTCTTATAACGAATCAACGAAGGACAGCATTAGTAGTGAAACATTTAAATTTAATCGCTTAAAAGCAGTTTAGAAGCTACTTTTAAAAATAATAACGATATATCGTTGACAGAATTCCGATATATCGTTTATAATTTCGATATATCGAAATAAAGAAAGGTGATATAAATGTTTAATCAAATATTTAATAGAAGAATGCACAATAGCAAGCGACATATGAGTGGCGATCAATTTAGCTTCGGTATGGCACGAGGAGGACGCGATCGCTTCTTCAAGAAAGGCAATTTACAATACGTCATATTACAAATGCTCGGAGATGAGCCTAAACATGGATATCAAATTATTAAAGAATTAGAAGAAAAGTTTAAAGGATTCTACTCTCCTAGTCCTGGATCGGTCTACCCTATCTTGCAAATGTTAGAAGATCGTGAATTTGTTTCCACGACTAAAGACGGTAAGAAAAAAGTCTATACCATCACTGAAGAAGGGAGGGATTTCTTACAGAGTAGCCCTGAACAAGCGGCTTTCCAAGAACGCATGGAAGCGTTTAAACACGTCGACTTTCAAGCAATGCAGAAAGCACGCGAAGAATTACAATCGTTATTTAAGCAATTTATGTTAGCCAGTAAAGAAGCCATGTCAGATGAGAAGAAAAAAGAGCAACTCAATCAAATCATTAAAGAAACTCAAGAAAAATTAAATAATTTATAATAAAAAAGTAAAAGGTGAATGTTGATGAATATAAAAGAGATAGATAAAGTCGCAATTATTGGTGGAGGGCCGGGGGGATTAATGCTCGGTCTGCTTCTCCAGCAACGTGATATACCCTTTACCATTTACGAAAAAGGCGCACAAAACGTTAATACAGATAGAGGAGGTTCACTCGATATTCATGAAGAGAGTGGTCAATTAGCCATACACAGAGCTAATTTGACTGAAGAATTTAAGTCCCTCGTACGTTTTGAGGGCGAGGATACGAAGGTCGTTGCACCCGATGGACAAGTCACTTATAAAGAAGTTGTCGATGCAAACGAAGAAGGTGGGCGACCAGAAATAGACCGCGGAGAGTTATGTGACCTCATAATGAAACACATTGATCAGCGGAATATTCGCTATCAATACCAATTTGAGCGTATGGAAAGTGCTGCTGATAGTAAGAAGATAGTGCACTTTACGAATGGTGACAGTATAACAGCAGACTTAGTTATCGGTGTAGATGGCGCATTCTCAAAAGTACGACCTTACCTTACATCACACGACATAGAGTACACTGGTATCTCTATGGTGGAGTTGAATATTGACCGGGCCCAAGAAGACTATCCACAGCTGTATGAGTACAACCAACGCGGCAAGATGATGGCACTTGGTGGAGATCGAGCTCTATTAGCACAACTCAATGGTGACGGACGTATCAAGGTATATGTCTCATTTAGAACAGATGCTACACAATTAGATTACTACAAGAGCTTGTCGTTGGCTGAACTGCAAGACCAATTATTGAACGACTTTGCTGATTGGGCACCTGAGTTACAAGATTATATTAAATGTGCAGGTGAAGAAGTATATTATCGCCGTATTTACAAACTTCCTATAGGACTGACTTGGAAGAGCGATCAACGCCTTACTTTGCTAGGAGATGCAGCCCATCTAATGAGTCCATTTGCTGGTGAAGGTGTGAACACTGCACTTTATGATGCTTTCTTGTTTGATCAAGCTATAGAGCATAATACACGTATTGAAGATGTCATTCACGAATATGAAGAGGCTATGTATCTATCTTCAAGTAAGAGTGCTCAAGAGTCACAAGATAATTTAGAATTCATGTTTTCTGACCATGCAGCAAGTAAAATGGGAGATTTCTTTAAATCTGACCTTGAATAGTATGTGAGTCGGGATGACATGATAAACGGAGGAGCATGCTCAACCCTCTCTTAGTGTTGGGGGCGGGGCCCCAACACAGAGAAACTGGTAAATCAGTTTCCGCAAGCCATGCAAGTTGGGGCGGCCCTATAAAAGCGAAGCCGGAGGGGAGCGGGACTACGAAATCTTTTTATTCATATTAGATTTCTGCCCCGCTCCCAAGAAGAAAGAGGCTGGGACATAATGTAACGTCTCAGCCGCTTTCAGCATCTTGGCAGTAGATGACTGATTTGAAAATGCGCTTGTATCAAGCTTTTTTCAATTCTAGTCATCCTTGCCGGGGCGGGACTACGAAATCTTTTTTATTCAAATTAGATTTCTGTCCCGCTCCCCTTTTTTTCTAGGATTTATATCTCAGCTTTTTTATCCTAGACTCTATACTTTTTCAATATATTTATCTTCGTATTCAAGGTCTTTACCTACTGGCTCCCAGCGTATTACCGTGGTTATAATAACTCCGAGTATAGGGAACAGAGCTAAGATAAGCATGGTGTTGTTCAAACCGAAGCTACCGTAAATAATTGGAAAGACGAATGTACCAAACATGCTGCCGAAACGACTTACTGACTCGACAAATCCAGTACCTTTTCCGCGAAGAATGGTAGGGTAAGATAAAGAAGCAATGGCTTTACCTTGGGTGCCTGGACCACCTGCATGTCCGAATAGAAAGACCCCGACCATTACAGCGATAAGCCACGTGAAGACATGTCCGTAGAGATTACCGATGAGGAGCATCATACTCGCAACAAGCGCAAATCCGATAATCGTTAATCGTCGGGCACCTATTTTAGGCGTGAGCAAAGCACCTATTAAACCGCCGAAGATTCCAGCAATATTAATTAAAGCAGTCCCTGAAAGAGATTGTAACTTATCTTCTCCCATGATCGTAGTCGCAATTAAAGGGATGTAGAGGCCTATAGCGTAATATTGCATACCTTGAAGTGTAGCGATGGCAGTAGCTAGTATAGTCCTTTTACGATAGCGCGCGTTGAATAAAATACGCATCGGGTGCTTGACCTCTCTCTTATCATACAGTGCCTCTTCACCTTGCTTAGGATCTAGATGGACAGAAATATTATAATTCTGTTCGAGTTCATGACATGCTTCTGTCAATGTCTTGTTCTTCATAGACCAAGTAGGACTTTCGCTGAGGTAGATTAAGCGTAGAATGAGAATGATGACTGCAAATATAGCGCCCATTCCAACTGAATATCTCCAGAGTAAGGCACCCGTACCTAAACTGTAGAAGAACATGACGATTAATGCAGAACTGACTACTGCTATGTACCATACAACTTGCCAGTAATTCACATTTCGTCCTTTCGATTTTTGGTTACTAATTTCAGCTACAAAGGTAAAGGCAACTGGGCTATCCATTCCTATCGCAAACCCCATCAGTAACCGAAAGCAAAGTAAGATGATTGGAGAAGGTGCTAAAGCAGCTCCTATCGACCCTATAATAAGTGAGATTAAAGAAACAGAGAGAATTAGCTTTCTTCCTAGTTTATCCGCGTAAAATCCACCTAATGCTGCACCGAATAAAGCCCCGAAAGGCATAGCAGTCATGATGTAGGAGAGATAGGCTTTTGAAAGCTTAAATTCAGAAGTGAGTTGGTCTGTAGCTGTTCCGAGGATAGTTAAATCATAGGCATCTAAGAATATAGTTCCGAGCACAATGATGAGCAGTAATGCTATACGTTTCGTGTTTTTTTGACCATTCACATAATCGATGATGTCCTGCTTTGTCTGTATGGTTACTGCAGATGATGACATAGTCGTTCCTCCTATTTTAATGTAATTAAAATAATAGTTTTGAATGGAAATAATAGAACTTTACATGTAATAATGGCGATACAGTATAACCGTTATCTAATGCAAGTATACAATGGAGTAATATGAATTACGACTAAAACTATTAAACCCTTAATTGAGGAGTTGAAGTTATGTTTACAATTTATGGTCATAGAGGACTGCCTTCGAAAGCACCTGAAAATACGTTGGCGTCGTTTAAAGCTGCTTCAGAAGTAGAAGGAGCAAGGTGGCTTGAACTAGATGTGGGAATAACTAAAGATCAACAACTTGTTATTATACATGACGATTATTTAGATAGAACGACTAATAAGACAGGAGAAGTAACGCAATTAAATTACGCTGAGATGAAAGATACTTCAGCAGGCTTATGGTATGGATCTGAATTTAAAGAAGAGAAACTCCCTACTTTTGAACAAATCATTCGATTAGCCAATGACTATCAAATGAACTTGAATGTAGAGTTAAAAGGCGTTACTGGCCCTCGAGGTACAGAGTTATCACATTCAATGGTCACACAAGTACGCGAGCAGCTCCAAGCTTTGGATGATGGGCTTCAGGTTGTCATTTCAAGTTTTAATTTACCGTTGCTTAAAATGAGTGAAGAACGCATGCCAGAGTACACGCGTGCAGTTTTATTTAAAAATGCTTATTTTAAAGAAGACTTTCGTACTGTAATGGATTTCTGTAATTCTAAGATAGTCAATATAGAGAATGCTAAACTAACAGAATCTAAAGTTAAGATGATTAAAGAAGCGGGATACGAATTAAACGTGTGGACCGTCAATAAAGATACGCGTGCAAACCAACTCGCAAACTGGGGAGTGGACGGTATCTTTACTGATAAGATAGACCAACTCATACATTTACAACAACGCGAAGACAATTAAATGTTCACTGGATAAGCTGGTTACAGTCGTTGTAGGGAGCGGGACAGAAATCTAATTTGAATAAAAAGATTTCGTAGTCCCGCCCCGGCAAGGATGACTAGAATTGAAAAAAGCTTGATACAAGCGCATTTTCAAATCAGTCATCTACTGCCAAGATGCTGAAAGGGTCTGGGACATTACATTATGTCCCGCTCCCACTTTGTTGATCCACTTATTGAATGTTGTATAAACATAAGATTGAAGTTCAACTAAACCTTACACTAATTTAACGGCTACTTAATATCTCCTTGCTAGGATAGAAGTATCTTAATACGCGAGATAGAAAGGTGTAGGTAAAGTTGAAAAAAGCGTCAAACAAGTTACAAAGCTTATCGATTAAAGCACTTACAATTGCTATGACGGTGGGGATAGCGCTACCTATAGCGAATTTAGATTCCGACGATGCACAAGCAGATTCTGACAATCAAGCTTCACAAAAGCCACATTTACTCAAGAATAAACCTCAAGTTGCCCCTGTGCCCACTAAAGATCAACCCAATAGAATCATCGCTAATTTTAATGGAAACACTCAACATCGTATGGGCTTCAACTGGTATACCACTCATCATTTCAAAGATGCTAAAGTGTGGATTTCTCAAGATCCTAATTTCTCCACATCTCAATCTTTCAAGGCGACTGCTAAAAAAGTTAAGTCGAAATTTGTCGAACGAGACAAGAACGGTTATTTCATCTTCAAAGATATAAAAAAAGATAATGATGGTAAGCTGATAAAAGATAAAGAAGGTCATGAAAAGAGCAATGGGTATTATACTGATCAGCACGTTTCAGGGCCGGAATGGACAAGTGGCGACCAACAGGGCAAGGTTAACTTGAAGTCAGTCAACGAATATACATATAAAGCTCGAGCTAAAGGGTTAAAACCCAATACAACTTACTACTACCGAGTAGGCAGTGAGGCGGGTCCTAAAAGCGAAGTAGGTCACTTTAAAACTTCCGGTAAAAAAGGGGATCCATTTAAATTCGTCCAATATACAGATACTCAGAATGCCTTCTGGAATGAACATGTTAGAAATGAAGCACAATTTGGGGCGAATACCTTACAACAAGCTAGGCAAACAGCTGGGAATCCCGACTTTGCTCTGCATACTGGGGATTTCATTGAAGAAGCCGATGTTGAGGATGAATGGCAAGATTTATATGATCAATCTAGACCTTCTTTCTTAAGTCAGCCTATTGCGCCGGCACCTGGCAACCACGACGAAAGTCCACTTGATGATAACGCAGATAAATTACGTGACAGATTTAATCGGCATGTCAACGTTCCAAAGGCGAACCATGCTGTAAATGGTGGTTCATACTATTCATTTGATTATAATGGGGCGCACATGGTTGTCGCAAATACAAATGATAATAAGAAGTGTAAGGATAATCCTGAAGGTAAGGCGATTGGCAACAAACAAATGAAATGGATTAAAAATGATATTAAAAAAGCACGTCGCAACGGGGCGAAATGGGTTATCTTGAATTTGCATAAGCCTATGTACTCTAAATCATACCATGCGCTTTCTGATGAGGATATTCAGAAGGTACGTAAAGATCTGACTAAAGAAATAGATGATCTAGGAGTGGATCTCGTCCTTCAAGGTCACGATCACGTACTTGCCCGAACGAAGGTATTACAACATACGTCGACTAAAAATAGTTTCGTTAATGCTAAGAAAGAACATGTTAAACAATTTACAGGTAAAGATAATGTGAAATACTACGATCATCCTAAAGGGTCAGTCTACGTTCTCCCTAATACAGGTGGTACTAAAGCTTATGATGACATATACGATCGTTCACTGAAACATATTAAAAAGGTAGAACCACAATTAAGTTGGTTAAAACAAAAAGACCTAGATCACTACAATAGTTTATTCGCTTTAGGTCGTCAACCGCAAAAGACTGACGCGTTTAAGGATAAACATTCAAACGATCGTGATTCTTCTGATCAAAATTTCTCAGTATATGAAGTCAAAGGTAATAAGTTGATAGTCAAGATTTATCAATTACATGGAGATATTAGTAAAGGGGAGCCACGTAGAACGCAATTGATCGATAAATTTGGAATAAAAAAAGGGAGCGGGACAGAAAGCTAATTTGAATAAAAAGATTTCGTAGTCCAGCCCCTGCTTCTAACGCATCAATTTATCAGCGAGGGGGGAGAAAGTGAGACGACAAAGTTTAGGGGTCATCATCTGTATTACAATAGCTATTTGTGGGTTGCTGACAGGTTGTTCTGCAGATCAAACTTCAGCACAATCATTATCGCACGATCAAAATCAGCAACAGCTACATGAGCTCACCCAACACAAAAAGCAACTCAGACATGATGTCTTACACTATCTTAAAAAGCATCCTATGCATTCATCAGATGCAATGACGACGCGTTACTTTGGGGGTGGTGAAATAACTACGGGCGATTGGTATGCCTTAACACCCCAAGGTCAAATTCAAGTCAGCAATCAAGGCAAGCCAGGCTTCAACAAATTTGGTATACACAACTTGGTTGGGATCACGAGTTATAAGAGTGCTAAAGGTCATAAAGGTTTAAGTGAGGAGGGGAATAACCTCTCTAATATAGAAGGATATGCTCGTATTAAGAAGCGGAATACTACCGTGAGAAAATATTTATTTGCTGATAATGGTAAGGTTTACGAGGCTCACTTTAAAGAAGAGCAACCTACTTTATCTACTGGCTTTGCACCGAAAGATCATACGGACAAAGACCCTAATTTAAGCCCTAACGTTATATTTAAGGTAACTAAAAATAGATCGCTAGCACAGTTTTGGGATAAAAAAATTAAAGATTATAAGAAATAAGCTGATAGGAGGGAAGCGGGACAGAAATCTTTTTATTCAAATTAGATTTCTGTCCCGCTCCCAGGTTATTGCAGTTTAAGTACGCCCATTCACTAAGCTGGACTAGATTTGAATAAAGTCACAGCAGAATGTAGTTAGGTGTTCGAGCGTGAGATAAATCAACTCGAACAAGCACCTACCTCATAGCACAGCTTTCTTGATCTAATATAAAAAGCAAAAGCCAGCACTTAGTCTGTTTTTATCGAGAAAACGTTCTCACGAAATAATGACTATGAAGTGCTGGCTCCTATTTTTAGAATCTTAATATGAAAGAATACGTCAGTACATCGTCTCAGTTTCCTTGTTGTGGGATTTATACCTGTGATTCAACGGAGGAGTGATTAAAAGAATATATCCGCTAAGCCGTATTACAGAATAGTTATAATAAATCTTCAATCCATAATATTTTTTTCATAAACGAGTGATTTAGCTAGTATAAAACTTGTGTGAATTTAAGGACAATTATATAATAATGTAAAGTTATTGCGTTTAAAGAGTTAAAAATTCGACTGTTTATACGCTCTAACTGCTCTTTTTATTACTCTTTCTGTACTACTCATAGTAAAGAAGTCCTAAATTATGTACTATTATTACCCCCTATATTTATCTCCCGAAACCCAGGAGGTTAGGACAAAAGCCCTTAGGGTTTGAGGAGGGGGCGGGACGACGAAATCTTTTTATTCAAATTAGATTTCTGTCCCGCTCCCGAAGCGTGAGCATTCCTGTCGCCAATACTGCTCGTGGGACGCCGTTAACGTTAATCGGTTTCCCCAGAGAACAGAACCTCTATGTCTCATCCTCTTTTTCGCCTACCATTACCAATCATGCACTTCTGTCGAGAAATTTAGTGTCCACACCTATCGCTTCATCTCACCCATCATAGACAATCATCAAGGAGGAACCCACTATGTCTTTCAATCTTATTACCTTTCCTAAACAATCCGAAATCATAGTTGATCATAATAATGTTAAACAGACGAAATTAGCGATATTAGCATATATTGTAGAGCAATTTTGTCAGGAGAAGCGAGCTATACGCGAGCTGATGCCGTTATATCGTAAATTTGTGCATCACTATATGCTCAGTCGAACGACGTATCACATTCAATCCTCATATTTGATCACGCTTGTCAAAAGTCTACCGAACCTAGTCGAATCTAATCGCTGTCAAATACGCTACTATCCTTTCGTTCAATATGATTGGTACACGTTTTATCATAAGTTAAAGTTAACTGATTGGCAGGACAAGCATATTTCAACAGAGATTATTTACAATAACAGACTAAACTTAATGAGAGATTATGATATACGAAATAAGAATGAGCTACATAATATTTTAAAAAGAACGAGACATTTAAGCTGTGAAGTACCGATCCATTTTGAGCGTCGACCTCATCTCATTATTGGAGAGGGTAATTTACGAGAACAAGTTGTGACATTGTACCGTGAATTACATCCGACAACAAGAAGTCACTTTGGCGAAGTGTATAATGAATTGTACGGCGTTGCTTCTCATACGCTTCAGTTTAACTATTTAAAGGGACTGCCATTTCAATAGATATAAAATAGAATTAAATTATTCAGAATAATTAAATAAATAACTAGTAAAGACAGAACCTTTTATGTCATAATTAAATGTGTAGATGAATGATTAGAAAAGGGGACTTGAATGATGAAGAAGATAGCTATAGCCGGAGCTGGAGCTATGGGAGGACGTATAGGTACTCAAATACAAGAAGCCGGCTACGATGTTACGTTGCTTGATTATTGGCAAGCGCATGTAGAGAAGATTAAACGTGAAGGGATTGAGATCCAAACTGAGACAGACACTTATCATTTAGATATCAAGGCTCAATTTCCTGAGGAAGTTAATGAACAATTCGATCTCATCATTATTTTAACTAAAGCGATGAAGTCGAGAGAAATGATCAAAGTGTTGAATGAACGAGGAGCCATTGGCGAAGATACAGCCATTCTCACTATGATGAATGGCCTAGGACATGATGAAACGTTTGCTGAAGTCGTACCTAAATCTCAAATATTCTTGGCTGTGACGATGTGGACGGCTGGAATGAGAGGACCTGGGCAATTACTTCTAGAAGGTGATGGGACGATAGATCTACAACGCGCGGACGGTTTAGATGATGAACGCACTCGTGCTATTAACCAAATATTCAACGACGCGAAGTTAAATTCACGAATCTCAGATGATGTCTTTCAATCGGTTTGGTCTAAAGCAACTTTAAATAGTGTGCTCAACCCATTATGTACTATTCTGGATAAGAGAATCGGTGAGTTTGCGAAGTATGAGCAAGCGAGAGAGATGATTACACCAATCATTAATGAAATTATTGCAGTAGCAGAAGCACGAGGAGTGAAACTTGACTTCGACGCTCTAGTAGCTAAAGTAGAAGGTTCCTACCCAGACGAGTTACAGGGATTACACTACCCTTCTATGCATCAAGATTTGCATAGCGGTCGTTATACGGAAATTGATTATCTTAACGGTAAGATCACTCAATATGGTAAGGAGTTAGGTATATCGACTCCAACTAACGAATTGTTAACACACATGATTCATCAATTAGAGATGCAGTATGTAACACAAGAGAGCTAGATTTTGATAGGGAGAGCTGGAAGTCTACGGGTTGTCTGCCCGAAGACAGATGGCTCTCTAATTTTGTGTTTTAGGTTTAATATTACACTTTTATTGATAGAGTAGAGGTAATAGTTATGTCCCAGTCTCATGTTCACAACGAGTTAACGAGTACTTTTTTATTAAAAGGAATTTAAAGAATATTGTTAACTGAGATGATAATATACTATTATATAGTTAGTTAAATTTAAGAGGTGAAATTATGCAAATTCTATTTGATGCTGCAGTGAGTCCTATTTATAGAGGGGTCCTGGGCTTCTTTTTAGTTATTAACGTCGTACTGGCATTTATTATTGTGTTTTTAGATAGAGATAGACGTGAAGCGACATCTACGTGGGCGTGGCTCTTTCTATTATTCATTATGCCAATAGTAGGTTTCATCGCTTACATCTTCTTTGGCAGAGCAGTTAGAAAGAAACGTCAAACGAATACTTATTACAATCCAATCGATGACGATCATCATCGTAAAGATAGACAAGTTGAAAATCCTGAGAAGTATATCGAGGAAGCTAATAATAGGGTTGTGCGCAAACACAGTGATATGGTTAAGACACTATTGAATAAAGAAGCTTCATTTTTAAGTAATAATAACCATATTGAAGTGTTTACTGATGGACATGATTTATATGACCAAATGTTAGAGGATTTAAGAAATGCTAAATCTTTCATACATATAGAGATCTATACACTTGAGCTTGATGGTTTAGGGCACAAGATTATCGACGTCCTAGAAGAGAAGCTAGGCGAAGGTTTAGAGGTTAAACTTCTATATGATGCGGTAGGTTCTAAGACGATTCATAAATCGAAATTCAGCCACTTCCAATCTTTAGGTGGCCAAGTTGAAGCTTTCTTTAAGGCCAAGATCCCTTTTATGAACTTTAGAGTCAATAACCGCAATCACCGCAAGATTACTGTGATCGATGGTCAAATAGGCTACGTCGGTGGATTCAATATGGGTGATGATTATCTTGGTAAAGGTAAATTAGGTTACTGGAGAGATACGCACTTTAAGGTGCAAGGTGATGGTGTAGACGCCCTTGAATTGAGCTTTATCCACGATTGGAATTCCCAAGCACACAGGGAGCAACTCTCCTTTAATGATAAATACTTTCCTAAAAATGCACATAGAGATGGCGATAAATCCATGCAAATCGCTTTAAGTGCACCAAGTGATAACTGGCATCAAATTGAATTTGGTTATATGAAAATGATCATGAATGCTAAGAAATCCATTTATATGCATTCACCTTATTTCATACCTGACAACGGTTACATTAATGCTTTGAGAATAGCTGCCAAATCTGGGGTAGACGTAAACCTCATCATACCTTGTAAGCCAGACCACATACTTGTATATTGGGCAACTATCACTAGCGTAGCACAGCTTATTAATGACGGTGTCAAAGTTTATACTTATGAAAATGGCTTCATCCACTCTAAGATGATGGTCATTGATGAAGAAGTTGTTAGCGTCGGTTCAGCTAATATGGATCATCGCAGCTTTGAACTTAACTTTGAATGTAATGCATTCGTTTACAACGAAGATATTGCTAAGCATTTAATTAGTAAATTTAACGAAGACTTGAAAGTATCTAAAGAGTTAACGAAAGAACGTTATGAAAACCGCTCTAATTGGGTTAAATTTAAGCAATCGATTGCGAAATTAGCTTCCCCAATTTTATAGCTAGTCAGCATAAAAAGCCTTCTGTACTGTGTTCTAAAGATGCACATTACAGAAGGTTTTTAATAACTATAAGTGCATAGTGAAGTGATAAAAGTAGTAAGAGACCGAAGTCGGGACAAAATCGTTTAGGGTTTGAGCAGGGGGCCCCGACACAAAGAAACTGGTAAACCAGTTTCAACAAGCACAGCGAGTTGGGGTGGGCCCCGACACAAAGAAACTGGGACATAATGTAATGTCCCAGACCCTTTTAGCATCTTGGCAGTAGATGACTGATTTGAAAATGCGCTTGTATCAAGCTTTTTTCAATTCTAGTCATCCTTGCCGGGGCGGGACTACGAAATCATTTTATTCAAATTAGATTTCTGTCCCGCTCCCAACAAAGAGAAACTGTATCTCTCAACCTCTGTAACCGAAAAAACTTCGAGATGTTCGCAAAATTAACGAAAAATCTCGAAGTTTTTAAATTACACATTCAGTCGCATACCGTGGTACTCATTACTGAACTTTGTTGACAGAAGCATCGTAAATTGAATCAATTGTTTCGGCTAATAATTTATCGAACTCTTCATCAGATTGACTGACACGTAAGTCGTTAATTAGTGCGCGGGAGAAGCTCGCGATCAAGTCTTTGTTTTGTTTAAGCACTTCGTTCGCATGTGCTCTGCTATAACCACCTGAAAGCGCAACGACACGCACCATGTTAGGGTGGTTGATTACTTCTTCGTATTGGTTCGCTTTAGTTGGAATAGTTATTTTTAACATGACGAGTTGGTCTTCGTCTAATTGGTTTAAATGTTCTAACACTTTTTGAGCTAAGTATTCTTCAATCTCTTGTTTATTGTCAGCATTAATATTTACTTCCGGTTCAATGATTGGTACGAGGCCAGCAGCTATAATTTGTTTAGCTACTTCAAATTGTTGTTCAACGACTTGGTCAATACCTTCTTTGTTAAATTCTAAGATGTTAGAACGCATTTTAGTACCGAAGATCTTATGTTCATTAGCGCGATTTAATAATTCATCTAAATCAGGAATCGGTTTCATAAGCTGTACGCCATTCTCTTCTTTATCTAAACCTTTATCGACTTTCAAGAAAGGTACAACGCCTTTGTCAGCTAAGAAATCCCCAGTGTGTTTGCCTTGAACTTCACGATCCATCGTTTGCTCAAATAGGATGGCACCGATGATTTTATCGCCTGTAAACGCAGGTGAAGAAACGATACGAGAGCGCATATCGTGTACGAGTTTAAACATTTCATCATCGTTATCATATTCACTTTCTTCGATACCATAACCTCTTAACGCTTTAGGAGTACTACCGCCACTTTGGTCTAAAGCTGCGATAAAGCCTTTGCCGTTTTTAATCTTGTCTAATTGTTCTTGATTCATACTTACTTTCACTCCTTTAGTTGATCTCAAGTATAGTATGATAAAAATTCGGTTATAACGCAACTAGGAGCACTTAAATTCTCTAAAAAATTTGACTGCTTTGTAGCGATTTTGACTGTTTTTGATAAAGCGTTTTAATGTCGTTCATATAATTATTTTATTTTATGTTTAAAATTGGAGATAATGATTAGTACATAAACTTAGTAAATTATATTTATACACTTTAAAAGTATAAAAATTCACTAACTAGCAGTTGTTAAATATATTTAATTTGTAAAATTAAAACTTAACAAAGCGATTAACTAAATAAATGTAAAGACTACTTGTAGAGAAAAGGTATATAAATATTCATTGTAAGATAGTAAAGAATGTGTATGCAATTTGCATTATTATCAAAGATTAGTTACTCTCTTGTTTGTACATAGAAACAATATTTCTGCGATTTCTTTTACTTTCATTTAGCTATATCTATAAAAGAAATGTGTACGCAGGTAATAATATAGAGGGGTGTTTTAAGTGAAGAAAGGTAAGGTCATGGACTGGACGACCTTTGTAGGAACGGTAATCGTACTGTTGTTAGCAGTGATTCCTATGATGGTATTTCCTAAAGCAAGTCAAGACGTCATCACTGGAATCAACAATGCGATTTCAGGCTCTATAGGTGCAGTCTATCTTGCACTAGGCCTACTCATATTCGGATTTGTACTTTATATCGCTTTCGGCAAGTACGGTAATGTAACGTTAGGTAAGGCAACGGATAGACCTGAGTTTAATAATTTCAGTTGGGCTGCCATGCTCTTCTGTGCGGGTATCGGTTCAGACATCTTATACTGGGGCGTTATAGAATGGGCGTTCTATTACCAGGTGCCCCCTAATGGCGCTAAAGGTATGACTGATGAAGCATTATCTTATGCCACTACGTACGGGATGTTTCATTGGGGGCCTATAGCGTGGGCGATATACGTTCTTCCAGCGTTACCTATTGGTTATCTCGTCTTCGTTAAGAAGAAGCCGGTTTATAAGATTAGTCAGGCTTGTCGCCCCATACTTAAAGGTCAAACAGATAAACTTTTAGGTAAAGTAGTAGATATTCTATTTATATTTGGTTTACTAGGTGGAGCAGCGACGTCTTTAGCTCTCGGCGTACCTATGATCTCTGCTGGTATTGAAAAGTTAACCGGACTAGATGGTCAAAACATGGTCATGCGTAGCATTATATTACTTACAATAACCGTTATCTTCGCGGTTAGCTCTTATACAGGTTTGAAGAAAGGGATTCAGAAGTTAAGTGACGTGAACGTATGGCTGTCATTCTTACTCTTAGCTTTCGTCTTTATCGTAGGACCGACTGTCTTCATGATGGAGACTACAGTAACGAGCATAGGTAACATGCTAAGGGATTTCTTCCACATGGCTACTTGGTTAGAACCATTTGGAGGAATTCAAGGGCGTAAAGAAACAAATTTCCCTCAACAGTGGACTATCTTCTACTGGTCATGGTGGATCGTGTACGCACCATTTATTGGACTGTTTATAGCCCGTATATCAAAAGGGCGCACGCTTAAAGAAGTTGTGCTGGGCACGATTGTCTACGGCACATTAGGATGTATCTTATTCTTCGGTATTTTCGGTAACTATGCTGTGTACTTACAAATTACGCACCAATTTGATGTTATTCACTTCTTAAACCATCACAGTACTGAGGCAACGATCATTGAAGTGATGCATCACTTACCGCTATCTAATACGACGATAGTGTTGTTCTTAATCTCAGCATTCTTGTTCTTAGCAACAACATTTGACTCAGGTTCTTATATTCTCGCGGCTGCTTCTCAAAAGGTAGTAGTAGGTGAGCCATTAAGAGCAAATCGTTTATTCTGGGCTTTTGCTTTATGTTTACTGCCATTCTCACTTATGCTTGTCGGTGGTGAGCGAGCGCTGGATGTATTAAAGACTGCGTCCATCCTAGCAAGTGTACCTTTAATCGTCATATTTATAATCATGATGATTTCCTTTATGCAAACACTCGGAAATGACCGCATTCGGTTACAACAACGTGCAGATAAGCATAAAGAGGTCGAACGGCGATCCTTACGAATTGTACAAGTTGCTGAAGATAAAGAAGATACTGAACGTGACGATAATTTGTAGAGTAGCGTTTATATCATTCAATCTCACTCTGACTCGAATTGCACTGAGATGTATTCAACGAGAATGCATCTCAGTGCAATTTTTATATTGAGTGAGGCAGTTTAGAAAAGAGGGTCACCCTTGTTAGTCAACGCGTTCCACACACGCAGGTAATTTAAGCCAGAACCTTTAGTGGTGCTTGGTTGAGGGCGTTCTAGTGACCCAGGGCAGTCATCTTATAGGTATCACTAATCATAAGTATCGCTGAGCAAACTTCGCTCAACTCATGCATTGAGGTTACTGTTAGAGTCAGTCAGCTAAAGGCACTATCTATATGTATGCTGATGACTAATATGTTTCTCGTTTCACATAGTGATAAGACAGATGGCTACTATGAGTTGAGACATAAATTTTTTGTATTCTAGGACATCGATGAACGACATCCCACAATTAGGATTGTCGATAGAAATGCTCACGATTTGGGAGCGGGACAGAAATCTAATTTGAATAAAAAGATTACTGTCCCCTCCCGGCAAGGATGGCTAGAATTGAAAAAAGCTTGATACAAGCGCATTTTCAAATCAGCCATCTACTGCCGAGATGTTGAAGGGAGCGGGACAGAAATCTAATTTGAACAAAAAAGATTTCGTAGTCCCGTCCCGGCAAAGATGACTAGAATTGAAAAAAGCTTGATACAAGCGCATTTTCAAATCAGTCATCTACTGCCAAGATGCTGAAAGATGCTGAGACATTATATTATTTACCAGTTTCTCTTTGTTGGGGTCCACCCCAACTTGCATTGTTGGTGGAAACTGATGAACCAGTTTCTTTGTGTTGGGGCCCCACCCCAACTTGCATTGCTTGTGGAAACTGTAGTCCCAGTTTCTTTGTGTTGGGGCCCCACCCCAACTTGCATTGCTTGTGGAAACTGTAGTCCCAGTTTCTTTGTGTTGGGGCCCCTGCTCAAATCTTCAACACTTTAGTCCTGACCTCTACTTTCTGCACTATGAACTATTACTATTAAGGAACTTTAGCGCCCTTGTAGAGGTGGAATTGACATTTTACATTAGTATATGCTACTATAGTCTTGAAAAATTCGTTAAATAAAAATTTAACAAACTTAACGGAGGTGCTCCTATGGATGTTCTTAAGAACTTATCTCATCAACAATTTATAGACGGAGAATGGGTCAATAGTTCAAATAATGAAAAGAGAAATATTATTAACCCGTATAACCAAGAAGTGATTTTTGAAGTTGCTGAAGGTACTAAACAAGATACTGAGAAAGCCATCTTAGCAGCAAGAAGATCTTTTGAAGATGGAGAATGGGCGAACGAAACTGCTGAAGAACGCGGTAAGAAAGTACGTGCTATTGCAGATCAAATTAAAGCGCATAGAGAAGAACTTGCGCATTTAGAAACGTTAGATACTGGTAAGACATTAACAGAATCACTTGCGGATATGGATGACATTCATAATGTATTTATGTACTTCGCTGGCTTAGCTGATAAAGAAGGCGGCGAGATCATCAACACTCCTATTCAAGGTACAGAGAGTCGCGTGGTCAAAGAACCTCTAGGTGTAGTAGCACAGATCACGCCATGGAACTATCCTTTATTACAGGCATCTTGGAAGATTGCTCCGGCGCTAGCTGCTGGTTGTTCTTTAGTGATGAAGCCAAGTGAAATCACACCATTAACGACAATTCGTGTATTTGAATTGATGGAAGAAGTGGGCTTCCCTAAAGGTGTAATTAATTTAGTTCTAGGTAAAGGGGCAGAAGTAGGCGAAGTTCTGTCTTCTCATAAAGAAGTTGATCTCGTGTCATTCACTGGTGGAATTGAAACAGGAAAGCACATTATGAAACAAGCTGCTGATCACGTGACTAATATCGCCTTAGAGCTCGGTGGTAAGAATCCTAATGTCATCTTTGATGATGCAGACTTTGATGTAGCAGTGGATCAAGCACTAAACGGAGCTTACTTCCATGCCGGTCAAGTATGCTCAGCAGGATCCCGTATATTAGTCCACAACGATATCAAAGATAAGTTCGAACAAGCCTTACTCGCTCGTGTAGCTAAGATTAAATTAGGTAATGGTTTCGATGAAGAGACTGAAGTAGGACCGCTCATTTCTAAAGAGCATCGTGACAAAGTAGAAAGTTATATGGAAGTTGCTAAGAAAGAAGGGGCGACTATAGCGATAGGTGGTAAACGTCCTGACAGAGAGGACTTGCAAGACGGTTTCTTCTTTGAACCTACAGTGATTACAGATTGTGATACGTCAATGCGTATCGTCCAAGAAGAGGTCTTTGGCCCAGTGGTCACAATAGAAGGATTCTCAGATGAAGAAGAAGCCATCAGATTAGCAAACGATTCTATTTATGGCCTAGCAGGCGCAGTGTTTACACAAGATATTGGTAAGGCTCAAAGAGTTGCAAACAAACTTAAAATGGGCACCGTATGGATTAATGATTTCCATCCTTACTTTGCACAAGCGCCATGGGGTGGATATAAACAATCAGGTATTGGTAGAGAACTAGGCAAAGAAGGTTTAGAAGAATACCTTAACACTAAACACATTCTGACAAATCAATCTCCAGAACCCGTAAATTGGTTCAATAACGACTGATCAAAGCTACAGTAGACGTAAATGTTTTAGGAGGGTTATAGAAAGATGAGTAATAAATATACAGATAAACAATTCGATTACATCATTATTGGTGGAGGTAGCGCAGGTTCAGTGCTCGGAAACCGTCTCACAGCCGATGGAACGAAAGAGGTACTAGTACTTGAAGCAGGTAGAAGTGATTATCCATGGGACTTGCTTATTCAAATGCCTGCAGCACTTATGTATCCATCCGGTAACAAATTCTATGATTGGATTTACTCCACTAACGAAGAACCTCATATGAATGGCAGAAAGGTTTCACATGCACGTGGTAAGGTACTTGGTGGCTCAAGTTCAATTAATGGCATGATTTACCAACGTGGTAACCCGATGGATTACGAAGGCTGGGGCGCACCTGAAGGTATGGAAACGTGGGATTACGCCCATTGTTTGCCTTACTTTAAACGATTGGAAAAAACATTTGGCGCAGAAAATAATGACCCGTACAGAGGTTTAAACGGGCCGATTAAACTTAAACGAGGACCAGCTAAGAACCCATTATTCCAAGCATTCTTCGACGCTGCTGTTGAAGCAGGATACAAGAAGACGCCAGATGTCAATGGTTTCCGTCAAGAAGGGTTCGGACCATTTGACAGCCAAGTTCACAGAGGTCGTCGTGTGTCAGCTTCTAGAGCTTACTTACGCCCTGCTATGAAGCGCAAGAATTTATCAGTTGAAACGCGTGCATTTGTAACGCGTTTGAATTTTGAAGGTCGAAAAGTAACTGGTGTAACTTACAAGAAGAACGGTAAAGAACATACTGTGAATGCGAAAGAAGTCATCTTATCAGGCGGTGCTTTCAACACGCCACAATTACTTCAACTATCCGGTATTGGCGATTCAGAACACTTGCGTTCAGTAGGTATAGAACCACGTATACACCTACCTGGTGTAGGTGAGAACTTCGAAGATCATCTTGAAGTATATATTCAACATGCTTGTAAGAAACCAGTATCGATGCAACCAAGCTTGAATAAATTAAAGATGCCATGGATTGGTTTACAATGGATACTAGGACGCAAAGGACCAGCAGCTTCTAACCACTTTGAGGGTGGAGGTTTCGTCCGTTCAAACGATGAAGTTGATTACCCTAATCTCATGTTCCACTTCTTGCCTTTAGCGGTTCGTTATGATGGTCAAAAAGCGAAAACAGAACATGGTTATCAAGTCCATGTAGGTCCAATGTACTCTAATTCTCGTGGTAGCTTGAAGATTAAATCTAAAGATCCATTTGAACATCCAGATTTCGTCTTCAATTATCTATCTACTAAAGAGGATGAAAAAGAGTGGACTGAAGCGATTAGAGTTGCGCGTAATATTCTATCTCAACCTGCATTGAAACCATTTGATGCTGGAGAAATTTCACCAGGACCAGAAGTTCAAACTGACGAAGAAATTATAGAATGGGTGAAAAATGACGGAGAAACAGCGCTGCATCCATCTTGTAGTGCGAAGATGGGACCAGCTTCAGATCCGATGGCTGTCGTTGATCCACTAACTATGAAAGTTCATGGAATGGAGAACTTACGAGTAGTCGATGCATCAGCTATGCCAAGAACGACAAACGGTAATATTCATTCCCCTGTATTAATGTTAGCTGAAAAAGCAGCTGATATTATTCTAGGCAAAGAACCATTAGCACCGCAATACGTTGATTATTATAAACATGGTGTGCACGACGAGGATGCAGGCACGGTAAAATAATTGCTCGTGCCCATATTAATTGAAGTGACCGCACCGAGTGTTATAAATTGATAAGTCTGGCTAATAGATAGAAATTAAATGTTTTGATAGCGAGAGGCTGGGACATAATGTAATGTCCCAGCCTCTTGGCAGTAGATGACTGACTTGAAAATGCACTTGTATCAAGCTTTTTTCAATTCTAGTTATCCTTGCTGGAGCGGGACAGAAATCTTTTTATTCAAATTAGATTTCTGTCCCGCTTTTTCTTTTATTATCATCAATCATATTTTTATGAAAATATTACCTCATTTATCAATTCGTGTGCTAAGGTATAGATATGGCTAAGAAAGAGAAAGTCTAGCATTGATGTTTCGAATTATAATTGAAGTATTAAGCACGGAGTGACTCAGAATCTAATGCTACAGAGTAGTGTAGTCAACTGGAGGACGACCATTTTTCAAGTGAGTCTCGTTCTATTAACAAAGACATCGCCTTTGAGTTAGCGCTTAACTTTTTACTTCGCATAAATAGTTAAATTAACAGAATTGATGATGTATAATTGTAGTATGCTAGAGTCGACTTAGATACCGTTACGTGAGGTGAGGCTTCAAGGAGACTTATGATAGAATGAATTGACGGAAAATTTAGATTTTAACTCATGGGTCATTGAAGTATGAAAGTGCTTTTACTTAAAAATAATAAAACATAATAACATATTCGAAATTGACAGCGCTTTCAATTCAGTTTATCTTTGATTTAGAAAGATTATTACGAATTGTCTGTAAATACATAAAGCAAAGGGTGGGGAAGATGAAGAGATATCGTTATTACATAATCGCAATGATTATTATCATGACTATGATCAACTATATAGACCGTGGTTCAATCTCATACGCTCAAGCTGATATTATTAAAGAATTCGGTTTTGATAAAGTGGCTTGGGGTTCTATATTAGGTTATTTCGGTTATGGATATATGCTCGGTTCACTTTTTGGGGGTATAACTTCAGATAAAAAGGGACCGAAATTCGTCTGGATATTGGCGGGAACTGCGTGGTCCATATTTGAAATGTGTATGGCTTTTGCTGGTGAGTTAGGACTCGCTGTATTTGGAGGGTCTGCGATCGCCGGTTTCGCTGTTTTACGTGTGCTATTCGGGTTCTCTGAGGGACCTTTATTTTCAACTATGAATAAGACGAATGCGAACTGGGCAGCGCCTAAAGAGCGCGGTTTCTTATCAGCTCTTGGTCTCATCGGCGTGCCTCTAGGTGCATTGATCACTGCCCCTATCGCATCATTCATGCTGTCTGTAACTTCTTGGCGTGTATTATTTATCGTCATGGGTGCAGTGGGATTAGTTTGGGTTGTGATTTGGAATAAGATGTTTACCAACTACCCAGAAGATAACCCTAAAGTATCTAAAGAAGAATTAGCAGCTATACGTTCAACGGATGATACAGTTTCTGGCGAAAAAACAGTTGAAACTGAAGATGACTCCAACGAACGTTGGTATCATTTCTTTAAAAGTCCAACTCTCATTTTCAATACTATAGGCTACTTTGGATTCCAATATATTAATTTCCTCGTATTAACATGGACGCCAAAGTATTTACAGGATGAATACCATTTCGAAATTCATTCTCTATGGTATTTAGGTATGATTCCATGGATTGGAGCGGTATTTACTGCTTACTTGGGTGGTAAGTTATCTGATTGGTTGCGACATAAGACAGGTAGTTTATGGATAGCACGTTCAGGTCTATCAATCTTCGGAATGGTTCTAGCAGCTATTTGTTTCTTAATCATTCCTACAACTAATAGTATTCCGTTGATCATGTTCTTAATGATGCTTGGTGTCGCGTTCTTATTCTTACCTAATGCTGTTTATTGGGCTGTTGTTATCGACACTGCACCTAAGAACGCAGGAACGTATGGCGGTATAACGCATTTCTTTGTTAACAGCGCGACTATCATCGCTCCAACTTTAACAGGTATACTCGTTGCATCATACGGTTACTCATCAATGTTTATTTCTGCAGTAGTATCAGCGGTTATAGGAATTATAGCAATGACCTTTGTTCGACCAGGTTATAAGAAGATGAAGCACAGTTCTTAATAAGATGATGTAGAGCACAACTCAACCACGTATAAGTCTATTTAGCAACGAAGAATGCAGGATGAGCTATTGTACAACAAATTAAGAACTAAGAGAGAATACGAGCAAAGGAACATATGCTAACTTCTATTCTAGTCAAGATTTTAGTGGTAGACGACAAATTGAAATATCTAGTTGGGAGCGGGACAGAAATCTAATTTGAATAAAAAGATTTCTGCCCCGCTCCCTTTGAGTTTAATAATATATGGAGTAGCTCAATGTGTGCTTATTTCCGTATATTTACGACTATAAGCGTAAAATCTATGTCTCGTTATATCATAATTAGTCCTCGCAAAGATAATCGATTGACCCTTAAATGAGACCTCATCAATTTAAACTGCTTCTACACCAATTTTTATTTATTAGTATATTTGTTTAGCGTACGTGAAGTTCTAAGCGTAGACCTTTAATTTCAAGCCTTCTCCTCAATCCATTTTAATACCGTATTAAAGTAAGGCATTTGAGGATTGATACAATACATGTGATCTAATTGAGCAGGAGCACACAATTCTATTAGATCACTGTTATTCTTTGCGATGAAATCAAATGTAGTTTCAATGCGTACTTTCTCATCATCTATACCGTGAAGAATATAAGTTGGCTTCTCAATTGGAAGTCTACTTAGTGGAGAAGCGGCGTATAATGCATCGTCAGAAGCTTCACCAAAGTATTCCAAAGCGGCGTCCTCACCCAGATGCTGATCTTTAGTAAATTTCACATCTGTAACGGGTGCTAATGCAACGATCCGATCAGCGTATTGTTGAGTATTAAGTACGAGTTGACCTCCAACTGAGTGTCCCAGTGTAATAAGGGCTTGACTCTCTTTGAAAAAGTCAGAAGACTTGAAGGTTTCAAGCGCTAACGCTACATCTTCTTCAGGGATAGGCCAACGGTGATCGCCCCGTCGGTATTCGATATTAACCACGTTATAACCTTGCTGAAAGAGTTGCTCAGCAAAGGGCTCCATTATCTCAACACTAATACGTTGTCGCCAATACCCTCCGTGGACGATCACTATCCAGTCTTCATTATCACTATGGTCGTATATCTGCATGTACTGTTCTTCACTCTGCCCGTATTTGAGTTCTTTCGCCAAATGAGACAACTCCTTTCCTCTCAAACTTAATCATAATATACGTTACCCCTAGATTTAGTAGCAAAAACTAATAAAATATATTATAAAATTTAAGAGAATTAACATTTTATTAAAAGTTTTTTGTTATATTTAAATTAAGATGTTTATTGTGAAATATTTTTAAAGAAATGGAGTGGAGAGTGATTAGAAAGTTAATACGTGTCGTTGTTCCCTGTTTGCTGTTGCTTACCGCTTGTAATGTCTCCCAAAGTCCGGCTCATCAAACAGTTTCCGTAGAAGCGGTAGGAGATAATTTAATTCATCCATCTATTTATAACGAAGCGAGACAATCAGATGGCTCGTTTGATTTCAAATCGATGTATAAACCATTAAAGAAGCGTATGTCTCACTCTGATATCGCCTTTATTAATCAAGAATCACCAATAGGAGGTGACGATAAACCGTATCATGGTTTCAAGAGGTTCAATACACCGAGTGCGGTAGCAGACGACATCGTAGATACAGGTTTCAATATGATCAATGGTTCAAACAACCATGCGCTTGATCAAGGTATGAGTGGTTTGAAGAATGAACTCAGTATTTGGGATCACTTTAAAGATAAAGTAACCTATACAGGTACGTATCGGAGTCAAAAAGAAAGAGATCATATTAAAGTTAAAAATGTAAAAGGCGTTAAAGTCGCTTTAATTAGCTATACATATGGTACAAATGGGCTGAAACCTGCACATAATTATAATATTAATCGCTTTGATAAAGATCAGATTAAAGCAGATATACAGAAAGCTAAGAAATTAAGTGATGTCGTCATGGTTTCAACGCATTGGGGAAAAGAAGGTACTCATAAAACAACGCCTATGCAAAAAGAATATGCACAATATATTGCCAATCAAGGTGCTGATGTGATCATAGGTACTCATCCCCACGTCATCCAACCAGTTCAATGGCTAAAAGGACAGAGTGGTCACAAAACACTTGTAGCTTATTCCCTCGGCAATTTCTTAAATGGTCAAGCTACAGGTGATGAGAATAATGTGCTTGGTGGAGATTTACATTTCGATATAGCTAAAGATGGGAACAAGACTAAAATTAAACATGTGCATTGGCAAGCAGTAGTTACGCACTATGAACCGAAAAATCCTCAGACAGGTGAAGGTAAAGCGCACTTTAAAGAACTGCCATTAGAGAAGTACAATGATAAACTTGCGCAAAGACATAAATTAAATTATAAACAAGGAAGCACTGTCTCAGTGGCTCGCTTGAAGCAAATTAACGAAGACACCATTTCTCCAGAATTTCGGAAATAGTAAATAAACGAAGGAATCAAGTAATGAAAAGCGTCCTAAATTAATCATCAGGATGAGATTAAGAATAGGTCCAGAAGCTTCGTACTCGCCTTTAAAATTAAAATGATTAAATAAGTAACATCACCTTGAGTGAGGCTGGGACATAATGGTCTTTGACTAGAGAGAAAGAGGGAGCGGGACAGAAATCTTTTTATTCAAATTAGATTTCTGTCCCGCTCCCTTAAGTAGTATACGTTAGCACAATTCCTGCTTGTTGCGTATACTACTTTTTTAATAGTAGTTAAGTTAAAGTGTAAAATTTTACAAAATAATATTGTGAAAACTTTATAACTACTGGTATTAAAGTAATTTTAAAAAATTCATTTATTTTAAGCGCTTACAAAAAATACAATATTTTGTATATTTAAGTTGCATGTAAAATATCTCTAGTTTGCTTGTTAGGTCGACTTCTATTTAAATTTATGGTGTGAACTGTGATATACAAAATTCACTAACTATAAGAATGAATATACAATATAATGTATATTAAAGTTAGTAAAATATTGATTTGACGACAATTTAAAAAAGAGTATAATAGCGGAGTATGCAATATATTGTATAACATAGTTAAAGTTATTAGCTGTCTGAAATTGAGCTCAATATTCTATATATAGACGATAAATTGGAAATTAAATTATTTGCCATAACTTTTTACTACGTTAAAGAAACATGAATATAAAAGAAATTAGGAGTTATTATGTCACAAAATCAAAAAGGAAAGATTAATTTACCGCAACTTGTTTTACTTGGTCTAGGTTCACTCATCGGTTCCGGTTGGCTATTTGGTGCTTGGGAAGCATCTTCAATCGCAGGACCAGCCGCTATCATCTCATGGATTATAGGTTTCATAGTCATTGGAACTATTGCCTACAACTATATAGAGATAGGTGTGATGTTTCCGCAGTCAGGAGGGATGAGCAACTACGCTCAATACACACACGGCTCTTTACTCGGATTTATCGCGTCATGGGCGAACTGGGTTTCTCTCGTAACTATTATTCCGATAGAAGCAGTAGCTGCTGTTCAATATATGAGTTCTTGGCCGTGGGAGTGGGCTAAATTCACGAGTGGTTTAATGAACGATGGACAAATTAGTAACATCGGTCTCTTCACTGTTTATATCATCATCATTATTTTTTCACTTTTAAATTATTGGTCAGTCAAGTTATTGACTTCTTTCACTAGCTTAATATCAGTATTTAAACTTGGCGTACCTCTCGTAACGATTATCATGCTCATCGTTTCTGGTTTCCACAGTGAGAACTATGGGCATAGTATACATGAATTCATGCCTTACGGAAGTGCACCGGTATTTGCAGCAACGACAGCTTCAGGTATTATCTTCTCATTTAATGCCTTTCAGACTATTATCAATATGGGGTCTGAAATACAGAAGCCTGAGAAGAATATTCTTCGTGGTATAGTTATCAGCTTGTCGTTAAGCGCGCTTTTATACATTATATTACAAAGTACTTTCGTTACTTCTATGCCAGTGGATTACTTGCATAGCCATGGGGGATGGAGCGGTATTAACTTTAACTCTCCATTTGCAGATATGGCTATACTGCTCAGTTTGAATTGGCTAGCTATACTTCTATACGTAGAAGCGGTCGTCTCACCATTCGGTACTGGCGTGTCATTCGTTGCAGTGACTGGCCGAGTATTACGCGCGATGGAGAAAAATGGACATATTCCTAAATTTTTAGGCAAAATGAATAAAAAATACAATATACCACGTGTAGCTATTATCTTTAATGCAGTGATTAGTATGGTCATGGTTACAGTCTTTCGTGATTGGGGCACGCTAGCAAGTGTTATTTCAACAGCCACACTCGTTGCATATCTTACTGGACCAACGACGGTCATTGCTTTACGTAAAATGGGGCCGAAATTACACAGACCATTTAGAGCAGGTATGTTGAAATTCATGGCTCCTTTCTCATTCGTCTTAGCTTCATTAGCCATATATTGGGCGATGTGGCCTACGACTGCAGAAGTTATCTTTATTATCATTCTCGGTTTACCAATTTATTTCTTCTATGAGTATAAGATGAATTGGAAGAATACGACGAAACAGATTGGTGGAAGCTTATGGATCATTGTTTACCTCATTGTACTTGCAGGCTTATCGTTTATAGGTAGTAAAGAATTTAAAGGTATTAACCTTATTCACTATCCTTATGACTTTATCGTTATTGCGATTGTTGCTTTAATATTCTACTACATTGGTTCATCAAGTTACTTTGAAAGTAAATATTATAAAAATGCGCAAAAGCTTAATAAGAAAATGCGCAAACAATTGCGTGAAGAACGTAAAGCGTCTCAATCAGAGAGTTAAAGAGGGAATGACTCAAAGACTGGAAATGGACATCTCACAAGTTTCTGTACTCTGGGCAACCGGTTAACAGCGTCCTAAAAGTGGGAGTGTCGTCAGAAACGTGCGACGTTCGACAAAATTTGAGGAGCGGGGCAGAAATCAAATTTGAATAAAAAGATTTCTGTCCCGCTCCCTTTTTCTCTCTAGTCAAAGATCATTATGTCCCAGCCTTATCGTACGGTTGTGATCAGATTCTCAACGCTTCTGTCACTAACTCGCTTCAACCAACTTTAGCCAGCACTTCTCAGCTATGCTATTTCTAGGCATCAGATGAAGTGCTGGCTTTTGATTTGGTATTAAGTTGTTCTGGGTTTAAGCGAAGTATTAGCTATTCTTTAAATAAGTAGTGAAGAGTTCAACGTAATACTCAGTAAAGTCGAGGTATTTATCTTTACTTACACATTCGTTAATTTGATGTGGGTTCTCCCCAGGGCCAAATACTATAAATGGGAAATCTTCATCTTTGTCACGTAATAAATTAGATGCGTCGGTGATTGCCACAGTAGGCGCTGCTTCGAACTCATCATTAAATTTCTCATTTGCGAGAGCTTTCGCATAATCTACTAGAGCGTTCTTACCATTAGTTAATACGGACTCTAAATCGAGGTAGAGATCGCTTTCAAGTTGAGCGCCGTTTTGATTGTGTTTTTCTAATGTCTGATTGAAAAGTTGTTTCACGCGTGCATTATTGTATTCTGGGATAGTGCGAATATTAAATTCAGCCTCTGCATTATCAGGAACTGAATTGACTTGTGTACCACCTGAAATAACGGTGTTACTAATGACTAATCCTTCGAGCACGTTTTTAATGTATTCTGGGTCTATAGATTGTGGTAATTGTGGCTCTATCTTGTGATACATACCGCTTAAGTTCAATGATTGACTGCGGTTGTCTTTTAAGATTTCCTCGTATTCTTTGTCTATGTCTTTGATAAAGTCAATGAGCGGTGTAATGGCATTTTTACCTATGACTGGCATAGAGCTATGAGCAGCTTTACCTTTAGAAATAATGCGATAATCCATGGAGCCTTTATGAGCAATCACTAACATGTTTTGACAAGGCTCTGCGATGACAAGCGCATCAACGTCGTTCATTTCTCCAGCTTCATATGCTTTTTGAGAGCCGAGTTGTGCTTTTTCTTCTCCAGTAGTAGCAATGAATTTAATGCGACCTTTAGGTAATAAGTCGTTTTCTTTAATTTCAATTAATGCGATGGCTAAAGCAGCTAATCCTGATTTCATATCTGCTGCGCCTCGTCCGTAAAGCATGCCATCGTCTTCAGTTAAAGTGAAGGGGTCATACTTCCATTGCTCATGTTTCCCCTCTGGGACTACATCCATATGTCCAGAGATACCTAGCACAGGAGATCCTTCTCCAATTTCTGCAATCAAGTTCGCACGGTTCTCTTCGACTTCTTGGATTCTAGAGTCAATTCCATGCTTGTTGAATAACTGTTGCAAGTATCGAGCTACTTCAATTTCGTTATCATTCACTGTGTTCATTGCCACAATATCAGATAATATTTGCACTTTTTCCTCGTTAGAAAATGTGCTCATAACCTATCACTCCTTTGTATAACTAATTAAATTATACTACTCAAAAAATTTAAATGTTAAACAAACTGCTTTTATAAAGGGTGAACTAATAATTTTATAAAAAATAAAAGGAGGTAGAGTGGGGATAAGGTTGAGATATAAAGTTTCAGTGCTCTGGGAAATCGATTAACGGCGTCCTAAGAGCAGGATTGTCGACAGACAATTTCACGAGCAGGGAGCGGGACAGAAATCTTTTTATTCAAATTAGATTTCTGTCCCGCTCAACTCCTCAACGTTTTTGTCACAACCTCAGCTATTTGAGCGACTACAGCGCACTTTATTACATATGTAGTTAAGGTTTGAAGCATAATGAAAACATAAAAATACAGTCGAGGAAGAAACATGGATTAAGGAAAAACCTCGACTGTACATACATAATTTTTGAAAAAGAGTTATAAGTCACTTATGTTGAAATTATTTTTCTTGGAAGCCACCTGATACAAATTGAGAAACAATTTCTTTGATAACTGCGATAATTTTATCTAGCACATCAGTCACCTCCCGTAGGGATATTTCAACTACACTTGTAAATTAACATCATCTCTTGAAAATGTGTTGAAAATTGCTTAGATGGTCGTTATTAATGCTTAACTGTTAAAATAAATATAAAATAATTGCCTGAGTGTATTCATTTTAGTAAAGATAATTAATTTTTCGAAATTAAAGGTGTATACCCAGTTGTTTGTTGAATATTGTTACTCTAAGTTGTATATTAAACTTACATTATTTCTGACGAATTTATAAAATGGTAGAACTACGTTTAATATAAGTGGGTGTATACTATGAAAATAATTAATTTAGGAGCAGAGCGATTAGCCAGTGAATACGCTGCGATAGAAATCGTTAAAGCAATCATTAACAAGCCTACAACTACATTAGGTCTAGCGACAGGAAATACAATGATAAATGTCTACCATGAACTCGTTAAACTGATCAACCTCAATCAACTTAACCTTAGTTCTGTGCATACTTTTAATCTTGATGAATATATGAAGCTTGGTAAAGGTGATAAAGAAAGCTATCACTCCTATATGTATCGCTACCTTTTCGACCATAATGAGACATGGAATAAAGACAATATCCACATTCCTAATGGGAAAGTACGAGATATTACCGAGGAAATAAAGAATTACGAAACTCACTTAAGTCAAGACGGGCCAGTTGATATTCAATTACTAGGTATCGGAGAGAATGGTCATATTGGTTTTAACGAGCCAGGCGCTTCTTTCGATAGCACTACGCGTGTAGTGAACTTAACGAAGTCGACTCTGAACGCTAATAGGCAACACTTTAATAACGAAGCGGATATCCCTACTCAAGCAATATCAATGGGCCTGAAGTCAATTATGTCAGCTCAGCGTATTATCTTATTAGCCTTTGGAGAGAAAAAGAGAGAAGCGATACAAAGATTAGTCGAGGGAGAAATATCGGAAGACTTACCTGCCTCGATACTACATCATCATCCAGATGTTGAAGTGGTGGTTGATGATGAAATTTATAAGTATTTAAACATTTAATCCACAATAGAGCAGTGAAATGATACCGAGATCTTAAACATACTAAGATGAGTCTGGGACATAAATCTTAGAAAAAATAGCACTCAGATGATTTAATTCATTTCATCTGAGTGTTTCATCTTGGGAACGGGACAGAAATCTTTTTATTCAGATTAGATTTCTGTCCCGCTTCCTTATTTTTTAATAGCCAGAATCTATTTCTTTGCCATCTTCATCATACTTTGTAACGTAGCCATCGTCAGCATCAATAATATAAGAACCTGCGAGGTTACCTTTTTTATCTGTGAAGGAGAACCCCCAAGTATTCCCTTTTTTCTCAGGTTCTTTATAGGTGTATTTACTAGTATCTAGTGTTTTGCCTTCAAATGATTCAACTTTATCGATCACGTTGCTACGTGTTACTTTAGAGTGTTCAGAAGTGTGGCTGGTAGTGTCATCACTTTTCGATTTTTTATCAATCTCTCTCTCTGAGTGATCCTCAATATCATCATCGTTGAAAGCTAGCTTGACTTTAGATACCTGTTCACCTTTCTCAGGGCTTGGAACATTTAGTGTATTAGACTTAAATGTCTTACCTTCTACCGTCGTCGTAGCGTAAACTTCTACTTTATCATCGGGTGCATATGGGCCAAATTCTTTATCACTATAAGCGCTAAATTTACCTTGTTCCTTACCATTGATATATAATTTGAGAGAATCATTATCATAATATAAAGAGTCGATTGAGACAGTGAAACGTTTCTGTTTAAAGTTAGTAGTTGCTGAATTATCGTGAGACATATCGATGAGTAGCTCACCTTTAAAGTTCTTTCCGTTGATCTTTTCTGTAGCGTCTAAATGATAAATACCGAGAGGAAAATCACCTAATACTTTTGTTTTATCTTTTTCAAGCTTAACTTTTTCAGTGTTCCCGTTTCTTTTATAATGTAACTCACCTGTGTCCTCTGGAGTGATAGAAACAGGTTGCTTTGGTACTTCAAAGTCATAGTTCTTAAAGATAACTAACTTTTTACCATTCTGTTGAATATCAACTAACGTATGCTCTGAAGTAGTTACAGCTTTCGAGCCTAATTTATCTCTATGTACAGTTTTTGCACTTGATTCAATCTCATTGGCAACACGTGTAGGGTTATCTGTTTCTTTAATATAGTCGTAGAAAGCTTGAGTTTCTTCTTTAGAAAGGTGTTTTCCATCACAAGTTAAATGTTGTGAAAGACTGGATATTTTGCCATTCTTTAAGTCTTTAGCAATAGCTTCTCCTTCTTTCTTAACTGATAATTGGTTATCTACTATCTTGTAAGTTATAAATAATAAAATGAGCGCTAAAACTATAGCTATCGTGATCACCCATGGTAATTTTGATTTATGAGGTCTTCTTTGTGGATAACTATTTATATTTTTCGGTTCAGTTCGATCTTTGTGACTTGTTTGATGAATAGGTGTGCCACACTGGGTACATACCTTTTGATTGTCTTTAACATGAGCACCACAATTTGAGCAAAAGTTCATAATCATACTCCTCTATAATTAAAGTTTATTCTCTGAAGAAATTGTTCGTAAATGAAGAAGTCATATTGCCAATTAACGGGCCAACAATACTCTCTATAAAGAGACGCATAACAATTAATAACACGATGATATAGATAATTATCGCAAAGATGACAGGGAAGCGTACCTCATGATCAGCGCTATATCTAGCAAATAAGTATACCGGTGCTACAAAGAATAAGAGCAGGGCTAATGATGAGATGAATAATGCGAGTACAGGCGCATTTATAGCTCCCAATAGAAATCCGATAATAAAGAAGATGATAGAATATGTGTTTATTAATATATAGTCTGAGATAGCCTTACTAAGTGAAATATTAATATTTAATAAGCGTACTAAGCCATAAGTAAGGAAGAAGTTAATCGCTATTCCAATAATGATAAATAATATAGTTCTAAGAATGAAGGGAGACTTAGTGCCATTACTAGTGAAATAACCTATTTCTGAAGGTGTTGCGATAGTTAAGCAAATTGTCGTGATGATTAGACCTAGAATAATTAAGGTTGCTATCGTCTTAAAACTAAAGAAATCACGGCTTGAGATGTGATGATCTGGACAGCGAAAAGCCGTGCTAAAGAAACGCTTCATTTCGTTAAGAATATGAAGTGATTGTTGCTTAAATTGATCGCTCGTTTGATCGTTGCCTTTTTGATCATGTGCATCTTGCTGTCGCTGTGGCTCATTTTCAATATGCTGTGCTCTCGTGATATATGTATGTTGTTGATCGTCAGGCACACCGTCTGTCTTTTCAACTGACTCAGTCTGATTTTCCTTAGCACCATGAGATAATTCTCGAGGGTCGTCATTATTACTCGTAGACCGCTCTGTATTAATCTTACTTTGTGTTGGGGATAAATCCTGTGCATGAATAGAATTGTGAGCGCGCTCTGTTGTCCCGGGAGTGTTGTTTGTAAGTTTTGTGCCACATTCGCCGCAGAATAAATCGTTAGATTCAACTGAGTTTCCGCAATTTGGACACTGCATAATTGATTCCTCCTATCGTTACAAAATGTTATCTTACAATATAGTATCATAAAATTTAGTATTTAGGATGTTAATATTATGAAATTTAGAAGATTTGGCAAAATTATGTAGTTTTCAAATGTAATAATAGCTCTGCAGTGAAACATTACTGAAAGACATTAGTGTGATATCGGTGATGTCACAATTTTTAAAGTTAGATAATGACGGAAGTGATGGTTAGCAGAATAAATCGATCATCGGTTTCTCAGTGAATACAAGTTTATGTCTCAGCCTTTTTAAAAATTTGTAATAAAATAAAATTAGATATAAGATACATTGAATAATATTCACAAGTGTGATTGAATTTAATTGGTAGAGTGATAATACTTCGTTTGTGAGAGGTGGGACAATAAGTGGAATTAAAGCATGTAACAAAGAAGTTTGATCAGAATACTGTGCTAAATGATATTAGTTTCTCCTTTAATCAAAGTCATATTGTTGGCTTAATAGGAAAGAATGGGGCAGGCAAGACCACTCTAATGAAAGTGATGAATGGTAATATTACTGACTATTCTGGAACGGTCCAATACGATGACGATGAGCGACTGGGCTATCTTATCGAACAGCCGAAATTCTACCGTAATAAGACGGGTCTCTATAACTTGAAATTCTTTAGCCGTTTATTAGGGGAAGGATTTGATAGCTCATTTACTGAAAAGATTATTGAGCGGTTCGATATGAAAGGCTTTATTAATAAGAAGACAGGTAAGTATTCCATGGGGATGAAACAACGCTTGGCTATTGCGATTTCTCTCATGAGTAAACCGAATTATCTTATTCTGGACGAGCCAACTAATGGGATGGATCCAGATAGTTCGATAGATATATTAACCACACTTAAGGAGTTTGCGCAAGACTATAATATTAAAATATTGATCTCAAGCCATAAGTTAGAAGATATAGAGCTAATTTGTGATCGAGCTATATTTCTTAAAAACTCTAATATCGTAGCTGATAAGGAACTTACTGAATCAGGTAAGGTTGAGGGGTATACGATGCTTCAATTAAAGAAAGCGGACTTTACAAAAGCGCAGGACTTATTAAAAGATGAGATGTCGATACATACAGTGATTGACGCTGAACATGCACTTTACCTTGATTTACAACAGGACTTGTCAAATATGTTAGAAAAGCTTGCACAACATCACATTTACCCAATGATGATAGATAATCGGTACAAGTCCCTAAGAGATACTTACTTCAGTTTGAACAAGGAGGAGCGTTAAGATGGATATTTCAATTTTAACTCGATACGATCTTAAACGAATGTTTCTTAGTATGTGGACTTACATTGGAATTCTGCTCGCATCAGCTCCAGCTATCATAATATTTATAATCTTGTTAATACATCAGAATAAAACGCCTGCTGACGGCTTAGTTGTAATTATCACCCCTTTAATTTCTATAGTTGGAATGCTGGCTATTGTTAAGACGATCACTCGTGATTTTTCACAAGAAACGATAGAGTTGATCTTAAATAAGAAAGATAACCGTTTAAGATATTTGGTGGGTAAATTATTGTCAATTACATTAATAGCTCTTATTTTTACGCCACTTCCTTATGTTATAAGTGGAGTGTTATATTTATTCTTAAATAAAGGTGCAGGTCTCGATTGGACAACGTGTGGGCATAATTGTCTTATTAGTATGTTGATGTATCTCTGTTTGGGTCTCTTATTTTATATTTTAATCATGTTAGTTAAACAGCCGTCATTGATATATACGTTAACGATATTAGTTTTATTGGGTAGCCCTATACTTCCACTGTTAGGGCTTGTCTCCCCTAAAATTTCTGAAGTTATAAACTTTATGACTCATTACGTTCCTTACGTCTATCTCCCGATCAATCTTTACAAAGGTAGTGGTGATTTAACAGCGGTACAGGGGCTCATTTCTATTGGTTTAATCGTCTTGCTAATTATTGGTTCTACTTGGATAACTCAAAGACGAAATATATAGTACAAATGGATATGATAAAAGAGGTTTAGAAACTAATGCAGTGAGGTTTTGCAAGACTAAAAAAGTAGGTGTAAAAATGAGCGTGACGTTAGAATGTTGCTTCTCATTCTTGCACCTACTTTTTTATATAGTATTTAAACTATGAAATTGTTTATCTGAATCTTAAATAGTTCTATCTCTTTTGTATTTATAGAGGAGCGAATTCATTTTTTATTGCTGTACCTCTAGGTATTAGCGTACATGTTAGCTTTTGAATTAATTGTATGAAGCAAAGGAAAGTGAGGCGTTGCGCATTTGACTTATAGCTCACTTAACCTATTCTTCCGTAACGAGATTTGAGCGTAAGTTCAGTCGCTGACTTCTCAACACACTTTCTTAAATTCAGCCTATATTTCATGTGAATAATAACAAAGATATATACAAGCCCAATAGAGTACATACTAACACGGGGAGGGTGATTACAATCCCCGTCTTGAAATACGTCCCCCAACTTATTTTGACGTCTTTTTTAGCAAGCACATGTAACCAAAGTAGAGTTGCTAAGGAACCAATTGGTGTTATCTTCGGACCTAGATCTGAGCCGATAACATTCGCGTAAACGAGAGATTCTCTCAAGATGCCGCTAGTATGGAGTTCTTGGATAGCCAGTGCATGAGTTAAGACAGTAGGTAAGTTGTTCATCACTGAGGCAAGTATCGCTGATAAGAATCCCATACCGATAATGCTTGAGAATGTACCATGTTGAGTGAAGTGATGAATAACATTTGCTAACAGATGTGTAATGCCTGCATTCTTCAGACCAAAGACGACAACGTACATACCGATAGAGAAGAGCACGATATTCCAAGGTGCTTGTTTCAATACCTCATTTGTGTGAACAGCTGATGAGCGCTTAGATAGGAAGAGTAAGATGACTGCAACGACTATGGCAATAAGAGAGACCGGGATGTTAGTGAAGCCACTAGCAATGTAGCCTATGAGCAAAATAGCAAGCGCAACCCATGACCAACGAAATAGTTTGATATCCTTTATGGCTCGCTGGGGTTCTTGAAGACGGGCAAGGTCAAAACTGTTAGGAATGGATTTTCTGAAGTATAGCCATAAGACGATGAGACTGCTCACTAACGCAAATAAATTCGGAATCATCATATGTATGAAATAGTTTATGAAACTGATGTGAAAGAAATCAGCTGAGATGATATTCACTAAATTACTAATGGTAAAAGGGAGCGACGTAGCATCAGCGATAAATCCACATCCGATGACAAAGGGGAAGATGACCCTGTTGCTTGCATTTAAGTGTCGCACCATAGCTAGAACAATAGGTGTAAGTATTAAAGCGCCCCCATCATTAGCGAAAAAAGCGCTGATTAACGAGCCCAGGACTAAGATATAGAGGAACATCTTTAAACCATGACCACGAGCAGCTTTCACTATGTGACGTGCTGACCACTCAAATAAGCCAATTGTATCTAAGATAATTGAAATGATGATGAGTGCCACAAAGGTTAAGGTCGCATTCCATACTATCCGCGTGACGTCTAGTACATCTGACACAGTAACAACGCCAGTAATAAGGGCTAAGCAACCTCCTATTAGCGCTGAGATACTAATATCTAATCCTTTAGGTTGCCAAATAACAAATATAAGTGTCAGGATGAATATTGTAGTTGCGAACCATATCAAATCTTATTTTACCTCCTTAACGTTACAAGCTTAGCATGTAATAACGGGCATGACTAAGGGAGCGAGGCAGAAATCTAATTTGAATAAAAAGATTTTGTAGTCCCGCTCCCTATTGTTAATCACCGTGTTTAACGAGGAATGCCGATCACATGTCCGAATTGTGGAGGCATTTCTCGCGCTTCTTGTTTGTCATATCTTGATTTAATCTTCTCCAATACTTCTTCCGGGAAATTCATACTTTTACGTTGATAATTACTTACTGCCATCATCATCACTTCATAAGTGGCTGCCCGTTCGTTGTCTCCATTCAACATCGTTAAAAATAGATGGATCCGCTTGTGATCATAGTCGTATATGTAAGGATCTATATAGAAACTCTCGTGGACTTGTAACTCTCGTAAGAATGAAATGTGCGATTCTAGAGAGAATACTGTACACTCATTATTTTGGCGATAGTCAATAGTAAACCCCATGTTTTCAAACAATTCTACGACCGCATCGCTAAATATAGCATAATATGTAGCATCGTGTAAGTGATTATTATGGTCAATCCATTCAGGTTTAACTTTATTTTCTGCGATAAATTCTAAATCCATACCCATTCCCCCCATCTTAATATATGCCTAACGCATTTATTGTAGCAATGTTGCTAAATATAAGTCTAAGCTTCTGTTTCAAATAATGGAGCAAGGCCCAATACTTTGATTATGATAGTCATACTCCAGTCAGGCTTTTTTAGAAAGCGTAAGCTAAGTGTTAGACGTGATCATTGCGATTCCTTCAACAATTGGTATTAATATTTACGCAAAAAGTTTACTGAACGATTATAAAGTGTTTGGACTACATGGGATTGAACTGCGTTGAGCACCTGTTCAATTACCTGAGTCTTGAAAGCGAGTATTCTAATATTAAAACCATGAGTAGGCAATTGTGAGATCGCCAAACGACAGTCATCATGTTGAGCACTAGACTTCATCACCTCGTAAACACGATCAATCAATTTTTGTGATACTTTTGGATGGATAAAGTAACATGAGCCGAGATGGGTATAGCCTTCCATATAACCGATGCCACTTACACATTCTTTGTCTGGATTTAAGCGTAAATTGTCAAAAACAACAAGTTGATCGTCGATGTAAATTTCATTGAGTAAATGAATTTGTTGATAACTGAAATTGGCGTCATTTCTATCATAACCTGGAGTTACGATGTCAGTATAGAAGAGTGAACTTGTAGAGCGCAGATTAAAGCGATTAAATTGAAAGAAATTAGCATTTGCATAAGCGATAATAGGATCGCCTACATATTCAAGGTATGAATGATGTTCCAAATTGAAAGTTTGATATTGTTCAACGTGGTCTTCTAATGTCTTATATATTTTGGTGGCACCTTGTGAAGTGAGTGTGACGTGGGCGTCGTCTTCCACGTTAAAGTTCATCTTATAACGATCGCCATCTAAATAACCGCCACCGACATTAACAATGTAGAATGTCGGGATAGCGGATCCATTTAGATAAATAGGGCGCATGACTTTGAGTGCTTTTTCGAAGAAGATGTCACGAGCTACAGAACGGCGTCCGTTATGGAACACAGTTATATCAAGCTGTCCTGTCCAAGCACGTTGATTTGTTTCACGTGGCATTAGGCTAATCCTTTGAGGAAGACATCGCGCTCTATCCAGTCTATAACGTGATCTAAGCCCTCGTCTGTCTTAAGGTTTGTAAAAGCAAAGGGGCGGTCGCCTCTAAATGTACGGGTATCTTCTTCCATTTGTTCTAATGAAGCACCTACATATGGCGCCAAATCTGTCTTGTTAATCACAAAGAAATCAGATTTAATCATACCTTGACCACCTTTACGTGGTATCTTCTCACCTTGAGCCACATCGATAATATAAATAGAGAAATCGACGAGCTCTGGACTGAATGTCGCTGCTAAATTATCGCCACCCGATTCGATAAAGATGAGCTCAATGTCGTCATTTCGTTCTTTCAATTCCTCGATAGCTGCAAAGTTCATAGAAGCATCTTCGCGAATCGCTGTGTGCGGGCAACCTCCAGTTTCTACACCAATAATGCGCTCTTCAGGTAGCACACCTGTATCTACCAGGATCTTTTCATCTTCTTTCGTATAGATATCGTTAGTGATAACGCCGATGCTCAGCTCTTGTGATAGGCGCTTTACAATTTTCTCAACTAATTGGGTTTTACCTGCGCCGACCGGACCACCAATACCTATCTTAATTGTGTCAGTCATCGAAAATTCCTCCTATTTTCTTATAAAGTAAAGTGTTAGCTAACTAAATGCTTAAGAAATAAATATTCGCACATTAACGTGTTCATGTTCCATTTGATTGAGCTCTAAACCAGGTGCGGTGATGCCTAGCTCTGATTCTTTAATTTCAAAAATACGCTCTCGGACACTTGTGATAATTGGATAAAGCCGATTGACGATACGCTGACCTGCAGTTTGACCTAAAGGGATGGCACGTACAGCATTTTGTGTCAAGCTTGAAACGTTTTGATAGAGATAATAGTCTATGATAGATTCTAACGCTACGTTAAGATGGTGGCCTAGCATCGTGAAGACGATGGCTGGGTGGAGTTGAGCATTCTTATCAAGCATTTGTTGATGATACCAATCGATCCATTGACTATCATAGAGTTCGAGTGCAAGCTTCGCCATACGTCGACCCATTTGCTTAGTTCCTTGACGGGTTTCTTTTGGTAAATTTTGTACATAAATTAATCGATCAAGATGGAGTAGTTTATCAGTATCGTTATTCACTATAGCTTCATGAGTTAAGCGCATAGCTAAACCGTCTGAATAAGTGAGCTGTTCGTTTAGAAATAACTTTAACCATTGATAAAAAGTTTGCTCATCGTGAACGGTCTGCCGTTGAATATAGGTTTCCAGTCCTAATGAGTGACTAAATGCCCCTGTAGGAAATTGAGAATCACAAAATTGAAATAATCTCAGCTCTGCGTGATCAATCATGAGAATGACCTATATGTCGAAATGCCTTGTTTACTTTACGATCTTCATGACTGTATGGAATGTCTAGTTCTATTAATAGATCTTCTACAAGATAGTCATATTGAACAAGCACTTCTGTTTCAGTAAATTGAGCAGGCATGTGACGATTCCCTAATTGGTGTGCGATATCTCCCATTTCCTTTAAAGAGCGTGGTTTAATCACCAATAAATCTTCAGCATTAACGTCTACTACTATCATGTTGTCAGCATCTTGATAAAGGATGTCACCGTATTCGAGGTCAATAGGATTTTTTAACCGAATGCCGATTTCATTGCCGTGGTCTGTCGTTACGCGTTGAATCCTTTTAACGAGATCTGAGTTTTCTAAATAAACCTTTTCAATGTGTTTATTTTTCTCCTCAGCAGATAAGTTAGCAATATTACCTTGTATTTCTTCTATGATCATATGATTCATTCCTCCACATTAGAATAAGAAGTAACGCTGGGCGAGTGGTAAGGTTTCAGCGGGTTCACTTGTAATCTTTTCGTCATTTACGAACACTTCATATGTCTGAGGATCGACATCGAGTTTAGGTGTTGCATCATTGTTCTTCATATCAGCCTTAGTCAAATGACGAATATTATGCACTGGACGAACTTTACTTTGAAGTCCAAGTACTTGAGCAATATCATGTTCAAAGGCTGTAGTTGAGACAAAGGTCATTGATGTGCCATTGATATTTCTACCGTATTGTCCGTACATACGGCGGTATTTCATCGGTTCTGATGTCGGTATTGAGCCATTGGCATCACCGTTAACAGCTGAGTTAATGAGTCCGCCTTTAACGATTATTTCAGGTTTGACACCGAAAAATGCAGGATCCCATATCACGAGATCAGCAAGCTTACCGCTATCTATTGAGCCGACATAATCTGAAATGCCGTGGGTGATTGCTGGATTAATAGTATATTTCGCTATATAGCGTTTTATTCGTTGATTATCGTTATAATCACCGTCACCTTGCAGACTGCCACGTTGCTCTTTCATGCGGTGTGCAACTTGCCAAGTACGCGTGATGACTTCTCCTACTCGACCCATAGCTTGTGAGTCGGAGCTCACCATACTGAAGATGCCCATATCTTGCAGTACATCTTCCGCAGCAATAGTTTCTTTACGAATGCGAGAATCTGCAAAAGCGACGTCTTCAGGGATCGAAGCATTTAAGTGATGAGTGATCATAACCATGTCTAAGTGTTCGTCTATCGTATTATGGGTATAAGGTAAGGTTGGGTTCGTAGACGAGGGTAGTATGTTGGAGTATGAAGCGGATTTAATTAAATCGGGAGCATGTCCACCACCTGCACCTTCCGTATGATACATATGGAGGACGCGATCTTTGACGGCTTTCATCGTATCTTCCATAAATCCAGCCTCATTCAAAGTGTCTGCATGTAAAGCGATTTGAATATCATAATCGTCAGCTACTGAAAGAGCATGGTCGAGAGCTGAAGGTGTAGCGCCCCAATCTTCATGAACTTTCAAGCCAATCGCACCTGCATGGATTTGCTCAATTAGTGCTGTATGATTCGCAGCTTGCCCTTTGCCAGTGAAGCCTACATTTAGAGGTAATTGTTCGGCAGCTTGTAGCATGCGATGGATGTGCCACGGGCCGGGTGTCACCGTGGTTGCTTTGGCGCCTTCAGAAGCCCCAGTTCCGCCACCAATATGGGTAGTAATACCACTCTCAAGTGCCACTTCGGCTTGTTCTGGATTGATGAAGTGGACGTGTGTATCAATACCGCCTGCTGTGACAATTTTGCCTTCACCAGCGATGACATCTGTAGTTGAACCAATAATGATATCTACATGATCCATAATATCTGGATTACCAGCTTTACCTATTTGCATGATGTAGCCATTCTTCACACCGATGTCGGCTTTGACGATTTTATCGTAATCGATGATAAGGGCATTAGTGATGACTAGGTCAGCTACGTTCTTATCATCTCTCGTAACATTGGGGTTCATCGCCATGCCATCACGTATAGACTTTCCGCCACCGAATGTAGCTTCGTCTCCATATTGTGCGTAGTCTTTGTCTACGCGCGCGAATAAATTAGTATCTCCTAGTCTTACGGAATCACCGGTAGTCGGGCCATAGAGGCTCGTATATTGTGATTGCGTCATTTTAAAGCTCATTGATTATACCCGCTTTCTTTATTAGCATTTTCTGTTCCTTCGTTCTTAGCTGAGATAATTTTAGAATCCTCTTGATTATCATCATCTGTAGGTTTGACTACTCTAGACTCATCAATTTCACTGTTTATAACACCGTGGAAACCGTAAATTCTGCGTTGTCCTCCATATTCGATAAGTTGAACATCTTTCTCATCTCCAGGTTCGAAGCGTACAGCTGCTCCAGCAGGTATATCAAGATGTTTACCGTACGATTTATCTCTATCGAACTGCAATGCGGGGTTAGCTTCATAGAAATGATAATGAGAACCTACTTGTACAGGACGATCGCCTGAATTCTTAACTGTTAAACGCGTTTCGTGATGACCTTGATTAATGGTTATTTCACTATTTTTTACTTTAATATCACCAGGCTTCATCTCGTAACCTCCTTAAACGATGGGATGGTGGACTGTGATTAACTTCGTGCCGTCAGGGAAGGTAGCTTCAACTTCCATTTCAGTTAACATATCAGCGACACCCTCCATAACATCGTCTTCGCTTAATATTTGTTTACCATAACTCATGAGTTCTGCAACGCTTTTACCATCTCTAGCACCTTCAAGTAATTCGTAGCTAATGATGGCCATTGCTTCTGGGTAATTTAACTTAAGGCCTCGGGCTTGTCGTCTGCGCGCTACATCAGCAGCGATGACGAGCATCAGTTTATCTTGTTCACGTTGAGTAAAATGCACAGCATTACCTACTTTCTCAAAAAGAATAATCTATAAATAAAAATGATGTCTAATTAATATGTTAAGATTAATAAAAATCAATAACAAGAAATACGCGTTATTAAAATATTACATATAATATTAATAGTGAAAATATGAAATATGTATTACTTTATATTTGCAGCGTTATATAATAGCATTGTTTTAGAAGCTGAAATAGGAAGGTGAAGGTTTGCTAAACGTGCGTATCGTTCTGCGTAATATTTCGCAAGTACTCCTCATTCGCAATGAATGGACGGGGCTATGTATATTAGTTGGCCTTTTTATCGGCAAGATAGAAGTAGGAGTGATGACACTCATTGCCAGTATACTCGCTCTGTTCATAGCTGACGCTACCAATTATTCTGCTAGAGAGATAGAGGATGGGTTAGCCGGATTTAATCCCGTGCTTACAGCTATTGCGCTAACGCTCTTTTTAAGTGATGAATGGTATAGTTATGTCGTGATATTTATAGCTATAATCATTACTCTGCCAATTGGATCAGCCTTTAGAGAATTTCTGAAGCCATTCAGTGTCCCCATGCTAACGATGCCTTACGTGTTTATGAGCTGGTTAGTGTTACTCATGTCATTTCAGTTCGAATTTATTAATGCAGATGTCACGATATTACCGGATAAGGTACAAGAAATAACGTATTCTCATCACCCGATACATATCATACTAGCTTTTTTAACTGGGTTCAGTGAGATATTTTTGCTAAAAAGTATCGTGTCAGGTGGACTCATTCTTATTGGAATATTTATAGCATCACGGAAGACAGGTTTATATGCTATCTTTGCTAACCTCATAGGAATAAGTGTAGTGATGTTGATGGGTGCAAACCATGATCAAGTTAACCAAGGGCTCTTCGGTTATAACATCGTCTTAACAGCTATTGCTTTAGGTGTTGCATTTAAAACACGCATAAATAGGTTCATCGCTGTAGTAATGGGTGTCATCCTCACCATCATTCTGCACGCAGGTTTGACCACATTGCTTACACCATTTGGCGTGCCGGTGTTTACTTTGCCATTTATTGTGGCAACGTGGATTATGTTATTTGCTGGTTCACGTCTATAAGTGGAAACTTAGCGAAAGGCATAAAGATTAATTGTTTAGTATTAATGAATTCAGCTGCTTTAAAAAACATGGAGAACAAATAAGAGAAAGAAGGAATAATGATGAAGAAGCTTTTAGTCATTGTAGCTTCATGTCTGTTGATATTAGCGGGGTGTGGTTCAGCAAGTAAGCAAGATAGCAAGCGTACACTCAGTGTTGAGCTGCCACTAAAGACTACTTCATTAGCTCCGTATGACACTGATGTGCCAGTAAAGATAGGGGCAGTTGAGTCGCTGTTCAAAGCTACGCCGCAAAGTACAGTGAAGAAAGAATTGGTAGAATCATACAGTCAACCTTCCGCAAAAGAATTAAAGCTCAAATTAAAGAAGAATATTCATTTTCAAAATGGAAAAAAGCTTACTGGACAAGCTGTAAAAGATAGTTTAGAGCAAAGTTTGAAACAAAGTGACTTAGTCAAAGGCTCCTTGCCTATCAATCATATCAAGGCGCATGGTCAATATGTAGATATTACTACTAAACGCCCGTATCCTGAACTCAAGTCGGAACTAGCCAGTCCATTTGCTGGAATTTATGATACTCATGCAGCTAGTAATGTGAAAAATACCCCCGTAGGTACTGGGCCATATCAAATTAAACAGTACAATCAGTCTCAATCTATTCATGCAGATCGCTTTAAAGATTATTGGAAAGGTAAACCTAAAATGGCGCATGTCAACGTTACTTATCAAGAGGATGGTGACACACGGACAAGAGATCTGAAGTCGAGCAAAGCTGATGTGATATCGGATGTGCCTGTCGAAAACGTCGAGTCGTTAAAGAATGATGCGAGAACTAAAGTCTCAACTGTTTCAGGTTTCCGCACTAGTCTGCTGCTGTACAACCACACGAGTACTAAAATGACTAAACCAGTTAGAGAAGCACTCGATAAAGTAATTAATCGTAATAGCATTGCACATCACGTCTACCAAGGTTATGCGACAGAAGCAACTGGTCCGTTTAATACTAATTTAGACTTCATACCTGCTCGTCAACCCACTCAACAGGATATTAACAAAGCGAAAGCATTACTCAGCCACGAGGGATATTCTGCTAAGCATCCACTCAAGCTGAATGTCGCTACTTATAATGGTCGGCCGGAATTGCCTAAGATAGCTCAAGTGCTACAATCTGATGCGAAAAAGGCTAATATCGACTTAGATATTCGCAATGTAGATGATATTGAAGGTTATTTAAAAAATAAAAATCAATGGGATGCTTCAATGTATAGCTTTGGCACTATTCCTCGTGGCGATACGGGTTACTTCTTTAACCAAGCTTATATGCCTCATGGAGCAATCAACAAAGGCAGTTATCACAACGGTAAGATAGAACGTTTAATACAACAACTTAACACGACAGTAGATGTTAAAGCGCGTCACCACATCTCTAACCAAATCGTTCAAGCTACTAATCGAGATTATGCTAACAGTTATATAGCATATAATGACAATCTAGTAGGTATGAACGATAAAGTTGAGCATCTTAAAGCAACACCAGAAGATATCTATTTGATTGATTATAAGGTAGACAAGAAATCATGATAATGAAAAGAATACTCTCTAGAATAGGACAAATGATCATCGTATTATTTGTCCTTTCTACTATCACATTTATCCTTATGAAACTCACGCCAGGTGATCCAGTGGACAAGGTGTTGCATTTAGATGAAGCTAATGTTTCTCAAGCTCAAGTTGACGCAACGAAATCGAAACTAGGGCTAAATCAACCGATATGGTTACAATATGTGCAGTGGTTAGGGGAAATAATACACTTGAACTTTGGTAATAGCTACCAAACAGGAGAGCCGGTGTTACACGAGCTCACTTACTATGCACCACCTACTTTAACGCTTGCTCTAGGGACGATGATTGTTGTCAGCATAGTTACTATTCCGCTCGGTATGTTAGCGGCTAAATATCACGGAACAGTAATTGATACTTTAATTCGACTGTTGTCATCATTTGTAGTCAGTATCCCTTCATTTTTTATAGGTACAGTACTTATATTTTTATTTGATCAACAATTACACTGGTTGTCCTCCTCTGACTCAGCATCTCCAACTTCCTATATCATGCCCATCATAGCATTGAGCATGGGGATGAGTGCTTATTATGTAAGACTCATACGCTCAAGCCTCGTAACTCTCTATCAATCTAAAGAAGTCCGAGCTTCGCGAAATAGAGGAATGAGTGAACGCTACATTATTATGAAAGATATGTTAAAACCTACATTAATCCCAATGGTTACAATGCTTGGTATGTCGGTAGGGAGTCTGATCGGAGGCACCGTAGTGATCGAGAACTTATTTGGAATTCCGGGTATAGGTCGCTTTCTAGTGGATAGTATCCGCGCGCGAGATTATCCAGTAGTACAAGGGGCTGTTATCATGATTGGGTGCTTTGTGGTGCTAGCAAACACTTTGAGCGATTTGTTTATTCTGTGGCTAGATCCTGAACGCCGTTACTCTATCAAGAAGAGTGATGAGCATGAAACAATCAGACACGAAGGCGGTGACCTTTGATGAAACCATATATAAAACGACGACTTATTTATGTCACATGTCTGATATTTGTTTCACTCTTACTTGTTCTTCAATTAGTTGTAAGTAAACACCAAGCATTTAATGTGAATTTGAGTCAAACTTTGCTAAATCCTACGGAAACACATTGGTTAGGTACGGATGATTATGGTCGTGATCTCTTTGCTCGCATCATTATCGGAGCGCGATACACCTTACTCGTGACCTTACTTACTTTATCCCTTACTGTCATAATCGGTGTGCCCATTGGTTTAGTCTCAGGCTATCTTCGAGGACGAATGGATACTATCATTATGCGCATCATAGATACAGGTCTAAGCATTCCTGAGTTTATAGTGATGATCGCGTTAGCTAGCTTCTTTAAGCCTAGTATTTGGAATCTTGTAGTGGCTATCGTATTGATAAAATGGATGAATTACGCTCGTTTAACGCGTTCAATCGTTCTAAGCGAAGTTGATAAACCCTATGTTCAAATGGCGAAGTTTTTTTCTGTACCTCATCGCCTCATTATCTGGAGATACTGTCTTAAAAAGGCTCTACCATCGATTATAGTAATCATGACTGTGGATTTCGGTAAGATTATACTGTATATTTCATCATTATCTTTCTTAGGATTAGGTGCACAACCGCCTTCGCCGGAATGGGGCGCTATGCTTAATGCAGGACGAAATTATATGAGCTCTCATCCTATATTACTTATTGCTCCAGCTACGATGATTACCGTGACGATTATCCTATTCAATCTAGTAGGAGATGCCTTGAGAGATAACCTTTTAAAAAAAGGAAGTGGTCATCGTGAATAAGTTGTTAGAGATTAAAGGATTAGAAGTAGCAACTGCACAAGGCCAGTCGCTGTTACATCACATAGATTTGACTTTGTCTGAAGGTCAGAGCCACGTACTTATCGGTGAAAGTGGGTCAGGCAAAAGCTTAACCGCGCAGTCACTAATACATGCGCTACCGCCAGGTTTAAAGGCCGATTATCTAAGTTATAGCTTTGACCAACAAAAGGTAACAGACATCACTTCATTATTAGGTAATGAAATAGGGATGATTACGCAAGATTATATGCATAGCTTTAACTCTCATACTAAATTAAGTAAACAGCTTATAGCAATTTATCGTCAACATTATGATGTAGGGAAAAGTCAAGCTTGCCAATTTGTCACACAAGCCGTTGAGAGCGTTGAACTCTCTCCGGATATTATCGATCGCTATCGTTTCGAACTTTCTGGTGGTCAATTAGCACGCGTTCAAATAGCGAGTGTCCTCATGCTGAACCCGAGACTTATTATAGCTGATGAGCCACTGGCCTCTTTAGATGTGTTAACAGGATATAAGCTCATACGTTTGCTAGATTATTTAACTCGATTACACGGACAGACATTATTGCTAATCACGCACGATTTGACTCATGCATCACAGCATAGTGACTATGTTCATGTTATGAGGAATGGTACGATGGTTGAACATTTATCTCAAGATGATATCAAAGCAGGTCAGTTGAGTGACTATAGTGCTTATTTATTTGAGATGCGCAGTCAGTTGAAAAAGGATGATGCCAATGATTCAACTTAATGATGTTTCGTATAGTTACAAGGATAATAGCGTAGTGCGTCAAATCTCAATGCATATCGGAACTTCTGAAGTGGTCGGTATAGTAGGCGAAAGCGGTTCAGGAAAGACAACGTTGAGTAAGCTCATCCTAGGTTTGTTGCAACCCCAAGGCGGTACAGTTCGGTCTCAAACTCGAAATATTCTACCTGTATTTCAACACGCCTCTCAAAGTTTCAACCCCGAGACGAGTTTGCAAACATCTTTTGAGGAGGCTATTAAATATCATGCTAAGGGGCATAGAGAGGAGACCTGGGAGCGATTAGATGAACTCATGAGCATTATGAATCTTTCGCATGATTTATTTAGTAAAAGGCCTGATCAGGTGAGTGGGGGTCAACTTCAGAGACTGAATATCATTAGATCTATGGTATTTATTCCTGATTTATTGATCTGTGATGAAATAACTGCTCATTTGGATGTTGTAGCTGAACAGCGTATTGTTAGATTAATTCAATCTTATTTTAAACAGTTTCATAAAAGTATTATACTTATTTCTCATGATTTAGCTTTTTTACAACAACTGGTTGATCGCTTTATCGTCATGAAAGAAGGAGTGATCGTAGATCATTTTAGACGAGAAGAATTATTTAATGAGGACAGGCATGAGTATACTAAGGAATTAATTTCTGTTTACGACTATTGAATATAACGATAATCTCCTTTAATTATTGAAAAAGATTCTCAATTATCTTGAATAATATTTTATACGATGTATAATTGAAAATAAACTAAACTAATTGAAAAAGGAGTATATATATGAAAAAGTTACTCATCCCCTTAATTATTCTCGTACTCGTTCTATCAGCATGTGGAACGAGTAACAGCGATAAATCTGATAAAAAAGATATGAAGACATATAAGCAAGACGACGGTAAAAAAATAAAGGTTCCTAAGCATCCAAAACGCGTCGTTGTGCTTGGTACTACATATGCAGGTGGTTTAAAGCAATTAGATACTCACATAGTCGGTGTGGCGAATTTAGTTGATGACAGTAAAGTGTTGAAGAAAAAATTCAAAGACGTAAAGAAAGTTAATCCTGAAAAAGTAGAAAGCGTAGCTAAATTAAAACCAGATTTAATTGTTACTTATAATACAGATAAAAATCTTAAAAAGCTAAATAAAATTGCCCCAACTGTGAGTTATGATTATCAAAAACATAATTATAAAGAACAACATAAAGAATTAGGTAAATTGGTAGGTAAGGAAGATAAAGCACAACAGTGGGTAGATAAATGGGAGCAACGTACGAAGAACGATAGTAAAGAGATTAAAGATCACTTAGGTGACAATACTACAGTTTCAATTATTAAAGACTTTAATAAGAAAGTTTATGCTTTAGGTAAAACGTATGGACATGGAAGCGAAGTACTCTATGATTCATTTGGAATGAAGATGCCAGCCAAAGTTGAGCAAGAAACTAAAAAGAATGATTTAGCTCAAATTTCAGACGAAGAGATTCCAGATATGACAGGCGATTATGTCATTACACCGGTAGCACAAAATAGTAAGTTATCATTTGAAGATAAAGACTTCTGGAAAAATACTAAAGCGGTAAAAAAAGGACATAATATTAAAGTGGATGAAGGGATTTACTGGTTAAATGATCCATATTCACTAGAGTATGAACGCAAAGACCTAAAGAACAAATTATTAGGTCATAAGTAGTTGAGAGAAACTAGGGCATCATCCCGCGGTGTTTCAAACAGTTACAATTAAGCTTATAAAATATTTAAGCCAGCACTGATTAGTCGGATTTACCCTTGAGGTATGAGACTAAGTGCTGGCTTTTAGCTTTGTATTAAATTGTGAAAGCTCTAGTGTAGAAGTCAAGACAGACATTTAATGGATATCGTTGTCTTTATCCCATCATCAACACTGAATCACTTAGATTAGTGCTGTCTGTCCTCTCACTATTTTGATCCTTATCATAATTAAGGGCTCACTTAGTTGTATTAAGATCGATCTTGCTTATGCTTTTTCGAATTGTGTACACCATATACTAAGTAAATCACTAAACCAAGTATAAACCAACCGAGTGTATATAACTTAGCCTCTGAACTAAGTCCCCAGAATACGACCATTGTACTTATTAACGCAAGTACAGGTAAGACTGGGTAGAAAGGCATTTTGAAACTTGGCATTGGAATATCTTTACCTTCACGTCGACGCAGTGCAAATACACCTACTGAAACAAACATGAAAGCAATTAGAGTACCTGCTGATATAAGCTGTGCTAAGAAATCAAACGGGAATACTGAACCGATAAGTACAGCGATAATTGTAATGAATAACAATGCATTGTTCGGTAAATGCTTTTGATTCAGTCTACCTAACCAGGATGGTAGTAAGCCATCACGTCCGAAAGAATAAACAAGACGTGAACCAGCTAACATCATACCGATTAACGCTGTAAACATACCGATGACTGAAATCCCTTGAACGATAACTGCAACAATACCGAAACCACTTTGACGTAAAGCCCAACCTACAGGTTCAGCAGTATTACCGTATTCGGTATATTTGAACATACCTACAAGGACGAGAGATACAGAAACGAACAGGACCGCTGCAATGAGTAATGAGCCTATAATACCTCTAGGCATCGTTTTCTGTGGATTGATCGCTTCGGCAGAGTTGGCTGCTATAGAGTCAAATCCGATATACGCAAGGAAGATCATAGAGACACCTGCATAAATACCTTGCCATCCACCAAACGCACCGTTTTTACCTTCAACGTATTCCGGGATAAATGGTACGTAGTTCTCTGGATGAATCACAGTAAGACCTACAACAATGAACAGTAATACCGCAAAAACTTTAAGTATAACGAGTACATTTTCAACACGTGCTGCTTCTGAAACACCGTAAGCTAAGACAAGTGCTGTCACTATAATTACTAGAGCAGCAATGATATCGATAATGCCACCTTTCCCCATCGTCGTGGTCAGCATCTTAGGTAGGTGGATATTTAATGGTGAAATTAATCCTTGTAAGTTTGCTGAGAAACCTGATGCAACGAAAGCGGTCGCTATAAAGTATTCAGCTAGAAGTGCCCAACCGGCAACCCAACCGAAAATCTCACCGAAGATGACGTTGATCCAAGAGTATGCGGAACCTGCAAATGGCATGGCTGAAGACATCTCAGCGTAAGTAAAGGACACAAGACCTGCGACAATAGCTGCACAAATAAATGACAATACTACTGCTGGGCCAGTGTGTTGATAAGCCACAATACCTGGCAAAGTAAAGATAGCTGTTCCCACAATCGTCCCTACACCTAGAGCAATAACATCCCGTACTCTTAAAGTACGTTCAAGATGAGAATCTTTATCTTGATAGACTGATGGATCTTCCTTTTTAAAGATCTTTTGAGTAAACCCTCCCATGAGTAAACCTCCTAATAATTTAATTCTATTCAATTCGAACAGAGAAGATAATGTATATCATACCATATTTTATTTAAAATAGTTAGACAATTCTCAATGTTATGAAATAAATTTTTATAAAAGTATCGGTATGTATCGTAGAATGGCAGTCGTCTCTTTGAATAATGAAGGAAACGAAACGTCATTTAGCCAGGATGAGAAATACAAACTGAGATTGAAAACGCATATTTGGCTTGAATAGAGCAACCAGTTCATTGCTCAAATTGAATAGCACTACAGATTTTATCATTAATATTAAAATCGCACTACAAGTTATAAATAAGAATTGCTATAATTTATTGGAATACAGTATAAAAGGGTGATTATATGATAGAAATGGATGGAATCGTAGCTAAGATGAAGAATCAGAAGATTAACTATGATAAGGTCCTAAGAAAAATGATAAACGACTGGGAACGCAAGGGGGAACGTCCTAGTATTCTACTCCATAGTTGTTGTGCACCTTGTAGTACATATACCTTAGAATTCTTAACACAATATGCTGATGTTGCCATTTATTTTGCTAATCCGAATATACATCCCAAAAATGAATATTTAAGACGCGCTAAAGTTCAAGAGCAATTTGTGGAGGACTTTAATGAGAGAACCGGCGCACATGTTAAATATATTGAGGCACCGTATAAACCACATGAGTTTATGAAAATGGCTAAAGAACGAGGTTTAACAGACGAGCCTGAAGGGGGATTACGTTGTACAGCATGTTTTGAGATGCGATTAGAGTACGTAGCTGAAGCTGCAGTTAAGTACGGATATGATTATTTCGGTAGTGCTCTAACTTTATCTCCTAAGAAGAATGCACAGTTAATTAATGAAATAGGTATGGACGTTCAAAAGATATACGATGTAAATTATTTACCTGGAGACTTCAAAAAGAATAAAGGTTACGAACGCTCTATTGAAATGTGTAACGACTACAATATTTTTAGACAGTGTTACTGTGGTTGCGTATTTGCTGCTATGGATCAAGGTATAGACTTTAAGCAAATTAACAAAGACGCTAAAGCCTTCTTGGAACAATTCTAAAGAAGATGAGACATATAGTTTCTGTGCTCCGAGAAACCGATTATCGGCGTCCCAGAAGCAAGATTGTCGACGGGTACGCTCTCGAGTCGACAAGATTTGGAAAGCAATGTTATTAATCGTTCGGTTCTGCTTAACTCCTCAACGCTTTTATCCCGACCTCTTTAGAGCGTAGAGAAGACATAGAAAATGATTGAAATCGATCAATGTTGTCTTAATGATTTACAGCTGTGCAGCTTTTACTGATCGTTAACCGCGATTAACTTCTCGTTTCAATGTGTGAACGGGTTGGAAAATAGGGTAAGGTGTATTATCTGTAAATGTGAAGAGTAAGAAAGGTGAAATATATGATTAAGGTAATAGCGACAGATAAAGATGGAACACTATTCAAATCTGATAACACACTTGATAAAGCTTATTTCGATAAAGTCTATCAATCTATGAGAGAACACAATATTAAATTTATAGTAGCGAGTGGGAATCAACTTGCCCAATTACAATCTTTCTTCCCTAATTATAAAGATGATATCACTTACGTAGCTGAAAACGGGGCAGTCACAGTCGATGGTGGTGAATTGATTACGGCACATTATTTCCCGGAAAATACGGTAACCTCATTATTGACGTTAGCTCAAGAGGAATTAGGAGTATTTGATATCGTAGTGAGCGCGCTTGAATGTGCCTATGTTAGAGAGGATAGATCTGAAGACTTCTATCATTACGTAGATAAATATTATTATCACAAAGAACGTGTCCCTAATTTGCACCAAGTTAATGATAACCAAATTGTCAAAATTGCATTGCGCGTACCTGACAATGAAGTCGAGCGCGTAGTTAAAATCATTAAGGAGAAATTTGATTCTGTCCGCCCAGTCACAAGCGGCAACAATAGTATTGACCTTATACTAACTGAAGTGAATAAAGGACATGCACTAGCGGAATTATTAGAGAAATGGGGCTTTGAGAGTAGTGAATTACTAACATTTGGAGATGCAGATAATGATATTGAAATGTTAGAAATGACGTCGCATAGTTATGCGATGGAGTCATGTAGTGACAATGTGGCTCGTGTAGCTCAACATCGCGCGCCTTCAAACGATGATTCTGGGGTCTTGCAAGTGATTGAGTCCTATTTGAAATAAGCGATTTAGATTCAACTCCACTCGGTATGCGTACAAAATGCTGGAAATATGAATTTAGAACCCTTCCTAATCGTGCGAGGAATCGCCTAGACATGATTAAGAATATAGAGCGCGTTGCTTAAGGAGAACTACAAGGTAAAGAAGCCTCTCAGAAGTGAAAATTTCAAAGTCTATCGGACTGATTAAATCGAAGTAGAACGATGAATTAATAACTGAGGTGCACCTAATAGTTAGATTAGAACTCTAGCTATGTAAGGTGCACCTTTTTACATCCCAATATTATGCATAAGTAGGCATCGTTCAAGACGTCCGCTTCTATTGATAGCTATGAAAGAGGCACTGGGGATGTTTCGAATAGGAAGCGATCACAGTTTATTTAACGATGAGAACTGGTACGTTAGCGCTATTTGCGATTTTATGTGTGACGTTACCTAGCACATTTTTAATGTCTGGTTTCGCACGTTTATTGCTCATTACAACGATGTCGTAATTCTCTTGTTCAATTTCAGTAAGAATGCAATTTTTAATATTACCAGTGCTAAAACGGACCCTAACTTTCAAACCTAGGTCTTCTAGCTTTTGAACGAAAGGGGTCAGCGCTTCTCCTTTTTCTTCCGCTAGAGCTTCAAAGTGTTTATCTTCGTAACGTACAGAAGCTTGTAAATCAGATTCGGGTATAACATTGAAAATAGTTACACGAGCCTCGTTATTGTGTGCGGTTAAATTCTCTAATTCCTTAGGTACATTGTTAAATGAGTTATCAAAATCATACGCGAGTAAGATGTTACTATACATAAACGATTACTCCTTTCATTAGTTATATACCCTAATATTTAGAAAATTAATTATATATTAAGCTTGGGTTTTAATAAGTGTGGATAGGGCTGAGGCTGGGACATAATGGTCTTTGCCGGGGCGGGACTACGACATCTTTTTTTCAAATTAGATTTCTGTCCCGCTCCCATAAGTGGGTTAATTTATTAGTAAATAGTGTTACAAAATAATCTTTACTGGGCAGAAAAAGTACTATCCATCTTCTTTATTTCCAAGAAATGTAAAAGCCAGCACTTAGTCTGTTGCCTAGAGAGCAATGAGAAAGAGAATGTTAGAAGGCGCTCAGTTAGGCAGAACTTAGAAGTGCCGGCTGAAAAATTTCATGAATCTTTATTTGTGAAACTAAGATATTTAATTTGATGTATTCTTATGGTCTAAACCGACGAGTTCACTGACATTCTCGTAACCATGGTCTCTGAGATACTTCGCAATAGCTTTATTAATCTTAGATGTAAGGCCAGGTCCTTCGTATACGAGCGAGCTATAGATTTGAATTAAAGAAGCTCCACTTCTTAACATCGAAATCGCATCTTCAGCTGTAAAGATACCACCAGTAGCGATGATAGGAAATTGCCCATCAGTTTGACGATATGCCCAACGCACTAATTCACGATTGCGTTCAAAAAGCGGTCTTCCACTTAAGCCGCCGCCTTCATTTTTGTGAGTCGATTTAAGTCCCTCTCGTTGTTGTGTGGTATTAGCTAATACAACGCCATCAAAGGTTTCAGTGATAGCTGGCAGAATGTTCTTAAAGCCGTCTAAGTCGAGATCTGACGTTAGCTTTAAGAATATAGGTTGGGTTAAATCGCTTTCTTGTCGATAATCCTTGATAGCTTTACATAGCATTGAGAACTCGTCTTTATCATGGAAATTCTGTAAGTTTGCTGTGTTTGGTGAACTTATATTTATCGTAAAGAAAGTAGCATCATATTTAAAGGTATCGAGCACACTAATGTAATCATTATAGCGGCGTTCATAAGGTGTGTCTTTATTCACCCCGATGTTGATACCGATGGGGAGAGAATAACTAAAGCGTCTTAAGTTACTCAGTGCTTTGTTCATACCGATGTTATTAAAGCCCATTCTATTAATGAGCGCGTAGTCAGAAGGTAACCGATACATGCGAGGTTTAGGGTTACCTGGCTGTGGTTTAGGTGTGATTCCACCGAGTTCTATAGCACCAAACCCACTGTATTGTAGAGCTTTAGGAACTTCGCATGATTTGTCGAGACCAGCAGCTAAACCAATCGGGTTAGGGAAGGATATCCCTTGAATAGTTTGAGTCAGACTAGGATGCTCAAAGTTATACATACGATTGGTCAGTGTTAAAAGAGCAGGGTGTTTTTGAATAAACTTTAAAGCCTTAATCATTCGACCATGCGCTTCTTCAGGGTCCATTTTAAAAAGCAAGGGTTTAACTAATTGATACATAATTATCGCTCCATCTTGATTAGATTATAATTATCGTTCTTATCGAGAAAGTATGTAGGATAGCGTTTCCTAATATCTCTTTTAGATTAGCACTTTATGAGGTGCTTTCATAGGTATATTACCATGATTTAATATATTGCTAAACTGAGGTAGGTGAAGTGAGCATGCGTGCTAGCAAGGATTAAGATGGTTGAAAATAAGGTATGACTATAATATGAAATAAGTTGAGGAGGGTCAGAAATGAAACAAGAATGGAAAGAACAATTGCCAATCGATGATGTTAAACAGATTAAACCTGTCAGTGGCGGAGACGTAAATCAAGCTTATAAGGTTACTACAAGTCAAGAGACATATTTTCTACTCGTCCAGCCCCATCGTTCTGAAGAGTTCTATGCAGCAGAGATAGTAGGTCTAGAGAAGTTTGAAGAAGCCGGAATTACTGCTCCGCGAGTTATTAGTTCTGGACAAATTAATAGTGATGCTTACTTACTACTTAGTTACCTTGAAGAAGGTGGACGAGGAGATCAACGAGAACTAGCAAAATTAGTTGCTAAGATGCACAGTCATCATCAACCAGATGGTAAATTTGGATTTGAATTACCTCATGAAGGGGGAGATCACTCGTTTGATAATGATTGGTGTGATACATGGAGTGAATTGTTTATAAATCAGCGCATGGATGTACTATGCGATAATTTAATAGCCAATGGTGAATGGACTGAAGCGGATCGTGACACTTATCAAGCTGTTCGAGATGTTATGGTTCAAGCCTTAGCAAGTCACACAAGTAAACCTTCCTTGTTACATGGCGACATGTGGGGAGGTAATCATATGTTTTTAACAGATGGTCAACCAGCGCTCTTTGATCCTTCACCTCTATATGGAGATCGCGAGTTTGATATAGGTATAACTAAAGCTTTCGGAGCTTTTAGCAATGATTTTTACGAGGCTTATCATCAATCTTATCCTTTAAGTAAGGGGGCAGAACTACGTATCGAATTCTATAAGCTATACATCTTAATGGTCCACTTATTGAAATTTGGTGGCATGTATCGAGGTAGTGTGGATCGTTCAATGAATAAAATATTGAATTATTAGCCAGGTTTAATATTTAAAGAAAGGACAACGAGTGAGTTAAAATATCGTATCTTAATTTTCTCCTTTTCTATCAATCTTAAGTCTTTTACTAATATATGGTGTTGTAAAAAAGTTATCTAAACAATAGATATTATTTGCAATAATTATTTATAAAAATCTAACAAAACTTGTATAAAAGTGTTTTTTGTTATATATTGTAAACAGAAAAGGAGGTTGAAAGATATGAAAATAAACAAAATATTTTCAAGTTTTGCAATTACTTTAGCCTGCATTGTAGGAATTAGTTTACCGAACGCATCAGCAGCAAGTACAACTCAGCAAGACCAAACTTCTAAGGCTTCCACAACGAATAATCAAACGACAAATAGTCCAAAGGTTAGTAATCATATTCAAAATCGTATAATACTACCTAATAATGACCGTCATCGTATAACAAATACGACTTCAGGACATTATCAATCTCTGTGTTATGTGGTCATGGCTGATGGTCATATCGCCACAGGAGTAGTCGTTGGTAAGAATACGTTACTAACGAATAAACACGTAGTGAGAGCTGGACAAATCAAAGCTATGCCAGGAGCAAATGGTGAAAATAATTATCCTAAAGGTCAATTTAAATCTAATAAGATTGTGAAGTATTCAGGCAAACAAGACCTAGCAGTTGTCCATTTCAATAAGAACAAGCAAGGGCAATCTATTGGAGATGTAGTCCAACCTGCGACAATAGGTGATTCAGCACAATCTAATAAAGGGGATAAAGTGACAATCACTGGTTATCCTGCTGATAAGCCCGTAGCCACTATGTGGGAAAGTTTCGGAAAGTTAACGAAAAACAACAATGACCAATTACAATATAATGCTAGTACATACGGAGGCAACTCAGGTTCTGCCGTATTTAACAAGCAAAATCAAGTTATAGGTATCCACTTCGGTGGAGCAAGTAAGACAGCAAATGGCGCTGTTCCTCTAACTGGTAATACGTTACAGTTCGTGAAGAACAACATTCAATAGAGTGTTTAGGTTTCACAATTAGCATGTAGGGAGCGGGGCAGAAATCTAATTTGAATAAAAAGATTTCGTGGTCCCGCTCCCTTAAGTAAGAAACAAACCTCATTATCCTTTCCAAATGGGTAATGGGGTTTTTTAATTCATTCACACTTTAACGAAAAAAAGCGAGGTTGAGACATAAAGTTGTTGTGCTCTGGGAAACCGAAGAACGGCGTCCCAAAAGCAGGATTGTCGACAGAACTTCTCACGATTCGGCAAAATTTGGAACACAATTTTGCTCATCGCTCGGTTCTACTCAAATCCTAAACACTTTTGTCTCGACCTCGCTACAGATTTGAAGATCGGTTATTATGAAATAGAATGGTTAGGTTATGAAAGTTAAATATCAATTTAGGTTATAACATACCACACGGGATATCGTTTATTTGTTAGCGTTGTCTCCGCCTTTTTCTCCGATATCTTGGTAGAACTCTTTACTGTGGTTTTCAGCAGTAGTTTCTCCGCCTTTTTGTCCTGCTTCTTCTTTTGTCATTTTACCACTTGCATGTAAACCACCTTTTTGGCCCGCTTCTGATTTAGTCGCTTTATCATTTGAGCGGTCTCCGCCTTTTTCACCTATATCTTGATAGAATTCTTTACTATGGTTTTCAGCAGTAGTTTCTCCACCTTTTTTACCTGCTTCTTCATAACTCATTTTGTTATTATTGTCTGCCATGTTAAATACCTCCTTATCAAGATTTCTTATGTGCTCGTCGATTACATTAGTCATATGCCCGGTGAATCGTATTCTAAACATAAAAGGAAAAATAATTTTCGATTTCAGAGAAGAAAAAGATTTCTAATTAAATTGAATTGTATAGAATGCATATAAAAGATTGTGAGAAAAGGGGTTATGAAAAATGACTCGTGAATTCTTTATAATCATTCTCTCAGAAAACTGAGTAGCAAGTACAATATTTGAAGGTAAAATGAGCTGTGATAAACCGTCAATATTTTAAAGGATAATAGAGCTCTTCTAGTGCTTCGGAACGCTAAACCCCCCATATTTGATGTTTGCGTTAGAGTTAAGAGCGTTGCAACAACTGAATATAGCAGTATGACTGTTACGATAGAATTTAAATCAGTCGGAGTCTACGGTAGGGTCTAAGCGACAATAGGTTGGAGTGTCCTTGGTAATAACTTAAATGGCTGGTCTCTTCACAATAGCGATGCTCATATTCTTTTGAGATATAGAAATTGACATCCTCTGGGAACGAACCTTTAGATGCACTTTTGTTTAATAGAATGATCTGCTCTTTATAATGTAACTACCTCCTTTGCATTTCCGTTAATTATGGTGTTATAATTTACTTAACAAAGTTATTAAGTATAATGTACCAAACCCCTCACTACGGCGATAGTGAGGGGTTTTTTAGGTGCGGCTATAGTCGCCTAATTTTTCTTATCGTTGCGATTGCGTAGCCAATGTGCAAATGATGCAACGATACAACCACTGATGACTGTGGTCATGATGTGAACAAAGTTATCAAGCATAATTACACCTCCTCTCTGCGTCTAAATTGACGCCCGAGAGAGATAGGCGACCTATTTATTATATCATCTACGAATATGTGATTATAGATAACTTGTGATAGGTTGAAATATGCTGGGGCTGGAAAATAAATCTCAGTACAATAGCACTCAGATGAGTTAATTCATTTCATCCGAGTGCTTCTGTTGGTTCAAGAACTCTATATCCCGAACCGATTTACGTGTCAATTTGGTTATAGCTAATTATTTTTTATTTAGAAAGTAAAATAGGAAGATGCTAAAGCTATGCGGATTTATGTTAGCTAAGATAATATAACTTACCCGTCACTTATATATTTTAGATTTTGAGTAACTGTCGTGCGTTTTTATACGATATAGCCTCTTGGGCCTCAGAGTCAATATCAAGTTGTTCTAAGAACGAACCGAGTGTCTCAGGTTGTATATAAGGATAATCTGCGGAATAAAGTATATGTTCTAGGCTAAAGTAGTGTTTTACCATTTCAAATTGAGGTGTGGTCAGCATTCCACTAGGTGTAATATAGAAGTGCTCTTTAAAGTACTGACTGACAGGTTTCTCTAAATCTTTAGTTATGAGTGCTTGGTCAAATCGATCGAGGAAGAACGGCACGAATTCACCCCAATGGCCGATGATTAATTTAAGGTGAGGATGTCGATCAAACAGACCACTTAATACAAGACGCACTGCTTGTATACCTACGTCCATATGCCAACCAAAGCCAAAAGTGGCAAATGTTCCAGCTGTCGCGTCGTCATAAGTATTACTGCTATAGTAAGCTTGATAATGTTCGCTTGGTGGTATCGAAGGATGAAGGTAAATTGGAACATCTAATTGCTCTGCAGCTGCAAAGACTATCTCAAAATCAGGTGTATCAAAGAAGTGGTTGTTTGTGCGACCAGCAATGAGGGCACCTTTAAAATTTAAATCTTTAATACAGCGTTCTAACTCCTTAGCAGCAGCTTGAGGTTCGTTGATCGGTAGAGTGGCAAAGCCAAGGAAGCGGTTGGGATATTGTTGAATATAGTCGTACAATTGATCATTGGCTTTACGACACAATTCAATTGATTTATCCCCTTTAAGTAAAGAAGGCGGCATGCTGCCATATGATAAGACTTGATACTGTACGTCTTGCTGATCCATAAATTGGATGCGTTTTTCATGTTTCTCTTTACTGTTTAAACTATCATCATGATCAAAGCCAGTTTTTTCAGATAGTGCTTCAAGGGTAGCTTCTGCTGGGACACCGTTCGGATCAGGTTCAAGATGACTTAATATTTCCTCTTGTATTTCATCAATTATGAAGTGTTCTTCAAGCGTAATAGATTTCATAATATTCCTCCTCATTTGATGGCTGAGTACTAGAGATAGCCCTCGAGGTGACGGTTGAGTATCCTCCATAAGGTCACCTTAGGTTCTAAAAAAGGCTAGGATCAACTCGTTAAAGACGTGGCTAAATTCATCGCAAGCTCTCTGTTTTCTAGGTCGATGTAATTTACGATCTCAATTACATTGAATCATTACCATGGCATAGTGCCTTCTTGATTGATAAAGGTACCCGTTGGACCATCTTTATCGATGGTAGCAAGTTTCACAATAGGAATAACGCCATCGGAAGCAGGTTTAGAGTTATTACTAAAGTCTCCTACTAGATCCGTATTTGTAGGCCCTGGATCAGCGGCGTTAATTTGCATATGAGTAAGGCTTTTCGCATACTGAATCGTTAGCATAGTCACTGCTGATTTTGAAGAGCAGTAAGCTAAAGAATTTACTTTAGATTCTTCTGTGTCTGAATTGGTAACCATGCCAAAGGAGCCTAAACCACTGCTCACATTGACTACTACTGGTTGTCCGGATTTATTCAATAAGGGAGTGAATGCATGCATCATCCTTACAATACCGAATACATTAGTGTTATAAACTGGATAAATGTCATCGGTAGTCATTTCTGCTGGCTTTTTAAAACCTCCGGAAATTCCAGCGTTGTTGATTAAAATATCCAGACGTCCATATTTCTTTGCGATCAACTCAGCAGCTTGACGGACGGATTCGTCAGAGCTCACATCGAGTTCGATTAACTCTACATTAAGTTGATTTGCTGCACGTTGACCACGTTCTATACTTCTAGATCCAATGATAACTTGATAGCCTTGTTCACTAAGCTGACGTGCAGTTTCGTAACCTAAACCTTTATTTCCACCTGAAATTAATACAGTTCTCATGGTTCTCCTCCTTTAGGGTAGTAGTAATTACTTATTTAACTATACATCATAACAATAAGTTAATGTACTTACTTGCTAGGTGATTGAGACCTACAGCTTCTGTACTCGAGGAAATCAATGAACGGCGTTCCAAAAGCAAGATTGTCGACAGAAACGCTCCCTTCTGTTGGTTCAAGAACTCTATCTTCCGGACTGATCATTTAGCCAATCCTATCGGGGAGAAGATAATATAGCTGATAACGACAAGTAACAGAACGATCGCTCCAGCTGTATAGCGATACTTCCAAGGAGTCATATCTACTTTGGCGTAGTTGGATCTTAAATCTAAATGATCAGATGGTTTAATGTTATTAAAGATTAACACGATAAATAAATCTACGAAGAATAACACACTGAAGAAATATAAATAATGAACATGAGGCAACAAGTAAGTTAATAGTGCGTATAAGATAATATGAGTAAATAACGCAACTTTAGCTCCTAATTTAGACGTGCGCCGTGCAAAGAAACCGACTAATATGAGAACCAATAACGGCATGCTGTAAATACCGTTGAATTGTTGAACTACCGCATACAAGCCGCTAGGGAATAACGAAATGAATGGAGCAAGAATAACGACGATCACTCCAATTAATACTGTAGCAATATGACCTACAATAGCGATATGTTTGTCAGAGGCTTTACGACCTACGAGCGGTTTATAGAAATCAATTGTAAATAAAGTGGAAGTGCTATTTAACGAACCGACAAATGAGCTGAGTATAGCCCCGAAGATAACCGCGCCAAATAAGCCGTATCCCCAATTTGGCAGAACCTCGCTTAGGAGTTTCGGAAAAGCATTATCGGAAGTACTGATGTCTTTACCGAACATATTAAAAGCGATGATGCCCGGTATAACAGTGAATATAGGGCCAAAGACTTTAAATAGACTCAAGTAAATAGCGCCTTTTTGTGATTCTTTGAGGTTTTTAGCTGCTAGTGCTTTTTGCACAATCATCTGATTGCCACACCAGAAAAATAAGTTGTTAAAGAACATGCCAAAGAAAAGAGTAGGCCAAGGAACGACACTCGAATCAAGCGCACCCCAACCATTAAGCTTTTCAGGTGTATGCTTGACCATATGATCGAAACCATGTAAGAAATTACCATTACCAAGGTGACCTAAACCGAGTATGGTGATGACTAATCCACCTATAATTAAAGCTATGCCGTATAGTGTGTCACTGAAGGCACTGAGCGAAAGGCCACCGACAAATAGATAGATAATGCCAACTATACCTATAACTGATGAAATGATGATCACTGCTGTATTATCGCTAATCCCTAAGTAATCACTTACGTGAAACATTTTATTAAACACTAAGGAACCTGAATATAAGACAACAGGAAGAAAGGAAAGGACGTAAGTTACTATAAATAGGATAGAGATGAGTTTCTTAGTAAAGCTATCATAACGCATTTCTAGAAATTCAGAGATCGTCGTTACCCCATAGCGTAAGTACTTAGGTAAGAAGACCCACGCTAGTAGAACGACTGCTACAGCAGCGGTAACCTCCCAAGCCATAACTTCCATTCCTACAGAGTAACTTTGGCCATTCTGACCTACAATTTGTTCGGTCGAGAGGTTAGTCATAATAATAGTAGAGGCAATCGTAAATCCTGTAAGACTTCTACCGCCCATAAAGAAACCGTCAGCATTGTCAGTCTTTAGTCGTTTCGAGCGCCTATAAGCATAGGCTGAAACACCGCAGACAACGATGAGGAATAATATAATCGATATCCAGTTCACTTTCATACGCTCCTTACTTAAATGTAACTTGAATGTAGATAAATATAGGAAGTCATGTTACGTTGCAGTATTTAAATGGCAGAATGTAGAGATGTTGAACAAGAAGTTTGTCTTTTATAGTCGTTTAACTGCTAAATATGTTTTCCACTTTATAGAAATTGTAAAACATTTAAACTCGAATTAAAGCATCAATAGTTAATACCACTAGTTTAAATAGTACAAATAGATATGAAAAAAAATATGAAAAAGAGTAAAATTTAATATTCAGAAAATTGTGACCTTGTGATATATTTATACTTATTACTTTTGGGAGGGACAACGATGGAAAGAATGAGCATTAAAACGTTCGGAAATAATTTATTATCAGGGGTAGCTATAGCGATTTTAGTAGGCTTAATTCCTAACGCCATTTTAGGAGAAATATTTAAAGCGTTAGCGCCTAAGTATCCAATGTTTGTCACGTTATTACACGTGGTGCAAAGTATACAGTTCACTATACCGGTCTTATTAGGAACGGCAATAGCTATGAAATTTAAGTTTACCCCTTTATGGACTGTTGTAGTTGCTACTGCTTCGTTTGTGGGTAGTGGTGTAGCGCAATTTAAAGATGGGGTATGGATCTTAATGGGTGTTGGTGACTTAATTAATGCGATTCTGACAGCTGGTTTATCAGTACTTATTATCCTTTGGCTCGGCAAGCGAGTAGGTAGCTTAGGACTTATCATTCTACCTATTGTAGGGGGAGCCGGCGCTGGTTTAATAGGTTTAATGACTTTGCCTTATGTTCGTACGATTACTACTGAAATTGGTAACATGATTAACTACTTTACTGAGTTACAACCTATATTAATGGCGATATTAATCTCTTTAGCGTACAGTTTCATCATTATTTCACCGCTATCAACGGTAGCTATCTCTTTAGCTATAGGAATTAATGGATTAGCAGCTGGATCGGCTTCAATGGGAGTTGTGGCATGTGAGGCTGTGCTCGTGTGGGGTACAATGAAAGTTAATAGACCAGGTGTGCCGCTAACTATCTTCTTAGGCGGTGTTAAGATGATGTTACCTAATATGATCAAACATCCTATCATTCTATTACCTATTTTCGCCAATGCAGTGATAACAGGACTGTGTGGTGCTTTAATAGGAACAGGTGGAACTAAAGAATCTGCTGGATTTGGTATTATCGGTTTAGTTGGGCCTATTAATGCTTTTAGGTTCTTAGATACTTCACCAGTAGTGTCAGTGATATTAGTAACAGTCGCTTTCTTTGTCGTTCCATTTATCTCAGGTTGGTTGATTAATTTCTTATTTACTAAAGTCTTTAAAGTGTTCTCAAACGACGTCTACAAATTTGAAGTCTAGGGGCCCCAACAAAGAGAAACTGGTAAACCAGTTTCGCCAAGCACAGCAAGTTGGGGGTGGGGCCCCAACACAGAGAAACTGACCAGTCAGTTTCCACAAGCACAGCAAGTTGGGGTGGGGCCCCAACACAGAGAAACTGGGATATCAGTTTCCACAAGCACAGCAAGTTGGGGAGGCCCCAGGAAAGTGAAATCAAGTAGTACGAAATATTGTATAAACAGACCAGAGCAGTATGATTATTTTCGATTTGAAAATATCTTACTGCTTTTTTTTAGGTATTTTTCTCCTCCACCCTTTATTAAAGGAAATAGCGATAAAAATAAAAAGGTTAACTCTTAATCTCATTATCACATTGCTACACCAAAAGATTTGATTGTTACAGTATAAAAATTATTTTGTAATTTTTTGTTAAGGTCTCGTAATATAACTGCCTTATTATTATGGTATATTAATTGTGGTCAAACTAGACGTAAATTATAAAAACACGCACAACGAATATAAATACTTAAAATATAAAAGATAAAATACTTGGAGGACTTTTTTATTATGAAGAAGACAATCTTAGCATCATCTTTAACAGTAGCACTAGGCGTAGCAGGATACTCATTAGTAGACGGACATAGTGAAGCACATGCTTCTGAATTAAACATCGACAAAGCTCATTTAGCAGACTTAGCTTTAAATCACCCTGAGCAATTAAATGCAGCGCCAATTCAAGAAGGTGCTTATGATTATCATTTCTCTTACAATGGTTATACTTTCAACTTTACTTCAAACGGTTCAACTTGGTCATGGAGTTATGAAGCCGCTTCACAATCATCATTCAGCAATCAAGTAGCTTCATCTAACTACGCTGTACCATCATCTAACGAAACTACTCAAGCGTATACAGCTTCAAACACTCAGTCTAATGTTCAAACTCAACAATCTAATCATACTCATGTTAAAGCTGTATCAGCACCTACGACTTCAAATTATAGTTCTAACTCAGGTGCTTCTCACTCATACCATGGTTACTCTACTGCACAAACTTCATCATCATCAGCTTCAACAGGTGGTTCAGTTAAATCTCAATTCTTAGCTAATGGTGGAACTGAAGCAGCATGGAACGCGATCGTATTACCAGAATCTGGTGGAAATCCAAATGCTGTTAACCCAGTTGGTGGTTACAGAGGCTTAGGTCAAACTAAAGAATCTTGGGGTCAAGGTTCAGTAGCTTCACAAACTAAAGGGTTAGTCAACTATGCTAATTCACGCTACGGTTCTTTAAATAACGCAATTGCTTTCCGTCAAAGTCACGGTTGGTGGTAAGTCGATAGCTCAGGCGTTCTGATATGACCGTCGACTTATCTAAGAGAAGTTCATAACTTGTCATCTAAACGAGGGCGAAACTAAGGTTCAAACCATGAGGTTGATTGAACTGGGTTTCGCCCATTTTTATATTACTCAACTTTTTATTATCTTGACGTGATTGAATTTTCTGATAAAATTAACCTTAATTTCATTTTATATTCGAAACAACAATTGATGATAGGAGGTTTAACGTGACAATTTCACAAAGACTTAAACAGGTGCCTGATAGCTATTTCGGTAAGACGATGGGGCGAAAGATTATACATGGACCCCTATCATTAGTAAACATGGCCGTAGGGATCCCGGATGGTGAGACACCAAAGGGAATACTTGATACGTTCGCAGAAGCTTTGTACATACCTGATAATCAAAAATACGGAGCGTTTCATGGAAAAGAAGACTTTAAACGAGCTATTGTTGACTTTTACAAACGACATTATGATGTCACGTTAGATAAAGACGAAGAAGTGTGTATACTTTACGGTACTAAGAATGGTCTAGTAGGGTTACCTACCAGCATCGTTGACCCTGGAGAGACTGTATTGCTACCTGATCCAGGTTACACTGACTACTTAGCAGGAGTGATGTTAGCTGATGCTAAACCTGTATCATTGAATTTAGAGCCACCTGACTATTTACCCGATTGGTCTACTTTAAGTAAGGAGACTCTGAAGGAAACGCGCTTAGTTTATTTAACATATCCTAATAATCCGACTGGCTCGACAGCAACGCACGAGGTCTTTGAAGAAGCAGTAAATCAATTTAAAGGCACTAAGACTAAAATTGTTCATGATTTTGCTTATAGCGCTTTTGGATTTGATCATAAGAACCCTAGCATTTTGCAAACGCCTGATGCTAAGGATCTCGCTGTAGAAATCTATTCATTATCTAAAGGTTTTAATATGTCAGGTTTTCGTGTAGGGTTCGCGGTAGGTAATAAAGATATGATTAGTGCTTTAAAGAAATATCAAACGCATACGCACGCAGGTATGTTTGGAGCACTGCAAGATGCAGCGACTTATGCCTTAAATAATTGCGATGATTTCTTAGTTCAACAGAGTGATACCTTCAAGAAGCGTCGAGATTTCTTTCAAACTCAACTTGACGACGCAGGTATTCCGTACGAGCCTATGAAAGGCGGTATCTTTATTTGGATAGCGACGCCTACAGGTTATGATGGTGAAGAATTTGTAGAATTCTTATTAAGAGATCAGTCAATTCTTGTAGCTCCGGGTATACCGTTTGGTGAGAATGGTAGAAATTACGTACGAGTCTCACTCGCTCTAGATGATGCGCAGTTAGAAGAAGCAGCGAGACGCCTTAAGACATTAGCGCCTATGTATAAGAACAATATATGAAATGAGGAGAAGATATGACAACGATTAAAATGTTTGGAGTCCGCCCAGAAGATTACTCATATATAGATGAATGGGCAGAAGAAAATAATGTTAAGATTGATACTACAACCGAGATATTAAATGAAGAAACTGTAGAATTAGCTAAAGGTTACGATGGAGTTTCGATTTCACAACAAATACCTTTAAGTGAAGCAGTATTTCGTGAACTGCAAGACTATGGTATTAAACAAATTGCACAACGAAGTGCTGGGTATGAATTTCTAGATTTAGAATTAGCGAAGAAGTATGATTTAATTATTTCTAACGTTCCTTCGTATTCACCACGCTCAATAGCTGAGTATACAGTCATGCAAGCGCTAAACCTTGTGCGTCACACTACCGCTATCGAGCGGAAGACTGAATCGTTCGACTTTAGATGGGAACCATCTATATTGTCGCGGTCAATAGAAGATCTTACGATTGCTGTGGTTGGAGTCGGACGTATCGGTAGTGAGGTAGCGAAGATATTTAAAAATGGTTTTAATGCGCGTGTAGTCGCTTATGATATCCAGCCTAATGAAGCATTAAAGAATGTCGTGACCTATAAGGATAGTTTGGAAGAAGCGGTTCAAGAGGCAGACATCGTTACCGTACACGTGCCAGGTGATGAAGCTAATCATTACCTCTTTAGCGATAAGGTGTTTGGGCAATTTAAACCAGGCGCTTACTTCATTAATTGTGCTAGAGGAGTGGTGGTTGACACTCCAGCATTGCTCAAGTATTTAGATAATAAGCACATTGGCGGCGCTGCTTTAGATACTTATGAAGGTGAAAAGGGACTATTCCCTAGTGATCAACGAGGACAACAGATCGAGGATGCTACACTACTTTCTCTCATCAGACGACCGGATGTTCGTGTCTCACCTCATATCGCCTTTTATACGGAAGCTGCCGTGAAGAATCTGATAGTAGATGCACTTGACGCTACATTGGAAGTAATCAACACAGGCGATACTCAACTCCGAGTAAATTAATAGCATCAGGTCAGGATAAATATAATAAAATTACATTGAAACACACTCTCTCATCATACGTATGTTTGAACCGGATACTTTTTATTAATTTGTTGTTCGAATTTATGTAAGGCGCAGAACAGTGATGTTTTAAAGCGAATTTTAAAGGTACTATGAATGTTTTATAAATAGGTACAATGAATCAGCACCTAATTTTCCTAATAATACTTTATAAAGAACCAGCACTTAGTCTGAACCCCTAGAGAGGCCCTATGACTAAGTGCTGGTTGTAATTGTAGGAATCTATATTTGAAGATTTCTTGAGTTTTACGAGGTATGACGTCCTATTCGTAATGGTTATCTTATGATCTTACGTCATAACCCTGTTCTTCAATTGCTTCTTCCATATCGTCAAATTGTACTTTAGTATCATTGTATTGTACAGTGACGGAACCTTGTTCTAAGTCAACTTCAGCAGTTGAAACACCCTCTAAATCTACCAATGCCGATTCCACGGCATTCTTACAATGTTCGCAACTCATTCCATCTACTTGTATAGTTTGATTAGCCATTGATATTCCTCCTTTAAATTACTGCTATGAGTAACTATAATTTCATATGTCGTAATCGTAAAGCATTAGTGACCACACTAACCGAACTTAAAGCCATAGCTAGTCCAGCTACCCATGGCGCAAGTATACCGCATGCCGCAATAGGGATGCCGGCGACGTTATATCCTAGAGCCCAGAATAAATTTTGGCGAATATTACGGATAGTATAACGACTCGATTGTATCGCTTTTGGAAGTAACATAAGATCGCTACCTAAGATGGTAATATCAGCTGATTCTATGGCTATATCAGAGCCTGTTCCCACCGCTATGCCGATATCTGCTTGCACGAGAGCGGGTGCATCGTTGATACCATCTCCAACCATACCTACTTTAGCTCCGGTGTGTTGTAATTGAATGATTTCATGTGCTTTATCTTCTGGTTTGACTTCTGCTATCACTTCGTCAATACCTACTTGCTGCGCGATAGAGCGAGCTATGTTGTAATTATCTCCAGTAAGCATAACAACGGAAATGCCTAATGATTTGAGTTGGCTTATTGCAGTTCGAGCTGATGATTTAACTTGATCTGATACTGTAATATAATCAGTGTATTCTCGATTAATTGCGCTAAAGATGACAGTTTGTGCTTGTGTTCCTACAGAAGATGTTTCTTTCACAACTTCTTGAGGGATGTGTACTTCATTTTCTTCTAAAAATGCTGCATTGCCTACTATAATATCTTGCTCGTGAATTGAACCGATAATCCCTTGCCCAGGGATGGTTTGAAAATGATCTGCATGTTCTAAGTGAAGTTCGAATTGTTTAGCGTATTTAACGATGGCTTTACCGAGTGGGTGTTCAGAGTGGTTCTCAAGGCTAGCTATTAGTTTAAGAGTTTGCTTATCCCCCTCCATATGCGTCACTTGAGGTTCACCATGCGTAATTGTACCCGTCTTATCTAAGACGAGCGTATCTATATTATGAGCTTGTTCGACAAATTCGCCACCTTTAAATAGAATGCCCGTTTCAGCAGCTTTTCCTGTACCTACCATTATTGAAGTCGGCGTAGCTAACCCTAGAGCACATGGGCAGGCGATGACAAGAACGGATACACTTGCTACCAGCGCAGGTTCAAAGTGACCGACTTGGACGAGTGTAATCCAAATTAAAAATGTGAGAATCGCTACGATCACCACAATTGGGACAAAGTACCCGGAAATGGTATCAGCTAATCTTTGAATCGGTGCTTTAGAGCCTTGAGCAGCCTCTACAGTCTTCACTATAGAGGCTAACGCTGTGTCGTTTCCGACGTGAGTAGCTTCAATCACAACGGTGCCATATTGATTAAGTGTACCGCCGATAACTTCAGCTCCATTCACTTTATGAATAGGCATAGATTCACCTGTTAACATAGATTCGTTTACAGTAGTTTCGCCCTCAATCACTCTACCATCAATCGGGATGGTTTCTCCTGGCTTAATTTTAATATATTGACCGACCCTTACTTTGTTAATATCAACGAGTTTTTCTTCGCTTTCAGTTATGACGCGTGCTTTTTTAGCTTGTAAATTGAGTAATTTGCTTAACGCTTGCGTAGTGCGTGATTTAGCACGAGCTTCTAAATATTTTCCAAACAATATAAGGGTAGTAAGCACTGCGCTAGTTTCAAAGTAAAGGTGGGGTTCGAAATGGGTTTCTCTTGCCCACAAGATCATTTGATAAACGCTGTACAGATACGCTGCACTAGTCCCCAAAGAGACAAGAACAGCCATATTAGCTGAACCACTTCTCAGGCTTTTATAAGCGTCTACGTAGAATTGCCACCCTATACCAAACTGTACTAAGCTAGCTAGCGTGAATTGAAAATAGGGATTCATTAGTAAACTTGGTAGGTTTATATTTAATAAGTGTGTGAACATTGTCAGCACTAAAGGGAGCGATAAGATTGATGAGATGATAAGCTTAAGAAGTTTATGATTAAGCTCACGTCGCTTATGATCATGCTGCGAGGTATCCTCTCTGATCTCTTCGGCGTCATAACCGAGTTTCTGAATACTGTGAATTAAATCTGAAACGTCCAGGTTATCTGGCAGATAAGTGATAGTACCTTGTTCAGTGGTTAGATTAATCGCCGCGTTAATTACTCCAGGTAGTTTAGATAGAACCTTTTCAATACGATTTGAACAAGCAGCACAAGTCATTCCGATAATATGAAGTTCAACTTTGTTCAGTTTAACATTATAACCCGTCTTCTTTATGGTAGTGATGAAATCTTGCGCACCGTATGCTTTCTTAGGATAGATAACTGTAGCTTGTTCAGTAGAAAGATTGACACTTGCTTTTACTTCAGTTAACGAATTAAGCTCCTTCTCGATTCTATGAGCACAAGCCGCACAACTCATACCATTGATTCCTAAAGTGATCTGGTTGTTACCTTCACTCATGTGCTCACCACCTTCTCCTCTTAGTTTTACAATACACATTCAATATACCCCCTATAGGTATTAAGTTCAACTGTTGTGTTTAAGTGTAAAATGGAAGCGTCGATGACAAAGGGTGGAAATTTTAAACTCGTAGTTTGAACTGTAAGGTTTTTTACGGTGTATTTTGATATGAAAGAATTAAAGTATTTTACAATCTATTTCAGTAGCATAAATGTTTAAATTGCTTGTAAAGTGGTACAATTCAATATCACAAACTAAAGATGATGGAGGTCTTGAGAATGAATTTGAAAGAATTTCATGACAAGATTAAAGGTTATACTCAAGATAGACAACCAGGTATTGAAAAAGATATGGACCCGCAACCTATTGCGGAATTTGATGAGTATCGCGCAGGTGGTAAATTAGAAGGTAAAGTCGCGTTAATAACAGGTGGCGATTCAGGAATTGGTCGTGCTGTAGCGATACTTTACGCTAAAGAAGGTGCTAATGTCGCTATAGGCTATTACGATGAACACGAAGATGCTGAGGATACTGTTAAACGTTTGGAAGAAATTGGTGTTAAAGCTAAAGCATTTGCGCATGACTTGAGGGATGTAGAACAATCTAAAGAGTTAGTAGACAAAGTCATCGGCGAATTTGGCAAATTAAACATCTTAGTTAATAACGGTGGGGTACAGTTCCCTAAAGATGAATTCAGTGAAGTGACACCGGAACAAGTGAAGAAAACATTTGAAACTAATATCTTCGGCATGATGTTCTTATCTCAAGCAGCAGTTCCACACATGTCAGAAGGTGACGCTATCGTCAACACTACTAGTGTGACGGCTTATCGTGGATCAGGACACTTAATCGATTATTCCGCGACTAAAGGTGCTATCGTTTCATTCACACGTTCACTTTCTACTGTACTTTCTGAAAAAGGTATTCGCGTGAATGCAGTTGCACCAGGCCCAATTTATACTCCTTTAATTCCATCTACTTTCGATGAAGAAAAGGTCGAAGGGCAAGGAGGAGAAACGCCTATGGGTCGACGTGGACAACCAGCTGAGTTAGCGCCATCGTACGTATTCCTTGCTTCAAATGCAGACAGTTCTTATATTACAGGTCACGTTATTCACGTTAACGGTGGAGATTATATCACTTCTTAATCAGTGATGGGGTAAATAGTGTTATTACAATTTATTAGCAACAATAATTGTTAGATGTAGAAAAGGTTAGAGCACTGGTTAATTAATCATTTAAATAGAGAGGGAGCGGGGCAGAAATCTTTTTAGTCAAATTAGATTTCTGCCCCGCTCCCATTTAATGTGAAGAGTGAGAAGGTAGTTAGAAGGAGGTAACCTCTCCACATTTAGGAAGGTCTATCGTTGGATTTATATTAAAACTAAAAGAAGTCAGATAAGTGTAGGTCCTCAAAGTTAAAGTGTTTTAAGTTATCGAAGTTGACATTCTCAATAGATTGCAGTACATCTCCTTGATTCGCTCGGTTAACATAATGTTCTATAGTATTTTCTAAATCATAGTCATGGAACGTTTTCACAATACCAAGCAGTATGAGAATAGCTATTATACTTTTAAAGATACGTTTCATTTATCTGACTCCTTTAATAGTTTGTAATGCTATTATACTTTCATTGTCACGTTATGACATTAGTCCATAGTAGCGTTTTACTATAGTACTTTAGTATTAGTTATATAAAGATAGGGTTAATCACTATGTGTAGAGATGATAAAGGTTTAATAGTTAACTATTGTAGATTCTAATATAGAGTGGCTTCATTTTTGTAGATATATTTCTAATAGTTGAGGTTGCAAATATTTGCGAATGATGTATGATTTTATTTTATAATAGTATCGCGCTTATTTTGAGGGATAAGAACGAACAAAGAAGATCTATTTAATACTACAAAGATATTTGAAACAGAAAGGATTGAGGGAACGATATGACTGAAAAAGATAAGATGTTAGAAGGAGAATGGTATAACGCAAACGATAAGGAACAACTTGAGAAAGAGCGCTTGAAAGCAAAAGAGCTTTGTTTTGACTTAAATCACACTCGTCCTAGCGATAGTAAAAAGATCGAAGATATTATAACGCAATTGTTTACTTATCATCCGACAAATCTTGAATTGTTGCCGCCATTCTACGTTGATTATGGAAGTAATATTTTCTTAGGTAAGAATGTATTCATTAACCACGGCAGCTACTTTATGGATGCTAATCGTATAATCGTTGGTGATAACGTCTTTATCGGCCCCAATGTAGGCTTATATACGGCGAAACATCCTTTAACTCATGTACAACGCAATCGTGGTCTGGAACAAGCTTTACCAATTAAGATCGGTAGTAACGTGTGGATTGGAGCAAATGTATCTGTGCTTCCAGGAGTAACGATTGAATCAGGAGCAGTGATAAGCGCAGGTAGTGTAGTTACGCGTGACGTTCCTAAAAATGCAATTGTTGCTGGAATACCAGCCAAAATTATTAAGTCGATTCATGAGAACGACGATACAATATTTTAATTTGTTAATTTAGCTCAGGCAGCAAATCTAAAGATGCTGAGATAAAAATGACGGGGTAACAAGGTGCTTATAGACGAGTACCTGATTATTTCCGTCATTCTTTTTTTAATTCTCTATTAGACGTAACATACAATCTCATGATTGCCTTAGTTCTTTTATCATGGTAACAGCATAACTTAATCACTAATCTCCCATTTGGCTTTCTAACACATCTGTCACAAACATGTGTCCCGGCGCATGAGTGATCACGAGTTCAGGTTTAGCAGCTAATGCGACAGATTGTGGTGTGACGCCACAGCCCCAAAATACTGGCACTTCATTTTCTTTGATTTGGACAGCTTCACCAAAGTCTGGTCGATCCAAGTCGTTAATTCCGATAGCAGCTGGGTCACCTATATGAATGGGTGTCCCATGCACTTGCTTGTAACGAGCGGTGATTTCAGTGGCTTTAATTGCTTCTTGCATTAACATAGGGCGCATACTTACAGTTAAAGGCCCGTGGAAGATACCGCTTGGTCGTGTTTGAATATTAGTTACGTACATAGGCACATTATGTTGTTCTTCAATATGTCGCACAGGTAGCCCCGCTTCTAAAAGCGCGTGTTCAAAGGTGAAACTGCAACCAATGAGGAAGCTGACCATCTCATCTGTAAATAAATCTCTAACGTTATTAGGTGTTGCAACCAATTCGCCATGACGGTAGACGCGATATTGACTGACGTCTGTGCGTATATCTGCATGCTTGCCGTAGATTGGAAAGGAAGCATTTCCCGTTTCTGCAACATCTAGTAAAGGACACGTCTTTGGATTTCTAAAGCAAAATTTTAAGAAATCAAAGGCATACTTTTCTGGCAAGATGACCACATTAGCTTGCACATAGCCTTTTGCCATGCCGCTCGTATGACCAAATAATTTCTCATTTCTAATTAACTCCCGTATTTTATCTGGTTTAGCTGAACTTAGACTCATGTAATCCCCTCTTTTCTAACTGTAAAATGTGTGAATTATCTAATAATTAAACGTTTAATTATCTCTTCTCTATTATAACTGATGTCGTATACTAAGACGATAAACTTTTCTTGTTTCAATATAAGTTCGAATAGAAAGAGGGAGGATAGATTAGAGTAAATTGAGGAGGTTAGAGATTAGACGTTCATCTCCAAGTCTGAGTTTAAATAAAAAATAAATTATGGGCGTGGTTGTTGTTTGAAAATTATATGACTCCTACCTCTTAGTCGCAAGAGGTTGAGACGTAAAGTTTCTGTGCTCTGGAAACCGATTAACGGCGTTCTATGAGCAGGATTGTCGATAGAAACGCTCCCTCTTTCAGCATCTTGGCAGTAGATGACTGATTTGAAAATGCGCTTGTATCAAGCTTTTTTCAATTCTAGTCATCCTTGCCGGGGCGGGACTACGAAATCTTTTATTCAAATTAGATTTCTGTCCCGCTCCCTTTCTATCTCGTCAAAGACCATTATGTCCCAGCCTCATGTCCCGGTTCCGTTCAAATCCTAAACGCATTGTTCCGATCTCTTCAGTATAGATAATAAGAAGTTCAATTTACTAAACTAATTATTAAAATATCACATAAATTACTAAGTGAAAGTTACAATGCATTTTACCTCAAATGAATATAGAATTGTTTTCGATATCCTTGTGTTATACAATAGAAATAAATAGTATTTGCAAGTAAATAATTTGGAAAGTAGGAGGAACTCGGATGCGTAGAGTCGGCGAAAAGATCCTAGTATGGCTTGGACTGCTCTTACAATTTGCTCTGATCTTCATTCTAGGAGTCATAGCACCATTTCTAAATGATAAGAGTTTCAAAAAAGATATAGTAAAAGATGTGAAACGAGAAGTGAGCTCAGACCAACTATCCAATAGTCAAATTCATAATATAGTAAGCTCATTAAACCAGTGGATCATCTACCTAATCGGTATAGCTATCGTGGTTGCTATCATAGCCTTACTTGCAGCATTGTTTATAAATAAATTCCCTAAAACCACAGGCGGTATCTTTATTATATTAGCTATTGTAGTTGTCATCAGTTTCAATTGGATTGCGACTATTTGCTGGCTGATTGCAGGAATCATGTTGATTGTCAGAAACAGAAAGAAAGCAAATAAAAAAGCGCGTACACGAAGATAGTATGAAAGGGTTGAGTGCCTCACTTGCCTATAATGGTAGGTGTTAGAGGCGCTTAACCTTTATTTTTTTAGTTGATGTTTAACTAGGAGATAGTATATCGCATTCGACCAGATAGAAACGAATACGGTATCTTAAGGTTTAAAATTCTGTTTACTACATCGTATAAAAAGTATGAATGACAAAAATAAGGCCTAGTCTGTCTATCTTGACCTATTGTACTTCTAGTATTTAGTAGAGTTTAAATTTGCAAATAGGAAATGTAAATTTTGAAAATTTTTAAAAGAACAATTGTAAGCGATTGCAATTATTAGAAAATACAGATAAAATGGAAAGTGAGAGTGGAGATTTCCATTAGAATTTTCTATTCACAAACACTGGGGGTATTACGATGGTAAGAAGTTATAGAAGCGAAGCAGGTATTGATTTTTCACAACAAGAAAACGTCGAATCATTTAAAAATACACTAAGTCGAGTAAAGGAATACTTCAGTCAAAAAGTTCCTTTATGGATTAACGGTAAAGAGAAGTTCACTAAAGATACTTTCACTTCAATTAATCCAGCGAATACATCAGAAGTTATAGCAGAAATTTCAAAAGCGACAACTAAAGAAGTCGATGAGGCATTTGAAGCAGCTAACGAAGCGTATAAATCTTGGAAACGGTGGTCTCATAAAGATCGTGCTGAGTTTATGTTACGTGTAGCTGCATTGATTCGTCGTCGTAAAGAAGAGATCGCAGCGGTCATGGTTTATGAAGCAGGTAAGCCTTGGGATGAAGCAGTAGGCGATGTATGTGAAGGTATTGACTTCATTGAATACTACTCACGTTCAATGATGGAACTTGCTGATGGTAAACCAGTATTAGATAGAGAAGGCGAACACAATCGCTATTTCTATAAACCAATCGGGCCAGGGGTAACAATTCCACCTTGGAACTTCCCATTTGCCATTATGACAGGAACTACGTTGGCACCAGTTATAGCTGGTAACACGGTTCTATTGAAACCAGCAGAAGATACAGTGCTTACAGCGTATAAGCTTGTCGAAGTGTTGCAAGAGGCTGGATTGCCTCAAGGCGTAGTGAACTTTGTCCCAGGTGATCCGAAAGAGATAGGTGACTACTTAGTAGATAGCGTGCATACGCACTTTGTCACTTTTACAGGCTCTAGAGCAACAGGCACACGTATTTTTGAACGCGCCGCGAAAGTTCAAGAAGGTCAACAATTTTTAAAACGTGTAACGGTAGAGATGGGTGGTAAAGACGCTATCGTGGTGGATGACACTGCTGATACGGACTTAGCAGCTGAATCAATCGTTTCTTCAGCATTTGGCTTCTCAGGTCAAAAATGTTCCGCTTGTTCACGCGCTATCGTTCATAAGGATGTACACGATGAAGTGTTAGAGAAAGCAGTTAGATTAACGAAGGATATTACATTTGGAAATACTGAAAATAACACTGATATGGGGCCAGTAATTAATCAAAAACAATTCGATAAGATTAAAGATTATATTGAAATTGGTAAAAAAGAAGGCAAACTTGAATACGGTGGCGAAACAGAAGATGAAACAGGTTACTTCGTTCATCCGACTATCTTCTCTGGATTGAAGTCAAAAGACCAAATTATGCAAGAAGAAATATTTGGTCCTGTCGTAGGCTTTATCAAAGTGAATAGTTGGGAAGAGGCCCTAGAGGTAGCTAATGATACTGATTATGGTTTAACAGGATCAGTTATCACGAACACTCGCGAACACTGGTTAGAAGCGGTAGAAGAATACGATGTTGGTAACTTATACTTGAACCGTGGCTGTACAGCAGCGGTTATGGGTTACCACCCATTTGGCGGTTTCAAAATGTCAGGTACTGATGCGAAAACTGGAGGTCCAGATTACCTCATTAACTTCTTAGAGCAAAAAGTCGCTTCAGAAATGTTATAAATGGGCGTATAGGTTATAATAGAGTCAACGTTGTGAGTATAAGGGAGCGGACAGAAATCTAATTTGAATAAAAAGATTTCTGTCCCGCCCCGGCAAGGATGACTAGAATTGAAAAAAGCTTGATATAAGCGCGTTTTCAAATTAGTCATCTATTGCCGAGATGTTGAAGAGGCTGGGATTTATATCCCAGCCTCTGTTTTGGGAGCGGGACAGAAATCTAATTTGAACAAAAAGATTTCGTAGTCCCGCCCCGGCAAGGATGACTAGAATTGAAAAAAGCTTGATACAAGCGCATTTTCAAATCAGTCATCTACTGCCAAGATGCTGAAAAAGGCTGAGACATTACATTATGTCCCAGCCTCTGTTTTGTATGACAGTTTTAAACAATAAAATTAGTCAGTTTATAAAATTTTTTAGATGAGTGCCAAGTTGTAATGTATGAAACCAATGTAAAGTATCGGAACTAGCATACTTTCCGTAACGATCTTATAGTGCTGCTAGGACATGTTTTTATATGATAGTGCACTTAAGTGATTGGAGAATTAAAGCTACTGTGCCTGCTTAGTTATTTCTATTCTACTACTGAGGGACTTGTTTTGTTGAAAAAGTGAAATTTTACTTTGGCTTGTAGTGTGGTGTAAGATAAAGAAAATCAATAGAACAGAATGAGGTAAGAAATGCTATATAAGACATATTATCAAGCTCCGATAGGGCAGTTAGGTTTAATTTCTGATGGTAAAGCGATCACTGGTTTGTATTTACCTAACCAACAAGACTTTGATCAACATTTTAGTAGCGCACTAGTGGAGAAAGATCTAGTCTTGTTTAATAAAGCGAAGTCTTGGCTTGACGGCTACTTTAAAGGAAAGAATGAGGAGATTGACTTTCCTCTCAAACCAGAGGGAACACCGTTTCAAAAAGAGGTGTGGGAACAACTGCGCTCGATTCCTTATGGTCAAACTGCGACCTATAGTACTATTGCTCAAACTATTGCAAGAAAGAGAGGCATTAAAAAGATGGCAGCACAAGCTGTAGGTAGTGCTGTGGGTAAGAATCCTATATCTATTTTAATACCTTGTCATCGCGTTGTAGGTAAGAATGGAAGTCTTATCGGTTATAGTGGCGGGTTAGATACTAAAGTGGTTCTGCTCGATTTAGAGCGAGTCGATACATCTCAATTCGTTCTACCATAAAGAAGAGGTGAGGCCCCAACACAGAGAAACTGGGAACACAGTTTCGACAAGCACAGCAAGTTGGGGTGGGGCCCCAACACAGAGAAACTGAGAACATAGCTTCGACAAGCACAGCAGGTTGGGGCGGCCCCAACACAAAGAAACTGACCAATCAGCATGCTAGAAAAGTGGAGCCATTCAATACGAAGTAGTGTATAAATAGAGAACGGGAGGGGGACAGAAATCTTTTTATTCAAATTAGATTTCTGTCCCGCTCCCGTGTTTTAGGGATCTATCTCCCAGCTTTTTCTTAAATACCGCTTTTTTCATTAATTATTGGAATTACTTAAGTAGTTTATACAATTATATTAAAAATTCAAATTCAAAATAGCTCAATTTTCTACCTTATTCAGTGAATATAGATTTATTTTAAGGTATTATAAGAGCGGATATGATCGTTGATATTTTCAAGGTAGAATGCACCTGGGATCGTATGAGCAAGTTCTGTCTCATGATCAAATTCAAGGTTATCAAATCGCTTGAAGAATGATTCGTACTCGTTTACTGTCAGCGCTTTTCTCTCATTGAGTAAATTTTTATGTGAAGTGATATCAAGCACATCTTGGTAACCTTCGACAAGTTTACCAGTAAAGAATTCACCTACAGAGCCTGAACCATAACTGAATAAACCGATTGTTTGGCCACCTTCTAAGTTATGCGTTTCTAACAAGGAAATTAGACTTAAGTAGAGAGAGCCTGTATAGATATTACCGACGTAGCGGTTGTAGTAAGTTGCAGCTTCGTATCCTTCAGTTAGCCGCTTCTTAGTTTCATCTGAAATCTCATCTGTTAAGATAGAATCAAGCGCTTTCTTACCCATTTTAGTAAATGGAACATGGAAACATAAGTTTGCGAAATCATCGAGAGATTTGTTATAGCGCTTAGCATATTCTTTCCAACTCTCTTGGAAAGAGTGGATATAAGCATCTTTAGATAGTTTACCAGCAACGAGTGGATACATATGCCCATTCGGTCTCCAGAAGTCATAAACATCTTCTGTGAACGGCACAGCATCGTCATTCAATTCTAATATGCGTGGTTTATGGGAAATTAACATTGCGACTGCTCCAGCGCCTTGAGTTGGCTCACCGCCAGATTCGAGTCCATAACGTGCAGTGTCACTTGCGATGACTAATACTTTCTCATCTGGGCGTTGATGCAAGTAGTCTTGTGCTAGCTGGATTGCTGGTGTTGCGGCATAACAAGCTTCCTTCATCTCTATACAACGAGCAAATGGTTGAATGCCTAACAAGTTGTGAATTTGCACTGCGGAAGCTTTAGCAGAATCAATTGCAGATTCTGTAGCAACGATGACCATTGAGATAGATTGTTTATCATCCTCAGTTATTATATCTTTAGCAGCATTAGCACCCATTGATACAATATCTTGGCTCACTGGGCTTACTGCCATTTCAGTTTGTCCTATTCCATATAAAAATTTATTTGGATCTACACCGCGTGCTTCAGCTAAATCTGCCATATCTACGTAAAATTGAGGAATGTAAAAATTGATCTGATCAATACCGATTGTCATAATGTATCGACCCCTTTCTCATATCTAAAATATCATTTTTATCATATCAAAATGCAATCTACTAATACAGTAATTATATACTAAACAAAGGAGGATTTATTATGAAACAAATAGCAATTGTCAGTGCTAAACGAACACCAGTGGGAAGATTTAAAGGGAGATTACGCAATTATTCTGCAGTAGAGTTAGGTACGAAAGCTCTCAGTGCAGCTATTAAATCTGCGAACGTAGAGCCTTCAGAGATTGAACAGGTCATCATGGGGAACGTTCTTCAAGCAGGTAATGGTCAAAATACAGCACGTCAAATTTCAATTCATTCAGGGATTCCAGATACTACCCCAGCTATGACGATTAATGAAGTTTGTGGTTCAGGATTAAAGGCAATTATTTTAGGAAAGCAATTAATTCAGCTGGGTGAAGCTAAAGTAGTAGCAGTGGGTGGAGTTGAAAGCATGACGAATGCTCCTAAACTGTTATTAGGAGAAGAGGAAAAGCAAGTAGAAAGCTTTATGTATGATGGTTTAACTGATGCGTTTCACAATGTACCAATGGGTGTGACTGCAGAAAAAATAGCAGAAAAATTTGAGGTATCTCGCGAAGAACAAGATATCTTCGCTAATCATTCACAACAAAAAGCAGCTCAAGCTTCTCAAGAAGGTAAGTTTGATGATGAAATAGTTCCTTTGATAGATGCAGATGGTGAAATAATGACGACTGACGAAGGTATTCGCGGTAATAGCACCGTTGAAAAACTTTCAACTTTAAAGACTATATTTAAAGAAGATGGTACTGTAACGGGAGGAAATGCCTCTAGTATTAACGATGGTGCCTCAGCAATTATTCTGATGGACGCTGATTACGCGAAAGATAAGGGTTATGAAATATTAGGAATCGTTGGTGAATACTCAGAAGTAGGATGTGATCCTGAACTTATGGGTTACGCACCGTATCATGCGGTTAGCAACTTATTAGAGAAGACAAATAAAGATATGAATGATATAGAGGTAGTTGAAATGACAGAAGCTTTCGCAGCGCAAAGCATTCCAGTGAAAAAGCATCTGGATATACCGGATGATAAATTCAATTTGTATGGTGGTGCGATTGCGTTAGGTCATCCTATAGGCGCAAGCGGTGCACGATTAGCAACGACATTAGTGCACATTCTCAAACAAGAAGATAAACGTAATGGTATAGCCACTGCATGTATCGGTGGAGGCCAAGGTATTGCATTATATATTGAGAAAGGATAATCATTTATGAAAGCCTTAAGCAAAGAGTTTAGACATCTCTCTCGCGAAGATAAACTAGAAATGCTCAAAGATTATGGGTGGTTGACTGAAGAAGGTTATTCTCGACTTATTAACCACGCGTTAATAAATGAGGATGTAGCCAATAGTTTAATTGAAAATGTGATTACACAAGGCGCATTACCAGTAGGCTTATTACCCGAGATAATAGTCGGGGGTAAGTCCTATGTCGTTCCGATGATGGTTGAAGAGCCATCAGTAGTTGCAGCAGCTAGTTATGGCTCAAAGCTTGTGAATCAAACGGGCGGCTTTAGAGTCATATCAAGTGAACGGTTGATGATTGGACAAATAGTCTTTGATGGAGTCAAAGATACCGAACGTTTAACACACGAGATAGAATCTTATAGTGATCAAATTAAAAAAATAGCTGATGAAGCTTACCCATCTATTTTAAAGAGAGGGGGCGGTTATCGTCGTTTCGAAATCGATACTTTCCCTGAGGAACAATTACTCTCATTAAAGGTATATGTGGATACTAAGGATGCAATGGGAGCTAATATGCTCAATACTATTTTAGAAGGTATAGCTGCTTACTTAAAAACAGAAATTGCAGGTACGGATATTTTGATGAGTATATTGTCCAACCATGCGACAGCGTCAGTAGTACACGTTAGAGGAGAGATTGATGTAGCAGATCTTGATAGAGGAGAAAGAAGCGGTGAAGAAGTAGCATATAGAATGGAACGTGCTTCAGTATTGGCGCAAGTAGATCCTCATCGTGCAGCTACACACAACAAAGGAGTTATGAACGGGATACACGCCGTCGTGTTAGCTACTGGTAATGATACGCGTGGGGTGGAAGCTAGCGCACATACCTATGCGGCTAAAGATGGCAAGTATCGTGGCATAGCTACTTGGAAATATGATCGAACTAACGGTAAGTTGATAGGTGATATTAAAGTGCCTATGACACTGGCAACTGTTGGTGGAGGGACTAAAGTGTTACCTATAGCACAAGCTTCATTAGAATTACTTGCTGTTGACTCTGCGAAAGAACTTGGAGAAGTCGTAGCTGCAGTGGGTTTGGCTCAAAATTTTGCAGCATGTCGCGCACTCGTATCAGAGGGAATTCAACAAGGTCACATGAGCTTACAATATAAATCTTTAGCTATAAGTGTTGGAGCTGAAGGAGAAGAAATTACTCAAGTGGCTGACAAATTAAAGGTTGAAGATAAAGTGAATACTCAGCGAGCACAAGAAATACTTCAAGAGTTACGCAAGTCATCTATTTAATATAATCCTTACAGGAAGTAACCACAATCAAATTCATATAATGTAATTGTTATTAAATGCCCCTAACATAATTTGCAATATTAAATAAATAAACTATAATGTTCTGTAAGCGTTAACATGCTGTTAGCGCAAAACAAAGGGGTGGAATTAATGACAAGTGAAAATGATGGCGAAAGTGAGAAAGTAAAGAAGGAAATAGGTGTGCCTGCTGCTTTACTCACTTTAATGATCATGATCGGAACGATGTTATTCTCAGTTGCAGTGTTAGGGAGAGAACCGCACATACCACTAATGATTGGTACAGCAGCTGCGATCATCATCACTATGTTACATGGTTATGAATTTGAAGAAGTTGAAGAGATGATGTACAAAGGGATACGTCATGCACTTCCTGCTATAGTAATCATCATGCTCGTAGGATTAGTTATCGGTTCATGGATCGGCGGCGGTATCGTTGCCACAATGATTTATTACGGTTTGCAACTTATTAATCCGACATATTTCTTAGTTGTTGTTATTCTGTTGTGTAGTATTGTAGCGCTAGCTATAGGTAGTAGTTGGTCAACAATGGCTACAGTTGGTGTGGCAGCAATGGGAATAGGAATAAGTATGGGTATGTCCCCAGGTATGGTAGCAGGAGCGGTCATTTGTGGTTCTTATTTCGGTGATAAGATGAGTCCGTTATCTGATACGACCAATCTTGCATCAGGGTTAACCAATGTGCCGCTTTCTGAGCATATTAAACATATGTTCTATACTACTGTCCCTGCTATAATAATCACATTGATTGTTTATTTCTTTATCGGATTACAATACGGTAATAAAAACTTTAATAGTGACCGAATTAATGCAATCCTGTCGACTATGGATCACAACTTTACAATTACGCCGTGGCTGTTAATCGTTCCAGCTGTCGTAATTGTGCTAGTCGTTCTGAAAGTGCCCGCTATTCCAGCGATATGTGCAGGGGTTATCTTAGGATTTTTATCACAAATAGTTATTCAAGGTGACTCTTTAACAAAGGCCCTATCCGTTCTACAAACGGGATACAAATTACACACAGGCAACGATATGGTTAATGAATTATTTAATCGTGGTGGTTTAGAAGGTATGTTCTATACTATTTCATTAACTTTAGTTGCGATGACATTTGGAGGGGTCCTAGAGTATTCTGGTATGCTTTCAGCTTTGATTAGCATTATCCTTAAGTTTGCGAAACGTTCAGGTTCACTGATAGCTTCTGTGATTGTCTCTTGTATTGGTACGAACATTACATGTTCAGAGCAATATATCTCAATCATCGTACCTTCACGCATGTTTGCTGATGTGTTTAAGCTTAAGAAGCTACACGCGAAGAACTTATCGAGAGCTTTAGAGGATGGCGGTACGTTGACATCTGTATTTGTACCGTGGAATACATGCGGCGTATTTATTGCAACAACTTTAGGTGCTTCAGTAGGTCAATACGCGCCATTTGCAATACTCAACTTTATTTGTCCGATTATCTCAATTATTTACGGTTATACAGGTTTCAAGATCATCAAAGATGAGAGTGCTAAGGTAGATGAAAGTAAGGGAATTGTAAATGAAGTACAAGAGTCATAAGCTGTGCACATATGGAGTTCGAAGCGAGATATCACTCGTCTCGAACTCCTATTTTTTGACTCGGCAAAATCGAACCATACCTCTTGAATACATCCCTGTAGATTCAAAAATGAGTGTTGGATTGTCCATTTTATTTAAATACTTGAGTAAATAATTATAACCATTTTTATTATTTTGAATAGTAAATTCCTTTTGGAGCTTGTCATGGTTATAATGAGCGATGACACTGTTTTTCTTACTTATATCAATGCCTAAATAATTGATAAGTCAAACCTCCTATATCGTTTTTGAGAAGCAAGAACTTTACTTAACTTTTTCATTTCACTTTCCTATACACGGTTTCAAGAACCCAACATACTCCAATCGAATTTCAAAAGGCTAGAGTAAAGCTGATCGGTTTTGAATACGGATTTAAAATCCAAGAGACCGTACGATCTACTTCTCTCTTTAACTATAAAAAAGGGAGCGGGACAGAAATATAATTTGAATAAAAAGATTTCGTAGTCCCGCCCCATCTTAGTTTGTTTGTATTTGCCAGCTATATTACTTATAGAACTTTATACTGAGGCATATATTGTATTTCGTAGTTTATTCAATAGAAAAAAGAAAAGATATTTTGGAAATGCTATGACTCATGGTACTTTTAAAGATGATATAATGATGAAGTCGCCTATCCCTCAGGCGTCAATTTTGACGTAGAGAGGAGGTGCTAAAATGACAGATATTCTTGTTCACATCACGACCGCAGTCATCAGTGGCTGTATTGTTGCATATTTTACTTATTGGCTTAGTAAACGCAACAAATAATCCTTAGGCGACATTAAGCCACACCAACAAAAATCCCCTTACTACCGGCATAGTAAGGGGATTGGTGCATCAAATACAGATATTCTTGTTATTTTCATTATATCACTCTATGTAAGTGAATGCAAAAAAAGTTTCTTACTACAAACGAGAGTTTAACTAAATAGAACTCATTTAAATAGCCAAGTAAGAGACTTAAACTTAAAGTGCATTTAAATGTGTGGATAGTTATTAGTAGGCCCCATTTCTTTTACTAGACGATAAACTGTTGAGCGACTAACATTTGTAGATTTTGTTTCTGGTTTAGCAAGCTGTTGATTAAGTTGAGCTTTGACTTAGGCCAGTTATAACTTTGCGTTTTAGTTATTTTTGAATTAAATTTTCTACACTGATTATGGAGTGGATGACCATAACGGTCATATCATACGAAATATTGTAATAGAAAGAAACGAGGCTGGGACATAAGGCAATGTCCCAGCCTCCTCTTGGCAGTAGATGACTGATTTGAAAATGGGCTTGTATCTAGCTTTTTTCAATTCTAGTCATCCTTGCCGGAGCGGGACAGAAATCTAATTTGAATAAAAAGATTTCTGTCCCGCTTTTTTAGGGATTGATATCCCAGATTCAAAAAATGAGGTGATTACAAGCCTTTACACATGAGAAGAAACAAACTGCTACTTACATGAGGACGAATTGGCTAAATAAGTCTAGGGCTCGTTTAGTGATGCTCATCAAGTTAGCATCGCTCCACTTACGACTACGACAATATGTCAATATTGTTTCTGGGTCCGACACATTTTTAGGGAAGTTGACATCCTTATTAATCGCAGTAGCCAATTCACCTAAAGGCGTATCGTCACCTAGAAAATTCTGCATAAAATCGTAAAAAGTCAATACATCACCTCTTTATAGCCAGAATTATTATACCATAAAATAATTGCTCTAATAAATCTATCTTTCTAGACTTTGAATTTAATAGTTATTTATAATAAATATGATAAATCGACAATTGTAAATGATTTGTATTTGAGGTTAAGCAAAAGCTATTAACTGTTTGTAATGAGGGTAATATAGAAAGTAAATGAAAGGCAAAGGAGCGAGAATGTGGATATTAAGCAGATGACTTACTTTGTGGAAGTAGTTGAGCATGGCGGTATGACTAAAGCTTCTAAACATTTATATATCGCCCAACCCACAATCAGTAAAGCGATCAAAGATTTAGAGAGTGAACTCGCTATGCCTTTGTTTGATCGGAGTAAAAGGCAACTTGCGTTGACTGATGCAGGAGAAGTCTTCTATCAAAAAAGTAAAGAAATCATCAATTTATTTCATGATTTACCTAAAGAGATTAATAGCTTATTAGGATTAGAAACGGGTCACATTAGTATAGGGTTATCCGCAGTAATGAACATGAATCAATTCATAGAAGTGTTAGGAGAATTTCATCAGCGCTACCCGAATGTTACTTATAACTTAGTTGAAAATGGCGGTAAGATGATTGAATCACAGTTAATAAATGATGAAATAGATATAGGAATTACTACTTTGCCGGTGGACAAAGCGATCTTTAACTCCTTACCGTTATATCAAGAAGAACTCAGATTAGTAACGCATGCCAATCATCCCTTAGCTGCACAACCTTCCGTTCAACTTAAAGAGTTGGCACATGAAGACTTTATCTTATTTAATGAAGATTTCTATCTTAATGATAAGATCATTGAAGCGACAAAGAATGCTGGCTATATTCCTAACACGATTTCTAAAATTTCACAGTGGAATTTTATAGAAAATCTGCTTAATGCTCACCTAGGCGTTAGCATTTTACCTGAAAATATAGTGAAAATGTTAGATAGTAACTTTAAAAATATAAGAATTGATGATAAATCAATGTCTTGGGAGCTCGGTGTTGTGTGGAAAAAAGATAAGTATTTGAGTTATGCCACGCGACAATGGATTGAGTTTATGAAGAAACATTTATAACACATGAAAATAAGTTATGAAAGTGAGCGCTTCCATAGAAAAAAGTAATAAGTCTTATTTAAATTCAATATTTTTAATCAAGCGTGGTATGAATTAAAATATATAGTGTACAAAAGAGATAAAGTTTAACTAAATCTTTTGAGAGGGATGAAACACAAAATGCAGTTTGCTTGGAAAGTAGTGCGGACGCTACTTCAAATACTGTTGTTAATGGGGATAACGTATTTAGGAAGCCTCATCCAAAGCATCTGCCATATACCTATCGCTGGAAGTATAGTGGGTTTAATACTTCTCTTTTTACTTCTACAATTTAAGATTATTCCAGAAAAATTCGTAAGTTCAGGAGCAAACTTTTTTCTTGCGACAATGATTTTCTATTTTGTACCATCCGTTGTGGGCATTATGGACGTGGCTTCAGATATAAACTTAAACTTCATAGTTTTCTTTATACTCATCATCTTTGGAACGTGTTCTGTAGCGCTTGTCTCAGGTTATATAGCTGAAAAGATGGTTAAAAAGGTGCATAGAAAAGAGGGTGATAATTAATGCAATTTATTCATGCCCTCCTGATGATCGCATTAACTGTTGTAGTCTATGCAGGAGCTCAAAAATTACAACGGAAATATCGCTCTCCATTGCTCAACCCAGCCTTAATTGCTTCACTCGCAATCATCGCGGTGCTTCTAGTTAGCGGCATAACATATAAGCATTATATGGTGGGCGGTAAATGGATCAATTATTTACTCAATGTGAGCGTTGTTTGTTTAGCATTTCCGCTTTATCAGAATCGCTATAAAATTTGGGCTCATGCTAAGATCATTTTCACAAGCGTCTTCGCTGGAGTACTCTTTAATTTTTTGTTAGTATTTATAGCGTTGAAATTACTCGGCTATTCGAAAGAAGTTATCGTTACAGTTTTGCCGAGGTCTATCACGGCGGCAGTTGGTATCCAAGTCTCTCATCAACTAGGAGGTACTGACACGTTCGCTGTCTTATTCATTATTACTACTGGCTTGTTAGGTAGCATGATAGGTTCCTATTTACTTCGCATTGGACGTTTTGAGAGTTCAATAGCGAAAGGGCTGACTTATGGCAATGCGTCACACGCTTTTGGAACAGCAAAAGCACTTGAGCTAGACATCGAATCAGGTGCATTTAGTTCAATTGGAATGATATTAACTGCAATACTCAGTTCAATCCTTATCCCAATATTCATCCTGCTACTATATTAGGTTGTTGTATTTGTGTTTGAATAGTAACTCATCCGTTAACTAATAGAAATAACAATTCGAAAGGGGCTTTTCAAAGTGGCAAAAATCAAAGCAAATAAAGCACTCGTAAAAGCATTAGAAGCATGGAATATCGATCATCTGTACGGTATTCCAGGTGACTCAATTGATGCAGTTGTAGATAGTTTACGAACAGTGCGTGAAGATCTTAAGTTCTATCATGTACGTCACGAAGAAGTAGCAAGTTTAACAGCTGCAAGCTACACTAAATTAACAGGAAAAATCGGTGTTGCTTTAAGTATCGGTGGACCTGGTATTGTTCACTTATTAAATGGTATGTATGATGCACAAATGGATAATGTACCGCAACTTATCTTAGCAGGACAATCAAATAGTACAGTATTAGGTACTAAAGCGTTCCAAGAAACAGATATCTTAAAAATGGTGGACGGTGTTGCGGTCTACAGTCACCAAATCACTAAAGATGACAAAGATATCTTCGGTATTGTAAACGAAGCTATCCGTACTGCATATGAGAAAAAAGGGCCAGCCGTACTCGTACTGCCAAATGACTTATTAACACGTAAAGTTAAAGATACTACTAGTAAAAAAGTGGACACTGCTCCACCAGCACGTATGACTCCTAAACCACGTAGTATCAAGAAAGCAGCTAAACTTATAGATAAGAGTAAACGTCCAGTAGCGCTAGTAGGTATTGGTGCTCAAAACGCTAAAGATGAGCTACGTGACTTTATCGAGACAGCTAAAATACCAACAGTGGTAACATTACCAGCTAAAGGTATTCTACCTGACTCTCACCCTTATAATTTAGGTAACTTAGGTAAGATAGGTACTAAGCCATCTTATCAAACGATGCAAGAAGCTGACTTGTTAATCATGGTAGGTACTAACTATCCTTATGTAGACTACTTACCTAAGAAAAATATTAAAGCTATTCAAATTGATACAAATCCTGAAGCTATTGGTCATCGCTTCGATATCAATGCGGGAATTGTAGGCGATAGTAAAGTTGCTTTAACTCAACTTACAGAATCAATCAAGCACGTTGGCGAACGTGACTTCTTGACTAAGACGTTAGAACGTAAAGCAACTTGGGATTCTTGGATGGCAGCAGATAAAGCAAGTGAAAGCAAGCCTATCCGACCTGAACGCTTAATGGACGCTATTAATAAAGTAAGAAAAGACGATGCTGTCTTCTCAGTAGACGTAGGTACTTCAACAGTTTGGTCTACACGTTACTTGAACTGTACAGTAAATAATAAATTTATTATTTCAAGCTGGTTAGGCACAATGGGTTGTGCTTTACCTGGTGCGCTTGCTTCTAGAATTGCTTGGCCTAATCGTCAAGTTATCGGTATAGCAGGTGATGGCGGTTTCCAAATGGTTATGCAAGACTTTGCGACTGCTGTGCAATACGATTTACCGATGACTATCTTCGTTCTGAACAACGAACAATTATCATTCATCAAATATGAACAACAAGCAGCTGGTGAATTAGAATATGCCATCGACTTCACTGATATGGACTTAGCTAAATTCGCTGAAGCTTGCGGTGGAGTAGGCTATACGCTTAAAGATCCTAGCCGTGTAGACGATGTAGTGGCTGAGGCACTTGAACAAGATCGCCCAACAATCGTTAACGTTTATGTCGATCCTACAGCAGCACCATTACCAGGTAAGATTGTTAAAGATGAAGCGTTAAACTATGGTAAATGGGCTTATAGATCAATTACCGAAGACAAAAAATTAGATTGGAATGAAATTCCACCATTATCAACTGCAGCTAAACGTTTCTTCTAATTAAGAAGGACAGATTTAACCTATCTTTTCCCGTATATGAGGCTGGGACATAATGTAATGTCTCAGCCTATTCAACATCTCGGCAGTAGATGACTGATTTGAAAATGCGCTTGCATCAAGCTTTTTTCAATTCTAGTCATCCTTGCCGGGGCGGGACTACGAAATCTTTTTAGTCAAATTAGATTTCTGTCCCGCTCCCTAAGCGTGAGCGTTTCTGTCGACAATCCTGCTTTTGGGACGCCGATACTCGATTGCCCAGAGCCCAGAAACTTAAAGTCTTAACCTCTGTATGCTTTCATTTACAACTTATTAGAGATCTGATATCTAAATTAACTCTTGTGGAAAGGGCTTAGAACTAGGTATAATAAGAAAAAACTAAGCACATGAAAAATATAGACCGTAAAGACATGAGCAAATAGATCACTTACAAGAATCCACAACTCAGAATAATACTTCAAACCATCTTTATTTGCTCGTGTCTTTTTCTATGTGCAACTTTAAATAGAAGAGGAGACATCACATGTTCAAGATATTCTTTGGAATGCTGCAGCGTATCGGTAAAGCACTCATGCTCCCTGTAGCCATATTACCCGCAGCAGGTATTCTGCTCGCCCTCGGTAACGCTATGCACAACGAACAGTTAGTAGAAATCGCCCCTTGGTTAAAGCAAGGGTTCTTTGTATCGTTATCAGGTATCATGGAAGTATCAGGACAAATTGTATTTGATAACTTACCTATCTTATTTGCAGTTGGGACAGCACTTGGTTTAGCAGGTGGGGATGGAGTTGCTGCATTAGCGGCGCTCGTAGGTTATCTCATCATGAATGCAACTATGGGTCAATTCATGTCAATCACAATTAACGATATCTTTAGTTATGCTAAAGGAGCACACGAGCTATCTCAAGCGAACAAAGCGCCTGACTACGCTTTAGTATTAGGTATTCCTAGCCTTCAAACAGGTGTATTTGGCGGGATTATTATGGGGGCGCTTGCTGCCTGGTGCTACAATAAGTTTTACAATATTACACTTCCAGCATTTTTAGGGTTCTTTGCAGGTAAAAGGTTTGTACCTATAGTCACTTCAGCAGTAGCTATAGTGACTGGTATTGCTTTGAGTTTTGTCTGGCCGCCCATCCAACACGGGCTTAACACATTATCAAGTTTCTTATTAGATAAGAATTTAACGCTCACAACGTTTATATTTGGAATTATAGAAAGATCGCTTATTCCTTTTGGCTTACACCATATCTTCTATGCTCCATTCTGGTTCGAATTTGGGCAATACACAAACAAGGCAGGGGAAATTATACGTGGTGATCAGCACATCTGGATGGCACAAATGAAAGACGGTGTGCAATTTACTGCTGGTGCTTTCACTACAGGTAAATATCCATTTATGATGTTTGGATTACCAGCCGCCGCTTTTGCTATTTACCGCCAAGCTCGCCCTGAGCGTAAAAAAGTAGTAGGAGGCCTCATGCTTTCTGCAGCGTTAACATCATTTTTAACGGGTATTACTGAACCGTTAGAATTCTCGTTTCTTTTTGTAGCACCTATTTTATATGTCTGTCATGTCATTTTGGCAGGTAGTTCTTTTCTTATTATGCATCTGTTAGATGTTAAGATTGGTATGACATTTTCAGGTGGCTTTATAGATTACATATTATATGGGCTCTTGCATGCAGACCGTACTCATGCGCTTTGGGTTATTCCGGTGGGCTTAGCCTATGCAGTTATTTATTATTTCTTGTTCAGCTTTATTATTAAGAAGATGAATTTAAAAACACCTGGTCGTGAAGATAATGAAGTAGAAACAAGAGATAGTTCAGTAGCAACCTTACCATTTGATGTATTGGATGCAATGGGAGGAAGAGAGAATGTTAAACATTTAGATGCATGTATTACACGCCTACGTGTCGAAGTGGTAGACAAAGGAAAAGTAGATGTGGGTGAACTTAAAAAGCTCGGAGCATCAGGAGTACTTGAAGTAGGAAATAATATGCAAGCTATCTTTGGGCCGAAATCTGATCAGCTAAAACATGACATGGATTTAATCATCAAGGGTGAGATAACGAAACCTAGTGAAACCACTGTAACGGATTCAGTAGATGATAATGTTGTCCATATTGATGATCAAAAGACTCAAGACGAGATTACAATTAACGCACCTGGTGATGGACGAGTAGTCCCACTAGAAGAAGTGCCAGATCCAGTCTTTAGCGATAAGATGATGGGCGACGGTATAGGTTTCATACCAACCACTGAAGAATTACATGCTCCATTTGATGGAACAGTAGAGACAGTATTTCCTACTAAACATGCAATTGGACTTACGAATGAAGCGGGTGTTGAGCTGCTCATTCACATAGGTATTGATACCGTCAAACTCAAGGGACAAGGTTTTGAAGTGTTAGTTCAAGAAGGAGAACAGGTCCAACAAGGTCAACCTCTCGTGCGTTTTGATTTAAATTATATTAAAAATAATGCAAAGAGCGAGATGACACCGCTTATCTTTACAAATTTACAACACTATCAACTAACTCAAGTAGTTACAGGCGAGGTTAGAGAGGGACAATCTATTATGAGTTTAACTACAAATAACTAGCTCAATTCGTCCTCTATCTTAGGTATATTAAACAATAAGTATCGACTTATTTACGAACTATTTCTAATAATAAAGTCGATACTTATTATTTTCTGCCAATATTTATTGAAAAATTCTGAAATTAAATCTAGAATTAAAATTAAATAAGTTTTTAAAGGGGGGGAGAGGTGTGAAGAAATATTTGAGTATTGCAGTAGATGATCATATCTTCTTAGTTCAACCAGAAATGACCATGTCAGAACAATTGTTTCAGACTATTCAAGCGAATTTGTCATACTTAAAGACGTATTTGAGCTTTATACATGAGGACATGTCATTAGATGAGGAGAAAGATTATCTTAAGATGATGATTGAACAACAAGCCCAAGGTACAGGCAGGTTATTTGTTATTTATTATGAGGACGAGTTAATCGGAACAATTGACCTTCATCATATTGATAAAGAGCACGCTTACGCAGAAGTTGGTTATTGGATTGCTGCTGAATATAGTGGTAAACAGATCATCACTAAATGTTTGGAAACTGTCAAAATGTTTGCCTTTTCTACATTGAGGTTAAACAAACTGATTATCTACGCAGATATCGAGAATCTAGCGAGTGGCCGTGTTGCATTAAAAGCGGGTTTTAAACACGTAGGTGAGTTAAAGCAGCACATACTCGTTCACGGTATGTATAGAAGTCTAAATATATTTGAGTGTTTGAACATGAGTGACAGTGAATAATACCAAGAAACACATCCATCTTATTAAATTCAGAGCCATCTTCCCTACACTGACGTGAAGCTACAATAATGTGAGATGTAGCCAGCTTCAGTTGAAGAGTTGCCCTGATCCACTACGATAACATGCGTAGGGTAGTAGTGTACGTAATGGGGCTGGGACATAAATCCCAGAAAAAATAGCACTCAAATGACTTAGTTCATTTCGTCTGAGTGTTTCTTCTTGGGAGCGGGACAGAAATCTAATTTGAACAAAAAGGTTTTGTAGTCCCACCCCAACTCGCAGTGCTTGTAGAAACTGAATTATCAGTTTCTCTGTGTTGGGGCCCCACCCCAACTCGCATTGCTGGTGGAAATTGATGAACCAGTTTCTTTGTGTTGGGGCCCGGCTCACATCCTAAACGCTTTTGCCCCGACCTCATCTAATTTGTTTGCCTATAAGCTATTCTAAATATAATTAATGATGAGTGTTAGATATTGATGCAGTACCTTTTGGTATTTAGACACTTTGCTTTTATCTACAGGCGTTTTACAATAAAAAGAAAAGCATGCAATTGTAAATGGGGTGAATGAACCAGTGGTAGAACTCAAAAGTATTAAACAGTTTCATCACTTTATTGATAATAATCATCTAGCGTTAGTTCATATTATGAGAGAAAACTGCAGTGTTTGTCATGCTGTATTGCCTCAGATTGAAATGATGTTGAAGGATTATCCAGAGGTAGCACTGGGCATCATTAATCAAACGCAATTAGAGGAGATAGCTGGTGAGTTATCTATCTTTACAGTTCCTGTAGATATCATATATTTAGATGGAAAGGAAATGCACCGGCAAGGCCGTTTTATCGACATGCAAGAGTTCGAATATCGCTTACAACAACTGGTAGATGGAGGAGTTTAAGAAGAGGCTAAACATAGTACCTCGTTCTCACTAGCTGATTGCACTGAAGGTTGAACTGTAGCCAAACTAAGAGGCGACTGCGAATAACTTATTTAGAGAATTATTAAATGTTGTCCATTTCCCTTTAGTAAAAATAAGTTAAAAATTAGATTAAATTGAAAATTGAATGTGACGAGAGTCGTTATATCATGTATGATAGAAATAATTATTTTTATAAAAAGGGGGGCCTTTAAATGCGTATCGAGAGAATTAGTCCAGATGAAACAAAAAATTTATATCATTGTATGAAACAAATTGATAGTGAAAGTCAGTTTATGCTCTACACGCCTGATGAGCGAGACTATAAAGAAGACAGCTTGCGCGATCGAATAAAGCATAATTTCTATATAGGTTTAAAGACGGATGACGGGGATATTAAAGGCTATTCACTGGTGCATATTAGTTCTATATCTAAGATTAAACATATCGGGTATATTGTTACTGGTATAGAGCAAGCCTACCATCACAAAGGTTATGCGACACAGATGTTTGATGAGATTATTAAGTGGTCTAAACGAAAAGGTTTGAGGCGATTAGAATTAACAGTACTTACTCACAATAATCCCGCTATCAAATTATATGAAAAAATTGGTTTTAAAATTGAGGGCATCAAGCGCCAATCTATTTACATGGATGGGCTGTACCATGATGAGCTATATATGGCTTTACTTCTTGACGAGTCTCCGGAAACTATACTTCAATTCTAAACTGATGTGTGTTTTATCTCGAATCGTTTATAAGACGTAATTCAAATCCATTGTAAAGGAACTATTGTAGTATCACCCTAAATTCAAATCAGTTGTGTTAAGAGGCTGGGACATAAAGGTCTTTGACTAGAGAGAAAGGGAGCGGGACAGAAATCTTTTTATTCAAATTAGATTTCTGTCCCGCTCCCTCGTTAAAATGATTAGGCGAGTATACTTTTTATACATTACATCTTTACATAATTTTTAAAGTTTAAAAGGGTGTATTTTACTAAAATTTTACTAATAAATAAGATACACTAATAGTAAGAGTGCAAGCTAGGAGGTTAATTGAATTGTTAAAGAAAATAACGACGGTAACGACAGCGATAGCTGGTATAGCATTAACATCATATTGTTATGTTCGCTTTAAAGAAAGACGCAGCTATGCTAGCTTTTTATTAGAGCTTAAAATGCGTGCTTCAGGTATGAAAAAGCCTTTCACCAATATATCAGACGCACAAGTTGCGCTAGATAAAGTGAGTCCGCACACTAAAGGATTATTTAAGGGGACAGATTACAAATTTAAACATAAAGCGGATAAATTAGAAGTTAAAAATTCAACGGTATATGTAGTTAATAATCAAGAAAATAGACAACAACCTGTCGTTCTCTATATCCATGGTGGCGCATGGTTTCAAGATCCGTTAAAGTCTCACTTTGAATATATTGACGCGCTTGCTGGGACTTTAAATGCTAAAGTGGTTATGCCGATTTATCCTAAGGTTCCACACGCTGATTACCGCGCTACATTTGACTTGCTTGAAACGATCTATAAACAATTGCTTAAAAGTGTGGAACACAGTCACAAATTAATAATCAGCGGTGATTCAGCAGGTGGACAAATTGGGCTATCTTTCGCTCAGTATTTAAAGCAACTTAAGCTACCTCAACCAAGCAATATCGTATTAAATTCTCCAGTATTAGACGGTACATTTAGTGATCCTAAAGCGAAAGTATATGAACAAATTGATCCAATGATTGGTATTGAAGGTAGTAAATTCTTTCTTGAATTGTGGGCGGGCGATCGCAACTTAACTGATTGGCAAATTTCGCCAATAAATGGTGATCTAACAGGTTTAGGACATATCACACTTAATGTAGGTACTAAAGAGACACTTTTCCCTGAAGCGCTTAAGTTATCGTACAAATTACAAGAGCTTGGAATAAATCATGATTTCATCCCTGGTTATAACATGTATCATATATATCCTATTTTCTCATTACCAGAACGTTATCATTTCTTGCGCACCTTAAAGCAAATTATTAACAAACATTAAACGTCATTGTTTGAGATTAAAGTTATTAAAAATGAATTAACTAAGTATGATATTGAGGTTGCGACGTAAAATTTCTGTGCTTTGGGAAACTGATAAACGGCGTCCCAAAAGTGGGGTTTGCCACAGAAACGCGCACGATTCGGGAGCGGGACAGAAATCTAATTTGAATAAAAAGATTTCGTAGTCCCACCCCGGCAAGGATGACTAGAATTGAAAAAAGCTTGATGCAAGCGTATTTTCAAATCAGTCATCTACTGCCGAGGTGTTGAAGAGGGAGCGGGACAGAAATCTAATTTGAATAAAAAGATTTCGTAGTCCCGCCCCGGCAAGGATGACTAGAATTGAAAAAAGCTTGATACAAGCGCGTTTTCAAATCAGTCATCTACTGCCGAGATGTTGAAAGAGGCTGGGATTTATGTCCCAGCCTCTTTTTCTCTCTAGTCAAAGACCATTATGTCCCAGCCTCTATTTTTTAGGCTTTAGGTCCTAGACCTTCTCCTACGAATAGTTGCAGCAACAGATTTATGACAACTGATCCAGCACTTAATCATTTCTATTAGAGCGTCGTGCCCTCTAGACTTCAAATGATGTACTGTCTGTTACAGCTCTATATTGTGGAAGATTATAATAAAATAGTTGAGCCATTTATAGCTAACAAAGACGCATCGAGACATTAGGGAGTGAATGTACTCGATGCGCTTGACTAGGGGACAAATGTCCCAATATTCAAAAGGGTGAGCGGATTAAGTTAAGGGATGGGTTAGTTAATCGGGATAGTTTTTGTAAAATAATTACATGCATAGTTGATCATAAAGATGTAAATCGCTTTGGGAGTATGAGGATAATGAGCTAATGTGTTTAACGTTCTTAGTATTATCGGCGTCTTGTACAGCACCACGCATATCATTGCCTTGTAAGCTGCCGATAAGGATAAGGACGAGATAAGTACTGCATCCTAATAACATTACTGTGAGGTAGATACCAATAGCCATCTTTACGGGTTTACGCACGAAGTATTGTCCCCCTTACATCAAGTGAATTTGAATAGACTGTTCAGATTCAAGGTTAATGAGCAATATCCTTTGCTCATTTATAACGTACCATAGTAATTTTAATTCAATGTAAATTAAGAGTTAAAAATGTATTTAATTTTCGAAATATAAAATCATCTAAATTTAAGGATAGTTATATTTAATTCAGTATTGTAAATAGTTCTGAAATAATTTAAACTTATTGTATAAGTTTTTGGGGAACGTCGTTTGGTTATGATTTAAAATTTAAATAAAATTTACGTAAGATACAAAAAATTAAAATTGAATTAACAACGATATGCTAGTGTTATCTTTAATAGGGATTTAGAGTATAGACATTACATGCTTTTATGCGTAATAGCACTATATACTTTAACCTTTGCATTATAAATACGGTGTAAATCACCAATAAATTAAAGACTGACACTAGATTTTTTTATGCTATTTTATACATATTAAATTAATAATCTAGTCAGTCACAGAAAATTGTATATGAAAAGAGGGACTCCGACTTGCTATTAATTATTATTTGCGTAGGATTAATACTCTGGCTCGGTATTATTGATAAGCGTAAACATGCGAGACGACTAGAGAAAATTCCTGTGCGTATTAATATAAACGGCATACGTGGAAAGTCGACCATTACACGTCTCATTTACGGGATGTTACGAGAAGATGATTACCGTGTGATTGGAAAGACGACAGGAACAGATGCACGTATGATGTATTGGTTTACACCTAAAGAATATCCCGTATATAGAAAACCACAAGGCGCTAACATAGGGGAACAGCGCGATATTATTCGTAAAGTAGTTAAACAAGATGCGAATGCGCTCGTCAACGAATGTATGGCAGTTAATCCTGACTATCAAATTACGTTCCAAGAGGATTTAGTCAAAGCGAACGTTGGGGTTATTTGTAATGTTATGGAAGACCACATGGACGTTCTTGGGCCTACATTAGATGAGGTCGCTCAAGCTTTCACCGCATCGATTCCTAAAAATGGTCATCTCGTGTTAATGAAAGATGATTATACAGAATTCTTTGTCAGAGAAGCGAAGAAACGCAATACCACGCCAATTGTCATCGATAAAGAAACGATTTCTGAAGATTTCTTACGTCGATTCGATTACTTAGTCTTTCCAGATAATGTGGCCATTGCTATCGGTGTTGCACAGGCGTTAGGTATCGATCAGGAAACGGCTGAACGTGGAATGTTAAACGCGCCGCCTGATTCTGGCGCAGTAAACATTGAATACTTTACTGCGAATAACACGACAAATGTATACGTTAATGCCTTTGCAGCGAACGAACCTCAATCCACGAAAGCTATATTAAACAAGATTGAATCATACAACTATCCTTATTCTAAAAAAGTAGTCATCTTAAATTGTCGGGGCGATAGGGTAGATCGTACGCGAATGTTTGCCGAGAATTTCATCACAGATGTCGATTACGATACGCTCATTTGTACTGGTAAAAGTACACAGCTCGTTACTGAAGTAATGAGATCACAATCCGATAAAAAGTACATGAACTTTGAAGGACACGACATTCACGATGTTGAAGAAGCGGTCATGAATGAAGCAGAGAATGCATTGATTTTCTGTGTAGGTAACATTCATGGTCATGGTAAACAAATAGCACAATATATAGAAAGGATAGGAAAATAACATGATAGGTTCAGAATTATATTTCTCACTATTCGTCGGCATTGTACTCAGTTTACTCTTTGCCGAGAAATTTGGAATTAGTCCAGCGGGGCTAGTAGTACCAGGCTATTTAGCTCTTATATTTGATCAACCGATAATGTTACTATCGGTGCTCATCATCAGTTGTCTTACATATTTCGTTGTCAATCACGGTATTAGCCGTCTAGTTATCTTGTACGGTCGTAGAAAGTTTGCCGCTATGATCTTAACAGGAATGGTCATGAAATTTATTTTCGATTTAATTTATCCTCTGACCCCGTTCGAAATGGTAGAAATGTCAGGTATCGGTGTCGTTATCCCAGGTATTATTGCCAATACAATTCAAAAACAAGGTGCAGTCATTACACTATCAACATGTATGTTATTAACGTGTATCACTTATGTCATTCTATTCTTCTATAGCTTTATTAATTAGTGAGGGGCTAAATTATGAGTAAACAACGATTTACAATATCTGAACGAATTTTAAAATGGACTAAAAAAACGAAAAAGCATAACTTCATCATTATGCTCGTTATCACGATTGTAGCTATTCTATTAATTGCGCTAGCGATGTCCACACAAAAGACTGAGGCTGTGAAAGGAATGGCGAAGAAGAAGAATGACATACAGATGACTTACCTTGGCGATGTAAATATGGACAAACATATGCGTGTCCAAAATTTAAATCACGTCTTTGATGCACTTTCCAACGTGTTGAAACACAGTGATTTTTCAACAGCAAGTTTAGAAACGAGTAAACTTTCAGATAACCGTACAGAAAATATAAAAAAGAACATCGAGAATATCATGTTCTTAAAAGGATTGAACATCAAGAGTTTAAATTTAGTTAATGACAAGCTTGATAATAAACAAATTCAAGATTTAAGCAAGGATGTTGAAAGTCAGACAAGTTATAACTTCTTAACTGGAAATGGCTCTAATCTCATCAATAGTAAAACTGTGCAACAAACTGTGAAAGGGAAGAAAATAGCAACGTTGTCGTTAACAGATACACGCTCTGATTACACCAACTCTCTAAAAAGTACTACTTCTGTAAGCATGGAACCTCGAATCTTTATACCCCTTATCAAGAAGCTTAAAGAACAAAACGATTATGTCGTGGTTAATGCTGATTGGGGGATACCTAATGAACGTCAAGTTACTTCCAGACAACGAGAGTTTGCTCATGCTATAGCAGATTCAGGCGCTGACGTCATCATCGGTCACAATGGGGTCATTCAAGAAGCTGAAAAGTATAAAGATACAAACATCTTTTATAGCATAGGTAATGTTACTTCAGAAGGTTTCTTATCGAAAGAAAAACACGGCCTCGTCGTCCAACAGAATTGGAATGGTAAGGACTCTAAGTTTAAGCTTACGCCTATTAAGACGAAAAGCGGTATCATTTCTGAAGATCATCCAAATAAAGTCGAAGAAACGAAACTCCTAAATAATCTACAAAGTAATAATGTAGGTCTGAAAAAAGAGAACGGAGGGTACGTCTATGAGAACTAAAGAGAAATGGGTTACTGTAGTCATCGTGGCGGTTATATTAGTTATCTTTCTCATGATTACTTTTGCAAAAGCAAATGAAAATCTAGATCACTATGAGAAAGAAGATATTAAGATTGAACGTCAACAATATTTATCTAAAGGAGCCAATTAAGCATGACGATATATAATAAGAAAGTACTCATCGTTATACTCGTATTAGTTATCGTTGTGTCCTTTGTATTTTACTTTCTAACTAAACCTGATAATTATAATAAAGACGATTTATACGAGAATAAGATAGCAAAGCATAATCAAAATTATTCGAAGAAAAATTATGGCGTAGCAACAAATAATCCTATAGCGCAACGTGTAGGAGAAAAGATAATTAAGGACGGCGGAAATGCAGTAGATGCTGCTATTGGTGTTTCGTATGCACTCGCTGTCACAGAACCCCACTCCTCAGGTCTTGGTGGTGGTGGAGCCATGTTGACGTATGATGGTAAAGGAAATCAAGAACCGAATCAATATCAATATAAAGATATTTCTTCATATGGCTTTAAGCAAGGAGATCAAATAGGTACACCTGGCTTTGTGAGAGGTATGCACGAAGTACATTCTAAAGAAGGTAAGATGAGTGAAAAAGATATACTTAATCACGTTATACCACTTGCAGAAGATGGCTTTGAAATAGACTCTGAACTTGAGCGTAGTTTGAAGTTATTCGGTGGCAAGATTGATCGCAATACGCCGTTCTTTAATGGTAGTAAGACGAAACGTCAAGGCGATGTAGTCAAACAACCAGAGTTAGCCAAGACGCTGAAAGGTATTCGAGATCATGGCCCTGATTACTTCTACAACGATATAGGTAAAAGTATTTCTAAACAATTGCATAATAAGTTAAGTGAGAAGGACTTTAAAAATTATAAACCAGAGGAAAAAGCACCAGTAAGCACGAGTTATCTAAATAATAAAGTCTATAGTGGTTCCAACCCAGTGGGGGGAACGCTAATGTTACAAGGGTTAAAAATTGATGAAGGCATCGGAGATTCTCCGTCATTAAACGATAGAAGTGACTACATTCAAGGTATTATTGACGGTCGTGACTTAATGTATCGTAACCGTGATATCGTTAATGGTACTGATATAGATTATGATAAATACCTTTCTCCAGATTACATTTCTGGTGAACTGCAGAAGATTAAAGCAGGAAATGGCTTTCAAAATAGTTTCTCTAATAACTTAGATACGATGTCGACAACACACTTCGTAGTTATTGATAAGAAAGGGAAGTTAGTTAGTACAACTAACACACTTTCAAGTTTCTTCGGTTCAGGTAAATTCATGAAAGAAGGTTTCTACATGAATGATTCCCTATCTAACTTTTCAAAGACACCAACAAGCCCTAACTACGGAGAGAAACATAAACAACCGCGTTCATTCACAGCACCATCTATAGTCGTTGGTCCTGATTTCTACCTCGGTATTGGAACGCCAGGGGGTAACAAGATTCCTACTACCGAGAATGAAGTACTAATTGACTATCTCAGAGGTAAAGGTACGCTACAAGATTCCATTAATAAACCACGCTTCTATAATGATGGTAATAAGATCTACTATGAGAATGCGACTGATAAAAGTGACATAGAGACGTTTAAACGTTTAGGTTATCAAACAGAAGAGAAACGTAACGATCCAAACTTTGGTAGTATCCAGGCTGCATCTTATAATAAGAAAGATCACCGTGTAGAAATTGGTCACGACGTAGGTAATAGATAATATAAAGAACAAGGGAGCGGGACAGAAATCTTTTTATTCAAATTAGATTTCTGTCCCGCTCCTCTCTTTGCTATTGCTGTAATTAGTATAAGTAAATGCCATGCAAGAATTTATAGAGCACATTGAATGCGCCGCAAAGTCTAGCCTCTCATCAATAAACACCACTAGCACATCTTCAGCGCATATTTAAGAGAAGGCGTCAGCATAGCTAGACCCCTAACTACGGCTACTCCAGTATTTGCAATAGTTATCACAATCATACAGAGTATCGTAAGAGAAAAATGGCACGACGCCTCGTATCTTGTAGCAAATCGGAACGGGTAAGATAAGCATTATAAGCTACACAAAGTTTGATTACATTTCGCAGGCATACTTTTACCGCTTATTCCTCCTACGATTACCAGCCTTGTCCAGATATTTCATAATGATCTAAAGCGCCTTGACTTAATTGATTTAGAGCTTCTTCGAGTACATCTAACGCTTGGTCTAGCTGTTGATAAGTTATCACTAAAGGCGGTTGAAAACGCAATACATTGCCAGCTACAGCAATAATAATTACGCCGTGGTCGAAAGCATAGTTACATATTTTGAGCGCTGCTTCATTATCTCGCGTTTTACTTTCGCGATCGGAAACAACATCAATTCCTATGGAAAGCCCCTTGCCTCGTACATCTCCTATACAGTCAAATTTCTCTAACCACGCGTTCATGCGTTTTCGGACATAGGCCCCTTTTTCTTCACTAGCTTTTAATAATTGTTCATCTTCAATCATTTGGAGCGTAGCGAGCGCTGCTTCACAACTCACTGGGTTCGCGCCAGTTGTAAATAGGTGTGCCGGTGCTTCCAAAGTATTCATAATTTCTTCACGTCCAACGATGGCTGACATCGGCAAACCGCCAGCTAGAGATTTACCGTAAGTGATGAGATCAGGCTCAATGTCATAATGTTCAACAGAACTCCAAGTTCCTGTGCGACCTAATCCTTGTTGTATGTCATCTACAGCAATTAATATGCCATGCTCGTGACATAAATCTTGGAGGGCGCTGAAATACCCATCAACGGGTTCAACTAAGCCTCCATCTCCTTGTATCGTTTCGACAACGATACAAGCAACTTCCTCAGCCGGCACATAAGTTTCAAACATATCTTTTAAGGGGGCTAGATATTCTTCCACAGTATTTGGTTGACTATTACCGTATAGCCCTCTATATTTATCCGGAAACGGTATATGATAAAATCCTGGAACAAGGGGCGCATACTTCTTGCGCATGTTCAAACTGATTGCAGACATTGATAAAGAACCGTACGTTGAGCCGTGATAAGCGTTAGTGAAACTAATGATATAAGGCCGTCCTGTATATCCACGAGCTAGTTTAACTATGCCGTCATTCGCATCTGATCCAGACAGACCGAATAAGACCCTTTTCTCGAAGTTACCAGGTGAGATCTCACATAGCTTTTTGCTTAACTTAACTAACGGTTCATGGTACATGTAAGCAGGAGTGTAATGAATGAAACGATCTACCTGTGCTTTGATCGCTTCTGTCACTCGTTTAGGCGCGTGACCAACATTTTGTGAGCTCGCGCTTGCTAATAAATCGATGTAGGTCTTGCCATCTACATCGGTCAATAAGGCACCATTCCCTGACTCAATAGCGAGTGGGTAATAAGTGATTCTCCCTGGTTTAGCGAAATATTGTTTATCTTCGTTGATTAAAGCTTCAGTCTTGCTCATTGTCATCATCCCCTATTGTAATTGCATACTTTATTGTTTGTTAAAAGTAGTTATAACTATGAATATACTAATTAATATCAGAATTGTAAATATTTTCAGAATTATAATTTTAAATTTACTACTATAAAAAGTAAAAAAATGATTGAATTAAGAGGATTAATAAATTTTGATAACTATATTAAAGCGACTAAAAGCTGAATAGTAAGGGTTATTTTGTGGAATAAAACAAATAATAATAAACCAATAAAGTTAGTTGTAAGTTAAGTTGTAGTTTAGATTGAATATAGTATAATTAAGATAATTAGTTATTTTTATACTTATTCGTTAAATAATTTTAATTTGTTTATATGGTATGAAAGGAGTAAGGACAAATGCGTAAGATAAAGAAAGCATTAATACCAGCTGCGGGTCTAGGAACGCGTTTTTTACCTGCTACTAAAGCGATGCCGAAAGAGATGTTACCTATATTAGACAAACCCACAATTCAATATATTGTTGAAGAAGTGTCTAAGGCAGGAATTGAAGATGTAATTATTATTACGGGTAAACATAAGCGAGCAATTGAAGATCATTTTGATAATCAGAAAGAGTTAGAGGATAATCTAGAAAGTAAAGGTAAAGATGATTATTTACAAAAGGTGCAGGAGGCGACTAATTTAGCAAATATCTTCTACGTTCGTCAAAAGGAACAACTCGGTTTAGGTCATGCAATTTACACAGGTAAACAATTTATAGGTGACGAACCATTTGCCGTTTTATTGGGTGATGATATCGTTGATTCTGAAACGCCTGCCATACAACAACTCATTGAGCAGTATGAGCAACATGAGTCATCAATTATAGGCGTGCAACAAGTTCCTGAATCTGAAACTTCACGCTACGGAATAATAGATCCCTCTTCACATGAGGGTCGCCTCTATTCAGTTAATAAATTTGTGGAAAAGCCAGATCAAGGTACAGCGCCGTCTAACCTAGCGATTATGGGACGTTACGTACTCACACCACGTATCTTTGATTATTTAGAGGATCAACCTAAAGGGAGAGGAGATGAAATTCAACTTACAGATGCTATTGAACGAATGAATAAAGAAGAACAAGTATTAGCTTATGATTTCGAAGGAACTCGTTTTGACGTTGGAGAAAAAATTGGTTTTGTGAAGACTACAATTGAATATGCTCTACGTGATCCTGCCATGAAGGATGAAATTAATGACTTTATAAAAGAGAAATCATTATAGAACCATACTTATTTGGTGGTTGGAACATAAATCCCAGAAAAAATAGCACTCAGATGATTTAATTCATTTCATCTGAGTGTTTCTTCTTGGGAGCGGGACAGAAATCTAATTTAAATAAAAAGATTTCGTAGTCCCGCCCCGGCAAGGATGACTAGAATTGAAAAAAGCTTGATACAAGCGCATTTTCAAATCAGTCATCTACTGCCAAGATGCTGAAAGAGGTTGAGACATTACATTATGCCCCAGCTTCTTTCTCTCTAGTCAAAGACCTTTATGTCCCAGCATCCGGCTTCTCTTTTATAAGGCCGCCCCAACTCGCATTGATTGTAGAAATAGATGTACCAGTTTCTCTTTGTTGGGGCCCCGGACACATAATATTTATTGGTTTCAGCGGGCTTTTCTAACTGTTTTCAACAATGATTTAAAGTTTGTTATTGCTGCTTCTTTAGCTAAATGAGGACTTAGAGAAACGTGTTTTAATGGTTTATTAATAAGTCTCTCCATCTTCTCTGCAAAACATTGAATATTATCAGGTTCCACTAAGAGTCCATTTTCACCGTCGGAAATCATTTCGCTAGGACCATAATTAACGTTATAAGCAATTACTGGGCAGCCGTTACTTATACTTTCGCCTATAGATAGTCCAAACCCTTCAAACTTACTAGTTAATAACGAGGCTTTTGCTTTTTTAAATATTGGAGCTGGCTCATCAATATAGTCGTGTATCTCGACCATCTCAGATATATTAAATTGATTTAAAGTTTCCTGTACTTTTTTTAATTCTTTTGGTTCGCTAGGCCCGTATAATTTTAATTTGACGTTATGGCCTTTTTCTAAGAACAATTGATAGGCGTTTAATAGATGCGTTAACTGTTTCTGTGCGTTAAAGCGACCGATGTAAACAAAGCTATGTCTTTCATCCTCTTCCTCATTATTTAATGAAAGCTTGTTAAAGTAATGAGGTATTACTTGTATTTGGCTTGGGACTATATCATAACTTTTTATAATATCTTGCTTTTGAGCTTCAGTTAGCACAATATAACGACTTACTTGAGCGGGATGCGTTAGGCTGTACTCATAACTTTTATAGTCTTTGTTTACCGCTTGATGAGAGTTATGGAAGAATAATATATTCTTAGTATTAACTTTCTTAGATAGGAGAGGGATGTCTAGAGCTCGTGCATCATTAAAAACGATAGCGTTTTTCTTTAAGAGATGGTCGAAATAAAAGGCTATCAGCTCGTTTTCAGTATTAAAGGTTTGATAGACATCGCCGCCCCTGAATAATTCGATGAGTGTTAACTCTTTGTCCTCTCGTGAATAGTATTTCTTACAATATAGTTTACCCTCGGTATCATAAAACTTTTCACACAAGCGACCCCAGCTCACTGGGGAATATACTGTTTGTTTGTGTAATTGTCCATAACGGTTATAGTGGTAGCGTTCTATTCGCTTCTTGTGAATAGGGCTCATGTAGTCTTCAAATTTTACTACCTGTGAATGAGCATAGTACTTTCTGTACAAAACATAATCACCGTTGTTGTAATAACGAACCACGTGTGTCTTAGAATTGATTTTATGAGTATAACCCTTCATTTCAACTGGGGTAGTCTTGACGGAAATCTCTTTATTTGCCCTTTTAGCAGGGGACTTTATTAATTTATAACCTGACAACCAGTCGTACATATTATCAATATTAATCTGTTCCGTTATTTTTCCTTCGTTTAAATACTCTTCGTAAATGCGATGATAGTTTGCATTATAGTTTGTAGTGAGTATCGCGACTTTCTTCTTTAATTGTTCGTTTAGTAACAAGTTTCTTCTTAATAGGGCTTGCGTACGCCCTCCATGTTTCTCTGGTAGAGAAGTTGTAATTGAATAAATCATATGATAACTCCCATAGCATCAAATGTTTTGTAGTAGTTTCAAGTAGTTTATGGTCGCTCGCTCGGTATAGAATTTCGAATCTAAGTGAACATCTCGAAGAGGAGCTTCCACCATAGCTATCATTTTTTGTGCGAAAGCGTCTACATTATTTTTTTCTACTAAGTAACCATTTTGTCCTGAAGTAATCATTTCCCGGGGCCCGTAATTATAATCGTATGAAATGACCGGTGTACCTACGGATAAACTTTCCATGATAGATAAACCGAACCCTTCATACTGACTAGTTGATAGTGACGCAAGTGCTTGACTAAAAGCTTTCAAAGGATGATGTGTAAATGGTTTAATAGTTACATAATCCTCTAAATTGTGCTCTGTAATAAAGTCTTTCATTAGAGAAAGCTGATTATGTTCATCTTTGCCATAAAGTAATAACGGGGTGTCGTAACCTGATTCTACCACACGTTTATAGGCTTCTAATAAATGTATGAGTTGTTTTTCAGGGCTAAAGCGTCCAATGTAGATAAAATAATTACTTCGCTTATCATCAATATAGTCATTTAGATGATTATCAATATGATGAGGGATGATAGCTAGCTTTTCATCAGGCACACCATAACTTTTTCTTAAACCTTCAGCTTGTTGATGGGTAAAGAGTAATATCTTGGTTACTTTATTAAAATGTTTGAGTACATATTTAAAGGATCCTTTAAGATTGTTCTCGGCATCTAAGTGAGAACTGTGTAAAATGTGGATGTTCTTCACTTGGTGAGACTGTTCTATTAGCGGTTTATCTAAGACTCTTGCATCGTTAAAGACGATATCGCCATCTTCCAATAAATGATTGAAATAATAGGTAAAAAGTTGTTTTTCAGTCTTGAAGTAAAGAGGTAAGCTATTCTCACAGTAAACCTTAATGAGATGTAAATCGTTAGTCTCAGTGTTAGTAAAATACTTCTCACAATATAACGCACCTCGAGTGTCATAAAAACATTCTTGAAGTTTGCTTTCAGTCTGTGGATGGTAATACGTCACTTTATGCAAGCGTCCATAGAAATTGTACTCCTTAAGTTGAGAGAGGGACTCAGTTTGCGAATCGATTATCCTTTCAGACTTTAAAACATCGCTATTTTTGTAATATAAGCGACGTAGAACGTGAGTTCCTTTCTTATCGTAGTAATCATATAGATGATGATTTATCTTCTTTCGTTTTAATTTTTTAACCTTTAGCTTAGTTCTCGTTCTTTTTATATTATCATCCCAATGATTTTGAAAGAGGCGATTACCAGATAACCAATGGTATATATTTAAATGCGCAATGTTAGAAGTAATTAGCTCTCGCTCTCTATAATTAGCAATAATTTGAGGATAATTTGCATTGTAGTTACAAGTTACTAAAGTAATGTTGTTCCCCGAATTCATAGTGATCAGTTTATTTCGGCGTAATAAAGATTTCGTGCGACCACCGTGACTTCGTGGTAAGATAGAAGTAATGGAGTAAATCATTAATATATCCCTCTAATCCTAATATGGTATGTATTTAAGACATGAGTTAAATATGTGTCATCCAATATATCATATATTGAATATTTCACTAAATAATTTAAGTTAACCATTTATAGCTTAGAATATAGCTAACTCATAATTATTTGAAAATAATATTTTTGGAGACTACAATTAGATATATTAATTTAAGACTAAGAGACTGGGATATAATGTAATGTCTCAGCTTCTTTCAGCATCTTGGCAGTAGATGACTGATTTAAAAATGCGCTTGTATCAAGCTTTTTTCAATTCTAGTCATCCTTGCCGGGGAGGGACTACGAAATCTTTTTGTTCAAATTAGATTTCTGTCCCGCTCCCAAAATAATATTAGTGAAAAGGAAACTTTGAAGGGTGAAAGAGATATGAATAATTTAACAGTTATAGTTCCATATTATAACTCAGAAGATACGATTTTAGATTGTATTGATAGTTTAAAATCTCAACGCTACCAAGAATTTAACTACATATTCGTTAATGATGGGTCTAGTGATAAGTCTGCAGAAATTGTAGATAAAGCCACAGCGGATATCGATTCAAAAAGAGTGCAACATATTAACTTAACAACTAATAACGGCCATGCCCATGCGAGGAATGTAGGCATGTCTTACGTAGAAACACCGTACTTCATGTTCGTAGATGCTGATGACACATTAGCTTCCTACGCACTTACATTTTATATTGAACACTTAAATCAATCTGATGCGCTTATTGCACCAATTCATAAATTTTCAGTTAAAACGCCTCAATATGTAGATTTAAACAAAGTTAAAGTTAAATATTACGAGGGAAGAAAAAATCTCAATTCCTTCCTACGTAAAAATTCAGTATGTAATATCATTTTGAGAACTGGAATCGTACGAGCACATGACCTTAAATTTGACGAAGACCTACAAATTTATGCTGATCAGACTTTTATACTGCAGTATATCAATTACGTTGATCGATTTGTTCGACTATTTGGTTTTCCATTCTATTTTAGAGGTGAACTATTAGATCCGTTTAACACTTTGCAGCTCACTGAGCAAGCTTTTGATTTACGCTTTGATGATTATTTAAATAGCTTCTATAAAAGCTTAAAGGTTGCACAGTACAAAGAGAATAAAGAATTTATGAAGCAACGCATGGTTAAACGGTTACTAAATGACTTTGATCCATCTCATATAGATATCGATGAGCGCTATACTCATAATAGTTCTAATTTAATTAAGATAAGCAAGTCTATACTAACTACAATTCTTAAAAGCAAAAAGCCATTATTCGGTATTGAAATGATTCTCGCAGCATTAGGTAAACCGGCAAAAGCTCAAAGGTTTAATCGTCTTAGATATAAGCTAAGACATTTAAAACGTGTCTTACTACGTCAAAAAGGAAAAGAACTGTCACGTTATAAATTGACGGATAAACCAGAGAACGTAAATAACAAAACAATAGTTTTTGAAGCGTTTGGTGGCAAGAATTACAGTGATAGTCCGAAATATATTTACGAATACATGGCCAGTCGTTATCCCAATTATAACTATAAATGGGTATTGAAAAATCCTAGTAAAGCAGTCATTCCTGGTAATGCTGAAGTTGTGAAGAAAGGTTCACGCGCTTATTTTGATGCTCTGTCAGAAGCAAGTCATTGGGTAGCGAACGCAAGGCTACCGTTATACGTAGATAAAAAACCAAACCAAAAGTACTACCAAACTTGGCACGGTACACCTTTAAAACGTTTAGCTGGTGACCAAAAGTTCGTACGTATGCCTGGAACTACTACCGCGAAATATAAGCTCAATTTCAGATCGGAAACTGATCGCTGGGATTACCTGATATCTCCAAATCGATATTCAACTGAAATATTCCAGTCAGCATTTTGGATGGATAGAGACCGAATCTTAGAGACAGGTTATCCACGTAATGATATCTTAGTTAATAAGTGCAATGACAAAGCGTTTAGCGATAAGATTCGTGAGAGATTAAACATTACTAAAGGTAAAAAAGTAATCATGTATGCTCCAACTTGGCGTGACGATGAATTCGTTAAAAAAGGCCAGTATCTATTCAACTTGAAAATAGATTTAGAAAATCTATATGAACAACTAGGTAACGATACTGTGATCTTACTTAGAATGCACTATTTAATTGCAAACGCGCTAGATTTATCTGGTTACGAGGATTTTGCTATTGATGTTTCTAGTTACGATGACGTTTCTGAGTTATTCTTAATCAGTGATGCTTTAATTACAGATTATTCTTCTGTCATGTTCGATTACGGTATTTTGAAACGCCCACAATTCTTCTTTGCCTATGATATTGAGAAATACGACAAAGGCTTACGAGGGTTCTACATGGATTACGAATCAGAACTTCCAGGGCCTATTTACACTGATGCCTATCAGCTCACCGAAAGTCTTAAAGACTTAGATAAAGTTCAAGAAGAGTATCAAAGTAAGATTGATAAGTTCTACGATAAGTTCTGTTCTATAGAACAAGGCAATGCTTCTAAAGTAATCGGAGATAAGATAGCTGATGAAATAGAACAATAGTTAAAATAAGGGAGCGGGACAGAAATCTTTTTATTCAAATTAGATTTCTGTCCCGCGCCCTCTTTTTATAATTGTATAGAGTTATAATTATTCATTTTCAAATATAATCAGCTACTAGTACTTCACAGGCGTAGTGTTAGATTTTAAATAGCGATTTAGGCTGATAAATTTTTTAATATTGTGAAAGTTACTAATACACTCGTGGTTAGTCGGTAACTTCCATCATTATGTCTGCTAATTGGATGAGTGAATAGCTGCTGAAGTTACAGTTTATTTATTTCAACGTTTAACTATGGTCGAGCAGAGCAGTATCTTCCTTACTCATTAATAGTTAATGAAATATATTTCAACGTTTGGTAAGACAAGTTAATTTCTAGAGGTTTAGCCCAATTGTACAATACGAGCTCTGCCCTCGGATAATTTGAATCGTTTAATTGACGCAACATTTGAGGGTTGATATGGATATTCTTTAATTTATTAGAGATAATATGATCTATCGTACCATACTTGTAATTTAGGGTTCTGCTAAATAATAGGAAGTCTTTGGTAAAAGTATGTTGAACTTTGATTGCTAAAGAGATGTTTTCATCATTTTCAAAGCGATAGCCACCATATAATAATAAATGATATTTCTTATTGATCTTACAAACTAAGCCATAAGGTAACACTGTGACTCTCTGACCAATAAACGGTTTGAGCAAACTATAAATATGAACGATAGGACGATAACTCTCATAACTCGTCAGTAATTTAATTTGGTCCGGTTTAGTGCTATGCAGATAGAAACCTAAACCTCCCACCTTACGACACATTTCAATATAGAACTTAGCAGAGTGGGTGTAGGAAGTATCCACACTTGACTGATAATAGTCTCTAAATGAACTGTGAGTGAGGTTGTTTAACACGAGCTTGCTACTGTCTTTAGCGAATAATTCTGTAAACTGTGCTACTGTAGTTTGTAAGCTAGCGTCCGATTTAAATGAGCGATCGACTTCACATATCCTGTCTTTTAAAGTTGTAAGTTCTGATTCGATAAAGTAATAACTAAGGTTGAGAGACTGAAGGGTGTCTAAGAAATAATCTTGTTGTGTTGAATGAAATAAATAATAATCAATAATCAGCGCGAACTGTAAATCAGGAAAGTTCATTGTAGCACGATGACGTAATAAAGAAACAGTTCTTAAAGACAGCATCTTGCTATCTAATAAAATGATGAGGTTCTTAACGATGTCATTAGTTAAGGTTCCTGCCCATATGAGCTGATTGAGCTTCTCTTCTAAGGCGTAATAGGTGCTAGCTTTATCAATCTTTAAAGTGATACGACAACCTTTGTTTAATAGCTTTAACAATGATTGAACATTCTGGTAACTATCGAAACGTTGGACGCCAAAAGTATCAAAGTTCTGTATCACTAAGTTAGGTTTATCAAAAATTTCTGAAGTAAAGTTTAGAAAAAGTTTGTCAGTGTAATAGTAGAGTTGATTTAAATCTTCAACGTTAATCATTATTTCGAGTGCCTCTATATGTTGATGACTCTTTACATTTTCCAAATTAAGAACTTCAAAGTGATTAGTAAAGACGTTTTGTGTGTAAACTTCAATCTCTTCGATTAACTTAGGGAGATTCTCCACTGAAATTTTAAGAGGATTTTTAGTTTTGATCATTAAGGTTCTATAGTTATTAATGAATTTTTTAGGTGTTTGATTAAGGTAGCGTTTAAATTGCTTAGTAAAAGTACTTAAATTAAGGAAATCATACTTAGCAGCAACTGTATGAATTGTTTGGTTAGGTTGAATTAAATCTAATAGCGCTAGCGCGACCCGTAGAGAATTTAAGTATTGTTTAAAATTCATTGATAACTTTTGAGAAAACAGTATTGAGATATAGGATTGGGATATATAAAATTCTTGGGCCAACATCTTAGTAGATAGATTGGATGAAATATTGTTATTAGTAAACTTTAGTATTTTATTGAAAATAGGCGTATCAGAAACGATTTCAGGTATATAAGGGTGCTGTAATTCCACACGCGCTTCAATGAGTAGCACATCAACTAATTTCAACACGGTAGTGGTAGGTATAATACGGTTAACACTCGTGTTGTCTATATCGCGTAAGATGAGTTTCTTGAGTTCGCGCGAAGATGTGATTCGGCTGTAGTCAAAGTAGCAATAAGGTGAATAGTCCTCACGCTTTAGTAATAAAGATAAAGGTAAACGCAATTCGACTATATGTTGAGCATCTTCCACTTGATATAGATCGGCATTGTTAATAATAATACCCGAATATATATTTATTTTTTGACCATTTAACTGTAAAGTGAAAGGTTCGGAAAGAGGGAATAAGATGATCACTTCATCGATACAACGCTGTATGCCAGTAGTTAGCTCTTCGTGAATATTTAACGTTGTTATTTCCATTACATAACTCCCCAATAAAGCGTATTTGCACTCAGTGTACACGATTCTTTATTTTAAAAGTCTGTTATCTATAAATAATTTATAAATTGAATGTTTAGTGGAGGTAAATGTGTGATTTGTTTAATGAAAGTATACCAAAATAAAACTTATTTTAAAAAATAGAAGACAGAATAGTAGTTTTTTTATTAAATAGGAGATAATATTACCGTTATTGATAAAAATGGAGCGTAAGAAAGTTGGAAGATATTGAAATGACGATAGAAAGTGAGATCTATAGAGTTTGAGACCGATATGATTCAATGCATAATCAATGACTGTCTCACTCGTACGAGATCTTTCAATGAGGTGAATTATAATATTATTGATGAAGGTGAGTACTATTGTAAGAAATAGCGTGAGGTCAGGACTAAAGCTGTGAGGATGTGAGCAGAACCGAACGATGAGCACAATTGCTTTCAAATTAAGTCGCACCATGAGCGTTTCTGTCGCAAATCCTACTCTACGGACGCTGTTCATTGATTTCTTAGCGCACAGAAACTCTATGTCTCAACCTCACCTCATTGATGACTCTTATTATAGTGAGCAGATAAATAAATAGCAATATAAAGTTCAGAATATTAGTACCACGAGGCCGGGACAAAGGCGTTTAGGGTTTGAGCAGGGGGCCCCAACACAGAGAAAATGGTATATCAGTTTCTACAAGCAATGCAAGTTGGGGTGGGGCCCCAACAAAGAGAAACTGTTAATTCAGTTTCTACAAGTACAGCGAGTTGGGGTGGGGCCCCAACACAGAGAAACTGGGACATAAAGGTCTTTGACTAGAGAGAAAAAGGCTGGGAGATAACGTAATGTCTTAGCCTCTTTCAGCATCTTGGCAGTAGGTGACTGATTTGAAAATGCGCTTGTATCAAGCTTTTTTCAATTCTAGTCATCCTTGCCGGGGCGGGACTACGAAATCTTTTTGTTCAAATTAGATTTCTGTCCCGCTCCCTTCAACATCTCGGCAGTAGATGGCTGATTTGAAAACGCGCTTGTATCAAGCTTTTTTCAATTCTAGCCATCCTTGCCGGGGTGGGACTACGAAATCTTTTTATTCAAATTAGATTTCTGTCCCGCTCTCTCTTTCAGCATCTTGGCAGTAGATGACTGATTTGAAAATGCGCTTGTATCAAGCTTTTTTCAATTCTAGCCATCCTTGCTGGGGCGGGACGACGAAATCTTTTTGTTCAAATTAGATTTCTGTCCTGCTCCCAAGAAGAAACACTCAGATGAAATGAATTAAATCATCTGAGTGCTATTTTTTCTAGGCTTTATGTCCCGAATCCATTAAAGCAAGTGGACTTAACGATAAAATTAGGTAATGCGTAATAGAGTAACTCACTTTTGTAAATAGAGAGATGCTTAACACATCATATCTTAAGTCCACCGGTGCGATCTATGTGCTAAATTAATAACGTTAATGGCTAACTAGGAGAAAGTTATCGATTTAAATACTTAGGGAAAAGCTCAGTGTAAAAATCTACAAACTGTGTGTATACCGTCTTGGATACATATTCGTCTACTTGGTGGGCTTGTCCAGGATCACCAGGCCCGAACATTACGAAAGAAAAGTCTTCATCTTTATCTTTCATGAAGAATGAGGCATCTGTTGTAGCTGTTGTGGAAGTTAAATTAAATTCCTTGTTAAAGAATGTTTGAGCAAAAGACTGCGTGTCTTTAATCAGTTTATTGTTAGCTGTTGTATAAACAGGGACACGATTCACATAAGGTTCTACTGATAATTGTACACCTTTAGCTTGTTCAACTCGCTCTTTGATTTGGTTAAACAATTTCTCAAAGTCTTCATTGTCGAAGTCGGGAATTGTGCGCATATTGAAAAGGGCTTCCGCGTGGTCAGGGATTGAATTGACTTGGTCACCGCCATTTATGACTGTACCGTTCATCGTCGGTGTCCCCAATATATCGCTTTTCACATCTACTTTACTATAAGCTTCATTGAGATAGTGTATAAAGTCAGCGAGAGGGTTTATCGCGTTAAAGCCAAGTTCAGGCATGGAACTATGTGCAGATTTACCTTTGGATGTTACACGAATGTCCATCGTACCTTTATGGGTATAAACAGGTCCATCTTGTGAAGGTTCAGCTATAAGTAAGGCATCCACATCATTCATATAACCCTGTTTATAAAATGTTTCAGCACCTGAACTTGTTATCTCTTCACCAGCAGTAGCCATGAAACGAATCGTACCATTATTAAGCGTGCCAGCTTCTTTAATTTCAATGAGCGCTAGAGCAAGTGCCGCTGTACCAGACTTCATGTCGGCAGAACCACGACCATGTAAGTTACCATCTTCATCTTCTGTGAGTTTAAATGGTTCGTAATTCCAACTATCTCGATCTCCCGTAGTAACAACATCCATATGTCCTGATACGCCTAATACAGGAGAACCACTGCCTATCTCCGCTACGAGGTTCGCTCTAGTGTTTGAGCCTTCTACATTAATAATCTTTGATTCGATATCGTAGTTATTAAATAATTGTTGGAAGTATTGTGCCACTTCTATTTCGTTGTCATTTATAGTTTGAATTTCTATTATGTCCGACAATACTTTCACTTTATCTTCGTCTGAGAATATACTCATACGTAACACATCCTTTTGTAAATATTGTGACACGTTCTTCTCTACCCTAAGTCGTAATTTTTATAACTTAACGCTCATCGTACCTCAAATGTAGTGAAAAACGGTAGAGCACATTATAGCGGTGTTCATACTCTATAAGGGCTCATTTATTTTGTATATTACTTATTTCATAAACGTGCTATACTGAGTTTGTATTTATAAAGATGACAGATAATCACACAGTATGTGATTTACTATAGCTGTCATAGAGAATAACTGATAGTGGAGGAACAAGATGAACAAGTGGGTAAATCGCTTATTAACTATAATAGGCGTAGTATTAATCTTATGGGCTATATATATATTTATGAAACCACACATAGATAACTATTTTACAAAAAAAGATAATGAAGACAAGATTGAACACTATGACAAAGAAAGGGCTAGTGACTCGAGTAGAAATTCTCAAAAGGTACCACAGATACCTAAAGACCCGTCTAAGATGGCCGGTTATATTTCAGTGCCCGACGCGGAGATTAAGACACCAGTGTATCCTGGACCGGCGACACCCCAACAGTTGAATCGCGGTGTGAGTTTCGCTGAGAAAGATGAGTCGATGTCTGACCAGAATGTTTCAATAGCAGGGCATACGTACACTGATCGCCCTCATTATCAATTCACCAATCTACCAGCGGCACATAAGGGCAGTAAGGTTTATTTAACGATAGATGGACATAAACGCACTTACAAAATCACTAAGATTTACGACGTGAATCCGAATAATGTTGAAGTGCTAAATGAGCATAAGTCTGCAACACAACAGCTAACTTTAATTACTTGTGATAAATACAATTCACAAACAGGGGAATGGGAAAAAAGAAAGATCTTTGTAGCGAAAGCAGTTTAAATTAATTGAAAAGAGTGAGATTGTGAGGAGACACAAGATCAATTAGATATCTGTTTCTCTGACTTTCTCGCTCTTTTATAGTAGAATTAATTGTACTCAACTATAATATTAGCCAAGTGCTGCGTTATTTCTTTAGGGCGTGTAATTACTCCACTTACAACTGTAGAGTGTACGCCCAAGTGTGTAACGATTTGAAATAGCTCAGGAGTAATTATATTTCTTCCAGCAATGACATTAGGGTACACGTCTTCTAATGGTCAATGCTAAAATAATAATAGAATAGAAAATAAGGAGAGTCATTATGAGAACCTTAGTTATTGTAACACATCCTAATATAAATCAATCTACAGTGAATAGAACGTGGCGTGATACGTTGGAACAACATGAGGATATCGTCACTGTCCATGAGCTTTACGCAACCTATCCTGATCTTGATATCGATATAGAGTATGAGCAAAAATTGCTATCAGAACACGATCAAATCATCTTTCAATTCCCTCTTTATTGGTATAGTTATCCGCCTTTAATGAAGAAATATTTTGACGACGTGTTAGCCTACGGGTGGGCTTATGGATCTAATGGTCATGCTTTAAAGGGGAAGACATTTGCAGCAGCCATCTCTGTAGGTGCAACTGAAGAGCAATACCATTCGGAAAGCTGGTTAGGGTTTTCCTTAGAAACCTTACTCAGTCCTTTCATTGCAACTGCGAAATTTGTAGGCGCAAATTACAATGGTTATCACGCTCTGTTTGGTGCCTTAAACCCAACTCAAGAAGATCTTGAACAAAGCGTAGCATCGTATATTGAATTTATTAAAGGAATGGAAGTTGAATAGATAGATTGTGAGTAGGTCATCGCTTTCTATTACCCCTCGCGGTAAAATTGACTAGAATTCTAAATAATGTGTATGAGCATAATTGAAAGCCAGTCAGAAATTACAGGTGTTTCTTTTGATATCTAGGTGTGTATTTAAGTATTTATATTCTAGATTGATGACATCAATAATTATCACTATTACGTTATCCTGCTAATCAGATTACTTTAATACGAATTAAGTATTCAACTATAATGAGAGTAATTCAAAGTGTTAGAGGGAGGAAATAAAATAGTTATGGCGAATAAAGATTTGCAACAACAAATTATCGAGGCATTCAACTTTAGACATGCAACGAAACGTTTTGATGCTTCTAGAAAAATAGAGGAGAGCGACTTTAATACAATTCTTGAAGCTGCGCGCTTATCACCCAGCTCACTAGGTCTTGAACCATGGCGCTTCTTAGTAGTGCAAAGCGAAGATTTACGTAATAAGTTTCACAAAATTAGTGGTGGCGCTAAAGGCCAATTAGAGACAGCAAGTCACTTCGTGCTAATCTTAGCGCGTAAAAACGTAACAAAATCATCACCCCATGTGCACCGTATACTTAGTGAATTAAAACAGTATGATGAAGACAGCATTAAGTCATTTGGTGAAAAAGTCGAAGGTTTCCAAACTGGCTTCCACATCAATGATAATGAGCGCACTTTACTTGATTGGGCAAGTAAGCAAACTTACATTGCGTTAGGGAATATGATGACTTCTGCAGCTTTACTCGGTATAGATTCTTGCCCAATGGAAGGCTTCGATATTGATGCGATGGAACGATTATTAGATGAAGAAGGAATAGCAGATTCTAAAGAATTCGCACCATCAGTTATGGTAGCTTTCGGTTACCGTGAGAAAGATCCTAAACCTAAAGTTCGCCAAGCACAACAAGACGTAGTTGAATGGCTGTAAATAAGGGTTTAGAGTCATCTACCTTAGTGTTTAATTATTAGAAAGCGCCAGAATATAACTATCTTAGTAACCGAAAAAACTTCGAGATTTTCGTAACAGTGTACGAGAAATCTCGAAGTTTTTACTTTAATTGGTACGTGACCTAGTACTCATGAGGTTGAGACGTAAAGCCTAGAAAAAATAGCACTCAGATGATTTAATTCATTTCATCTGAGTGTTTCTTCTTGGGAGCGGGACAGAAATCTAATTTGAATAAAAAGATTTCGTAGTCCCGCCCCGGCAAGGATGACTAGAATTGAAAAAGCTTGATACAAGCGCATTTTCAAATCAGTCATCTACTGCCAAGATGCTGAAAGAAGCTGAGACATTACATTATGTCCCAGCCTCAGCTGTTTACGAAAAGTATTACATGTATTCAGTGCTAGTCCAAATCCAATTAAGCTGTTCAATTACAATTATTTTTTATAGACATCTTGAAACTCAGGGTGCTTTTCAATCACTGTAGCAGCAAAAGGACACGTAGCGACTACGCTTTTATTATTCTCTCTTGCATGTTTAACTACAGCTTCAACTAATGAAGTACCGAGTCCTCGTCCACCTAACTCTGAAGGAACGCCAGTATGGGTAATGTCTAGTACGTCATCGCCTTTGTCTTCAAAAGTAATGACTGTTTCTGGATTGTTCTCATCATCCCCTGTATAGAATTTATGGTCTCCTTGCTTAATGTTAGTCATCGTTTATCACTCCTTCGAATTGATTCGAACCTTCTATTGTATTGTAATTTATTAATATATTGACAATTTACAACATAATTAAACGTAAAGTTTATGGGTGAGAGGTAGAGACATAAAGTTTCCGTAGTCTGAGGAACCGACTAACGGCGTCCCAGAAGCAGGGTTGTCGACAGAAACTCTTACGATTCGGGAGCGGGACAGAAATCTAATTTGAATGAAAAGATTCCTGTCCCGCTCCGGCAAGGATGACTAGAATTGAAAAAAGCTTGATACAAGCGCGTTTTCAAATCAGCCATCTACTGCCGAGATGTTGAAGAGGGAGCGGGACAGAAATCTAATTTGAACAAAAAGATTTCGTAGTCCCGCCCCGGCAAGGATGACTAGAATTGAAAAAAGCTTGATACAAGCGCATTTTCAAATCAGTCATCTACTGCCAAAATGCTGAAAGAGGCTGAGACATTACATTATGTCCCAGCCTCTTTCTCTCTAGTCAAAGACCATTATGTCCCAGTTTCTCTTTGTTGGGGCCCACCCCAACTTGCTGTGCTTGTGGAAACTGGTTTACCAGTTTCTCTTTGTTGGGGCCCCACCCCAACTCGCATTGCTGGAGGAAACTGATGAACCAGTTTCTTTGTGTTGGGGCCCACCCCAACTTGCTGTGCTTGTAGAAACTGGTTTACCAGTTTCTCTTTGTTGGGGCCCCACCCCAACTCGCATTGCTTGTGGAAACTGGTTTTCCAGTTTCTCTTTGTTGGGGCCCCACCCCAACTCGCATTGCTTGTGGAAACTGATGAACCAGTTTCTTTGTGTTGGGGCCCCTGCTCAATCCTAAACGCCTTTGTACCTCTTCTTCTGTACCCTAGAAGGATGTCTAGCATCCTACAATGCTTAACACACTTCTACGTGAGTTCTGTCAGCTACTGTAAATGTACCGTAATGAGGAATATGGCTGTTCCTGTTTATCCTTTAAAATCAATATAGGTATAAGAAATACTAGGCTTATCAGTTACATAACACCTATGAGTTTCATCCATACAGAACCTATTCCAAGCCAAATAATAAAGTAGACAATAGCTAGGATCGCATTCATCACCCACCAGCGTCTTTGAGAAACGTAACCGGAGGAGAATAGAATGGGAGCTGGGCCACTACTGTAGTGCGTAGTTGAAGCCATTAAGTTACCAAAGAATCCAATCATTAATGCACTGAATAACGGAGGTGCTCCCGTCGCAATAGCTACTCCGAGAAGTGCTGAATACATCGCACTGACGTGAGCGGTTGAACTAGCGAAGAGATAATGTGAATAGAAATAAAATAAGATAAGGAGTACCAACACAATCGGCCAACTTAATCCACCAAGACTACCTGCAATAGTCTTACTTAGCCAAGGTATAAAACCGACTTCATTCAATTGTGAAGCCATCATAACTAAAATTGAGAACCACACTAATGTGTTCCAAGCACCCGTTTCTTTTAAAATATCGTTCCATGAAAGCACACCTGTTATGAGTAGTAGGGATAAAGCTATAAATGCGGTTAGCGTAGCATCCATATTGATCACACTTCCCATAATCCATAATATAAGCGCAATAACAAAGATGCCGACCATGAACTTTTCATCCCTAGACATGTGCCCCATATCATTTAGCTCTTTTTCTGCCCACGACTTCGCGTCAGGTGTCCGTTTGATTTTGGGTGGGTACATTTTGTAAATGATAAATGGTACGACGATTAACGAGATTATACCCGGGACAATTGCAGCAGTAAACCAGTTCATCCATGTGATGTGAATGTGTTCGTGTTTAGCGAGTGATTGGGCTAACGGATTGCCGGCCATTGCAGTTAAGAACATCGCAGCCGTAATTAAGTTTCCATGAAATTCGGTAAAGATAAGGAATGCTCCCATCTTACGAGCTGTTCCGTCATCTGATTTGGAACCGAATGATTTAGACAAAGCATTAATAATAGGATACATAATGCCGCCAGCACGTGCGGTATTACTTGGTGTTGCAGGAGCTAAGATTAAGTCAACACCTATCAGTGAATAGCCTAAACCTAGTGTCTTCTTACCAAATAACTTGACAAATTGTAAGGCGATACGGCGACCTAAACCTGTCTTGACAAATCCTCTTGAAATAAAGAAAGCCATAGCAATCAACCATATGCTGCTATTACCGAAACCTTTAACAGCAGTATCCACCTTTACAGTACCTGTGAGTATGGTTAACGTAAAACCAATCATTGCGACTGCACCTATAGGCAGGGGCTGCGTAATGCAGCCAATAATTGTAGCCACGAATAAGGCAAACATATGCCAAGCTGTCGCATCTAATCCCTCTGGACGAATTGGGGTGAGAAGCCAGAGTATAACCCCGACGAGAATTGGAAGAATAAATTTTTTATAATTTATATTTTCCATTTTACTTCACCTTTCTTATTTAAGTGTTTTGTTAAGGGTAAAAGTAGCGTTATAGAAAGTTATATTTTCTAATTACAAAGTTGCTATATTTTACCTTTAGAGGCTGGGACATCAATCTTATAGTCTACTTAAGCATTGTAAAGAAGTAATGATATAGTAGTGGCCTGAATGACAAGTATGCTCGTGAATAGCTTTTTAAGATTCTAGTTAGTCAAGTATTTGTACGACAATGAAAGCAATCAGATATCTATCCCACTTCTGAGTTTAAATAATTTTCAAATAAAAATATAGTCAGAACAAAAATTTGTGTCAATAAACTAAATTAGTTTAATCATTTACTCGCCTGTACGGTTTAAATGGTAAAGCAAAAAGTAGAAAAGCGAAGAGGTCGGGACAAAGGCGTTTAGGGTGTGAGCAGGGGCCCCAACAGAGAGAAACTGGTTAACCAGTTTCCACAAGCAATGCGAGTTGGGGTGGGGACCCCAACACAGAGAAACTGTATATCAGTTTCCACAAGCAATGCGAGTTGGGGTGGGGACCCCAACAAAGAGAAACTGGGACTACAGTTTCCACAAGCAATGCGAGTTGGCGGGGCCCCAACACAGAGAAACTGATACATAATGTAATGTCTCAACCTCTTTCAGCATCTTGGCAGTAGATGACTGATTTGAAAATGCGCTTGTATCAAGCTTTTTTCAATTCTAGTCATCCTTGCCGGGGCGGGACTACGAAATCATTTTACTCAAATTAGATTTCTGTCCCGCTCCCAACAAGCAATGCGGGTTGGGGAGGCCCTATAAAAGCGAAGTCGGAGTCTGGGACATAGTGTAATGTCTCAGCCTCTAAAGTCATCTTTATAAACTTATAAGTGTTATAATATGAAATTGTATAAAAAAATAGAATGTACTTAATATTGGAGGTGTGCTTGTGTCACTACTCAACTTACCCCTTATTCTGGTGATAGTGATATTCTTAGCATTAGGCATCTTTAGTCAGTGGTTAGCCTCACGGATTAAGTGGCCCTCGATTGTCGTCATGTCAATAGTCGGTTTGTTAGTTGGACCTGTGTTCAAACTGATAAACCCTGAACATGCGCTAGGTTCCGAGGTCTTTAGTCCCTTGGTTTCGCTGGCAGTAGCAATTATATTATTTGAAGGGAGCAGTAATCTAGATTTCCGTGAATTAAGAGGGATATCTAAAGCAGTCGCGCGAATCATTACTATTGGCGCTGTGATAGCTTGGATTCTAGGAGCCATCGCCTTACATTATATCCTAAATTTCTCTATTCAAGTTTCTCTCGTTATGGGCGGATTGTTCTTAATTACCGGCCCGACAGTTATTCAACCATTATTGAAACAGGCGAAAGTACGTAAGAGCGTAGATTCAATATTACGGTGGGAAAGTATTATCTTAGACCCGATAGGTCCTATGCTAGCTTTAGGTGTCTTTTATCTATTCGAAATCTTTGAACAGGGATTTCAGATAGGTATTATTCTAAGTTTCATCTTGCGTTTATTCCTAGCAGTTTGTATAGGATTTTTCTCGTCTTATGTATTTATGTGGTTCTTGAAAAAGGATTTAATACCGCAAAATTTAATGCCACCAGTGCAACTCATTTTCATTTTGCTGGTCTTTGCTTTATGTGATGAAATCTTACCGGAATCAGGATTAATGTCGGTGACCATATTTGGACTTGTCATGGCACGGATGAAGCGGCATGACTTAATATTCAAAGAGTCAGATCACTTTATTGAGAACATGTCGTCTATTATGGTCTCCACTGTTTTTATACTTATTACGTCCTCTCTTACGTTAGACGTCTTGAAAGGAATACTTTCTTGGAAGCTCGTCGTTTTTTGTGCGGTAATCATTCTTCTCGTACGTCCGATATCTATATTATTTGCTACGATGAATACAGAGATATCGAAGCGTGAACGTGCGATGGTTTCTATAATGGCTCCTAGAGGGATAGTCGTCTTGACCGTTGCTCAGTTTTTCGCAGGGTTATTTATGAATAAAAATGCGCCTATGGCAGAATATATTACACCAGTAACCTTTGGACTAGTGATCGTTACAGTAGTCATTTACGGGTTTAGCTTTGTCCCTCTAAGTAAATTGATGAAAGTGGCAAGTACTGAACCTCCAGGCGTAATTATCGTTGGTGAAAGTGACTTTTCATTTCGGTTGGGCACTAAATTAAGAGAACACAATATTCCAGTTATGACGTTTAATTTATTTTCAAATGCTTCTGACAGAGCGAAGGAGTTAGGTTTAGAAGTATTTGAAGGGAATTTATTATCAAGTAACGACCGAATCTATGCTGATTTAACACGCTATCATCAATGCATCTTAATGACTCAATCGTTTGTCTTTAATAGTTTAGCATTTAACGAATTAGTACCTGAATTTGGATTGAATCATGTTAATATGATACCGGTAGCCTTTCGCGACGAAAAGATGAAAAGTAATGTAAGTGGTCCTATAAGAAACCACATCCTTTTTGATTCTAACTATAGTTCACACTGGTATAATCGCTACATTAACAATAATGATATTAGTGAAATAGAGGCTCATCGTATTGAGGAGTTAACAGATAAAGATATGCTCATCTACCATATCTCTTCGGATAAAGAAGTTACATTTAGAAATAAAAGAAACCAGTTTGCCCACGAAGATTCAGGCATTATTGGTTATCTTAAGGGAGCTTATTCAGAGGAAACAGATATTAATTAAATCTGTTGGATGGTAAACAATTTCTTGGTAAAGTTACTAATTACGATGATGGAATCGTGAATAATAGTGGAGAACTTTTTATACATTTTGTCTCTGGATTTCAATTATATAGTTTTGATGAAAGTGAAATAAAGAACTATTGGAATCTAAAATTGGGAGCGGGACAGAAATCTTTTTATTCAAATTAGATTTCTGTCCCGCTCCCTTCCTACGATTAGTCAAGCGCTTCTACAATAAAATAAGCATACTTAACTCAACCGTTTAATTTTTATTTTTTTAAATAAGGTGTTAAACTGTATTTGATTGTACGGTTGGCTAATGAGGGGCCATTTGATAATCGTATAATCTATGATTGACTATTAGGTCATGAATTGTTTTTAATAGTCGGTTGATACAGGCGACTACTGCAGTCTTATGAGATTTCTCATTAGGCTGCTTTTTAATTTATAGTAATAATCTATAATATGGTTGTTATAGTGTCGCTGTCCTCGAATGATATTCATTACAACGCAAAATAACAATCTTCTCGCTTTTTTATGACCTCTTTTATTAATTGTATCTCTGAATTGAGTTCCTCCAGATTGATATCGTGTTATTTGAAAACATTTACGCCTAACATTGTTGGAACGCCTGTAAGTAATACGACTCAAGCATATATTATTTTAAGAAGTGGTCATGCATCAGTTCTTTGAGCGTATCTATTTCTTCTTGAATACGTTCACCAGTATTAGTGTCTCGAATCGTTTTACGTTCGAGCTCTTCGTCAACAACACGGCGTATAGAAACCTCATCTGTACCATTTTTTAAGACATTCTCTTTAGAATTAAACTGTTGATGAGCTACGAGTTGCATACCAAATGAATTATAAAGGAGCGTATAACCTGCGATGCCAGTTGTTGATTGGTAAGCCTTAGAGAAACCGCCATCAATAACGATCATTTTACCATTGGCTTTAATAGGATCTTCTCCCTTAATTTCTTTAACAGGTGTATGACCATTAATGATGTGTCCTTGCTCTGGATCAAGACCAAAGTCTTTCAACATTTTCTTGCACATGGCGACATCTTCACGTAAGTGGTAGTAAGGATTCTTCTCCTCTTTATGAGCAGCTTTGTCATTAATAAAGTAACGTTCGAAAGTAGTCATAGCACGCTTACCGAATAAAGAGGAATATTTGCCCGTCCATAGATACCACACGAGGTCAGTGGAGAGGTCATCTTGGTCATCTTTATGATCAAAAGCATTTCTGACATGAGTTTCGAAGGTATCGAGAAGGTCGCGGCCGTGATGTTCAACTCCGTCAATCTCCATTGATTCCATCTCACCATTCTCATCCACTGGAATACATCCATGTATAAGAAGATTACCGTTATAAGGTAAATATAAAGTTCCTTTTTGCATGAGGTAAGTCATATGTCGTTTGAGCTTTTCAGATTGTTGTACAGAGAGTAGTAACTTATCAATGACATCTTGCTCTTCCTCCGTTAAGCGAGTTGGATCTTGCGGGTCTATAGTTTGGAAACAAGTATGTTTCAGATCATACGTTTTCCCATAAATAGTAATCTTTTTATTCTCATAGTCTACTTTTTCCAGTACGAGTCGTTCCTCCATATCAAATGACGGACGCCGTTTAATGATAGGGGCTTCTAACTTAAATTGTATGATGGCAATAGCTTGTTGAATACGAGTAATTTGTGCCCGTTCATAATCAGAGAGATACTCGGCGTTCTTCGGTTGGAAGGGTTCATTATTTCCGTCATAATATTTTTCAGCTAAGGTGAGTAGGGGTCTAATATTTATACCATATGCATCTTCAATAATATCTAGGTTGTCATAGCGAGCACATATTCTAAGTAAGTTAGCAAGGCAGACTTTAGATCCCGCGTAGGCGCCAATCCATAGCACATCATGATTGCCCCATTGAATGTCTACTGAAGGATAGTTGATGAGTGTTTCCATAATCTTGTCTGGTTCAGGACCGCGATCATAGATATCGCCCACTACATGAAGGTGGTTCACTACGAGATGTTGTACGGTGAATGATAAACCGATAATAAGATCATCTGATTGTTCTAGGTCTATTATTTGTTCCATCAGTTTATCGTAATAGGAGGATTTATTATTATACTTATTACTTCTATAGAGTAATTCTTCCACGATGAAGACAAAGTTTTCCGGTAAGGTCTTACGTAGTTTCGTACGTGTGTACTTTGAAGAGGCAAAAGTGACAAATTTAATGAGATTATGGATCGTTTTATGATACCATTGATTAAGTTCATCTTTACGTTTAAAAGCATTTTTTATTAACTTTAGCTTTTCTTCTGGATAGTAAACGAGCGCCGCAAATTCATCTATTTCCTCAGCAGTTAGAATATCTTCAAAGATATCTTTAATTTTACGCTTCACATTCCCAGAGCCGTTACGTAGCACATGTTGAAAGGCTTGGAACTCACCGTGTAAATCACTGACGAAGTGTTCTGTGCCTTTAGGTAATTCTAATATAGATTCAAGATTTATAATTTCAGTTGCTAGTTCTTCTTTGTTATCGTATTGCTTTGCTAATAAGTTAAGGTAGCGTTGTTTAAAGCTTTTTTCCTCAGTATGAGCCATCTCTCTATAGTCACTCCTAATATAGTTATAGAACGATTTTTATTATTATTTTAACATGCGTATGAAACGCTTACATCCATAAATGATTAAATGTATAAAAATGTATATCTATTAATTATTTATGCTGAGTCTCTGTGTTTTTATTCTATTTACACTAAAATGGGAGTGGGACAGAAATCTAATTTGAATAAAAAGATTTCGTAGTCCCGCCCCGGCAAGGATGATTAGAATTGAAAAAGCTTGATACAAGCGCATTTTCAAATCAGTCATCTACTGCCAAGATGCTGAAAGAAGCTGAGACATTACATTATGTCCCAGCCTCTTTCTCTCTAGTCAAAGACCATTATGTCCCAGCCTCCTTTAAAGAGGTAAAAATGAAGTTTGACCTCACTATAATGTTACTCAAATATAATATTTATGTCTGAGGCTAGCTTTTTCTACTCGTTATATTCACTTATTGTATATAATGAGATTATTTTCACAAAGATTATAAAAGAACTTGTTCCTTTTGAAAAATGCCGTAAATGCTTTATTATCAACATTTATAAGCGATTCTACTTTTTTGAAAAGCTCAAAAAAAGACACTATTTTTTTAAAAGTATTTTAAAAATAGAGATGTTTTTGTATAATAAATGCATGTAACAAAATTCAATATTAAGGGAGAGCAGATTATGTTTCAATTAGGGACGACACTTTCACAGCAAGTAAATCCTGATTGGCAAACATATATCATGCTAGCTGTATACTTTATCATCTTGCTTGGAATTGGGTTCTACGGGTACAAGCAAGCAACAAGTAATGTTAGTGAATACATGCTTGGGGGACGAAGTATAGGTCCGTATGTTACAGCCTTATCAGCTGGAGCTGCTGACATGAGCGGTTGGATGATTATGGGCTTGCCAGGAGAAGTATACTCAACAGGATTATCAGCAGCGTGGCTAACTATTGGTTTAACACTCGGTGCATATTTGAATTATTTCATCGTGGCACCAAGATTGCGTGTGTATACTGAGAAGGCTGGAGACGCTATTACTTTACCAGACTTCTTTAGAAATCGACTCAATGATAAATCAAATGTAATTAAGATCATTTCTGGAGCTATCATCGTGATATTCTTTACACTCTATACTCATTCAGGAATGGTCTCTGGTGGAAAGTTATTTGATAGTGCATTTGGTTTAGATTACCACTTTGGATTAGTACTAGTTACCGTCATTGTTATAGCCTACACTTTCTTTGGTGGTTATTTAGCAGTGTCGCTAACTGACTTCTTTCAAGGTGTAATTATGATCATAGCGATGATAATGGTGCCGATTGTTGCTTTGCTTCAGTTAAGCGGTTTAGACACGTTTAGTCAAGCAGCAGATCTTAAACCTACAAATCTTGACATCCTTAAAGGTACATCTGTAATAGGTATAATTTCTTTCTTCGCATGGGGGCTAGGATACTTTGGCCAGCCTCACATTATTGTTAGGTTTATGTCCATTACTTCTGTACGACAACTAAAGACAGCGAGACGTTTCGGTATAGGTTGGATGGCGATTAGTTTAATTGGTGCCGTGTTTGTAGGATTAACAGGTATTGTATTCGTACATTCACGTGGAGTTGAATTGAAAGACCCAGAAACGCTCTTTATTCTTATGGGTCAAATTCTATTTCATCCACTTGTAGGTGGATTCTTACTTGCAGCAATTTTAGCTGCCATCATGAGTACTATATCCTCTCAGTTGCTCGTTACTTCTAGTTCTTTAACTGAGGATTTTTACAAATTGTTTAGAGGAGAAGAAGCAGCTAAGAAACGCCAAAAGGAATTTGTTCTCGTTGGACGTCTCTCAGTTATTCTGGTCTCAGCAGTTGCCATAGTTATCGCATGGCATCCTAATGATACTATTTTAAACTTAGTAGGTAATGCTTGGGCTGGATTCGGAGCGGCTTTTGGACCACTTGTCATCCTCTCACTTTATTGGAAAGGTTTAAGTCGTACTGGTGCAGTCAGCGGTATGTTAACAGGGGCGATTGTAGTAGTGGTGTGGATCGTCTTTATTAAACCGCTTGCACATATTAATGAATTGTTCAATCTATATGAAATCATACCTGGTTTCATTGCTAGTGCTATAGTTACAGTTCTAGTAAGTAAAGTAACTAAGAAACCAGACCACGACGTAGCTAAAGAAATAGAAGAAGTGAAGAATGAAATTCAGCAAGCCTAAGTCAGATCTTATTCTGAGTATACTGACTGAAGTATAAGGGGAAACTTTTCAGAGAAGGTTGCGCAGAATGAGAGCGTACTCTTAGCAATTGTGTGAAACGAGGTTGAGACAAAAGCGTTTAGGATTTGAGCAGGGGGCCCCAACAAAGAGAAACTGATTCATCAGTTTCACCAAGCAATGCAAGTTGGGGTAGGGCCCCAACACAGAGAAACTGGTAAACCAGTTTCAACAAGCACAGCGAGTTGGGGTGGGGCCCCAACACAGAGAAACTGGGACTACAGTTTCCACAAGTACAGCAAGTTGGAGCGGCCCTACGAAATCTTTTTATTCCAATTAGATTTCTGTCCCGCTCCCGAATCGTGAGCGTTGTTGTCGATAATCCTGCTTTTGGGACGCCGTTCATCGGTTTCCCAGAGCACAAGAGCTTTACGTCTCAACCTCTCAATCAAGCAAGCATTCCTGGTACATAGTATAAAGGGGCGTACTAGGAATGTAATAGGGAGAAATTTTATATATAGATCGTTAGAGGGCTTATTCCTAAAGGGGAGGAATGAGTCCTCTCTTTTACGTCAACAAAAGATAAATTAATAGTTTAGTAATTATTGGAGTCAAGCTGTTCAAACTGAAAAGTAATGTTATAGTAAAGGTACTATGCTACGTAAAGAGTGTTATTACTTTTTTTGAAAGGAGATAAACATGGAGCAGCTTTTATCAGTAAATGAACTATCAAAGTGTTATCCAAATTCTGAGTTTGAACTTAGGGACATCAGCTTTGAAGTGAATAAGGGAGAAGCGGTTGCATTTATAGGGAAGAATGGTTCAGGCAAATCTACCACAATAAATACTGTAGTAGGCAATACGCTTAAGGACTCTGGGGTCATTAAGTTTTTTGGCCATGAGATTCTCGAAGATGATTTTGATTATAAAAATGACGTTGGCGTGGTCTTTGATACGATGAAGTTACCTAAAAAACTTCATGTTAAGCACATTGAGCGACTCTTACAAGATATGTTTCGAAATTGGGATAGCAAAACATTTTGGTCCTACATAGAAGAATTTGAACTACCTAAAGATCAGAAAGTAGATAAATTTTCACGCGGCATGTCTATGAAACTATCAATGGCTATCGCTTTATCACATCATAGCAAATTGCTTTTACTCGATGAAGCTACAGCAGGTATTGATGCATCGGGCCGTGAGCAAATACTAGAAATATTAGAGCAGTTGAAAGAAGAGGGAATAGGCTTAATCATCTCTTCTCACATTGTGGAGGATTTAGAGTATATTGCTGATCGCTTAATATTTATGCGTCAAGGTGAAATAGTGATGTCCATACCGAAAGAAACGCTTATGAATCAATACTATATTATAGAAACAGAAGAGGATAAATATAGTTCAGTTCCGAGAGAGCTGGTTCATGCTGATAGATATCATCGTGATAAAGTTCAGGCGCTCGTTTCAGGGAAAGCTGAAATTGAAGGCATTAACTTTGAACCTATCCATACTATTGATGAGGTGACTAAAATACTTATGCGGGGTGAGATCAAATGAAGACATTGCTCAAAACGCAATATATGTTAGCGAAAAAGAATTTATACATATTTATACCGGTATCTATGCTCTTATGTCTCGTCTTCAGTTTAATCAATCCTCAACCAATTATGAGTGGTTTCATGTGCTGTTATTTGTTATCAACAATTGCGCTAGATAATATAAAGAATGAAACTGGGTCGGATTGGATCAAATTTGCATTAACTATGCCAGTGAATAGAAAGATGTATGTCAAAAGTCATTTTGTTTTTTATACCATTTTAACTGCTATTGGTGGTCTCATAACGTTGATTATCACTTCAATTGTATTTCAGTCAGTTCTTTCGGGTTTAATAGCTCTGTTAATAGGGCTCGGTCTTACTGTGCAATTGACTGTTATGTATCCGCTCAATTACAAATATGGCAGTGAAAATTCAAATGCAATACAACTTCTTGCTCTCTTTCCTTCTATCGTCATATTTGTTATTTTTATTATTATACTGAGTATCTTAGGAATTGATTCTCATGGGAATATGAATAAAGGGATATACCTTGTAGGTTGTACTCTTTACTTTGTGATAAGTTTAGGAGTGGCATTGGTCAATTACACTATTGCTTTGAAGATATTTAAATCCCTTAACTTTTAATTCAATAACATGTGCTTCAAGAAATCGGTATTTAGAACGCGTTATAATTTAGGCTCCTGTTAAATAGAGCCGATGAGTGAAATTATGGGCTGGGACGTAATGTTCAAAAAAATAGCACTCAGGTGATTTTATTCAATTCATCTGAGTGCTTCTTTTTAATCCATACCTACGCTTTCTTAGATTTCTGTTGGTCAACCTCAATAGAGCAGTGGGAATAAAGTATTAATGTCGTTGATTAATTTTAGGGATTATAAAGAACAATATTATGATTATACTACTTATTTCTTTTAGTTTCTCTGTATATCAATGTCCAAATAATAAAATGGCTTATAGCTAAGGTAAGTATTATAAAATCATGATTATCTAAAAAAGTTATAATAAAAAAACTTAACATTGAAATAAAAATTACTTGTGTTAATAAAGAATCTTTCAAAACTTTTACCTCGCTTTAATAAAATTATGAGATTAAAATACGGAGGATTAATTTGATTTTAACAAAGAAGTTAACTTTTGTAATTGTGATTGGAGTTGGTTTTTCTTTAATCTCTAGTAGTATTTGAGTTATAAATTAGAGATGCTATGCCTATCCCTGCAACTATAGCTACTAATAAATAGACTGAAAAATTATCAGGATGAGCTCATTGTTTATCATCACTGTTGCAGTCATCTAAACTTTTTCTTTTTAGCTCTGACACAACATCATAGATATCCCTAATTATCATATTTTCAGCAGGCATTGGCTCAATCAACGGATATTGAATGAATGTCATGAGAAGCGAAAAGGGAGCGGGACAGAAATCTAATTTGAATAAAAAGATTTCGTAGTCCCGTCCCGGCAAAGATGACTAGAATTGAAAAAAGCTTGATACAAGCGCGTTTTCAAATCAGCCATCTACTGCCGAGATGTTGAAGAGGCTGGGATTTATGTTCCAGTTTCTCTATGTTGGGGCCCCACCCCAACTTGCAGTGCTTGTAGAAACTGTAGTCCCAGTTTCTCTGTGTTGGGGCCCCCTGCTCAAATCCTAAACGCTTTTGTCATGACCTCACATATCTTGTATAGAAGTAGGCTCGTGTTAACTATTTCTCTTGCGTTTTATAACACGATAGATTACGTAAATTACTGCTATAAATAAGATGACATACATAATATATGAGTACGTATGTAAGCCACTCATAAGTGTATCCCAACTATTACTTAATAAGCGACCTAAATAGATAAGGGCGAAGTTCCAAATCGTTGTTCCTACGAGAGATAAGATGGTAAATTTAACCACATTCATTCGGTTTATACCCGCCGGAATCGTGATGAGCACGCGTAAGACCGGTATGAAACGACAAACGAACACTGCTATTTCGCCGTATCTCTTGAACCAATCATTCGCTCGCGCCACATCTTTCCCTTTGAGTTTGATCCACTTTCCATACTTATCAACGAATAGATAAAGACGTTCTTCCGAAACGAGACGACTAATGTAGTAAAGCACCAATAAACCTATGAATGAAGCGACAGTAGATATAGTAAATAGAACAGGTATTGAAAGTGTTGATTTGACAGACAACAAACCAGCAAACGTTAAAATGATTTCTGACGGGATAAAAGGTAAGATGTTCTCCAGTAATACGAGTAGAGCTATAGCAAAGTAACCCCACTTACTTATAAATTCGGTAATAACTTGTTCCATAGTCGCGCTCCTTTAATTCAACCAACTTAATGAATCAATTGTTGATATTTTAACATAGTCTCAGATCACCTTACCTTAATTTAAGTGTTAGGGCGTCTCATTGTCCTAGGTCTAGAGTTGTAAATTAGGCACTTCAACATGCAATAAGTTACATAAAAGGTTAAAATATATTAAAAAACTTATAAAAATGAGCTTGTAGGCGCTTTCATATTGTGGTAATATCAATAAAACTAAAATAAAATACTAGGCGCTGATACAATTATAGGGGGATTTTCAAATATCGATGTTCTATATCTCATAATTAATGCGCATACATAGGAAAGTAGGGACTATCATGAAACAACGTAAATCTAATGTTCGATGGTTGTTTGCCATCGTCTTTTTTGTGATTGGAATTATTGCATATATGGATCGGTCTAATATCTCGGTAATCGCTCCTTATATGATGAAAGATTTGAGTTTAGATAAAGGCCAATTTGGTTTGCTCGCTTCATTCTTTGCAGCAGGTTATGCTTTGATGCAAGTGCCTTCTGGTTTCTTAGCTGAAAAGTTTGGTCCTCGTAAGATGTTGACGATAGCGTTAGTTTGGTGGAGTGCATTTACTATCTTAACAGGCGTCGTTAAGAACCATGGTTTAGTGTACACGGTTCGTTTCCTGTTTGGAGTTGGTGAAGCGCCTATGTATCCTTCAAACGCGGTATTCAACTCATATTGGTTCGCTAAAGACGAAAAAGGGAGAGCGTCAAGTATGCTTCTAGCCGGCTCATACTTTGGTCCAGTTATCGCTCCAGTTATTACAATTTCAATCGTACAACTCTTCGGCTGGCACGCAGTATTCTATATCTTTGGAGCTGTAGGAATCTTACTTGCGTTATTATGGGCTATTATTGCAAAAGACCTACCAGAACAACATAGAATGGTTAACGAAGCTGAGAAGCAGTATATCATGACGAATCGTGATATCGTAGCTACAGAAAAATCAAGCGCGCCATGGTCTGCATTCTTCAAATACTTCAGTTTCTACGCAATTGCAGGTCAATACTTTGTAGTTCAATTTATTATAGCGCTATTTCTCATCTGGTTACCGACGTACTTTACTGAGCAATACCATATCACACTGAAGGATTCTGCTTGGCTTTCAAGTCCACCGTGGTTAGTGATGTTCTTCTTGATTTTAACTGGTGGAACGGTTTCAGATGCCTTGCTTAAAATGGGTAAATCACGTTTCGTAGCTCGTGCTCTAATCGCTATTGTAGGCTTTATAACTTTTGCTGTGGCTTTATTCCTAGCGATAAGAACAGACAACTTATATGCTAATGTGGCTTGGATTTCAATCAGTCTAGGTGGTATCGGCGTTACCATGGGGATGAGCTGGGCTGCAGCTACAGATTTAGGTCGTAATTTCGCTGGTTCGGTTTCAGGCTGGATGAATTTATGGGGGAATATCGGTGCAATGCTAAGTCCTTTCCTAGCGGGGAAACTAGCTGACGTTATCGGCTGGACTAACACATTACAATTTATGATTATCCCTGTAGTGTTCGCAATCGGTTTATGGTTCTTCGTAAAGCCAGATCGCCCGTTATTGGTGGGCAATAAAGAAGTCAGAAAGCTTAAGTAATATTTCATATATAGAAATTAGGAGTAAGATGGAGATCTAATTGGTTTCTATCCTACTCCTTTTCTTATTAAAAGAGTACTATGAGTGTTAAAACTTTGATAGTTTATAAAGTGATTAGCGCACTAATCGTTGTATAATGACTAACAAGGGCTAAACGCTTAGAATGATTAAAGGAGGTAACATATTCATGTATCAACACGGGACATTAGGTGCTTTAATCGCTGGGCAACTTCAAGGCACAACAACTATCTCTGACGTGTTAACGCATGGAGATTTTGGCATTGGTACCTTAGAAGGTTCAGATGGGGAAGTGATATTTATAGATAATCAAGCTTATCACGCCTCATCAGATGGAGCGTTTCAGAAATTATCTGGTGAAGAGTTAACTCCCTTCGCTACAATTACTCAATTTGAAACTCAGCAATGCTTTAACGTTCAATCTATGATGGATGGAGAAGCCGTGTTTAATAAGGCGAGAGAAATTGCTATGAGTGAAAATTTATTTTTCGCTATTAAAATAACGGGGCACTTCAAAAATATTCGAGTGCGCATGATCCCTAAACAAACACCACCTTACAAACGCTTAAGTGAAGTTGCACAACATCAACCGGAATATACACGCGAAGATATAAACGGAACTATTGTAGGGTTTTATTCGCCACAATTATTTCACGGCATAGCTTCTGGAGGATTTCATGTTCATTTCATTAGTGACAGCCAGGACTTCGGAGGCCACGTGCTAGACTTTGAAGTTGAAAGTGGGGAAGTAGAAATAAAAAATGAAGATACGCTTGAACAGCATTTACCAATCGATAATGAGCGCTTCTTAGCAGCTAACATAGATTATTCTAATATTGCTCAAGAAATATCGGATACAGAATAGCGATCTGCTCACTCATAAATTTCAACGTCATATGATGAGGTTGGGACTACAGCGTTTGGGATGTGAGCAGAACCGGGACATGAAGGGAGCGTTTCTGCCGACAATCCTGCTTTTGGGACGCCGTTAATCGATTCTACCAGAGCGCAGAAACGTTATGTCTTAACCTTTTTTATTTTGGGTGTCTATGTTTAATCTATTTATAAATCATTTTACTCTTATGTACTCATAAGTAAGTGAAAAATGTTAGTATAATAAAGTATTTTCTTTGAATGATGTTATAAATGAGCGATTTGTAAGTTATTAAATAGGAGATGTATAGATTTGTTAACCTTTCTTAAATCTTTAACGACATTTGATAAAATGAAAATAGATAAAGCTAAGGGTGTTAGGCAAGCGTTCTTAATGTTTATTCCATTTATCCTCGGATATTTAACCCATCATCTCTCTATTGGTTTGCTTATTTCTATTGGTACTTTGACACATACGTATGCTATTGGTGGAACTGCGAGATCGAGGTTGCGGATTATAGTGTATTCTACATTTGGGCTATCTATTGCGATGATGTTAGGAACTTTAACGATACAACAACCGATTATCTTTGGGGCGCTCTTATTAGTCTTTACAGTTATACCATACTTCGTATTTAGTTCTATGCATGTGGTGGGACCATCATCTACATTCTTTATTGTGGCGTTTAGTTTGTCTATCAATTTACCTATTGCACCGGAAGAGGCACTGTTAAGAGGTGCATGTGTCTTCGTTGGAGGTATGTTTGCTACGTTAGTCATCATCATATCTAACTTGTTTACTAGAGAGAGTGCGGAAGTAAAAGCAGTAAAGAACGACTTCAATATGTTAAAGCAGCTCGTTTATAATTTCGACGATCGCCAAGCTTTCCGTAATGCTTCTAAGACAGCAGTACAAACATTTAGTAATGGTGATAAACAACTTCTTACGAGCTCAGGTACAAAGACGAGGGAAGCGCCAGAGTTTCAACGGTTACTCTTACTTCACACCGCAGCATTAGGAATCTACTCTGAACTATTAGAATTAAGTGAGCGCAACTTAAGACCATTGCCTCAAGATATTAAAGAAATGGTCGACTATATTATTAAACGTGTGTATTCAAATCAACATACTCATCGGCCATGGAAGAAACAACTTAACGTTGATGAACGGTATAATAATCTCGTAGCAAATATTTTTAAAGTTGACGAGATTCTCAATTTAGACCATCAGCATGTTAAACGCGAAGTAGATGTGAGAATTCCTATCTATGGTAGACGTATCACGCAACACTTTACATTAGATTCCTACCTTTTTAGAAATGCACTAAGATATTTAGTTATCGTCGGCATCGCTATAACGCTTGCACTCATGTTCAACTTTGAGAAAGCATACTGGATACCGTTAAGTGCGCACACTGTATTACTCGGATCTAACACTATTAATAGTCTTGAACGCGCAGGAAGTCGGACGATAGGGACGATTGTAGGGGTTCTAGTACTATCATTAATACTGCTCCTCCATCCGCCTTTATATGTAGCGATGATTCTCTTGTCTATAGCTGCTGGCTTTACTGAAACTTTTGTAGGAGCTAACTATTCATTTGCAGTGATATTTATTACTATTCAAGTTATCTTACTAAATGGTATAGCATCTCAACATTTAAATATCGCTATTGCTTTACCACGTGTAATTGATGTCATTGTAGGGGTAGCCATTGCAATTATTGGTTTGCTCATCTTGGGGCGAAAGACTGCTTCAACGATGTTGCCATATGTGATTGCCGACGCTATTCGCAGTGAAGCAATCATGTTCCATTATCTATTTTCAAGAAATCAAAGTGATTCGCTAGCTGAAGATAAACATCGCATGTTACGTATGACTGTTAAGTTAAACAATCTATCTCAAGTCTATACAGGAGCTAATGGTGAAATAAACAAGAATAAAGGTAAGATTCAAGAGTATTATCCTACAATATATGGTTTAGAAGAACTCAGCTTCATGCTCAATCGTGCCTTAAACAATGATAAGCGGAAACGCATAGGTGAAGATATTCTGGGTGATTACTTAGTCGTATTTGAAAACCTTGCTAAATACTTTGAAAGTAATGGAAGAATAACTAAGATCAAGCTACCGGAGTTGCCACAATACTCATATATAACTTCAGCATTAACTCAAATCCAGAAGAATTGTATTAATGCTGAAGAGACTAAAAGTAATCGTAAAGGAGAAATAGTGTGAGATAGAGATCTAGTTGAATGGCTCTCTCAAGATCGTCTAAAGTAGACTTTATAGGTACCAGAGTTAGCTTTTTGACCTTCGTTTAATCTCCTTGGTCATTCGCTCAGTGAAGTTGAGACATAAATCCCAGAAAAAATAGCACTCAGATGATTTAATTCATTTCATCTGAGTGTTTCTTCTTGGGAGCGGGACAGAAATCTAATTTGAACAAAAAGATTTCGTAGTCCCGCCCCGGCAACTCGCAGTGCTTGTAGAAACTGATATACCAGTTTCTTTTTGTTGGGGCCCCCTCCTCAAATCCTAAACGCTCTTGTCTCGACCTCCTCATAGTAGTCACGAGTGAACAACTGTAATTTGATCAATCCTCACTTTTATAAGAGAGTAGAATAGCCCAAAGATGATTAACGACCTCAACATCATCTTTGGGCTATTTAAATTTAAGTTCATTATTTATGATCTTTCTTTCTCTTCAGCATTTTCTTCCTCTTTTTCTCTTTCACGTTCCCGTTGTTTCAATAATTTATAGCGTTGTTTCTGTCGATAACCGTACGTGCTTTCTAATATAAGTTCCGCATTATTGAGCCCAGCTCCGATAGCAGCAGCAACAGTGGAGATGGAGCTTGCGAACCAAGCTAAATTGATGTAAGTCACTATCGTAGCTGAGCCTCCAAGCCCCATTGATTGTCCTAAGTAACCTGAAGGTAGAACGACAAGTGTTGCTAATAAGAAGAAGACGAAAAGTAGGACGTAATAGAAAGCAAGTGCAACCGTCAATGTCGTCACTGTTGTAAAGTTATATAGCCGTGTAATACGATGGTCTTTGCTATGTTTGATAGGTTCCCATAGACTATGCGCTATAATAATCCATAACATCATACCGAGTATCGACACTATCATCATTACGAGCAACCTCAACTCAGAATAAAGGTAACTTAAATTCCACATCGTTGTAAAAATGATTCCTGAAGCCCCAGTAGTAAAAGCGACTGCAAGGACATTGCTAATGCTGCTAACCATATTTAACGGGTTATTGGCGAAGGTCATTCCACTGAGTAGACGAATCATACCTTTTGCGCGAGAGCTTACGAAATAACGTGTATGTTTGGAATTCGTATTCTCTAGATAATCAGTATGAGGTTCTAAGTTAGAGAGTGGAAATTGTTGTGTTAAACGCTCCTTACTAGATTGGTTCTGATCTTGATCCTCTGTTTGATTCGTCCTGTGCTGATTAGGTTGGTATTTATTTATTTCTTCAATAACACCGATGATCGAACGGCGAAGACGCTTTTTAACTGGTCGCCAACCATATGCGGGAACGGATATAAGACTCGCGCCATTATCATGGTTTACGTCGATAGCTATGACTTTATTATTAGTGAATAACGGAAGATCTGTTAAACCTATAGTATATTCCCATTCATAAGATTGTTGATAATTGGAGATATTTTTAAAGATCTCAGTAACATTCTCAGCAGAGCCTGTGAGAGGATCAGCAATGACTTCAATTTCCCATTCAACTTCACGTGAGACGTGTTGCGCTAAGTGGTCAGGTAATTCATCTTGCAGATGTACGGCAACATTTTTTGAAACACCAGGGGCAGCAACTAAGCCTACTTTAATAGTTTTAGCCATTGTTTGATCCCTCCTCTCTGTGTGATTGTTTCTTACCATTATAGTCTAGCTGTTCGTTATAAGTGCGACCCTTTGATTCTTCTTCTTTCTCATCTTCTAACTGTTCATATCGATAATATTGACGATAGGAATAGGTCACACGTTTAATTTTCTCTGCGCTTTCAACTGTAGAACCCAACGCGCCTGCTAATATAGCAATACACGTCATAAACCAAATTAAGTTAAAGTAATCCACAACTGATGGTAAACGATGTTGTAAAGACGTCATATGCGTGTACAGATGTGGGGGTACGAACAGCATTGTACTCAGAGTGAGTAATAAGAATAAGGCGATAAAGTTAAATAAAGTGATCGAAGCCAAAGTGGTAACAGTCGTTAGATTATAGACGTATCTGTATATTCGCTGAGTTGATGGCGTAGGGAACTCCCATAATTTGTACGAATAAATAAGCCATCCTGTCATTCCAAAAATGGATAGCAACATAAATAATATAAAGCGCCAGTAGTCATAGTAAAGTGTCATATCCCATGGTGTGGAGAAAATAGTAATGTAGGCACCAGTGGCAAACGATACAGAAATAATCTTTTTAAAGTCGAAGATAGCTGACCACGGCTCATTGGCGAAAGTCATACCACTGATTAAGTGAAACCACCCACCTACGATAGATTTCAGTATGAGGCGTTTATTTTGAGAATTATTACCCTCACTAGGCTGCACTTCGATAATGCGGGAAAATCGAAAATGCTTTCTAGTAATCAGGTGCTCCTCTTCTCCAGGTTTAAACATATAATGTACTAAGTAAGTAATAAAATGACGCAGTTTAGTTTTGACATTCAACATGCCTAAAGCTGGCAGGGATAGCAAAGCTACTCGCTTATCACTGTTGATATCCGAAAGCACCACTTTATTGTCTGAAATACTTGGGAGGTCAGTTATGCAAATAGCCAGATCCCACTCTTTTTGTGTTTTCATATTTGCAGCAATATCTATCGTCTTATCCATATGTTCAGCTGTTCCTACCATGGAAGCGATATGTGTATCGATGTGCCACTCTATCTCATCATCGATAATTCGCGAGAATTCAGCAGGTAATTGTTGCTGAACTTTTTTAACCATCTTACTTGGCATGTCTGGTGATGGGATGATGCCGACTGTCAATCGTTTCACCTCCAAGAACCTCCTTTCCTGTCACAGAATCGCGTTGTATTTTATTCCCTTTACAAATAAAAGTAAATCACTTTTTAAAAGAAAAATTATAAATGAGATTAACAAGTTTACGGCGTTTATCTCAAATTGTAAAAGGTTATACATAAATAGAAAATGATCGAGGAGGTAGATGTATGCCTTGGACTATGAATGATTACCCACAAAGTTGGAAAAATATGGATGAACTCGAACGAAAAAAAGCCATCGATATCGGTAATGCTATGCTTAAAGATGGTTATAAAGAAGGGGATGCCATACCTATTGCGACAGAACAAGCTGAATCGTGGTATAGAGATGCTAGTGATAAAGAATTAAAAGAACTGAAAAATAAACATATAACTGAGCATCAAGAAGATGATAACGCTCACCCTGAAAACAATGAACGCGATGTCCATGTGTATTATGAAGATGAAAAGTGGAAAGTTAAAACCGATCAAGCGAAGCAAGCCTCTGATACATTTGAGAAAAAAGAAGACGCGATGAAGCGTGCCCGAAATATTGTCGATAATCGTGGTACTGAGATTATTGAGCATAATAAGAACGAATCTTAAAATAGTTTAGACCCTGAGAAATAGGTAAACGAATGATAGCACAGCGTAGTGCAGTTTAATATGAGCGAGACGAGCAATTTATTAACTTCTTTCGGCTCAGTCTCGCTCAATTTTTTTGGAAAAATAAACTAAAAAACGAAGAAAAGCCTTGCACGTTACCTAACGTCACATAATATAGTGAAAGCAAGGAAGGTGATCACATGACAAATTATTACTCAACGGGCGAACTTGCAAAGGCATGTCAGGTAACCGTGAGAACGATTCAATTCTACTATAGAAGAGGTCTATTGTATCCTGCGATTAATGACGATGGGATAAATAGAAAATATGATGAAAATGATAAGCTGAAGTTAGAACTTATTTTACTACTTAAAGGTTGGGGCTTAACATTAAAGGAAATTAAAGATTTATTACAAACCGACACGTCTATAGAACGTTTGAATTTAATACTCGGTCAAAGAATATATGAAGTCGAACATAATATAGTTGAAGAGAAGAAATTACTAGAACGTATTAAACACATCAGAAAATATTTAAAGCTAGATGAATCTGAAGAAAGTCTCGTGGGCATCAGAGATTTAGAAAGGGTTTTCTATCAACGAAAAGAAATGAAACACGTATACCGAGCGCTTTATAAAAAACTGATACCTGTAGCTATAATAGAAGTGATGGCAATAGCACTTTCAATATCGTTAAAGAAAACATTTCCTTTTCTTATCGCTTTACCTTATCTGTGTGTGAGCGCTTATCAAATTACTCGATTTATGTACCTAAAAACGCAATATTTTTGTCTAGAGTGTCATGCTCAATTCAAACCATCGATAAGAGAGTACATTAAAGCGCGTCATACACATCAATTTAGAAAGTTACACTGTTCTCAATGTGAGCGATACGGGGACTGTTTGGAGGTAGCGGAGAAGGATATATCTGTACCATCAAACCAATAAACTGCGTCACTACATATGAGCTTCTTAACGTCTTTATAAAAGGATATGTTTATTCTACTAAAGTTAAGCTTAGGAGGCTTTTTAGTATATTTAAAACTTAAGTATTTCCTGGGAAATGATTGTTGAATATGTAGTCATACAAGTGAGCACATAAGGTAAAAGACATTCATATGGACAGAATAACCGAAAGTAGAAATGCAATTAGTGTAGAAATCAGTGGAGTTAAGGGCCAAAGCTTTACATTTCTATCTTAAAAAAGTTTATGACTCATTAAACTTAATATGTAAAATATTAGTGTTTGCAAAATGTTCAATCCTTTATGACTTTTTTGTGAAAATGATCACATATATATTTAAAATTTTTAATACAAATAGTACGATATACAGTGTAAAGGATAACTGGACTTAGAAAGGAATAAGTAAGATAGTCTTGAAGATTATAATGAAGTTAAAGACTAAATAGACACTTTATATAATGAGCTATCGATTCTTAATTTCTGAATAAGAACACAGTTATGAAATTTACATTTCATACCACTTATCCCTCGGTATGATGTTAGGTGATGCAGTAGTGTTAACTACATACAGTTGGCGCTTACGTAACAAATGAATTAGATGTGTAGCTAATACGATAGCGTCACCCGTCTAACGTCACGTTGGTCCCGACGTCATGTTAGACTAGTCCCTAATTCTATTAGCCCCTAGTAGAAGATTCATGATTTAGTTAAACGCCCTTTAAAATGATGAGCTAGAGTGAGTATAGAGTTGAAGTCCTCGCTACCACTCTAGATAAATACCGGCGAAGCTCAATGCTTGCCGGTATTTATTATGCGTAACAATTATACATAAGATTTAAAGTTTTTCTTGATTTCATTATATGAATAAACGAGATTATACATACGCATGCGCATGCTATCTTCAGTACTAGCAGGAATACGTAGATAGCTACTTTCACTTATAAATCTCCTAAACTCACGTTCTTGATATTTTCTTTCGGATAAATTCATTTCTAGCCATTCACTCTCACTATAAAGCTCTTCAAACGTGAAATCGAAACTAGTCTTATCTTTTCTCTTTCTCAAAGAGTGGATACGGTCTTCAAAGCACATTTATATATCATCCCTTTTCATTCATATTCTACGTTCATATGGTTATTGGTAATTATTATTGTAGCAGAATGCACTGTGAGAAGCATATCAATAGAGTACAAGCAGTGATGTCGAGTGGGCAAAGAACTGTAAATACAATAGTTGAGTTAAATAGTGAAGAGATAGGTCAAGTTTATTGCAGTTCTCTCTAAAATAAATGGTTAAATAAACTAATATAAGTAATATTATTAAATATAACAATTTGTACATGATATAATTTAATGTAAGAGCATAATATATCTAATAATTAAACAAAGGGGTATGATTATGGGTTATATTCAGGAATTATTTAATGAGGATGAAGTATCTCAAGCCTTTGAAGTAGTTAAACAATTACGTACACATTTAACTAAAGATGAGTACTTAGATTTAGTTACTGAATCAATTAGAGACGATGGTTATCGCATGTTCGGTATGTTTGAGAGTACTGAAATAGTGGGTATTGTAGCTTTTCAAGCGCAAACTACTTTACATCATGGTCGTTCCTTGTGGGTGACTGATCTAGTCGTAGATGAAGCGTGGCGTTCTAAAGATATAGGCGCCCGTTTGTTATCATATTTAGAAAACTGGGCTGATGAACAAGGTTATAGTAATATGATGTTGAGTTCGAGTATTGACAAGAGTGATGCACAGCAATTTTTTGAAGGTAAAATGAACTATAGTAAAGTAAGCTATGTTTTTAAAAAATCATTAAAATAAAACTTTTAAAAAGGTGAGACGATGTTAAATTTACAAAATAAAGTGGCCGTCATAACAGGGGCAAGCAGCGGAATTGGTAAGGCTATAGCTTATGAGCTGGCACAACAACAAGTGCTAGTCGTATTAGCAGGGCGGGATCAATCTCGTTTGAGTAACGTTGCAGAAACTATAAAATCCGAATTAAATGGTCGAGTATTGACTGTAGTGACAGATGTTACGAAGCGTGAAGCGGTTGAACAACTTATCGATCAAGCTAAAGCGGAATTTGGACAAGTAGATATTCTCGTGAACAGTGCAGGTCAGATGTTGTCATCAGCTATAACTGAAGGTGATGTAGCAGCTTGGGAAACGATGTTAGATGTTAATGTGAAAGGATCCCTATACGGAATCAATGCTGTTCTTCCCGATTTCAAATCGCGTGGCGCAGGACATATCATCAATATTGCTTCTATCTCAGGATTCGAAGTAACGAAGACCAGTACGATGTATAGTGCAACGAAAGCAGCGCTCCATTCAATTACAGCGGGACTTGAGAAAGAACTTGCTCGCACAGGTGTAAGAGTGACAAGTATTTCACCGGGCATGGTAGACACGCCGCTTGGTAGTGCGGATTGGGGAGAACGTAAGAAGTTAGAACCTAAAGATATCGCAGAAGCAGTAGTTTATGCGCTGCAACAACCCGCTCACGTTAATGTTAATGAAATTACTGTGCGACCTGTATAAATTCAGAGCAATTGAGTAAGCTTCTGGACTGCTCTTCTAACTCGTAATTTGCTTCTGAGAGTAAGGCTGAGAAATCAAAGCGATTTCTGTCTTACTCTATTTTTATCTTTACAACTTTAACAAGTTATAGAGATGAGATGTTGTATAATATAATAGATTCAATCATCGTAGTGTAGCTTGAAGGAGAGTGAACATGTGAAGGTAATCTTGATAGGTGAATCCAATCGTTATACTCAAGTAGTGACAGCAATCTTACAACGAGGATTATCACCGAGATCAATAGTGCAACATTTAACACCTCGTGATGTCAATGTGTTTGATAAGCATAGTATTGAAGGACTAATAAGTCGTAAGGATATTGTCATCTATGCTGAAGCGCAGTCCACTTTACCTAAGGGTTTAAAGCAAGGGCGTTCTAATTTAATGCACGGACTAGCGATTCAACTATTGCAGCAATGTGCACGATGCGTGTATGTTATCAGAGGAATGCGTGCTCAAAGCTATTTCAAATATCTTAAATTGCTAAGACTTCCATTTACCCCATTATTGTTATCTCAAAGCTTATTGGAAAGTTCTTCGACAGCGCATTCAGTCCAAGAGTTTGATAGTATGAACCATTCTTATATTACAGCATACCTTCAATATTACGCGCAGTATTTACAGTACATCACGTTAGGACTAGTGCGTGTGAAGTTAGATTCTGAGCAATATGACATCACCTTACTTAAGCTTGCTTCATTGATCAAAATGACTATCAACGATATGAGTAATAAAGCAGTCCGGTTATCTATCGTAGATGGCTGTTTAGTGAAAAAAGGGGTAGAATCAGCGGGACATTTTATATTTAAAGTGACAGAGGACAGTGACAATAAAGTAACGCTTCTTACAGCACTAGTTAATTTTAAACCGCAATTACCATGGTGGGTTTACCGGCTGACTCAGGCGCCATTACACGCGATGGTTATGTACGGGTTTCAATTCTATTTGCGCAAGAAACAAGCAAAAAGTAGGTAAATGACAAGGGTAGTAAATAGTATAGTTAAAACATAGTTTGAGGTAGTTAATAGGTGAGCTCTGCGCAAGGCATTTGATTAATAACATATGATAATGAGGAGGGCAGTTGAGCTTTCAGATTGAAGAGGCTGGGACATAAATCCCAGCCTCTTCAACATCTCGGCAGTAGATGGCTGATCTGAAAACGCGCTTGTATCAAGCTTTTTTCAATTCTAACCATCCTTGCCGGGGCGGGACTACGAAATCTTTTTTTATTCAAATTAGATTTCTGTCCCGCTCCCGAATAATTATTCTATTCTTGGTTTTATTCCTAGATAACTCAATTGTCTTTATTTATTTCATATGAAGCGGTCCTCCAGGTCCGAGCGGTATCCCTAATAGATACCAGATAATGATAAAGATAGGCCAAACGATACTGAGTATAATCGTATATGGCATTAAGCTTGATAATAATGAGCCTAGCTTCATATTCTCATCGTAACGTTGAGCGTATTGTAAGAGTAAAGGTAAGTAGGGCATCATAGGTGTGATTGGATTACTAATTGAATCCCCGATGCGGTACAGCATTTGTGTTAATGCTGGGTGGAACCCAAGTAACATTAACATAGGAATAAATATAGGAGCGAGCAACCCCCATTTAGCAGAAGCGCTACCTACGAGCATATTTATGATCGCACTAATAAAGATAACTCCGATAATGATAACTACACCATTTTGCCCATTTAAAGCCTCTGCACCTTTAACAGCTATGACCACGCCTAAATTACTCCATTTCAAGAAGGCGAGTACTTGAGCAGCAAAGAATACAATAACGATAAATGAACCCATAGATGACATGGAATCAGCGAACATCTTACCTAGGTCTTTTGAATCTTTAAACTCTTTCATCATAAAGCCATAGATGAGTCCTGGCACTAAGAAGAGAATAAGTATAATTAATCCTATCCCATTAAATAAAGGCGCGTCATCTATTAAGCTTCCTGTCTTAGCGTTACGTAAGAAACTATGCTGAGGAAGGGCGCACAGTACGATAGCGACTAATACGGCAATCATACTTAGATTCGCCCAGAACAGTGCTCGACTTTCTTGCTTGGTTAAGCTTTGAGTTGAACTATCAACTTTGATCTGTGCGTCATCAGCGTCATATTTGCCAAGGCGTGGTATAACAAATTTCATTGTTACCCAGTACACCCCTGGGAGTAGAATGATGACACTTGCTGCAATAAAGTACCAGTTCATGGCAACGTTAATCTTTGTGCTCTCAGAGACGATTCGTGTGGCTGGCTCGGTGAAAGCATAGCTCATCGCATCAGACATTCCGAGCATTAGGTTTGCGGCGAAACCACCTAGGGATGACGCGTAAGCCATCGCTAATCCAGCTATAGGGTGATAGCCTAATTTAATAAAGACCATTGCTGTCAACGGTGGTAGTACGATGGGCGCTGCATCACCTGCAGCATTGCCTAATATACCTATGATAATAATACAAGGCACGATCAATTTCCTCGGTGCTTTATGCACGACTTGAATTAACAATTTATCGAAATAGCCTGATTTTTCAGCGATCCCAACACCTAACATGACAGCTAACACTATACCGAGCGCAGGAAATTCTGAGAAATTTTTAATCGCATCATTGAGTATCATTCGAAAGCCATCGACGCCTATAATACTCTTAACTTCTACCGCCTTACCTGTTCCAGGGTGTTTTACTGAAACATTGAAAAGAGATATTATCCACGTAATGATCGCAACTGCAACACAAATAAGAAAAAATAAAATGCTAGGGTCTGGTAGGCGATTTCCTACATGTTCAACCCCGTTGAGAAATTTATTAAATAATGTTGGTTTCTTTTTTCTTTCATCAATCATATCTTACAACCCTCCCCTTAAGGTTAGAGTGATTATAACAAGATAGAGACATAAATAAAACAATTTTTCGAAATTTAAATTATATTAGTGATTTGAACCGATTACGACGCTTCTTCTAGCGACGTAACTTAAATCAGTTAGAGTTTAAAAGATGTCAGTGGTGGAATGAAGAAAGTGTCTGAGAAATTTGCCTTTGAAAAGGAGAATAAAGATGAATAGATTACAAGATAAGATAGTTGTAGTGACTGGAGCACATACAGGTATAGGTGCAGCAGCGGCGAAAGCAGTGGCATTAGAAGGGGCGCACGTCTTAGCTGTTGATATTTCTAATGATGTTAATGAGACAGTGCGAGAAATTAAGGATGAGGGTGGCAAAGCTACGGCGTTTATAGTGGATGTCTCTGACCAGAGTGAAATTGAAACATTTGTCCAAACTGTAGAACGACAATATGGTCGTGTTGATGCTTTGTTTAATAATGCTGGAGTCGATAATGGCGCAGGACGCATACATGAATACCCTATGGAAGTGTTTGATAAGATCATGAATGTTGATTTGCGTGGCACATTTATGATGACCAAATTCGTGCTTCCGCTTATGCTTGAAAATGGCGGCTCTATCATTAATACATCTTCTTTTTCAGGTCAAGCTGCTGATTTATATCGCTCAGGATATAATGCTGCTAAAGGCGGCGTGATCAACTTTACGCGTTCAACTGCGATCGAATACGGCCGTAACAATATACGTGCCAATGCGATAGCACCAGGTACGATAGAAACGCCGTTAGTCGACAAACTAACAGGAACGCAAGATGATGAAGAAGGCAAGACTTTCCGTGAGAATCAAAAGTGGATGACGCCTCTAGGTCGGTTAGGGAAGCCTGAAGAAGTTGCGAAACTGGTTGTTTTTCTAGCTTCAGATGAAAGTTCATTTATAACTGGAGAGACGATTAGAATAGATGGTGGTGTAATGGCGTATACATGGCCTGGAGAAATGTTAAGTGATGACTACTGGAAGCGGACGATAGATGAATAAGTGAAATTAACGAGTAAATCCGAGATTTAAATAGTCAGTATAAAGTTCCGAGCCCTCGATTTGGTGTGAAAGCATACTTATCACACGGCGAGGGTTCTCATTTGTGTTATAGAGGCAAGAGTTAGGACTATTGTATGACTATAATCACGAGGGATTAAGGTGATCTATAATACGCCGTTACGAGACTTTTGTTCTCAATCTTAAAATGTGGTATGTCTAGCATATGATGTGGAAAGGATGACAGTCGTGTTTAAAACAAAAAAGCATAAAGCGCCTTCGAAAATCTATTCATTTTGGCAAGCAAGTTCCATGGTGAAACGCGATTATTGGTTGATTCCTCTTTATTTTATCGTGCCAGCTATTGTCGAACTCGTCATCAAGCTTCTCTTTAGTATATTCATACCCGAGTTTAATCAGTCTGGTGAGGATTCAATTGTTAGCAATACAGCAAGTTTGATAGCTGATACGCTAGGGCTTTTACTTATACTACTAGTTTTCTATCTCATGCACCGACGTCATCATTTGTTAAAGGTAGCAAGGCAACGTTTTAAAGCTGTAAGATACTATATCTTCTTAATTGTAGTGACCTATATCATCACCATTTTATTAGAAACTGGCTACGACTGGCTAACTCAGTTCTTGCCTAAATCACTGCAGTTTAATGAAACGCAAAATGAAGAGTCGGTCAATCAACTATTTCATGTTGGCTGGTTAATGCCTATTACTGTGATAAACGTAGCGATTATCACTCCATTTGTTGAAGAGTTGATCTTTAGACATTTAATTATTCATGAGTTAGGTAAAAAGATTACATATCAAGTTGCAGCAGCATTATCTGTATTTCTCTTTACTAGTGTGCATGTCATTGGTGCCACGTCCCCTTTTGAATTTGGCTCGTATCTCTTTATTGCAATTGGAATTGTGTTTGTCTATATGAAGTCAGAGCGTAATCTTGCTGTAAGTATTACTTTTCACATGCTCTGTAATTTGATCGCCAGTATAGCGAATATCGTCAATGGGAGTTAACGCTTTTACTTTATTCTTCAACTGTAACCTGAGATAACAGGTTAAACCTAAGAGTAAGATCGGGATAAATGCGTTTAGGAATTGAAGAGAAGCGGGACATGAGGCTGGGATATAAAGGTCTTTGACTAGAGAGAAAGAGGCTGGGACATAAAGTAATGTCTCAGCTTCTTTTATCATCTTGGCAGTAGATGACTGATTTGAAAATGCGCTTGTATCAAGCTTTTTTCAATTCTAGTCATCCTTGCCGGGGCGGGACTACGAAATCTTTTTAGTCAAATTAGATTTCTGTCCCGCTCCCTTCAACATCTCGGCAGTAGATGACTGATTTGAAAATGCGCTTGTATCAAGCTTTTTTCAATTCTAGTCATCCTTGCCGGAGCGGGACTACGAAATCTTTTTAGTCAAATTAGATTTATGTCCCGCTCCCGAATCATGAGCGTTTCTGTCGACACTCCTGCTTTTGGGACGCCGTTCATCGATTACCCAGAACAGAAACTTTAAATCTCACCCTGTCCCCTAATATTGAGAGTTATAAAGATAAAAGCTAACTCTCAATTTAACCCACTGAATGACACTTTCAGTGAAATTTAAATTATGTATAATTTATTTTGTATAATTAGGGAATAAGAAATTAATAGCTATTAATGTTAAAAAGGAGATAGCCATATGTTGGAATTAAAAAATGTGTCATATCAAGTTAACAAACGAACAATTATTGATAGTATTAATTTTAAGCTCAACAAAGGTGATACAGTTGCGATTGTCGGACCTTCCGGTAGTGGGAAGAGTACGTTTTTAAGGTTAATCGATAATTTAATTAGCCCGACATCTGGAAAGATTTATTTCGAAGGGAAAGATTATGAAGACATTCAACCTGAACAATTGCGTAAAGAAATTAGCTATTTGCTTCAAGAAAGTGACTTATTTGATCACACTATAGGGGAGAACCTCGCCTTTCCAGCTGAAGTACGTAATGACAGTTTCGATAAAAAGCGTGCAAAAAAACTGCTTAAAGCTGTGGGGCTAGGGCATTATGATTTCAATACGGATGTACGACCGCTTTCGGGAGGGGAACGTCAACGGATTACGATCGCCAGACAGTTGATGTATACGCCCAAGATTCTGCTATTAGATGAAGCGACTAGCGCGCTGGATACGCAAAATAGTGAGAAGATAGAAAAGTTAATCTTCGAACTCGCTAAACAGGATGTAGCCATCTTGTGGATCACACATAGTAATGATCAAAGTATGAGATATTTCAAGAAGAGAATACGTCTCGTTGATGGAAAAATAGAGAGTGAGGAGGATCTATCATGAGCACAACTGCCTTAACGATAACTGCTTTATTGTTGCTCTTTCCCATTATCGTCTCTTACGTTGAAAAGTTACATATTATTAAAGATTTAGTCATTGCTACAATAAGAGCGGTTATACAGTTAGTGATATTAGGTTTTATATTACACTTTATTTTTAACGTAGATCAAAAGTGGTTATTACTTATCTTTGTGCTAGTCATTATTATTAATGCTTCATGGAATACTTTAAGCCGTGCTTCTCAAGTCATGCATCATGTTTTCTGGATCTCATTTGTTTCAATCTTTGTAGGCGTAGCTATCCCGCTTGCGGGTGTGATTATTACTGGAGCGATTGACTTTAAACCCAATGAAGTGATACCTATTGCAGGAATGTTAGGCAATAACGGGTTGATTGCTATCAATTTAGCTTATCAAAATTTAGATCGGGAATTTGTTAAACAGATGGATGAGATAGAGTCGAAGTTAGCTTTGGGTGCTGATCCTAAGTTAGCTTCTAAAGCGACAATACGTGAAAGTGTTAAGACAGCAATTGTGCCTACGATAGACTCAGTTAAGACTTATGGATTGGTTTCTATTCCAGGGATGATGACTGGACTTATTATCGGTGGTGTCCCTCCGTTAGAAGCTATTAAATTCCAGTTATTAGTTGTGTTCATCCATACTACAGCGACGATTATTTCTGCTTTGATTGCAACTTATCTAAGCTACCGGCAATTCTTCAATCATCGTAATCAACTCATAGGGCGTAACCTCTGAGTGATCTTTTGGATTTCACAAGCAAGTAATAACTAAAGTGCATATACTTAATTTATAATAGAAATGTTATAGATAAATTTCCGGTTGAGTAAGGATGGGATTTTAAAATGTCAGTGATGCGTGTTGTAACCTTTATACTGTGTACATTTATAGTGGGAATGGTTGAGATGATGGTAGCTGGCATTATGAACTTAATGAGTCACGATTTACATGTTTCAGAAGCTATTATCGGACAACTCGTCACTCTTTATGCGATAACGTTTGCGGTTGCCGGGCCGATATTAGTGCGTTTAACGACTCATTTTCGACCTAAACCGTTACTGTTATGGACGCTAGTATTTTTTATTATAGGTAATATTGTGATCGCAATAGCGCCGAATTTCACTTTATTAGTGATAGGACGTATAGTATCTTCCGCAGCAGCAGCGTTAATTATTGTAAAGATATTAGCGTTAACTGCCATGTTAACTACTCCTATGAATCGAGGTAAGATGATTGGCATTGTCTATTCAGGGTTTAGTGGTGCAAATGTGTTAGGCGTACCTATAGGAACGATGATTGGAGGCGCATTGGGGTGGCGCTACACTTTCGTATTTATAGTAGCTGTTAGCTTGATAGCAGGGGTGTTAATGTTTCTTTATCTCCCTTACCTCAAACCCCCAACATCGAAAAACGCTAATCGTTCGATGAGCAATCAATCTAACCATGCTACAGTCTTACGGCCAGCTGAAGTTGCCAAATACTTAGCTATTACATTCTTAATTTTAGTAGCAAATTCTATTACTTTTATTTATATTAATCCTTTGATGCTTAAAAGTGGTCATACTTTATCATTTGTTTCTATCGTTCTGCTAATCAATGGGGTGGCAGGTGTTGCAGGTACATCAATGGGTGGTTTCTTATCTGATAGACTGACTAGTAAACGCTGGCTTATCATTTCTATTATCTCATTTATCATCATGATGTCACTCTTGAACCAACTACTTGCCACATCAATTATTCTTATCTTAGGCATATTTATTTGGAATATTATGCAATGGAGTACTAATCCCGCTGTGCAAAGTGGAATTATTGATCAAGTTGAAGGTGATACCAGTCAAGTCATGAGTTGGAATATGTCGAGCTTAAATGCTGGTATTGGCGTCGGTAGCATAGTTGGAGGCTTGGTAGTTTCTAATTTAAGTGTTTACGCTACGACGTATTTCTCAGCAGGGATAGGTGTATTAGTCTTAATAATAGCAATTAGTTTGAAACAAACATTGAACTATAGCGATTCTGAATTCGAATAATATAATGGGAGCGGGACAGAAATCTTTTTAGTCAAATTAGATTTCTGTCCCGCTCCCAGTTATCGAAAAAACTTCGAGGTCTTCGTAAATTTACGAGGATCTCGAAGTTTGTGCTTTAATAATATGCTGTATAGCACAACGTACTACCCATTTCCACATGTTTAATTATCGGCAGCACGTTTGAATTTAAAGTTAAATGGTAATCACACCCATTAATATAGCAATCGCTAGCATAATTATAGCAAAGCCCCAAATCCAGAAGAATGCATATTTAATGTAAGTTCCCATATTGGCTTCGGCTAGTCCAATTGCTAACCACAAAGCAGGTGAGAACGGGCTTACAAACGTACCTATAATGTTACCTATCAACATGGCATAGGCGGTAGAAGTTGGAGCTACACCAAATTGATGCGCAGTCTGCTCGACTATTGGTAAGAGTGCAAAGTAATAAGCATCCGTGCTCGTTAACAAATCGAGAGGAACACCGAATATACCGACTATGATATGTAAGTATGGACCAACCCCATCAGGAATAACTTTGATGAAATTGACTGCAATAGCTTTCAACATACCTGTTTCGTTTAATATGCCGAGAAACATGCCTGCCGCAATGATAACTGCTGCCATCATTAAGGCGTTAGGGGCATGGGCTTTCAAGCGGTCCATTTGTTCATCCACATCTTTAAAGTTAATGATAAGAGCTAAGGCAGTACCTATCAAGAAAGCGAATTCTGGTGGTGCCCAATTCGCTAACATGGCAACGATTACAACGAGTGTCAACACTACATTAACCCAAATGATCCAAGGTTGACTTACTGCACGCCCACGCACAGGAAACTTAATATCTTGGTCATATTCATAGTCTTTAACTAACTTATGAATATCGATATTTTGCGTATCTTTGATTTCACCTTGTTGTATGAGTCGGCGAATTCTACGTTGTTCGCGCCAACCTAGAAATGCTGAAAAGATAAGAACCAGTATCACGCCTACGATTTGCACTGGTATGACGCCGTACCATAAAGCATTTACATCTTTCTCATGCAGCACTGTCGCAGTTCGAGCCATGGGGCCGCCCCAAGGAATCATATTGATGATTGAAGCGCTTAGCCCTAGTATTAATATAAGTAAATAGCGATTCATATTTAAAGCGCGATATAAGGGTAACAAAGCAGGTATAGATAGTAAGAACGTTGTTGCCCCAGCACCGTCGAGTTGAATAAAAGTACCAATCAGTGCAGTGACGATACAAACGATAATAACATTTCCTCTTGTCAATAATATTAAGCGCTTAACTAAAGGCTTAAAAACGCCACTATCTGACATAATGCCAAAGAAAATAATTGCAAAAACGAACATGATTACAACGTTCATGACTTGTCCTACACCACTGTTAAAGTATTTCACAATGTCGTGTAAGGTATGGCCTAGAATGAGGGCACCAATCACAGGTATAAGTGTCATTCCTACAACTGGACTAATTTTTTTCGCAATCAATAGGCCGACGATAGAAACGATGATTGCGATACCAATTACCGTGAGCCCAACACTATTATCAAACATAACAACATCCCCTTTTTGTTATAATGACTACTGTTCACCCCTTAAGTAGGTTGAGAGATAAAGTTTCTGTGCTCTCTGAAACCGATTAACGGCGACCCAAAAGCAGGATTGTCGACAGAAACGCTTACGATGTGCCAAAATTTGGCACGCAATGTTGCTCATCGTTCAGTTTAGCTCAAGTGCTAAACGCATTCGTCCCAACCTCGTTCTGTATATTATATCAAAAATTTTCAGATAAGTTTATAAATTTCATTTGCAAGAAATTATAATAACACTATTTTGGATTCATCACGTGTGATAAAGTGAATGCTAATGAGGTCATGTAGTCATACGAATGTAAGAGAAGGCAAGGTAGGAGTGATTGAGATGACAGAGAATAAGAGGGAGCGGGACAGAAATCTTTTTTGTTCAAATTAGATTTCTGTCCCGCTCCCATATATGAGTGAGTTAACGCAGTGGCAGGATGAAATAAAGTTATTACGGGAGATCATCCTCCACACAGAACTTGAAGAAGATTATAAATGGAAACATCCCTGTTATACATTAAATGGTAAAAATGTAGTCATCATTCAGGAATTTAAACATTATTGCGCTTTATTATTTGAGAAAGGTGCTATCATGGATGATGCTTATCGAGCGCTTGTTCAACAAACTAAAAATGTCCAAGCAGCTCGTCAACTGCGATTTGAATCAGTTAAGGAAATTGAATCGCGCCAGCAAGAGATTGAATGGTACATTAAAGAAGCCATTCATATTGAAAGATCAGGTAAAAAAGTACCTATGAAGTCCACAGCTGAGTATGATATGCCAGAAGAACTAGCAGATGCTTTGGAGAGAGATGATAAGTTTAAAGAAGCGTTTGAGAATCTTACACCTGGTCGTCAACGGCAGTACATGTATCATATTGGACAAGCTAAGAAGAGTGATACGAGAGAGAAGAGGGTGAAGAAGTATTATCAACATATTCTTAATGGTAAAGGGATGAATGATAAATAAAGATGATAAATCAATGATGTTCCAGGTATGATAACATGAATGATAATGATGCCTGGACTCGATGACGATGTGACTTTTCACTTGAATAGGGGTATAATTACTATTAGATAGACAACACGCAATAGAAGTAACTTTTGTAGTGAATAATAACTTATGTTGACCTCAACTAGTAAGCTCTATCATATTATACTACATATAAATATTTGATCATTGCTATTACGAGAGGGTCTTTTGTGCTTGTTTTTACTTATTCTAAAATTTGTAGACTTCACATGAGGCCCTTAACTATTTGTAATATTGTTACAGATAGAATTACGATAGAAAGGAATTTGAGACATGTTAAGCATTAAGAACTTATCAAAAATATATTCAGGTCAAAAGAAAGCTGTCGATAACATGTCACTTGAGATAAACTCAGGTGAATTTGTCGCTTTTATCGGAACGAGTGGAAGTGGTAAGACGACAGCTTTACGTATGATCAACCGAATGATTGAAGCGACAGAAGGTCAGATCACGATGGATGGTAAAGACATTCGCAAGATGGATCCTGTAGAATTACGACGGAGTATTGGATATGTCATCCAGCAAATAGGTCTGATGCCTCATATGACAATTAAGGAAAATATAGTTCTCGTTCCTAAGTTGCTCAAATGGTCAAAGGAAAAAAAGGAAGCTAAAGCTAAGGAATTAATTAAACTAGTGGATTTACCTGAAGACTATTTGGACCGTTATCCATCAGAACTTTCAGGTGGACAGCAACAACGAATAGGGGTTGTTCGCGCCTTAGCTGCAGAGCAAGACATCATCTTAATGGATGAACCATTTGGCGCATTAGATCCAATTACCCGTGATACGTTGCAAGACTTGGTAAAAGAATTGCAACAGAAATTAGGCAAAACCTTTATCTTCGTCACGCATGATATGGATGAAGCAATTAAACTCGCTGATAAGATCTGTATCATGTCGAATGGTAAAGTTGTGCAATATGATACACCCGATAATATTCTTCGAAGTCCAGCTAATGACTTCGTTAGAGACTTTATCGGTCAGAACAGATTAATTCAAGATCGACCTAATATGCGCACAGTTAAAGATGCGATGATACGACCGGTAACCATTCATGCTGACCGTTCGTTAAATGATGCGGTTGAAATCATGAGAGAACGGCGCGTAGATACCATATTTGTAGTTGGGGATGACGAGCGCTTGCTCGGCTATCTAGACATAGAAGATATTAATCAAGGGTTACGTGCAAATCGTGAATTAATCGATACTATGCAACGTGATATCTATCGAGTGCGTGTTGACAGCAAATTACAAGATAGTGTGCGGACGATATTAAAACGGAATGTGCGCAATGTTCCAGTTGTAGATCGTGACGATAAGACATTATTAGGGCTAATTACACGCGCTAATCTTGTCGACATTGTCTATGACAGCATTTGGGGTGAAAGTGAGGATTCCCAACCGGATACAGGCATTGTTGAATCAAATGATATAGGGGTTGATCCATCATGATGGACTTCTTACACAATAATGGTCAAGAATTGTTGAAGAAAGCATGGGAACATCTAGAGATTTCAATCATTGCGTTACTCATTGCCATAGTCGTGGCTGTTCCTATAGGCATTATGCTCTCACGTATGAAGCGCACATCAAACGTAGTTCTCACGCTTGCAGGTGTGCTCCAAACAATTCCAACTCTTGCAGTTCTAGCGATTATGATACCTATTTTCGGAGTAGGTAAAATGGCTGCGATTATCGCTTTATTCATCTACGTACTTCTACCTATACTCAACAATACAGTATTGGGCGTACAAAATATTGATGAAAATTTAAAAGAAGCTGGTAAAAGTATGGGTATGACGCGCTATCAATTGATGAAAGATGTAGAGTTACCACTTGCGTTGCCTCTCATTTTGAGCGGCATACGATTATCAGCTGTATACGTGATTAGTTGGGCTACATTAGCAAGCTATGTAGGTGCTGGAGGGTTAGGAGACTTTGTATTTAATGGACTTAACCTTTATAACGCTAACATGATTATCGCAGCAGCAGTGGGCGTAACTATCTTAGCACTTATAGTAGATTTTGTACTCTCACTTATTGAAAAATGGGCTGTACCTAAAGGGTTAAAAGTATCGAGATAACGAGGAGGAGAACATGATGAAAAAGTTTAAAACGTTATTAGTTGTGCCCTTATTGTGTCTCACTGTGTTATCTGGATGTAGCTTGCCTGGTCTCGGCGGTAGCAGTTCAGATAATGAAGTGAAAATTACCGCAGTAAGTAATACAGAATCGCAAATCATGGCACACATGGTAAGGCTAATTATAGAACATGACACGAAAGGCAAAGTTAGACCTACTTTAGTGAACAATCTTGGTTCTAGTACGATACAACACAAAGCGATCACGACTGGCGATGCCAACATGTCAGGCGCTCGTTATACGGGTACAGATTTAACAGGAGCATTAAATGAGAAACCAATTAAAGATCCTAAGAAAGCGTTAGAAGCTACTCAAAAGGGATTTAGAGATAAATACGATTCAAAGTTCTTTAATTCATATGGTTTTGCGAACACATATGCTTTTATGGTGACCAAAGAAACAGCTAAGAAGTACCATCTCAACACGGTATCAGATTTAGAGAATCATAAGGATTTACGACTAGGAGTAGATAGTTCTTGGATGCAACGTGAAGGCGATGGCTATAAAGGGTTCACTCAAGAATATGGTTTCAGCTTTGATACAGTACGACCTATGCAAATAGGGCTTGTCTATGATGCCTTACATAATAATAAGTTAGATGCAGCGGTAGGTTATTCGACTGACGGACGTATTGCCGCTTATGATCTGAAAATATTAAAGGATGATCGTCGTTTCTTCCCTCCATATGACGCAAGTCCATTTGCAACAAATAAAGTATTGAAGAAACATCCTGAGATCAAACCTGCCGTATCTAAACTAGAAGGAAAGATTTCTACGAAACAGATGCAAGAACTGAATTACGAGGCTGACGGCGAAGGCAAAGAACCTGCCGTAGTAGCTGAGAATTTCTTGAAGAAACATCACTACTTTGATAAAGAGAAAGGTGGTCGACCGTAATGTCAGGTAATTTATTACAACAGCTAGGCGAATATTATTCTACAAACTTTGGCTACCTCATGGATCTATTCTTTAAACATTTACTGATGTCGGTCTATGGCGTGTTATTCGCCTCTATTATCGGCATACCGATTGGCATATTTATAGCGCGTTACTCTAAGCTATCATGGATTGTAATTACAATTGCCAACATTATTCAGACCGTGCCGGTCATTGCCATGTTAGCTATACTCATGTTAGTTATGGGGCTTGGTCCTAATACAGTCGTCTTTACCGTCTTCTTATATGCACTGTTGCCTATTATTAAAAACACCTATACAGGAATTCAAGGTGTTGATGAAAATATCAAAGATGCAGGTAAAGGAATGGGGATGACAGGTAATCAAGTCTTACGTTTAATTGAACTTCCGCTATCTCTTTCTGTCATATTAGGCGGTGTGCGAATCGCTTTAGTAGTGGCAATCGGTGTCGTAGCAGTCGGTTCATTCATAGGTGCGCCCACACTGGGGGACATCGTCATTCGAGGTACAAACGCGACAGATGGGACAACGTTTATTCTAGCTGGAGCTATTCCTATAGCGTTAATTGCAGTTATCATTGACGTTGTACTGCGCATACTTGAAAAACGCTTAGACCCTACGCACACATCAAAGCGCAACAAACCACAACGCATTAATTAGTATAGAGGTGTAAATATCAATGGCACTCATTTATTTAAATTATCGCACCAAGGTTTTAGGCATGCATCAAAATCTCACTATTATTCTTCCGGATGACGCGAGTTACTTCGATCCTAATCAAAAAGCTAGACCCTTAAAGACTCTTATGCTTCTCCATGGTTTGTCTAGTGACGAAACGACTTATCTAAGGTATACAAGTATAGAGCGTTATGCGAATCAATATCAACTCGCTATAATTATGCCGCGAGCAGATCATAGCGGTTATGCGAATATGGTATATGGACACAGTTACTTTGATTACATTATTGAAGTGTGGAACTATGCACATCAAATACTTCCTTTGTCTCTAAAAAGAGAAGATAATTTCATCGCGGGCCATTCAATGGGAGGATATGGAACGCTGCGGTTTGCATTGAAAAAAGGATCGCTCTTTGGTAAAGCTTGTCCAATGTCAGCTGTGTTTGATGCGCAACAACTCATCAATATTGATTGGCATGATTTTTCAGGAGAAGCGATTACTGGTGAGAACACCAATATTACAGGAACTGACTTAGATCTTTATCACTTACTAAATGAAGCGAAGAGACTAGACAAAGAGATACCAGAATTATTGATCATGTGTGGTGAAGAGGACGAATTATACTTGGATAATCAACGAATGATACGTTATTTAGATCAGTTAGGTATCAAGTATCAGTTTGAAAGTGATACAGGAAGTCACGATTATGCTTATTGGGATAAAGCTATTGCTCGTGTAATTGAATGGTGTTGCACTGACAAAGAAGCATAATTAGAATCTCGGAATAATTGCCTGGGTAGACAATGAAGTATTTACATGCTAACTTTCTGCATTATTAACTGCACTAGTGAATAGCATCGTCCGTTATAGTTAGTCTTAAGAGAACGTGAGAGACCATGAAGTCTTTAGTATTTGATTAACTGTAGGGGTTGGCATCCACACTCAATTCCATAGTTCCTTCAACTGAATATTAATATTAAAGCCAGCACTGAGTCTGACGCCGAGAAAAATCTTTCTCATGGGCATTTGACTCAAAGTGCTGGCTTAATTTCACCCTATATTTTATATTACTATTTCAAACAAAGAGTTGGGACAGTAGTGGTGCTACGACAACTACTACGACACCTACAAGTACTAGCGAGATACTAGCCATTGATTCCTCTGTCTCGCCAAATTCTTGAGAAGCTGCTACACCGAGGGAATGACCACTTGTTCCTAAAGCTAGGCCGCGAGCAATAGGATTATTAATACGGAATAAACGGATCATTTTAGCACCTAAGGCATAGATGATAACTCCATTCAGTATACAAGCTAGTGAAGTGAGCTCTTTCAAGCCGTGAATACCGTCAGATACAGGTAAAGCGATTGCAGTAGTTGCAGCTTGAGGTAACATTGAATTGATAATCTGGTCAGAGAATAATGCGACCTTACCTATTAAGATAATAAGTAGAAGGGCTATAAGCGTTCCAATGACCAAGCTACCAAATATTTGGAACCAGTAACGTTTTAATACTTCTCTTTTCTTATATAGAGGTATAGCGAAGCACATTGTTGCGGGTTCTAAGAAGAAGTTAACGATGTCGCCTCCAATCCTATAATTTGCATAACTAATACCTGTAACTTTTAAGAAAACTATACCCACTACCATACCTACGAATAGGGGTGCTAATAGGAAGAAGCCATTTGTTTTCTTAAAAAAATAAGTAGCCACAGTGAATGGGACTACTGAAAGTAAAATCCCGAAATAAGGTGTGTGAATGATTAAATCTATGATGTGTTGCATTATTTATGTCCCCCTTCAACTATAGAGTCTCGTTCTTTCTTGTTAGTGAACTTCATCAACAGCTGAGAGGTAAATCCTGTGCACAATAATAGCAGTATTGTTGAGATGATAATTAATAAGATGATGAGAATTGGACTTGAGCTGAGCACCCCAAGTGAATTGATAACTGATATTCCAGCAGGTACGAAGAATAGGCCAATATTATTAGTTAAAGCAGTACCTACTGACTCTACTTGGCCGAGTTTAACGATTCCCGTACATAAAGCGATGAAGAGTAAGACAAGTCCTACGACTGAGCCAGGCATCGGCACAGGGGATAGGCCTTCTATCACTTTTGAGATGAGTAAGATGATACCTAACACGGTAACTTGATGTAAGAAGGTATAAGTTTTGCTCTCTTTTTGTCGTGCTTCTGGTTTGTGTCTGTCAGTTTGATCGGTTGCCATCGATTACATCCTCCCTTTTCCATTTCAACTTAATTATAAGAAAAGAAAGGGATGTAAGGGCGTTTTCATACTGAAATGCAAGATGTTCGAGCTGAGTTGCACAATATGAAACTTGACTCTCAATCTAGACCTAATTGGTGTTTGAAACCTTTCATATATGAGCGACTGACTTGAAACTTTAACTGATTAGTCATCGTTAATTGATACGTATAATTAAACCAGTGTTCTACCGTTTCAATATGTTTCTTATTGATTATCGTAGCTCTATGAATACGCAAGAAATTTGGATTTCTTAAACGATCTGCATAATGACTTAACGGTAGGTGCGTGACATAATTTTGCTTCAGAGTATTGATTGTAGTTATGCCGTTTTGAACTGATATCGCTATGATGTCTTGTGGATTTAATAAATGTATACGATCTTCCATTTCTACCGGTAGCTTGTCTGACTGTGCTTCGTAATTGTCATCGTAGTTAGCGTGAGCTTTTTTTAAATTTGAACCTTCATCGAGTGAACGCGTATGAGTGCGCCGAGTCACTTTAGCTAGTGCTTGCTCAATTCGAGATTTATCAAAGGGTTTAAGAATATAATCGGTAGCATCAAGCTCAAAAGCCTTAACTGCATAGGTGTCGTGTGCGGTGGCAAAGATGATGTGTGGGTGGTGAGGCATTTGATTTATCTTTGAAGCCATATCTAGCCCACTTTCATCCATCAAATTTATGTCTAAAAAGACCACATCATATTGATTTAACAGCAATAATTCTAGTGTTTCTTGGATGGTTTCTGCTTCTGATATTAAGTCAAAAGATCGTATTTCCTTTAATAAGTAATGGAGTTCATTACGCGCTAAGGGTTCGTCGTCAACAATGATGACTTTCATAATTTATGCCTCCTGGTTGCGATGTTGTAAACAAGGTATGTCACAATAAATAGACGTACCTTTATCAGTTGAATCGAAATGTAAGCGAGAATAAGTCCCGAAGAGACCGGTTAACCTTTTATTTAAATTCTCAAGTGCACTGCCCGTTCCTGTATAGGAAGTCACTTGCTGTTTGCCTAGTTGCTGGACTAAATGCGGAGGGATGCCATGTCCGTTATCAGTTACGTTTAGTCTTAAGTAGTGGGCATGAAATGACGCATTGACTTGGATAACATTATTTTTGCGTCGATGTGTAAAAGCATGTTTAATAGCATTTTCGATAAGTATTTGTAACACGAAAGGTGGAACAGAAGTTTGTTTCGCCTGCGGAGCTATATCGAAATGAATAGTGAATCGATTGGGATATCTTGCTTGCTCTAAAGATATATATGCGTTCACTTGTGCCAGTTCTTGTTCTAGGGTAATGACATTATCTCGTGCCCCTTGTAAGTTTGATCGGAAGAATTGGCTTAATTGTAGTAATAGTTCACGCGCCTTTTCAGTATTGATGCGTATCATAGCTGAAATCGTGTTAATTGCGTTAAAGAAAAAGTGTGGATTGACTTGGGCTTGCAGTGACTTGATTTCAGCATCGCGCAATAATGCGCTTTGCATCTCAGCGTGGCCCAGTTCAAGTTGACTTGAGAATATCTCGGCTAAACCTGAAGCCATTTGTTTATCTGAGGTCGTAATGATGGTCTTATCTGTAAAATACAATTTCAAAGTTCCGGCTACGCTATTGTTAAGATGAAGCGGAACTACAATGGCAGCTTCCAGTGGACAATGAGGGTTGTTGCATCCAATTTCTTCACGTGAATACGCTTCTTTTAAAGTATTCGTATGAATAGCTTCCTTCGATAAATGAGTGATGATGGCTTTCTGAGCTACATGGTGATCATTGCCTGCTCCCACATGTGTGAGAATATCATGCCGATTTGTGATAGCTACTGCAGACACTTGCATTAAATTTAAAATAATTTCAGCAGCTTCTTTGGCAGAGTGTTCATTCAAACCTGAACGAAAGTACGGCAATGTGGCGTTAGCCAATTGTAAGACGTCATGTGTTTGAATCGCTCGAGTTTCTTCTTCGTGACGTATCGTAGATAATATGATAGACATAAATATTGCTGTCCCAATTGAATTGATGAGGATCATAGGAATCGAGATGAAACGAAAGAGGTTCCACGACAATTCAGGATGATGAGAGAAGACGAGAATACATAGCATTTGAATGACTTCGCTGCCCACTCCCACCATGGCACCTTTAAATGCAGTAGGGTAGCGGTTGGATTTTAATGCTTTATAGCCAAAATAGCCTGACAAGAGTGCGATGAACACGGACGATATGAAATAAGTATATGCATCAGCTCCCCCGATATAAACTCTAAATAGACCAGATACTACACCTACTACTAATGCTACATAAGGACCACCGATTAATCCTGCAACACCTATCGTCAGGACTCTTGTGTTAGCCATAGAAGCATCTGGAGGTAAATGTTGATAAAGCGTACCACTGATGACTTCACCTCCTCTAATTTGGACACCAGTAAAGTTTGAAAGAATAGAGAAGAAGGTGAATAGAATTATTAATTTTATCTTTGAATGAGACTCGCTACGGCGATTCATTAAATTTTTAAAATAAGGAATATTCATCAATATATATGCGAGCAGTATGATGAGGCCCATACGCTCAAGTAAGAGCATAAATAAATTAAGCATTACGACACCTTTTTTTAATGTATTATTCATCATTATACTACAGTTAAAAATTTTATAGCAAAATATAATTGATATTTTACACTTTAATAGTGTTAATGAAAAGTTAGTTGTAGTAATTGTAGTTAGAGTTAAAGTTATTAGCTTTTTTTATATTAAAATGTTATTTTAGAAGTCAGGAAATCATAAAGAATAATAAAAAATTCCGAACAACCTTTATGATAAATCTATTTCAAGTATATTTCTAAAAGATATAATTTTAGTCAAAATTGAGTAAACTATCACTAAACATGTGGACAGTTATTAATTAAATAATCTAGACGTCGAATGTTAAGATTAACGTTTTGAAGTTATTGAGTCAGTAGTTGTTTAAATGCTTAAGCGACAGCGCTCCCAAGCTTAAAATACTGAATGAGACTAGGATAAGCGAATGAGGCAGGGACATAAAGGTCTTTGACTAGAGAGAATGAGGCTGGGACATAATGTAATGTCTTAGCCTCTTTCAGCATTTTGGCAGTAGATGACTGATTTGAAAATGCGCTTGTATCAAGCTTTTTTCAATTCTAGTCATCCTTGCCGGGGCGGGACTACGAAATCTTTTTATTCAAATTAGATTTCTGTCCCGCTCCCTCTTCAACATCTCGGCAGTAGATGACTGATTTGAAAACGCGCTAGTATCAAGCTTTTTTCAATTCTAGTCATCTTTGCCGGGGCGGGATTACGAAATCTTTTTAGTCAAACTAGATTTCTGTCCCACTCCCATGGGAGGAAGCAATGTAGTGCTCAATAGTTTCAAAACCTTTATTTATTTTAAGGCTTTTGTTGGAGGAGATAAATATATGAATAAAGCACGAACCTTTGAAGGGGATAACCGTTTATTAGCAGGGATCTTCTTAAGCGTCATCACGTTCTGGTTATTTGCTAATTCTTTAGTTAATGTAGTGCCTACACTTCAAGAATCATTTGATGCTCAGATGGGTGTGATTAACGCTGCAGTGAGTCTCACCGCTTTATTGTGTGGACTTCTAGTAGTTGGAGCAGGTGGATTGGCTGATAAATACGGTAGAATGAAACTCACTTATATCGGTCTAATTCTCAGTATTATAGGGTCAGCATTAATTATTATTCCAGGCTCCTCATCTTTTTTAATCATCGGGAGGGCTATTCAAGGTATTTCAGGCGCCTGTATCATGCCTGCCACGCTTGCTATTATCAATACTTATTATATCGGAACACATAGACAACGTGCTTTAACTTATTGGTCAATAGGTTCATGGGGCGGCTCTGGTATTTGTTCAGTATTTGGTGGCTTTATGGCGACATATGTAGGATGGCGTTCAATCTTTATCATTTCTATAATAGTAGCTTTACTAAGTATGCTTCTAATCAAACATACTCCTGAGTCAAAGGCTCCTAAAGACGAGAAGTCATCAAGCGAAAGATTTGATTTCTTAGGTTTAATATTACTTGTTGTGGCAATGTTAAGCATTAATATGATTATCACTCAAGCGTCAGATTATGGTCTATTTTCTTTCAGCATAATGGGTTTGTCAGGTTTGTTTCTATTGTCATTAATTGCTTTTATCATATGGGAAAATAAATATGCCAATCCATTAATAGATTTTAATTTATTTAAACATAAAGGTTATACAGGTGCTACTTTGTCTAATTTCTTACTCAATGCTGTCTTTGGTACGACTATCGTTGCTAACACTTATTTTCAATCTGGTTTGAACTTCAAAGAATCTCAAGCTGGGTATATAACCTTAACGTACCTCATTTCCGTTCTACTGATGATACCTGTAGGTGAGAAGGTGCTTCAGGTGATGGGACCTAAACGCCCAATGATGATAGGAGCAAGTTTAAACGCTCTAGGTATCATACTTTTAATGATGGTGTTTTTGCCTCCTACAGTTTATGTCACTACATGTATCATAGGCTATTTAATTTATGGTTTAGGTTTAGGTATGTATGCTACGCCTTCAACGGATACGGCTGTTTCTACAGCGCCCGATGATAAGGTCGGAGTTGCTTCAGGCGTTTATAAGATGGCTTCATCATTAGGTAATTCATTTGGTCTAGCTATTTCAAGTACTTTATTTTCTATGATGAGTGCTAGAATGAGTGCAGAAGTAGGTATAACCACGGGACTAGGGTTTAATTTACTCTGTGCATTGCTCGCTTTGATACTCATATGGTGTTTAGTGCCGAAAGGCAAGTGAGGTCGGGGCAAAAGCATTTAAGATTTGAGCAGGGGGCCCCAACATAGAGAAACTGTTAAACCAGTTTCAACAAGCAATGCGAGTTGGGGTGGGCCTCAACAAAGAGAAACTGGGACATAATGTAATGTCTCAGTCTCTTTCAGCATCTTGGCAGTAGATGACTGATTTGAAAATGCGCTTGTATCAAGCTTTTTTCAATTCTAGTCATCTTTGCCGGGGCGGGACCACGAAATCTTTTTATTCAAATTAAATTTCTGTCCCGCTCCCTCTTTCAGCATCTTGGCAGTAGATGACTGATTTGAAAACGCGCTTGTATCAAGCTTTTTTCAATTCTAGTCATCCTTGCCTGGGCGGGACTACGAAATCTTTTTGTTCAAATTAGATTTCTGTCCCGTTCCCGAATCGTGAGCGTATCTGTCGATAATCCTGCTTTTGGGACGCCGTTCGTCGGTTTCAGAAAGCACAGAAACTTTATGTCTCAACCTCAATAAGACGCTGGGATTAAACTTAGGAAGGCTTTTAGAGAAGAGATACTGATTTTTACCGGTAAATGTCTGCTTGGTGAGCTTTGAAATAATTGTCAGCTTTATAGCACTTATTGTTCAATGCTCATCATCATAGCCTTTTACCTTTAAAGAAAGTATAAGTTGATAGGCTGAAATGACTAAGATATATATAAAATCTCATAAACGGGTAAAAGGATTATAAATCTCAAATAAGTGAGGTGTTAATAATGACACAAATTTCATGTAAGAGAATAGTATTAACCGGGATAGCTGGCGGCTTGCTTGCAGGAGCAGTTAAATTTGGTTGGGAAGGCCTATTTCCACCTAGAACGCCTGAAAGAGAAGAGGAACCGCCACCGCTTACGTTATTAAACCGATTAAATGTATCAGATAAAGTAAAAGATTATAGAGTAGTGTATAATCGCAATTTTATACCGGTAGCCGTGATGGGTATTCACTATGGATTTTCTGTAGTTAATGCACTCGTGTACGCGGGTATTGCAGAATATAATCACAGTATAACTCGTCATCGAGGCAGTTGGTTCGGTATTGCGATTCACGTGCTTTTCCATGATCTATTGTTACCTCGTTTGGGCTTAACGCCTAAACTTCAAGATTTACCGCCTCAAGAGCGTGTTTCAGAATTTTTCGGTCACGTTATATGGGCGAATACCATTGAACTTGTACGTCAATCCATTAAAGTACCTGCAGATAAAAGGTAAAGTGGTATAACAAGTATTAATTTCTGATAGCATCTTGATCCCTCGTACCAAGAAGATGTAATAGTGTATAGCAAGCTCATTCACACTATTTGCAATTAGCGTTTCATAAGTATTAGCCAGCACTTTTAGTCGTGTTTGCCTGAGTCGTTTAACAACTTCTCGAAGACGAAACAGAAATCTGTTAAATTAAAAAAGATCTCCTCGGGTTCCTCGATGATGTGGATTAAGGTTAGCTACATTTTGTTAAAATACATTGAGAATTCAGTCACTTACTGCTGAAATTTGAAATGCATATGAAAGGTTATATTTATAGTGGTCACAGCTTTGAAAACGTTAGGCCTTTAGAGCTGTAGACATAAATATCTCAGCAAGCGAAAAACTTCGAGGGAGCGGGACATTACATTATGTCCCAGCCTCCTCTCGAAGTTTTGTTGTAATGAGATGTTGAGTAGCACAACGTACTACTCATTTCTTTAAATTTATTGACATAAGGTCACAACAGGCTTTTCTTTTCAGCCTTTTTTGTCTTAGAAACGACATTCGTGTAAACCTCACAATAACGCTTATAAATACAATTCTAAACCTACAGGATTTATGAAATGGGTTCTGTGACTGATCGTTATGTTGTTTCATGCTTTGACGCAAGTTGTTGTGCTTCAGTTTGAGCTTTGCGCTTATAAACTTTATGCGACAAGTGGTTTTGAACGATTAAGAATAAGCCGCTAAACGTCCAATATAAACCGAGAGCTGAAGCAGAATGTAAGGCGACAAATGTGATGACGATAGGTGATGACACCATCATAATATAGTAAGGTGTTCGCTGCCCCTTAGGATAGTGAATTAAATTAGCTATAGGCTGAATGAAATAGATAATAGCAGCAATAATCGTAATAAATATTTCGGGTTCGGTTAGATTAAACCACAAGAAATGTGGATGGTCGTTTATTCCACCTTTAGAGGGATACTTTAATACTGCAATTAACGCGAATAGTAACGGTATTTGGATTAGTACAGGCAAGCACCCTAGCATGCTCTTCCACGGACTGATTCCGTATTGCTGATACGTTTCAACAAGAGCTTGACGTGCCTCATTCTTCTCCTCGTGATTTTCAGCATGTTTCATACGATCTTTTATCTGATTGATTTGTGGTTTAACGATGTTAGTCTTCTCTCGCATCATATGCAAATTCTTCGTTTGCATGACCATAAATGGCATTAAAATAATCCGCACAAATAAGACTATACAAATAATAGCAAACCCATAATTTCCACCAAACAGTGAACCTAATCCGTGTAGTAAATGGTCTAACGGACTTACAAATGTATTATAAAAGAAGCCCGTGCGGTCATCAGGATTTTTATAATTACATCCTGCGAGTAACGCAGCACAAACGATCAGTAGGAATCCTTTTTTTCTCATTTATAGAAATCCTCCAAGATGTTCTAATTAATAAAACTATTTTAACTTTATCATACTCGATATTGAAGATTAAATTATATGAAAAAGTATTAGTTCTCAAAAATATTTTATATTACATTCTAGGTTGCTGCTTACTAATTATATATACGCTTGGTAAGGACAATCGACATGACGATGAGAGGGAGCGGTCTAACTGAAAGTAGTTACTTCAAATGTTAGTAACAAACTCTAGAAACGCTACAACATGGCTTAGAATTCTATGTTTCAGGTGAATTTAGTTTCATTACTCGCTTGCAACTACGATCTCATTGTAGTTAATATTCTCTCGTACTTGAGCTGCTATGGTCTTGTTAACATGGCCAGCTTCTATTAATTCGTCTAAATATGCGCGTTGAAGGTATAGTCCTTGCTTTTTCTGTGTAGCTGTTTGACTTGGTGACTCTTTATGGATGCGCCGATTTCGACGTCTTAACAAATTAAAGCGATTGTAGTATTCGTATAAGACGATACTGACTTCAAGCACGTTATGGTTATGTTGTTCTTCTTTTAACCGAAGTGTTATATTGTGATGGACGATTCGCATGACTTTAGATACTTCTTTCATGCGGGTCTTAAATTCTACAATTTCTTGTGTAGAAGTGGTTCGTCGTTTAGCGTTATAGCGTAATGCCAACATTTTAATCGATAACTTGAGACGTTGGATATAGGTTGATTCTCGGTATTGAGTAGTATTTTCGATTGCAGTTCGGTAGTGTTGTAAAGTAGAATGATTGATTTTATCCTGTTCGACCAAGCGCTCGAGTGTTTCAGTTTCCACCTCAGATGCGAGCTCCTCTAACCGCTTAACTTCCTTAGCATTCTTATTCTCAGGTTCAATTTGTAGCAGGAATAGCAGCTCCTCAAAGTAAGAGGAAATGATCGCATTATAATCCTCGTCTTTATGTTGCTTCGCTTTTTCTCTAAAGTGAAGGATCACGCGTTCTACGATGAATATTTTGGCTGATTGATAAGACATTGAAGCATCTACACGTTTTTCCTCCGACGGTGTGATGATAGGTAAGACAATTTGAGCTATAACTAAACTAATGAGCACCATGAGTGAAGCAATGAAGAGTAAATCATTTTTGAAAGTGAAGTTCTGATGGTGTGCAAGCGTTGTAGGCAAAGTTAGAGCCATTGAGAGCGAAATGGTACCGTGTATGCCACACATTGTCATGATAAGGGCGTAATGGCTACGTCTAGGTGGCGTTGAACTTTCTTCATCAAGGTAAGACTGAATATTTTTAGGATAGTAAAAATCTTTGAAAAGGATAAATACCCAAATATAACGAAATATATATATGGCTAAAGCGATAAGTAAGGTAGTAATGATCAAAAATTGAATATTCTCGGGCTCGTGTTGCACAATATCTGTCACTACTTTAGGCACGATATAGCCGAGAACTACGAATACAAATCCATTCAATGCGTAGCTCAATGTATCCCATATTTGGTTATAGCTCATTTGTAATTCGGTTTGAGCTCGAATTAAACGGTCGTGTTCGAAGCCGTGTATTAATCCTGCAATAACTACTGCGATAATACCTGAAGCGTGAAGCTCTTCTGCTACAAAGTAAACTATAAAGGGTGTTAATAACTGGATGAATATCAAGGTATTACTATCCTTTAACCCTTTATTGGCTGATAAATAAACGCGGAGTCGAACAATGATAAATCCTATTATAATCCCTATGAGTACACCGATAATAGTAGATATGATGAATTGACTGATAGCGTTAAAGGTCGAGAATGCACCGGTAACAAGTGCCGTAACGGCGATTTTAAACGAAATAATACCGGCTGCATCATTGAGTAACGATTCACCTTCAAGTATAGCCATCGCGCCTTTAGGTAAGATCTTACCTTTAGTAATAGCTTGTACAGCTACGGCATCTGTAGGGCAGAGTATAGCTGCTATCGCAAACGCTGCAGGCATTGGTAAATCAGACCATATCCAATGTATGAAAAAGCCTACTCCGATAACGGTCACGAATACGAGAGTCATCGCCATCAATATAATAGGTTTACGATATTCAAGCAGCTTAGTTCTGGATACATGAGTACCCTCTACAAATAGTAATGGAGCGATGACAGCCATCATAAATACTTCAGAATCAAATTCGAAGTGTAGCGGTATAGGTAAGATAAATAGACCTACGCCTAAAATAATTTGTATGAAGGCCATGGGAATATGAGGCAACCGATTATGTATGATAGAACTAATGACTACGGCTAAGATAAATATTAAGAAGGCTTCTAATAAATACATGATGAACTCCTTATTGTGAAGAGGTCAGGACAAAAGCGTTTAAGAGCTGAGCGGGGGCCCCAACAAAGAGAAACTGGGACATAATGTAATGTCTCAACCTCTTTCAGCCTCTTGGCAGTAGATGACTGATTTGAAAATGCGCTTGTATCAAGCTTTTTTCAATTCTAGTCATCCTTGCCGGGGCGGGACTACGAAATCTTTTTATTCAAATTAGATTTCTGTCCCGCTCCCTTCAACATTTCGACAGTAGATGACTGATTTGAAAACGCGCTTGTATCAAGCTTTTTTCAATTCTAGTCATCTTTGCCGGGGCGGGACCACGAAATCTTTTTATTCAAATTAGATTTCTGTCCCGCTCCCGAATCGTGAACGTTTCTGTCGACAATCCTGCTTTTGGGACACCGTTAACCGGTTTCCCAGAGCACAGAATCTTTATGTCTTTACCTCTTGATAGTGATGAATTGAGATACGCTTATTTTATCACGTCTCCTAGTCATAACACTACTCTATTACATTTTGATAATATTGTATAAGTGTTACAATCGCTCATAATATGAGGCATCGAGGTCAACTAAACAGTATTAAATATTACTGCACCGTGTCCTATATTCACTTAAATTAGTTGGAGTTGTAGCGTGAGGTATGCATTAGTATTAATGAGGCTGGGACATAAATCTCAGCCTCTTTCAGCCTCTTGGCAGTAGATGACTGATTTGAAAATGCGCTTGTATCAAGCTTTTTTCAATTCTAGTCATCCTTGCCGGGGCGGGCCTACGAAATCTTTTTAGTCAAATTAGATTTCTGTCCCGCTCCCTGTTTTGTTATTTCGTGTGAGGACTTTTATAATTAAACTAATGACAAAGTTGAAGGGAGCGAACTATGCGCATAGGTGTTATTTCCGATTTACATATTGATAGACATCCAACACTTTATACTGAGGATTACGTAGAGGCTTTGAGTCTACAAGTGCGTAGAAAGTCTGTAGAATTATTGATTATTGCAGGTGACATCGCCAATCAGTTTGAATTAGTAAATGACTTTTTAAAAGAATTGAAAGGCTATTTAAATATACGCATTCTCTTCATACCTGGAAATCACGATTTCTGGTCAGATCATCAAAGCTATTCTTCTTTAGAAGTCTTAGAAATGTACAAAAGAATGGATGGTTGTTTGTTAGCCCATCCCCACATCATTGATGATGAATGGGCTATTATAGGTCACACAGGTTGGTATGATTACAGTTATGCCAGTAATAAATTTAGCGTAGAGCGGCTAGCGAGGGGGAAATACTATGGTGCAACTTGGCAAGATAAAGTCCGCATTGATTGGCCTTACGAAGATCGTGAATTATCCAAGCATGCAGCACAGCTAATCGAGAACGACCTGCAAAGCATCGGTAACCGTAAAGCTATACTAGTTACACACATCGTTACGCATCCAGCGTTTGCAGTACCTTTACCACATCGTTTGTTTGATTTCTATAATGCATACATAGGCACTTCAGATATCGAGCCGCTATATCGTCGCTTTCCTATAAGGTATAGCGTTATGGGCCATGTGCATTTTAGAAAACGTATGACGGAGAAAGGCATAACTTACATCTGTCCTTGTCTCGGTTACCAACGTCAATGGAGAACGCAGGATATTTCTCAGGAAATAAGTGATGCGCTGCAAGTTATCGATTTATAAGACTAGTCCCGGACCAGACCTAATGAATAAAAGACTAAAGTAGTATATTTCTATGTCGTTCACATATTTTCACTATAGCTCTTAAAGGGAAGCTTCACTTCTTACGTCAACTTCTATTCTTATTTATATAAATACACATTCTACCGGGTGCATCGTAACTCTCTTCCAACGTAGATTTAGCAATACGTATAATTTGATGATGGGAAGGAAATAAGGCCGGGAGCGTCAATGTGTGCTTTAACCATTGGCTCCACAGTGGGTCAATATAATAGTAATAATCATCATCGTAACCTATAAGTACCGTTGTGTGAATATTTGAAGTTACTGTATACTTTTGCCCATCAAAATTAAACGATTTACGCTGAGGCTTTTGTCCCAATACAGTGTTGTAGATTAGTACAGGCTGTCCTCGTTCTATAAGAGTTTCAAGGTCTTCTAAGCTTTTACCCGAGCCATCTTGTATCGCTTCATTATACCGTTTCAAGTAAGGCACAAATGCTTGAGGGAAAATTGTTTGGTGATAACCTATTTTAACGATAAGTTGATGTCCTACATAGCCTTGACGTGGATCATTCTGATGTTTAGGCCAATATTTCATGATGTGTGTAGGACTTATTTGCTGCTGATTATATTGTAAAAGCATGGCAGCACAGACACCTTCACACCCCATTACCATCGGTTTAGGGAACAGCTGACTTAATGGTCTGAGTGGTAATAATTTTTTTGACATGTGCTTTAACCCTTTCTTCCAAAATACTTATTTATTATAACCGAAATTGTCGAAATAATGCTTAATTTATTCGACTTTTTAAGTGAGTAATTAACACAAGGCTCCCTGTCAAATAAGGTCGGGACAATAGCGTTTAGGATTTGAGCAGGGGGCCCCAACACAAAGAAACTGGTACATAATGTAATGTCTCAATCTCTTTCAGTATCTTGGCAGTAGATGACTGATTTGAAAATGCGCTTGTATCAAGCTTTTTTCAATTCTAGTCATCCTTGCCGGGGCGGGACTACGAAATCATTTTATTCAAATTAGATTTCTGTCCCGCTCCCAACAAGC